>JAAEUE010000135.1 GCA_024227565.1 Alphaproteobacteria bacterium
AGCGTACCGGCTTGAAGCTGCCTATGCTGCTGACGGGCGGCAGGTTGCCCAAGCCGCCTATGACGCCGTGCTTAACCAGCGCTGGGCCGTGGGGCAACAAGTTGCAGCGCAGCAAACCGGCGTTGATGGCGCTACGCTTGCAGCCGATTTTTTGCGCCGCTCCGGTGTAGACCCAATGCTGCGGCTTGCCGTTGAACAAGCGGAAAAGGATTTGGCCGCAACTGAACTCGTTGCCCCATTTGATGGCGTGGTGTTGGATGTGCTGGTGCGCCCTGGTGCCGCCATCTTTGCCGGTGATGCATTGCTGGTGATGTCAGATCCTAAAGCGGGTGAAGTGCGCACAACCGTCATTGAAGAAGATTTGTCGATGGTGCGTATTGGGCAACTGGCTGAGCTGTTTTTTGATGCACGGCCAGATGTAGCAGTGGTTGGTACCGTGGCGCGCATTGTGCCGCAGCGTGTGCAGGGTGAAGCGCGTCCGCTGTATCACGTTTATCTCGCCCTGGCCGATGAATTACCGAACAGCGTGCTTCCTGGCATGACGGTAGATGCCTCGATTGTGATTGATGAGGCTACCGAAGTGCTGCGCTTGCCCCGTGCATTGGTGCGAGCAAGGTCTGACGGAACGGCCGTTCTCGACATGTGGCAAAACGGCCGTTCCACACCGCAAGAAATCACCGTTGGTCTGCGCGGTGATGTGTTTATCGAGATTGTAGATGGCTTAGATGTTGGTGATGAAGTGGTAGCAGAGTGATGAAATTGACGATAACGATTGACGA
>JAAEUE010000136.1 GCA_024227565.1 Alphaproteobacteria bacterium
CCCGGATCGCAACAATAAACGGTTCAAAAAACACCCATTCCCCATCTTCCATCAACAGCCGAGCCACAATAGCCTCCTCAAAAGCTACCGTGAATCACATCTCAGATGATTTGGGAATCCAATTTGTCAACAGGACCTAGGCTTGGTCCGTGGCCAGTTGCTGTTCCACAAGCTGGGTCCAGAATGATGATCCGGCCGTCAGCGCTTCATCGGAGAAGTCATAGTCGGCAGAATGCAGCGGGCGGGCGTTGGAGCCTTCTGTGCCATTGCCCATGAGAACGAAGCACCCTGGGCGGGCCTTGGCCATATGGGCAAAATCCTCCGAGAAGAGTTTGGCTTCGCATTCACCGTCCACATGGGCTGCCCCCACAAGTGCCGCCGCCGCATCTGCTGCCGCCATGGCGGGGGAGGCTGCGTTGATGGTAGCCGGGAAGATGGTGTCGTAGGACAAGGTCGCGCTCACCCCATGGGCCTGGCAAATGCCGTCTACAATCTGGCGCATGCGCGCCTCGATGGTCTGGTTGATCTCAGGGGTCAGCGCCCGGGCATCGCCGCGCAGCACGGCTGAGCCGGGCAATACATTGCGCTGACCGTCGGTCACGAACTCGGTGATGGACACCACGCCGTTGAGACTGGGGTTCAGTTTGCGTGAGACGATGGTTTGCAGTGCGTTGACGATCTGAGAACCCACCACGATGGCATCAACGCCCATGTGGGGCAGGGCGGCGTGGCCGCCATGGGCGGTGATCTCAATCTCAAACAGGCTTTCACTGGCCGTTATGGGGCCTGCCCTTGTGGCGAAGGTGCCGAGGGCCATGCCAGGGATGTTGTGCATGCCGTAGACTTCATCCACGCCGTAGTCTGCGAACAATCCTTCTTCGATCATGGCTGCCGCGCCGAGGCCGTGTTCCTCGTTGGGCTGGAAGATGAAGACCACCCGGCCGTTAAAGGCTCCGTTGGCCGCCAGGTGCTTGGCCGCGCCCAGCAACATGGTGGTGTGGCCATCATGGCCGCAGGCATGCATGACGCCGGTGTTGGAGGAGCGGTGCCCGAAGGTGTTGAGCTCAGTGATCGGCAATGCGTCCATGTCCGCTCTGAGGCCGATGCTGCGCGTGCCGTTGCCCTTTTGCAGGATGCCGACAACGCCGGTACGGCCCACGCCGGTGTGCACCTCCAGCCCAAAGCCGGTCAGCAACTCGGCCACGCGCTTGGCCGTCCGGCTCTCCTCAAAGCCCAATTCGGGGTGGGCATGAAAGTCATGCCGCCACGCCGTCATCTCATCGTGGAGTGGCTGAGTGGGTAAGGAGAGTGTCGTCATGGGGTTTCTCTGAACACAAGGTAATCGGCAGAACGTTTGTGTATTTAACCTGATTTAGGGCGAAGGACGATTCAATTGATGAGACCCCGTCAATCCGGGTCAGGGAGGTTTTGAGGAAGCGCTCATAGGCTTCCAGATCCTGCGCCACAACACGGAGCAGATAGTCCCGTGAACCGGTCATAAGATAGCACTCCAAGACCTCAGGGTATTTGGCGATCTCAGCGTCAAAGCGGGCCATGACGTCCTCGCGTTGGTGCTCGAGCTTTACCGAGACGAACACCGAAACCGGCAACCCCACAGCCTTCTGGTCCACCATCGCCACATAGCGCGAGATAATACCTTCGCGCTCCAGCCGTTTCAGGCGGCGCAGGCAGGGGCTGGGGGAAAGCCCCACCCGTTCAGCCAGTTCCTGGTTGGTGTAACGCCCGTTCTCCTGGAGCAGGGCCAGCAGTTTGCAGTCAATCGTGTCTAAGCTCGGCATGGCAATATTCTCTGCGTTTCAGGTCCAATTTTGGTGGGTTATAGCAAAACGGCTGCAAAATTTGGCATTATTTGGCAGGATCAGCTGTGCGCCTTAGCGTATAATCCCACCCATGGCCACCAATGAGCACCCCTTGCCCGTTTCGATTGATGACGTCCGCGCCGCGGCGTCAGCCATTCTGGGTGCGGTGAAGCAGACGGCGTTTCAAAAGAGCGAGACACTGTCCGCCATGCTGGGGTGCGAGATCTGGCTAAAGTTTGAAAACCAGCAGTTCACCGCATCGTTCAAGGAGCGCGGCGCGCTGAACAAGCTGCTGCAGCTTACCGATGCGCAGAAGAAACAGGGCGTGATCGCCATGTCGGCGGGCAACCACGCACAAGGCGTGGCGTATCATGCCAAGCGGCTGGGCATTCCCGCCGTGATCGTCATGCCGGAAGGCACCCCCACGGTGAAGGTGGAGGGCACCAGGGCGCACGGAGCCAAGATCGTCCTTGAGGGGGCGACGTTGGAGGATTCAGCGAACTACGCCGCTCAGCACGGCAAAGCAGAAGGGCTCACCTTCATCCATCCCTATGATGATCCGCTCATCATTGCCGGCCAGGGAACCGTGGCCCTTGAGATGTTGGAGCAGGGGCCAGAGCTCGACGTGATGATGGTGCCCATCGGCGGCGGTGGGCTGATGTCTGGCATGGGGATCGTTGCCCGTGCGCTGGCGCCCCGGATGGAAGTCATCGGCGTGCAGAGCGCGCTCTACCCCGCCATGAAGGCAGCCTATTACGGAGATGATGCTCCGCCAGCCCTTGGGGGCGACAGCCTGGCGGAAGGCATTGCGGTGAAGAACCCGGGTGTGTTGACCACCCTGATCATCAAATCCGTTGTCGATGACATCGTGCTGGTCTCAGAGCCACAGCTTGAGCGGGCCGTGACGTTGTTGCTCGACATTGAAAAGACGGTTGCAGAGGGCGCCGGCGCCGCTGGCCTTGCCGCCATACTGGCGGACCGGGAGCGCTTCGCTGGCAGGCGGATTGGGCTGGTGGTCTGCGGCGGCAACATAGACATGCGTCTGCTCTCTGATGTGTTGACCCGGGAGCTTGCCAGGGCAGGGCGCATTGCGCGCCTGGCCATTGATGTGCGCGACCGGCCCGGGGAACTGGCCCGTCTCACCCGCATTCTGGCCGATCAGGATGCGAACATCCTGGATATCTCCCACCACCGGGTGTTCACCTCCACCCCGGCCAAGGGCGCCCGGACGATATTTGAGATTGAAACCCGCGACCGGCAACATCTGGACGATGTTGTGAATGCGATTTCCGCCGACGGCTATACGGTCAGCCTGCGCGGCCCTGATGAGATTTGAACCATGAACCAAGACAGCCACATGCCCTTGCCCCTGGAGATCCTGGAAGATCTGGAAAAGCGGGTGCTCTATCTGTCCGCCCAGATCATCCATCATGCCAACCATGACCGGGTGAGCTCGGACGGCCTGAAAGTGGGCGGCCACCAGGCGTCCTCTGCATCGCTCGTCACGATCATGACGGCGCTGTATTTTGCGGTTCTAAAGCCTGAGGACCGGGTTGCGGTCAAGCCCCATGCCAGCCCGGTGTTTCATGCGATCCAATATCTCTTCGGCAATCAGACCCTTGAGAAGTTGATCGATTTCAGGGGCAAGGGCGGCGCCCAGTCCTATCCCTCGCGCACCAAGGATGTGGATGATGTGGATTTCTCCACCGGCTCGGTCGGGCTCGGGGTTGCGCTGACCTCGTTTGCCAGTCTGGTACAAGACTACATCCAGGCCAAGGGCTGGGGCGATGACTGGCTGGAGGGCCGGATGGTCGCGCTCGTGGGCGATGCGGAACTCGATGAAGGCAACATCTATGAAGCCCTGCTGGAGGGCTGGAAGCACGGCCTGAAGAACTGCTGGTGGGTGATCGACTATAACCGCCAGAGCCTGGACGCGGTTATTTCAGACCGCCTGATGCCGAAGCTGGAATCTGTGTTCGAGAACTATGGCTGGCAGGTGCTCACCCTGAAATATGGCAAGAAGCTCGAGGCTGCCTTTGCAGAGCCCGGCGGGGAGGCCTTGCGCCAATGGATCGACAGCTGTCCGAACTCGCTCTATTCGGCGCTCACGTTCCAGGGCGGCGACGCATGGCGGGCCCAGCTTAACGAAGATCTGGCCGGCACTGCTGAGGCGCTGGCGCTGGTTGCCCGTTATGACGACACCGATCTGCCGGTGCTGATGACCAACTTGGCGGGCCACTGCCTGGAAACCCTGTTGGAGGCATTTGGCAGTGTTTCCGACGACAAGCCGGTCTGCTTCATCGCCTACACCGTCAAAGGCCATGGCCTGCCGCTGGCCGGGCACAAGGACAATCATGCCGGCCTGATGAGCTCTGGCCAGATGAGCGCGTTTCGCGCTGCCAACAATATTCTTGAGGGCCAGGAATGGGAGAAGTTTGCCGGGCTGAACCGGGCAACCGAAGACATGGAGGCGGCGCTTGCCAGCGTGCGCTTCAATGCCCGGGGCACGCGCCGGATGTCTGCGCCCCGCGTCGAGGTTCCGCCGCTCACCTGGCCGGAAATCCGCGGTGCCATGTCCACGCAGGAAGGCTTCGGCAAACTTCTGGACGAGATCGCCAAGACCGAGAGCCAGCTTGCCGAGCGCATTGTCACCACATCGCCGGATGTGACCGTGTCCACCAACCTGGGCCCTTGGGTCAATCGGCGTGGCATCTTCTCGCTGGAGGAGCAAGAGGACGTCTTTCAAACCCGCAAGCTCATGTCGGCCCAGCGCTGGCACATGGGGCGCGATGGCCAGCATATGGAGCTGGGCATTGCGGAGAATAACCTGTTCTTGCTGTTGGCGGCGCTGGGGCTTTCCCACGAGGTATTCGGCACCCGGCTTTTGCCTATCGGCACGCTCTACGATCCGTTTATCCAGCGTGGTCTCGATGCGCTCAACTATGCCTGCTACCAGGACGCCCGCTTCATTGTTGTGGCCACGCCATCGGGCATTACGCTTGCACCAGAGGGCGGAGCCCACCAGTCCATCAGCACGCCGCTCATCGGCATGGCCCAGGACGGCATCGCCTCCTTCGAGCCATCCTACGTGGATGAGCTTGCGGTGATCCTGGAGTGGGCGTTTGACTACATCCAGCGCGCGCCAAAGACGGCGCAGAAGGATGAATGGGTGCACGAGCGCGAAGGCGGGTCGGTGTATCTGCGCCTGTCGACCCGCAGTGTCGATCAGCCGGTGCGCGACATGGATGATGCCATGCGCGATGGCGTCATCAAGGGGGCTTACTGGATGCGCCCGCCCCAAGAAGGCGCCCGGCTGGCGATTGCCTACACCGGCACCTCGGCCCAGGAGGCCCAGGAGGCGCTGGGGCTCGTGTTGTCCCGCTTCCCTGGCGCCGGGCTGTTGGCGGTGACCTCCGCCGACCGGCTCAACGCCGGGTGGAAGGCTGCGCAAACCGCGCAGCAGCACGGCAAGCGCGATGAGCTTTCCTACGTGGAAGAATTGTTGGCCCCGCTGGACCGGGAGGCGCAGATCGTCACCGTGATCGATGGCCACCCAACCGCGCTCTCCTGGCTTGGCAGCGTGCATGGCCACAAGGTCCAGGCGCTTGGCGTTGAGCACTTTGGCCAGACCGGCACGCTGGATGATCTCTATGACGAATACCGGATCAGCACTGATGCCATCGTCGAGGCCTGCATGGCGACACAACAGGTCGTGCGCCGGGCTTGAGGGGGAAATTGGGAAGGGCCTGTATCTGCCGATCCACCATAGCCGGCATTTCTCTCCAACCGCCCGTATCCCTCATCCTTCCCGCATCCCTCACCCGTCCCGCATCCCTCGCTCCATCCCTACCCCTCATCCTTCCCGCATCCCTGCGAAAGCAGGGATCCAGCACCCGGAGCCAACAGCACGCCCAGAGCTTTGGGCCCCTGCTTTCGCAGGGGCGCGGGAGAGGGTGTGGGCCTTGGGAGAAGGACTGGGGTGTAGATTGCGGGAATTGCTGCGGTGCACAATTAATATATTGATTTATATCAGTCTATTACAAGCAGTTGGGTTCGTTTGGCAATTTTCAGCAGTTCTTGCTTGCAACCTTCTGCCCGCAAACGTTGCACGCAACCAACTAAGCCAGATTCAAGGCCCGGTCACTGGCCGCCTCTTCAAGCAGCCATTCGCGAAAGGCGGCAACTTTCGGCTCATCCTTAGTGGCCATGGGGCTGACCACATAAAAGCTGTAGGCGATGGGGATTTTGAGATCGAAGGGGCGCACCAGGCGCCCTGACTTCAAATCGAAGTGGGCCAACGCAATGCGGCCCAGCACAACGCCGGCGCCCTCAACGGCCGCGTCCAGTCCATGGTCGGCCAGGGTGAAATGTACCCCACCATCCAAGTTGATGTTCGTCAGGCCGGCAGCCTCGCACCAGGTTTGCCAGCTGGGAACATTGTCGAAAAAACTCAAACTCTCATCGTGGATCAGAACATGGTGGGCCAGATCCGCCGGTTCACGCAAAGGGTGCTCGTGGCTGTTGGCCACCAGGTCAGGACTGCACAGTGGGGTGACATAGTCACTGATGAGCCGTTCTGAATGCAGGTTCGGATAGGCGCCCGTGCCGAACCTCACGGCCAGATCGATCTGTTCATTCTCAAAATCTGAGATCTGCAGATTGGCTGAGATCCGTGGATCGATATCCGGGTGGCGCTGAATGAACCGGTAGAGCCGCGGCGCCAACCACTTTGCCGCAAAGGCCGGGCCAACCGACACCACCAGAATATTGGTCTCCGTGCGCCGTCTCAAGGTGCGCATGGCTTCGTCCATGCGTTCAAAGCCGGCTCTGATGCCGGGAAACAGCGCCTGGCCCTGGGGCGTGAGTTCAATGGCCCGGTTCAGGCGTTTGAAGAGTTTGACGCTTAAAATTTCCTCAAGGTGACGCACCTGATAGCTGAGCGCGGCGGGGGTGACATGAAGCTCTTCAGCCGCATGGGTGAAGCTCATGTGGCGGGCTGTGGCTTCAAAGGCCCGAAGGCCGTTCAACGGGGGCAGCTGGTAGGCCATGATGTGTGTTTTTCAAGCAAAGAAATTTTAAGTGACATGCAAAGATAACTCGTTTGTCGCAGAAGCGCAATCTCACTATGTATGGTGCCAAGGACAGCTTGTGAGTTGGAATTAAGGTTCCAGTAACACGTTGAAAAGGATGGAAAATGAAACACAAGATTGAAAATTACGATCCAAAGCGTATGGGTGAGTATCTGAAGGCGGGCCGCCGCGAACGCGCATTGGCCTTTCGCGATGTCATGATTTCACTAAAGGCATTTTACACAAAACCGTCACAATCCGGCGGCTCGGCCCCCTTGGGTCGTCCCACCGCTTCAAACGCTTGTTGAGGCGCAGTTCAACCCCAACTTCCTCCTAGCCATTGCCTGCCTCCCGCAGTACACCAGCAGAGCAAACTGCTGATGCGGGAGGACGGACATGGCGACGATTTGCATTACAGGCCCAAATAGGGGAATTGGGCTGGAACTGGCCCGGCAATACCGCAACCGCGGCGATGATGTGCTCGCGGTGGTTCGCGTGCCAACCCCGGAAATAAGCGCCACCGGTGCTGAGATCTTTTCCGGCGTTGACGTTTCAAACGATCAATCGGTTGCCCGTCTGGCCAAAGAACTGGAGGGGCGCAAGATCGATGTGCTGATCAACAATGCCGGCATTTTCCGCGACCGCAACGGTTTGGCGGAGATGAGCGTTGAGGCGGTGCGCGAAGAAATTGAGGTCAACACCATGGGCCCGCTTGTGGTTGGCCAAGCGCTGAGCCCGTTGATTGCAGATGGCGGCAAGCTGGCCATCGTGTCCTCAAACCTAGGGTCCATTGAGAATGCTGCGCGCGCTTCCGGCTATGGCTACAACATCTCCAAAGCGGGGGTGAACATGGTGGGCAAAATGCTCAGCCTGGAACTTGCCCCACGCAAGATTGCCGTTTTGCTTTTGCACCCCGGCTGGGTTTCAACCGATATGACAAGTCACGAAGGTCCAGTGTCGGCGCCAGAGTCGGCCTCTGGTCTGATCCGGGAAATCGATGCCCTGAGCATGGAAACCACCGCTTCGTTCCGCTCTTGGGAAGGCAAAGATCTGCCCTGGTGACACACCCGATGTTCATTCGGGTTGTGGGCCATGGGCCTTGATGTAGGCCTCTAGAGTTTCCTGAAGCTGTTTGTGGCTGATCTTCAAGCCGTGCGCGCTCACCGCGAACCGCACGCTGTTTGAAAGCCGGTGATAGCTGCGCAGCAGGCGGGGAAGGGGCTTATAGGTCAAGGCCTTGTCGGCCTCCTTTGACAAGACAAGTTCGATCACTTGTGCCTGGCGGTTACGGCGCGGGCGTATGTGGTCGATATCGCGCCAGGAAACCGTGTCGGCAGACAGCCTGCGATCACATACACCTTCAGGTGAGATGGTCACCACCGGTGCATCGGAGCGCAGCATCAACTTGGCCAAATAGAAGGATACGCCCACAAGAACGGCCGTTCCGATCAAAAACGCAACGAGCGCAACAGTGGTCAGGATCTCTGCATTCAACCAAACTGCGGCCCCGATTCCCAAACCGGCCAGAACGGTGAGAGCAAAGGAGCCCAGCAGCTGCAGTGCAGACGCGCTGATTTCAACGGTCTGGCTTGGATCAATCGCCGTTTTCTGCTTCTTTGCCACGCTTGGTCCTTGTTTGCGCCTTTGCTCGGGGCACTTTCACCGTAATGTTTGCCAGTTGCACCAAGCTTGCCACATTGGGTTGATACCTGTGATTCCCTTCACAGAGCCATTGACGTGATCAGTCCCCATCCGGTAATGGCGGGTCATCCCAGATTTGGAGCGTTGAGATGTGGCGTTTTGCGATTGCGGGCCTTTTGGCCTTACCTCTGGCCGCTTGCCAGACCGGCAAACCGTCCGACGGTGTCATTGGAGCTTATCAGCGCACCGAAACCGTGCGCTACAACAAGCGCGACTACACGGTCAGCTTCATCTACAGCGACAGCTCAAAATCCTATAACGTGAAGGTGCGCCGGCCAGGCGGACCGATGAACAGCGGCGCCACCGACCGCAACAACGCCACCCAGATCGCCGCATCAACGGTAAGCTATTATGCCTGCCCAACAGGCTACCGGGCCAAGCCGACAGGTGCGGCCTCGTTCGCAAGCGCGCAATGGTCGGTGAACACGAGGTGCGCAAAAACCGGATGATGGATGTGCTGCATCTGAATGTGTTGCAATGAGTGAAGCCGCGGGGGCTGCCAAACAGACCGCTGCGCCATCAAAGGCCTCGCTCGGGATTGTTCTTGCGCTGCTTGCCGTTGCCTGCTTTTCCGGCATGGACGTTCTGGTGAAGTGGCAGTCGGCCACCTACGCTGTTGTGCAGGTCATTTTCTTCCGCAGCATTCTGGCGTTCGTGCCCTTGGGCATCATGTCCATTTTCAACGGCGGTTGGGAGGCGGTGCGTCCGAACGACATTTGGGCCCATATCTGGCGTTCGCTGGTTGGCTTGTGTGCCATGAGTTCGGTGTTTGCCGCATTCTCCTTGATGAAGTTGGCGGACGTGGTGGCGATTGTGTTTGCGGCACCAGTGTTTGCAACCGCGCTTTCAGTTCCCATTTTGGGCGAGAAGGTCGGGCCGCGGCGGTGGTTCGCGGTGGCACTGGGCTTTGTCGGCGTGTTGATTATCATCCGGCCCGGCACGAGCGCGTTTGACCCGACCGCCGTGCTCGCGCTGTTTGGCGCTGCCTGCATCGGCATCACCACGGTCTACGTGCGAAAACTGACGCGGACCGAGAGCAATGGCTCCATCATCTTCAGCTTCACCCTCACCACCACTGTGGCATCCGGCGTATTATTGCCGTTCTTTTGGAAGACGCCGGGCAATTTAGATTTGGCGGCGCTGTGTGCCATCGGCCTGTTGGGCGGCATTGCACAAATGTTTCAAACAGGCGCCGCGCGCAATGCGGAGGTGGCGACCATTACGCCGTTCAAATACACCGCGTTGTTGTGGGCGATGTTCTATGGCTACCTGATTTGGGGCGAGGTTCCCGACGGCTGGACCCTGGTGGGGGCCGCTATTGTGGGCGGCTCAGGATTGTTTATTGTGTTGCGTGAAGCGCATTTGAAACCTGACCGCGCAAACCGCATCCGCCGCTGGACGCTGTGGCCACGCGGTTAGTGCAAGAGGCCCGGCCTCGATGACCATGCCTGATCACAAGGACCTTCTGGCAAGCCTGCCGTCAGAGACGCGCAAACATCTGTTGGTGCAATCTGACGGGCCGGGGCTGGTGCATTTTGCGGTGCATTTCGGCGCGATATTATTGGGGGCAACGTTGATCATCTTTGCGGTGCCTGGCTGGCAACTGCTTCTGCCGGTGCAGGGGCTGTTCATCGGTTTTCTGTTCACCCCCTTGCACGAAACCATTCACCGCACAGCCTTTCGCAGCGAAGAGCTGAGCGTTGCGGTGGCAGCGATCTGCGGGTTTGCAGTTCTGATTGCGCCCAACTGGTTCCGTTATTTCCACTTTGCCCATCATCGCTTCACCCATGAGCCGGGCAGGGACCCGGAACTGGAGGCCGGCAAGCCGGAGACCTTGGGCGCTTATCTGCTTTATGTTTCAGGCGGCCCGGTTTGGCTCGGCAACGTGCGCGTTCTGGTCTCCAATGCCTTCGGCCGGCGTGACGATCCCTATGTTCCGGCCCGGGCGCGGGGCAAGGTCGTTCGCGAAGCGCGGCTTTATCTGTGTGCCTATGCGATTGTGATCCTGGCATGTGTTGCTGCACAAAGCGCCGCGCTGATTTGGCTCTGGGTTGTGCCGGCTCTGTTGGGCCAGCCGTTCATGCGGCTTTATTTGCTGGCCGAACACACGCGCTGCCCACACGTGGCCAACATGCTGGAAAACACCCGCACCACGTTCACAACACGCTTTGTGCGCTTCATCGCCTGGAACATGCCCTACCATATCGAGCACCACACCTATCCAGCCGTGCCGTTCCACAAGCTGCCAGCGTTCCACCAGGTGATCCGGGCCCAGCTTGGCTGCACGCAAAACGGCTATGGCCGCTATCACAAAGACTATGTGCAGGCCATTTCAGAGGGAAACCTGAACCTCAAGGATCCAGCTTGATCTCAGTCATCTTGCCCGCCGTAATCTCCACCTCTGCTTCAGCCCGCTTGCCCTTCAGTTTGCCAACCAGCACGTATTTGCCGGCCGGAAGCAACACCGGCCGCCCGGTGTGAAAGGCATTGATCCGGGCACGCTTGCCTTCCAGGTCCTTTTCAGCCTCAAACACGGTGACATGCACCTTGGCTTGGCTCTGGACGTTCAAGGAGCCTGCGTTGATGTTGATGGTCAATTCGCTGAGTTTGCCTGCGCCCAGCTCAACTTCCGACCCACTCCTGGGCAGGCCTGAGCGGGCCTCGACGTAGTATTTGCCCGCGGGCAGCTTGAAGGTGTTTCGCATATTGCCACTGGTGATCCGCTTGCGTTTCCCGTCCAGGCCCTTGTCTGTCACGAAGATGTAGATCGAAGCGGTCTTAAGCGGTTTTGCGCCCTCGGCCGGAACCACGCTCACCTTCAGTCCGCCGACTGCGGCCACCAATGTCTGCTCAAGCCGCTTGCCGGACGAGATTTCG
Source organism: Alphaproteobacteria bacterium (assembly GCA_024227565.1). Lineage (GTDB taxonomy): Bacteria > Pseudomonadota > Alphaproteobacteria > Rhizobiales > CAJQND01 > JAAEUE01. Next base: position 11,468 of record JAAEUE010000136.1, read on the forward strand.
ATCTGCTTGGACGCAACGGCTTTGCCCACTGTGCCGGTGACGAAGTACCTGCCTGCCGGGAGCGTGAACGTGTTGCGCTGGTTGCCTGCAGTCACTTGGCGGCGTTTGCCGTCTACCTGGGGTTCGGATTCATAAACGCGCACATATGCGTTGCTCACCGGTTTTCCGCCTTCTGCGGCCAGAACGTTAACTTTAAGGGTTCCCGATCCCAAGATTATGGTGAGGTCAGTCCTCTTGCCGGGCTTTATGTCGACGGTTTCAGAGGCGGCGGCTTTGCCGAGTTTGGCAATCACCCGATATGTGGCTGCTGGCACGGTGAATGTGTTGCGCTGGTTGCCTGCGGTGACCCGGCGGCGTTTGCCGTTCGCGTCAGGCTTAAGGTCTTCAATGTAGATATAGGCCTTGGTGAGCGGCTCGGCGCCCTCGTTCGGCACAGCGGTGACCTTCAACTGACCAGCATTGAGAATGATCTTTGCCTCATTCTTGGCATTCTCCTCCACCGTCGCCTCCACACTGCCAGAGGCAGCGCCCACTTTGCTGGTCAGGTAATATGTTCCAGGCTTTACCTTGAGCTGATTGCGGGCTGCACCACCAGCCACCTCTTTTTCCCCCTTGGCGGGCCGCACGCGGACATAGGCCCGGGGCAGGGGTGGCTGGTCCTCAGACAGCTGGACGTCAACCTTCAAGGTGGTGGGGTTTTTGGCTGCGGCCGGTTTTGGCGCCGGCTCAGGGGTTGGTTCCTTAACCTCGGCCACCACTTCGCCAATGGCGCTGCCCAGTTCGCTGGCGCTATCGGCCGGCAGATACTTGCCGCCGGTTTCTTCGGCAAGACACTGCAGGCTCGTGGTGTCCTGCTTGCGCAGATCAAATCCAACCACATGCACGGTGAAATCAATGCCCTGGCCTTCGAGCTCGCGGGCCAGCGCACACGGGTCGGCCTCACAAGTCTCCAGCCCGTCGCTGACCAGAATGATTGTCGCTTTTTCCTCGCGGTACTTGAGTTCATCGGCGCCGCGCCTGACCGCATCTGTGATCGGTGTCTTGCCTTTCGGCTGCACCTTGCCAATCACCGACATGTAGTCTTCGGCATTTACGGGTCCGACGGGAATCAGAGTTTGAATATCCTTGCAATCGCCCTTGGAGCGATGACCGTAGGCGATAACGCCCATGTTCACCTTGCCGGCCAGATCACCGAGCACCTGGCTCACAACCCGCTTGGCAATGGCAATCTTGGGCTCGCCATCAACCCGTCCCCACATGCTGCCGGATCCATCGAGCACCAGCATTACGTTTTCGTCTGCCGCCTGGACGGAGGCCTGTCCACCGGTTGCGAAAACAACAAGGGCTATGGTCAACAGCCTCAGGAGAGCTGATAGGCGATCCAGCATGGTGCATTTTCCCCTTAATTGAATGAATTCGTGTTTCGTCCTAACATGCAGAACTGGCGGGGGCGGTGCAATCGGCTCTGCCCGATAAACGCGGTAAAGAGTGCGGTTGCGGGGAAAGGTCGCAGCAACCATGAGTGCAAGTCATCAGTTTCATCCGACTAGTCGCATAGCGTGCGTCGTGGTTTTTGCCGCGGCTCTGTCTGCCTGCTCGTCCGACAATGCGGTAAACCGTTTTCTCCACGATACGTCGGAGAAAATCAACTCCATCGACACGCGTATTGTGGGCAGCCAAGCCAGTGCGTCTGGCTGCAGGCCTGACCCCTATGCGCCAGCCATCACCGATCCTGCACCATTGTTTGCAGGCCAATCATTCACCTATCAGCGCGGTCAACAGCACCGGGGCAAGATCACCTACGACCACGGTGGATCGTTCACCTGGGAGAACGATGACGGTACCAAGGCGGGCACCGGCGGTTGGTCGACCCAAGGGGCCAAATGGTGCGAAAGCTTTAATGCCTCGGCCCACAATGAGGCGGTGTCGAGCCGTTGCTGGCCGGTTGTCCGCGCAGGCGGTGCGTTGTGTTACGGGGTGACGAGGCTGGTGCCGGAACAGGCTACGATTCCACCGGGTTAAGGTGCTTAATGACGGTTAACCGGCTCTGCAATTTTTGCATGGCAGGGGTGAAATAATAGCATTGGCCAAAAGGCGCCAAGGCTCCTATTTGAGCATCAACCGATGCGCTGTTGCAAAGGGGTAACGCTCTTAAAGGAGTAAATCGAATGGCCCTGATTTCAATGATCCAAAACTGGTCCCGAACCCGCAATCTCCGCGAGCAACTTATCGCGCTTCCGGACCATCAATTGGAAGACATCGGTATGTGCCGCGCCGACATCCCGGCCTAAGGACACCACTCTCCCAAATCTCTAAGACTGCTGATCCGCTGCGAGCTTGGAAAGTTCGCGGCGGATTTTGTTTATCTGGGCTTCAGTTTTCGACAGCTCAGATTGTGTGAGCTTCAGGTTTTCAGCCAAAAGCGAGCGTTGCTGCTCCAAATCCGCACCGCGCCCGCCCAAGCGTTCCAGCCTGTCGCTGATGCGCCGGCCCGTGTGCCGGAACTCAGAGAGCGCTTGTTCAAGCTGATCGCGCTTGGCGCGTTCGTTGTTCAGGTGCTGCTCGAGCCTGATGCGCTGGGCATCAGGCTCAAGGTCTTTGTCTGGCATCAGGCTTCGGCGCTTTCATCCCAACCTGCGACGGCTTTCACCTCAAGAAAGTCCTCAAGGCCCCAGGTGCCGCCTTCGCGGCCATTGCCGGATTGCTTGTAGCCGCCGAACGGGCTGCCTGAGGCGCGTTGGGCACCGTTGAGCTGAACCATGCCGGAGCGCAGTTTGCGGGCCACGTTCTGCACCTGTTTCTGATCGCCGCCCTGCACGTAGGCTGTGAGGCCGAAGGCCGTGTCGTTGGCGATTTCGATGGCTTCTTCTTCCGTGTCGAACGGGATGATGGAGAGCACCGGCCCGAAGATCTCTTCGCGTGCGATGGTCATTTCGTTGTTCACATCGGCAAACACGGTGGGGCGGGCGAAGTAGCCGCGGTTGAGACCGTCAGGACGGCCGGTGCCGCCAGCCACAAGCCGCGCGCCTTCGTCGATGCCGGCCTGGATCAGGCGTTGCACCTTGTCGTACTGCATCTCAGAGACCAGGGGCCCAATGTGCCGGCCTTCTTCTGCCGGGTCACCCACGGTGGTCTTCCCTGCGGTTGCAGCGGCCACTTCGACGGCCTGATCATAGACCGCACGCTCAACCAGCATGCGGGTTGGGGCGTTGCAGGATTGGCCGGTGTTGTTGAAGCAGTGGATGGCGCCGCGCTTGACGGCCTTTTCGGTGTCGGCGTCGGCAAAGATGATGTTGGGGCCCTTGCCGCCCAGCTCCAAGGTGACGCGTTTCACCGTGTCGGCTGCACCCTTGGTCACCGCAATGCCGCCGCGGGCAGAGCCGGTGAACGACATCATGTCGATGCCTGGATGGGCCGACATGGCTTCGCCGACGGTGGGTCCATCGCCGTTCACCAGATTGAAGACACCGGCCGGGAAGCCGGCCTCATCCATCATTTCGGCAAACAGCAAGGCTGACAGAGGGGCAATCTCGGAGGGCTTCAACAGAACCGTGCAGCCGGTGCCAACCGCGGGGATCACTTTCAGGGCGATCTGGTTCATGGGCCAGTTCCACGGGGTGATGAGCCCGCACACGCCGATGGGTTCGTGGATGATGTGCTCTTCGGTGGCGTTCTCGCGCAAGGGGTGCTCGTAGACGAACGCCTTCAGGGTTCTGATGAAGGCCTTGATGTGGCCCAGGCCTGCCGCGGCCTGGGCGTTGGTTGAGAGCGTGGTTGGCGCCCCCATCTCGCTGGTGATGGCGGCGGCCATCTCGTCGACACGGCCGGCATAGATCTCTGCCAGTTTTTCAATGTAGCCCAGACGCTCTTCCGGTGAGGTTTCACTCCAGCTGACGAATGCTGCACGGGCCGCGGCCACCGCCTTGTCCACGTCGGCCTTGGCACCGAGCGAGATCACTGCGCAGGGCTCTTCGTTCGCGGGGTTGATGACATTGAAATCGTTGGCCGTGGCGGGCGCAACCCAGGCGCCGTCGATGTAGAAATCGGATTTTCTGAGCATTGTGTTCCTCGTGCAATGTGAAGGCTGGGGCCGTGTTGGAGTGTTTGCTCCGGCAGGTATGGGTCTCGGCGGCTGAATACAAGGTGTGTGGCTTGAACTCAAGCCGCCGAGAGGGACGAAGGGCCAGATTGGGGCAACCACACTGAATGAGCAACCGCGCTGGGCACAGGACAGGTATGCGCAGCGGGTATGGGTTCAGATTGCGTTCGCCTTGCGTCCGACCACATCGATCACGGTGATCTCCGGCGGCACGCCAAATCGCACCGGCAAGATGGAATTGCCGAGCCCGCCGGACACCACCAGATGACGCGGGCGTGCACCGGGATGGGGCGCCGTTTCGACGATGTGCCCATAGGCATAGCGGTTGCCATACCTTGACGGCACGACCGGTGAGTACCCCAAGAGCCGCACCTGTCCGCCATGGGTGTGGCCCGACAGGGTGAGGCAAACCTGATCTGGCACTTTTGGGAAAATATCCGGTTCGTGAGCAAGCAAGATTACCGGCGCGCTATCACCCGCTTTTGCAAGTGTGCCGGTAAGGTCATCGACGCCGCGGAAGGTTCTACGCCCGGTATTTCTGCGCTGGATCAACGCCAACTGGTCGCCCAGGCCTGCGAGCCAGAAACGATGGCCCTTGTGATTGACCGCCGATAGGTCGTTTTCATAGACAGCGATGCCAGCTTTTTCCAAAGCCGGCTGGCCGAACACCGGGCCGGTGCCGCGTCTTTGCGCGGTCTTATCTTCCCACCAATCGTGGTTGCCCATTACCGCATGAACACCCAACGGAGCAGCCAGGCCAGACAGCGCCTTTGACCAGTCGCGTGAATGTACGTCGCCTGTGACCCAAGGATGGCCAGCAGAGTAGTCGCCGAGCAGGACAATCAGATCGGGGTTCAACGTGTTGGTTTGCGCAACGATGGACCGGATACGTGAAGGTGACATCCAGGGCCGGCAAGCATGAATGTCCGCCAGCGCTGCAATCCGGGTGCGGTGTCCGGTGGGCCATGTGTCCAGGCCCACTTCGTGTCGCTTGACGCGCAGCCTGAAGGGTTCGATGCCAAAGCCATAACCGCCAAGCGCCATGCCACCGGCCATCACCAGTCCGAGTTTTTTGAGAAACGTCCGTCGATTGATCATGGCCTGTTGCCTCTCTGCCGTGCGTAAGTGCTGTCTTGGGCAGGGAAAGTAGGCAGGCCACATGTGGCCCCAATGGACGATTTCAGCAGATTTCGTGCAGATCACCCGGCGTCGCCTGATCAGGCATCGTCCTTCTTGCGCCGGAACAGCAACAAGAGCGGTGCCGTGGCCGCGGTCAGAATGGCGACAATCAGGAAGCTGTTGTTGTAGGCGATCATTGCGGCCTGGCGTGCGATTTCGTTGTCGAATGCCTTGAGGCTTTCCAGATTGCTCAACGACCAATTGCCGCGCAGGGTGGTGTAGCGCCAGAGCTCGTTGAACGGGGTCACGTGCTCGGTCAAAAGGGCGTGGTTGATCTGGCTGTGCCGGGTGTGCAGGCCAATGATCATGGCGGTGCCAATGGCGTTGCCGATATCATAGGTCAGGTAAAACAAGGCAAACCCCTGGTTTTGAAGAGTGCCCTCCAGTTTGGAGAGCACGAGCCGGTTGAGCGGGGCCCACAGGAGGCTTGTTCCGATGCCTTGCAGGAAATTGGTCCACATCACTTCAAACGGCAGCACTTCCGGGGTCCAATAGGCCATGCGCCACGCTGGGATCAGGCTGAAGAGCAGCCCCAGGATGACCAGCGGGCGCGGGTCTACGCGCTCCTTGATCTGGGTCATGATGATGAGGCCCGAGATTGAGCCGAAGCCTCGAACGAACAAAAGCTCGCCGATCTCGATCGCCGGATAGCCCGCGATCTGCTGCAGCATGAGCGGCAGCAAAAGCAGCGGTAGGAAGATTACGGCCCCCATGACAAAGACCACCACCATGCCGAGGAGGAAGTTTCGGTCGGTCAAAAGTCTGCGGTCGATGAATGTGTTCTTGGCGGTGAAGGTGTGGGCGAAGAAGATGTAGAGCAGCAGTACGGAGAAGAAGGTTCCGGCGATAATCTCGTTGGAGGAGAACCAGTCCAGGTGCTCGGCGCGGGCCAGGGTGTATTGCAGAAGCGCGACACCGCAGATCAGGGAGGCAAAGCCAATCCAGTCGAGGCGCTGGGCGGTTCTTGGCGTTTTGGGGATCATGGCAAAGCCCAGGGCGAACACAGCCATGACCAGGGGAATGTTTGCATAAAAGATCCACGGCCACCCGAAGTGCTCGATTAAATATCCGCCAAGGGCAGGCGCCACCACATTGCCGGTGACGAACCCAAGCGCCCATAGCGCGGTGGCCTGGGTGTAGCGTTCTCGGGGGAAGGCGTTGACCACAATCAACTGGCCAAGAGACAAGAGCGGCGCCCCCGACAGCCCTTGGATGAGCCGCCAGAACACTTCGGCCTCTAGGGATGTGGCTGCGCCGCAGCCAACAAGCGAGATCGTGTAGCCGCCAAGCCCCCACAGGAAGAGCTCCTTGCGACCCACCTGCGAGGCCAGCCAGCCGATGGTGGCGGTCATGGCGGCGCCGCCGACCACGAAGGCGATCATGACCCAGGCGATCTGGTCGTTGGTGGCCGCAAAGGTTCCCTTCATATCGGGCAGGGCGACGCCAACGGAGTTCCATGTGAACGAGTAGGACCAAGTGCCCGCCGTGCCGCAAACCACAATCGCCCAGCGCTGAAAACCGGTGGGCAGGGATTGCTCTGATACGGCGACGTCAGTCATTCTATTGGCGCAGCCTTTGCGTGAAAAAAACTAACCTGCAACATTCGAGATCTCGAGACCGGATGTCATTGTTGAATTGCATTTGCCTGCGAAACGGAATCCGTTAGTTCGTTTAAGCTTTTGAAAATGAATGTTTTTGGTTTTTTGTCATGCTTCACTAGATTGGCTAAGAGATAGGTAAGCAGTGTACGGTAATAAGCGCATACCGCCAGCCCTATTCACTCTCAAAGAAACGTATGTTCTGCCAAATTTGCCTTGACCTTCGGCGCGAAAAGGAATCAGCTCAAGATTGGAGCTGTGCGCGGTGCGCATCGGCTCAGAGTATCAGCTTATGACAAAGCGCAAGACCTCAATTCTACGTGGAATACTGCTCGGCATTGTGCCGATCGTGCTCATTGTTGCCGGGGCGGCAATCTATGCCTCGGGCGGAAGATATGTCACCAGCGAAAATGCCTATGTGAAGGCAGACATCATCCAGATCAGCCCGGAGATTGAGGGTAGGGTTTCCGATGTGCTGGTTCGGGAGAACCAGAAGGTTTTCGGCGGACAGGTTCTCTTCCGGCTTGATCCACGGCCGTTTAAGATTGCTCTTGCAGAGGCCAAGGCTGAGCTGGCGAGCGTCCGGCATAAGATCGCTGCGTTTCGCGCCAGCTACGCAGAAGAACTGAGTGAGATTGAATCGGCCGAAGAGCGGGTGCGCTATTTGAAGCTGGAAGTGGTGCGCCAGGGCAAGCTGAAGACCACAGGCTTTGCGGCCGGGTCAAAACAGGAGAAGGCCGAGCACGAGCTCTCCATGGCCAAGCGCTCGGTTCAGTCGAGCCGGCAGCGGATCAACAAGGTTGTGGCGGAACTTGGCGGCGACCCTAAGCTTCCGGTGGAGCAACACCCTCTTTATCTGGCCGCTCTGGCAAAACAGGAGCGGGCAGAGCTTGATCTCAGCCGCGCCGAAGTTCGCGCGCCGGACGCAGGCCGCCTGAGCAAGGTAACCCTGCAAGGCGGCGAACATATTGAAGCGGGCAGTGCGGTGTTCGCGCTGGTGAAAACCGGCGATTATTGGGTTCAAGTGAACATCAAAGAGGTCAAGCTGACCCATATCACGGTGGGCCAGAAGGCGACCGTGGTGCTGGATGCCTATCCGAACGTTACGTGGGACGCTGAGGTGGAGAGCATCAGCCCGGCAACCGGCGCTGAGTTTTCCTTGCTGCCGGCCCAGAATGCGACGGGCAATTGGGTGAAGGTTGTGCAGCGCGTGCCTCTGCGGCTCAAGCTGGTGCCGCGCCCAAGCTCACCGGCGCTCAGGGCCGGGATGACAGCCACCATCAGCATCGACACCGGACACGAGCGCAACTTGTCCGCAATCGCTGCGGATCTGTTGCCGAAGTAGAGCTGAGCTTAAGCGTTCCCGGTCATCTGCCGACGCCGTTCCTTGAACTTCTGGTGGGAGGCGTCCGTTCCGTCATGGAACGAGCCGAACCACTTGTCCCAGGGCACTTCCAGGTTGCCGTAGTTGCACTCAAAATAGCGGTGATGCATCTGGTGGTGGAAGGTGCCCAGCGCCAGCCGGCTCCTGTCTTTCACCACCATGCCTTCAAAGCCGGTGTGTGATGTTGCGGCTGTGAGGGCCTGGTGCTGCATGTGGAACAGGATGTGGATCGGGTGGGCGGGCAGAACCCAGTGGATCAGGATTGAGGAGAAGAACAACAGGTGTTCCACAGGGTGCATGGAGAGGCCGGACCAGGGGCCCACGTTGGTGTTGCGGTGGTGCAGCGCGTGCACGGCCTTATACAGCGGCGGCCAATGGATCAGGCGGTGGATCCAGTAGAAGTGAAATGAGATCCACATCGGCGTCAGCACGAAGAGGGCGATGAACCATACCGGGTTGGTGCTCCAGGCCAGCATGGGCGCATAACCGTTGGCCATGCCCCAGAACATCAGCGCCTCATAGGCGGTCCAGAAGGCGACGCCGCTGCCGAGCGACCAGAACATGTTGTCGAAGAGCTGGCTCTTGAACGTGAAGGCGCGGCTGGGGGCTTTCAGCTCGCGTGTATCATACTGCAGGTTCTGGTGCTGGCGCCGCCAGGTGTAGAAATACAAATGCAACCCTCCGGCCACGCAGAGCAGGAGGATGAAGTTCCGCACATACATTTCGGCAATCCAACCAAATGCCATCGTCTTGCTCTCCTCCAGGCCGGGTTGGAACCAGAACCACGAGATGCAGGCAACAGTGACCAGGATGGAATTTTCCGCAATCGCAAACCATCTGTCGGAGACCCACTTGAGATAGTTCAACGGTTTAGGTGGCCAGGTGAACAAAGGCGAGGCCTGCACCGGCACGGCTGGAATATGATGCCACTGCCGCGCTAGGGCGCTCTGTTTAGGCGCGCTTGTGCTGCCGGTTGTTTCCTGAAGAGCCATCGTCCCATCCCTCATGTTCCGTGGGGGGCGTTGTCTCACGGTACCTAAAATTTGAAAAATAGAACTTTATGAGCGATAACATCAGAAATTTTGATGTTTAAGGTTTCTCCCATGCGGGTTTCGATTAAATCGCTGCACTATTTTCTTTCAGCTGCCGAGCGCGGCTCAATCTCTAAGGCAGCCGAGGTGCACAACGTGGTGCCGTCTGCCGTTTCCAGCGCCATTGAGCTTGTGGAGGCTGAGTTTGAACTGAAGCTCGTGCAGAGATACCCGGCCAAGGGCATCAGACCGACGGCGGCGGGCAAGGCGATGATGCGCAAGATCCGCCATCTGGTTGAAGAGTACGACAGCTTGCTGCTGGAGGGCGCTGAGCTGCGCACGGCCCTCTCGGGCAACCTGTCGGTGGGCTATTATGCTCCTGTGGCGCCGGCGTTCCTGCCGGCCATTGTTGGACCTCTGGTCCAGGATCATCCCGGGGTCACGCTGAGCCTTGCAGAGGTGGACAACGAGCGTGCCCAGTCCGGATTGCTCAACGGAGAGTATGATCTGATCTTGTTTGTTGCAGAGAACGTGCGGACGGGGATTGCCTACGAGACCCTGATCGAGGCGCCGCCATATGTGCTCGTTCCGCAGGGACATTCCACGGCCAGCAAACAGTTTGTTGATCTGGCGGAGCTTCGCGAGGAGCCGCTGGTGCTCTTGGACTTGCCCGTAACCAACGAATATTACCGCGGTCTGTTGGAAGAGGCGGGAGGGGGCGCTAACGTCGTCGCCACCGCGTCCACCCATGAAATGGTGCGCAGCATGGTGGGGGCTGGGGTTGGTTGCTCGATTCTGAACATGCTGCCCGCCAGTTCTGTGACCTATGCTGGAGACGAGGTGACGGCCGTGCCCATCCGATCGGACGTTGCGCCGCTGAAACTGGCTCTGGGCCATCTTGGCGGCAAACCGCGCAGATTGATCCAGGCCTTTATCGATGCCGCGCATGGCTACTTTGAAAGCAGTGCTGCGAGCGATCTGACTGTTACCTACAAGGCCGCCTGAGAGGTGGCATCAGCTCAGGAGGCCAAGGGCTTCCTTCATGCGGCCGATACCCTTCTCGATATCTTCCTCGCTGCAGGCAAACGACATCCTGAGGCAATCTGGGTCGCCGAAGGCACCGCCTGGCACTGTGGCCACGTCGTGTTCGTCCAGCAGCCACATGCAAAGATCTTCAACCGTCTCGACCCGGTGGTTGCCTGCGGTCTTGCCGAGGTGCGCTGAAACATCAGGGAATATATAGAACGTGCCATTGGGCGGGCGCACGCTCACGCCTGGAATATCCGCCAATAGCCTGGAGATGAGATCGCGGCGCGAATGATACGACGCTGTCATCTTGCGGCACTCCTCGCGGCTTTCGCCCAAGGCGATGACGCCCGCCATCTGAACGAAGGCGTTGGCCCCGGCGGTGAAGGTGCCTTGAACCTTGGCACAGGCCTTGGCGACGGGGAATGCGGCGGCCAGGAAGCCCAGGCGCCAGCCGGTCATGGCAAAGCCCTTTGAAAAGCCATTGATGGTGATGGTGCGCTCGCGCATGCCCTCCAGCGTGCCGAACGACACGTGTGGCTTGTCGAATACGATATACTCGTAGATCTCATCGGACATGACCATCATGCGCGGGTGCTTGCGCACGATGGCGGCGAGCGCTTCCAGTTCGTCCCTGGTATAGACGGCGCCCGACGGGTTGCATGGATTGGAGAAGATCAAGAGCTTGGTGCGGTCTGTTACGGCAGCTTCAAGGGCAGCCGGGGTCATTTTGAAGCCGTCCTTGGAGGTGGTCTTTAAGATCACCGGCTTGCCGCCGGCCATGACCGATATGCCCTCATACGCCACCCAGAAAGGCGTTGGCATAATCACCTCATCGTTTGGGTCCAAAAGGGCGAAGGCGGCGTTGGTGATGGCCTGTTTGGCGCCGTTGGTGATGACGATTTCATCTGTGCTGTAGGTCAGGCCGTTTTCCGCCTTGAGCTTGGCTGAGAGCGCCTCGCGGAGCTGGGGCATGCCGGGCATGGGCGAATAGTGGGTGAAGCCGGCATCCATGGCATCGGTCGCGGCTTGCTTGATGAATTGGGGCGTGTCGAAGTCCGGCTCCCCAATGGTCAGGCTCACCACGTCGCGGCCCTTGGATTTCAGATCGCGGGCCCGCTGGGCCATCTTTATGATGATGGAATCCTCAACGCCGCGGGTGCTCTTGGAGAGGATTTGGTCAAAATCGGTCATGCCGGATTTGCCTTCAGGTTTGGGTTAGCGCAAGCCGGACATGCGAATGGTCTCGGCAATCGCCTTGCCGCCTTGCATGGGGGCCATAATGTGTACGCCAGCGATGCCGTCAATGTTTTGATAGGCTTCCATCAGCTCCACACAAATTTTGCGCCCTTCAGCCTTCTGGTCCTCAGCGGCATCGAGCCGTTCGATGATGTGGTCTGGAATGGTGACACCGAACAGGTTCTCATCCATGAAGCGGGCCTGTTTCGATGAGGCGAGGGGGCCGATGCCCACAACGAACTTCAGCTTGTCGGTCACGCCATGTTCGCGCAGGCGGGCGAAATAGCGCTCCGCAACACCGGTGTCGAAACAGAACTGTGTTTGCGCGAATTCAGCCCCGGACTCAATCTTGGACTCCAGACCGGTCGGAGCCCAATCGGGTTTGGGGTCCATGGGCATGTCGGCGCAGGCGATGAAGAAATCTGGCGCCGGTTTGATTTCCCGGCCGGATGGCAACTTGGCCTCATCGCGCATCATGCGGGCAAGGTCCATGACGCCGCGCGAATCAAGATCGTAAACGCCGGTGGCCTCAGGCATGTCACCGCCCTTGGGGTCATCGCCGTGGAGCACCAGCATATTGTGCACGCCCATGGCGGAGGCGCCCAGAAGGTCTGAGGCCAGGCCAATGCGGTTCCGGTCGCGGCAGGTGAGCTGCATGATGGGCTCAATGCCTTCAGCGGCCATGATCGCTCCGCAGGCGATGCTCGACATGGCTGCGCGCGCACCGGCGCCATCTGTGATGTTGACCGCGTCTGCCAGGCCCTTCAGCGGCTCTGCGCGGGCAAGTACCGCCTCGGTGGAGGCGCCCAGCGGCGGTGTGATTTCAGCGGTGATCACAAAATCGCCGCGCCCAAGTTTGTCCCTCAACGCGTCCATGCGTTCGTCCCTTTTTTGAAAGTGGTTTTCGGGATGGTGTTCGATCAAACGTCCAGCCAAATTCTCAGGGCCGAACATTGCCTCATGGGGGCAATCGGTTCAAGGTGCGTTTGCGGCATAACACGAGGCAATCATGACGAAATTTTCTGCAAACCTTGGATTTTTGTGGACCGAGCTTGAACTGCCCAAGGCAATTCTGGCAGCGCACGATGCAGGGTTTGAGGCGGTGGAGTGCCACTTCCCCTACGATGTGCCCGAAGAGGACGTGTGCAAGGCGCTGGAGGCAACCGGCCTGCCCATGGTGGGGCTCAACACTGTGCGGGGTGACACCGAGGCAGGGGAGTTCGGATTGGCCGCTTTGCCGGGTGCTGAGGAGCGTGCGCGGGCGGCGATCGATCAGGCGATCGCCTATGCGGCGGCAACCGGCACATTCAACGTTCATGTCATGGCCGGACAGTCGGCCTCCAGGGATGGGGCGCACGAGGTGTTTGTGGAGAACCTGCGCTACGCCGCAGACCGCGCTGCGGCAGCGGGCGTTGGCATTCTCATAGAGCCCATCAACCGGCGCGACGTGCCGGAGTACTTTCTTAGCAATGTGGACCAAGCAGCAAAGATCATTGAAGAAATTGGAGTGCCAAATCTCAAGATGATGTTTGACTGCTATCACATCCAAATCATGCAAGGCGATCTGACAAAGCGTCTCGAAGCTCACTTGCCCTTGATTGCCCACGTGCAGATTGCCGGCGTGCCGGGGCGCAACGAACCAGATACAGGCGAGGTTGCCTATCCGTGGCTGTTGGGCGCGCTGGATGACCTGGGGTACACAGGTTTTGTGGGGGCTGAATATGTGCCGCTTGACACAACCCAGGCCGGATTGTCGTGGTTGGAGGCATACGCGGTCACCCCATGAACATGCGCCACATCAGGCGGCCCGGCACGAAGGTGAAGGCGCCGGCAACACCCAGGCCGAGCACGGCGGTCGTCACCATTGATCTCACATGAGCCCGGCGATCGCCCAGGCGGGCAGCACGAAATCCGCTGACAAGACCAAACAAGGTCACCACCGAGAGAATATGGATGTAGCTGAACCGGCCTGCATTCAGCTCCAGGATGAAAAAAGATGACAGGGCGGTCAGCCCCATTGCTGCGGCAGCGGCGCGGCCCAGCCATCTATGCGTGGGCGTTCCTTTTTTGTAGATTGCAAGCGCTACGGTGGCGCAGATTGCGGTGAGGGCGAAGGCGACATGGATTTGCACCATTGGCGAAGCAATCAAAAGGGGGGCGATGTTCATCTTTGGTCTCTCACTAGGGCAGTGGTTTGGATGCTTCAGAGACCGTGCACCCGGGCCAGTCTGGCTGGGAATCAAGGTTACGCAGAGTGAATGGATAGCTTCGTGAAACAGCCAACACTGCAGTTCGCGCTTCGTGAATTGACATCCATTATCCGTCGTCCGCGCTTGTGGATCGTGTTTGCGATCGTCTGCGCCATCTTCGCGCTGACCGGCCCGTTTGGCACTTTTGAGAGCCTCAAGTTCCCCGCGCGCCTTGGCTATTGGGTCATTGTCCAGATCCTGACCTGGGGCATTGCGCTGGCTGTGATTTCCTTTTGCGGTGCCGTGCGTCAGAAACCGGCGTTTTCAGACATGGCAACCGTTTTGGTGGGGGCACTGTTTGCGGCGGTGCCGATTGGCCTTGTTGTGGAACTGGTGGGCGCGCAAGTGTTTGCCCGCCCGCTGACCCTGGCTGGCACGGTATGGCAGATCGCATTGTCGGCACCAATCTCAGTGCTGCTGGGATTGCTCGCAACCTTGTTTCTTCAAGAGGCCGCGCCGGAACTGGCCGCGCCTGCTCGTGGAGCCAAACCGGGAGAAAAACTGCTGCGCCGATTGCCTGCCGAGAAACGAGGAACGCTGCTCTATCTGTCCATGCAGGATCATTACGTGGAGGTGGTGACAATCAAGGGAGCAGCGCTCATCCTGCTCCGCTTTCAGGAAGCGTTGGATGAGTTGAAGGGTTATGAGGGTTTGCAAATACACCGATCCCACTGGGCGGCGTTTGATGCGGTTGAAGAGTTGCAGCGTGAGGGCGGAAAACTGCTCCTAAAGATGCGGGATGGAACATCGTTGCCGGTCAGCCGCAGCTTTGCCAAACCGGTACGTGAGGCTCTCGAGGCGCGTGTTGCTGACAGGAGGTTGTCAGGAGAGACACATTAGGATTGCCATAATGGGCGAACCACATCACCGCCTCCACAATTTCATGAGGAACTGCAATGACACATTCCGCTGAGACGTTCCGGAAACTGCATGAGCGCGATGGCGCCTTTATCATTCCAAATCCCTGGGATGCGGGCTCGTCGCGCATCCTGGCCCGCATGGGCTTTGAGGCCCTTGCCACCACGAGCGCAGGCTTTGCCTTTGGCCTTGGGAAGGTGGAAGGCACATTGAGCCAGGAAGCTGTTCTGGGCCACTGCAGAGAAATTGTCGAAGCCACACCGCTTCCGGTCAACGCTGATCTTGAGAAGGGTTTTGGAGACAGCCCTGAGAGCGCTTTTGAGACAATTGTGGAAGCGGCGAAAACCGGCCTGGCCGGTGGCTCCATCGAAGATCACACTGGCGACCGAAAGAAGCCGATATTCGAAATGTCGCTTGCGGTGGAACGGGTGAGGGCGGCCTGCGAGGCGCGTGACAGTCTCGGGCATGACTTTGTGCTCACCGCCAGGAGCGAGAACCTGTTGTGGGGGATACATGACATGGATGACGTGATTGCCCGGTTGCAGGCTTTCGAGGAAGCGGGAGCCGATGTGCTCTATGCACCGGGCTTGCGCGACATTGAGACGATCAAGCTGGTGTGCAGTGCTGTCAGCAAGCCGGTGAATGTGGTTATGGGCTTGCCCGGCATATCACACGGCCTTGAAGAGTTGGAGGCTGCAGGCGTCAAACGTGTCAGCGTGGGCTCTGCCTTGTTCCGAGCGGCTTTCGGGGCGCTGGTGAGAGCTGGTGAGGAAATGGCCACAAAGGGCACATTCAGCTATTCCGACGATGCAATCGGCTTTGGCGATCTGGAGGCGTTCTTCCGCCCGCCAATAAATAGCTGACGCCGCGTCATCTCTCTTTCCACATGCCCTAAACCCTGCTATAGGCGATGGATGCTCAAGTGGACACGCAGTGAGCTTTGAAATGGTGTGTGTCGCTCAAGCGGGTGCGCTAGTGAGTTAAAACGGTGGGCGCCGATTTGAGAAGCAATCAACTTGAGGCGCGGTGAGACCCCGTGGGCAGCTACTTTCTAGAATCTGAAATTGCGTTTGATGCAGACGGCCGTCTGATCGATGCAGGCTATCACGATGCAGACACCAAGGCGTTTGAGCCAAGGGACCTGCGCGGGGTATTCGGCACCTTTGCGACCGGCGTGACCGTTGTCAGCGCAATGTCGGTTTCCGGCGAAGTGAGCGGGGCCACGGCAAACTCATTCACCTCGGTTTCCCTCGATCCTCCGCTTGTTCTTGTGTGCTTTGCCAGAGACAGCCGGACCCTGAGCGCCATGCGCAATTCGGGCCGGTTTGCCATTCAAATCCTGGCCAAGGGCCAAGAAGATGTGGCCTGGCACTTTGCCGGGAGGCCGATGACCGATGGGGCGCCGGTGCTCTCCGGCGAGACCGAACGTGGTGTGCCGTGCCTTGAGGATGCGCTCTGCGTCGTCGATTGCGATCTCTCGCAGGTGTTGCCGGGTGGAGATCACCGGATCGTGCTGGGCGAGGTCAAAGGTTTTCAGATGTCACAGACACATGTTGAACCCTTGGTCTTCCATCGCGGCAAGTTTGGTGACTTCCAGGGCAATGAAAGCTAACTTGAGCCCTTGAGGAGACGCACCCATGCGTTTTGGATACTTTGCCAACCAAAATAACCGCCATAACGAAAAGCCCTATGGCCAGGTGCTGGACGAAACCATCGATTTGGCCCGTTATATCGATCAGAACGATTGGTGGTCGATCTGGTTTACCGAGCACCATTTTGGCCATGAAGGTTTTGAGGTGTGCCCGAACCCGGTGATGATGAGCACCTGGGCCGCAGCCCACACCAGGAAATTGCGGATTGGCCAGGCAGCCAACATCATCACCTACTGGAACCCAATACGGTTTGCCGAAGATCTCGCCATACTGGACCACATGTCCGGAGGGCGCGTGGAATGCGGCATGGGGCGCGGCATCTACGGGCGCGAGGCGGTGAACCTGAACAAGGTGGCCGACACGCGCAATCCTGAGCAAAACTTCAAACTGTTCCGCGACAGCCTGGAAGTGATCCGGCGGGCCTGGACCGGGGAGTACTTTGAGTTCGACGGCGAGATGATGACCATCCCGGAGCCCGGCGTTCTGTGGGACCATGCCATGAGCCCGAAGGATGAGAGCTTCATGGATCTGGACACCAAGGAGATCCAAAAGCTGGCTCTGGTGCCCCGGCCGCTGCAGCAGCCCACACCGCCGCTTTGGCAGGTGGTGGATTCGCCGCTCTCCATTCAGTTTGCTGCAGAGAACGATCTGAATTGCATGATGTGGATCCCGCCTGTTGATGCCTTGAAGCCGCGTTTTGAGCTTTACCGGGACAAACGGTCTGAAGCCCAGGGCAAGGATGTGCCGCTGGGCAAGGGCGTTGCTCTGGTGCGTGACATGTTCGTGGCTGAGACCATGGAGGAAGCCGAACGGCTCGCCAGCGAGGGCATCATGGAGTATCTGCGCTGGGTTTGCCATTGGCGCGGACTGGGCAACCACCGTCACCTTGGTGAAGAGTTGCCGGAGACGGCGGGCAAGCTGGATCTACTCAGTTATGAATGGCTGCACCCGCGCAATCTGCTGTTCGGCACCCCAGATTACGTGGCGGAGAAAATTGAAGAACTGCAGAGCGAGCTGAACCTTGAGGCGCTTTTGGTCTGGTCTCACTTCCCCGGGGTCTCGCACGATGCGGCCATGCGGTCGGTGAAACTGTTTACAGAGGAAGTCATGCCGCGGTTTGCGGATGGTGACGTGAACCTGCAAGCAGCCGAATAATCATCTCCCAGCGGCGGCCCTTTCCGGGTCGCCGCTGGATCATCACAGAGCACCACACAATTTATGTTTCGAAGGCCGCACATGCCTTCGCTTGGAGGGAGAGTTTGAATGGGACAGGGGCCTCAAATCCGCAAGGTTGTGACCCATGTGGACACCACATACATTGAGGGACAAAAGGAAATTTCCACGCCGATCAAGATGGTGGGCGTGGCTGCGGTTATCCGCAATCCTTGGGCCGGGCAGGGATTCGTTGAGGACCTGCGCCCGGCAATCATGGAGCAGGCGCCGCCTCTGGGTGATTTGCTGGTGCCGTTGATCTTCCATGAACTGGGCACCGCCGATGATGTTCAGGCCTATGGCAAGGCGGCTGTGGTGGGGCAGAACGGTGAAATCGAGCATGCCTCGGGCTTCATCCACACCTTGTGGTTCGGCAACAAGTTCCGTGATGCGGTGGGGGGAGCGTCTTACCTCTCGTTTACAAACAAGCGCGGCGGGCCGGACTGCTCCATCCAAATTCCAATGATGGAAAAGAATGACGCCGGTCAACGCTCTCACTACATCACCTTGGAGTTCTCGATCTCCGACGCTCCCGGCCCAGATGAGATCATCGTTGCGCTCGGCGCTTCATCGGGTGGGCGGGCCCACCCGCGGATTGGCAACCGCTACCAGGACCTTGAAGACATGGACCGCATGGCTGCTGAGGCAGGCGGTGTGGTGGCCGGCAGACCATCGGATGGCAAGTCGTGAGCGCAGACAAGCCAGCCATAATCTTCCTACACGGCGTGGGGCTGGACAAGACCTGCTGGGATGCGCAAGTCCCGGCACTCAGTTCCCATGCAAGGGTGATCACCTATGACCTGCTTGGGCATGGTGATTGCCGCAAGCCTGATCGCGACCTGACCTTGCACGACTATGTGGAGCAACTGCGCGAGGTGATGGACGCTGCGGGACTGGAAAAGGCCGTGCTGGTGGGGTTCTCGTTTGGGGGGCTCACATTGCAATTGTTTGCCACCACCTATCCTGAACGGGTTGAGAAGCTGGTGATCATGGGTGCCGTCTACCGCCGGACCCCCGAACAGATTGCGGCAGTTGCAGGCCGGCTTGAAACTGCTGAGCGCGATGGCCCTGAAGCGATCATCTCAGCGGCCCTGGCGCGCTGGTATGCGCCGGACTACCAGGCTGCTCATCCGGAGGTGGTTGAAGCCACCACAACCCGGTTGAAGAGCAACATTCCCCACGAATTCCTCACTGCATACCGGATCTTCATAACCTCAGATCATCTGGTCACCGGCAAGCTGGAGCAGATCAAGGTGCCTACGTTGGTGATCGCCGGCGAATTGGATCCTGGATCGACACCTGCCATGGCTGAGACCATGGCCTCTGAAATTCCTGATGCGCGGCTTTGCATCGTGCCCGGTGCTCGGCATATGCTGCCTGTGGAATCTGCAGATGCAGTCAATCAGACGCTGATTGAATTCTTGAACGACTAGAAAAAGACAGAACGACTTGGACGGGAGCAAGCCCATGAGCAAAGTTTGGAAATTCTACATCGATGGTGAATTCTGCGAGGCAGAAGGCGGCGCGACATTTGACAGTGTGGACCCGTCCACCGGTGAAGTGTGGGCGAAGTTCCCGGCCGCCAGCGCAGGCGACGTGGACAAGGCCGTGGAAGCGGCCCACCGGGCTTTTGAAAACCCTGAATGGGCCAACATGCTGCCGACCCAGCGCGGCAAACTTTTGTTCCGCCTGGCTGAGCTTGTGGCCGAGCACGCCGGCGAGATCGCCGAGCTTGAAACCCGCGACACGGGCAAGGTGATCCGCGAAACCAAGGGCGTTACGGGCTATGTGGCTGAGTTCTTCCGTTATTTCGGCGGTCTGGCCGACAAGATTGAAGGCTCGGTTCTGCCCATCGATAAGCCCGATATGATGGTTTACACCACGCGCGAGCCCCTCGGGGTTGTCGCCGCCGTGGTGCCTTGGAACTCGCAGATGTTCCTTACGGCAGTGAAGGCAGGGCCGGCGCTCGCTGCCGGTAATACGGTTGTGGTGAAAGCCTCTGAAGATGGTCCGTCGCCTGTGCTCAAGTTTGCTGAATTGGTCGACAAGGCCGGGTTCCCGAAGGGCGTGTTCAACGTGATCACCGGTCTTGGTGATCCTTGCGGCAAGAGGCTGACAAGTCATCCGCTGGTGCAGCGTGTGGCCTTCACCGGCGGACCGGAAACGGCCCGGCATGTGGTGCGCAACACGGCGGAGAATTTTGCGGTTACCTCTCTGGAGCTCGGCGGCAAGTCGCCCTTCATGGTGTTCCAGGATGCCAATCTTGAGAGCGCCGCCAATGCCTCGATTGCCGGCATTTTCGGCGCCACGGGCCAATCCTGCGTGGCCGGCTCCAGGTTGATGGTGCACAAGAGCGTGCACAATGAGTTCGTCGACCGGCTGGTGGCGCGGGCCCCATCCATCAAGATCGGCGCGCCGCTCGATATGGCCACGGAAATGGGTCCGCTCGCCACCGTGGGCCAGAAGCAGCGCATTGAGAAGGTGGTGGCTGACAGCGTGGCCGGCGGCGCCAATTTGCTGACCGGCGGCAAGACCCCTGAAGGCTTTGAGAAGGGCAATTACTATGAGCCCACCATTCTGTCGTGCAGCGATCCGAACCTGCCATGTGTGACCACTGAACTCTTTGGTCCGGTGCTCTCGGTGCTGACCTTCGATGATGAAGAGGAAGCCATCCAGATGGCCAACACATCGGAGTATGCGTTCGCCGCAGGCGTGTTTACACGCGACTTGGCCAGAGCCCACCGCATGATGAAGCGTGTGAAGGCTGGGATTGTCTGGGTCAACACCTACCGAGCGGTCTCGCCGATTGCGCCGTTTGGCGGCTTCAAGAACACCGGCAACGGACGCGAGGCTGGACTGGACGCGATCTACGATTACACCCGCACCAAGACGGCCTGGATCAACACCTCAGATGTGCCCATGGCAGACCCGTTTGTTATGCGCTAGCGCACATTGCTTTTAGGCTTGATCAATCCAGTTTTCTAGGTGTCGCCCTCGGGCTTGACCCGAGGGCCCAGAACCTCTGATACCTGAGCTTTTCGCCCTGGATCCTCGGGTCAAGCCCGAGGAAGGCAGTGTTGGCAACCGGCACGGAGCGGTTCATCTCAGACTCATGCACTAGCGCCGCACACCCGGTTCAGGTACCTGACGAACTGCCAGAGATTACGCTCGATCGGGTGATAGGTTCCCGCCGGCAGGAGCGGTGAGGCGCTTCCTTTGTAGAGCGCTTCAACAAGCACTTTGTCCTCGTCGTTGGCAATGTCCATGTAATCCTTAAAGCCTGCCAGCCATCCGTCATATTCCTCCTCGGCAATATCGGCCAGGTTTTCCGGCGGAATGGCCACGCCCCAAGTGGCGTGCATCTGGCCGATGCCTGCTGGTTGAACGGTGATGTACCAAAGGTAATCCGGCATTAGCGTGATGAGGTGGCAGGGGAAGACGCAGAAATCCACCATCATCCTGCGCCACTCATCCTTCAGCCGCGCATTGCCGGGATGGGCGGCGCCTGGCCCGGTTTCTTCCGGCTGAGCTGCGATGTGATAGCAATAATAGTCGCTGTCTTCGCCGCAATGGTAATCCTCAAGAGGTTTGTTGTGTTTTGCAAAGGTTTTGAGATGGGCGATGGGGACATGATAGCTCTCGATGAAATTCTCCATCAAGTTTTTCCAGTTGGCATCCCAAACCATGGTTTCGCGTAACACGGTCTTATAACGGGCCATATCGAACCGCCCGACGATGTTTTCGCGCAAGGGTTCCAGAACCGATGCCAGTGAGGTGGCCGGCTGTTCCGCCAGGGTCACATAGACAAAGCCCTCCCAAACCTCGCAACGCAGGCGCCTGAGGCCATGCTGAGCGGGGTCAAAGTCCGGTTTCATCTCCATGTAGGGCGCCCGCACCAGATCGCCCTTCAGATCATAGGTCCAGGCGTGGTAGCGGCAGGTGAAGCGCTTGGCATTGCCGCTGGCGTTCCCCACCAGGCAGGCAAAGCGGTGGGCGCAGGCGTTGACGAAGGCGCTGATGGTGCCATCTGCCTGGCGCACAATCAGCACTGGGACATCGGCTATGTCGTGGACCAGATAGTCACCGGTTTCGGCGAGCTCATCGCCGCGGCCAACGCAAACCCATTCGTTCGCAAAGACCGCCTGACGCTCATGTTGAAGGAACGCCAGGGAATGGTTGGCTGCTCCGGGAATAGGATTTGCGCTTTCGAAGGGTTGCGCGGCAACCGAACTCAGGTCGCGGAGAACAGCATCCAAGCTGACGTTGCTCAATGGGGTTGAAAGGGCGTTGTTGCTCATGCCGGTAGACTAATTGTTCGGGCCAAGAGAACAAGTGAATAGAATTTGACATGGCAGACCGAGGATTTGGCGATCTGACGCCGTTCGCGACATCATCCAACACATGTTGCAAACCCTGACGAGCAGCGCTTTGCTGCAGCCCATTATCAATGGGGGCTATTTGCGTGTCATAAGATCAGATACTAATGCTGCCCTGTTCGGTCGGGTTAGGCGCGCGGTATTCAGATCAACTGTCAATGGAGAGCAGCATGGAATGGACGGGCGGATGCCTCTGCGGCGCGATCCGGTATGAGGCCAGCCAGGGGCCAAACTGGGCAAGCTATTGTCACTGCACCATGTGCCGCAGGGTTTCGGGCGCTCCGTTCATGAGCTTCATGCAGTTCCCCGAGGGTGCCTTCCGGTGGACGCAAGGTGACAGTGCTGAATACCAATCCTCCGACGGGATCATCCGGAAGTTCTGCAGCGCTTGCGGAACATCGCTCACCTTTGAGTCAGGCGGTATGGCGTTTATCGCGCTGGGCAGTCTGGACACCCCCGAGAAGGTCGAGGTGCAGCGCCATTGCTACACCAGATCCAAGCTTCCGGGCATTCAGCTGGCAGATGGGTTGCCGCAGTTTCCCGGACCGGTGGGCGGCAAGGGCGGCCTTCCCTAGGGGTTAGCGCTCACTCCACGGGGTTACGGCCTGCCATTTGGCATCGGGTTGCATCACCAATTTGCCCACAAAGTCCTTGGCCTTGAACGCTGCCTGAGCGGCATGGATCTGAGACAGAGGAAAGGTCTGCCACAACAGGGGCTTGATCGTGCCGCTTTCGATGTAGCCATGGAGCCGCTCAAACGCGGCTCTTGTGCCTTGGGATGAGCCGTGGATCGTCAGGTGCTTCAGATAGATTGTGCGCAGATCGAGCTCGACCACAGGCCCACCAATGGCGCCGGCCGTGGTGTAGCGCCCCTCAGGCCGAAGCAGATTGATCAAACTGGCAAACATCGGTCCAGCCACCAGATCAGCGGCAACATCAAGCGGCCTTCCGCCCATAGCGTCTGTGACGGCGGCGATGAGATCAGGCTCCTCGCGCGCAATGACAGCTTCCGCACCAAGGGCTTTAACCGTGGCTGCCTTGGCCTGGCCGCAGATCGCATAAGGCAGGGCGCCGCGGGCCCTGGCCAGTTGAACCAGGGCTGAGCCAACACCGCCTGATGCACCGGTGATCAGCACAGTCTCGCCGGCGGCCAGTCCGGCCCGGTCGAGCATGTGTTCGCCCGTGAGATATGCGCAGCAGAAGGTTGCGAGCTCCGCATCGCTCATCGATGAGGCACAGACGTAGGCCTGTTCGGCAGGCACAGCCACATACTCGGCGTAGCCGCCGTCGCGGCCATGGCCGATGTAGTCGATATCGACCAACGATTTGCCATCGCCATTGTAGATGGAAAAATCAACCATCACCCGCTCGCCGACGCGTGCGGAGGAGACACCCTCTCCAACATCCACAATGCGACCTGCGGTATCTGCCCCTTGTATGCGGGGGAACCGCAAGGTGTTGTCTCCGGCGCGGCGCCACGATGCAGTGGCCTCAGGGTCATCGTCGGTGCCATAGGCGCCTTCGCGCACCCAGATGTCCGTGTTGTTCATGCCGCAGGCGGAAACTTCGATAAGCACCTCGCCGGCCCCGGCCTGGGGACGGGCGCGTTGTTGCGGCAATCCAGTTTCTCAGGACCGCCGTGGCCGGCCAGAAGCACCGCTTGCATGTTGCCGGGAATGTTCATGAGGCTAATTCTGCCTTAGAACACACTTTCCGTCACGTATTTCGCGGTTCTTGGGGCACTCGCACTTGCCACGCACGTTGATGACCTCACCAGGCAGGCATTTAGCACGTACCTTGACCAGGCATTTGCCGCTTGAATTTTTGAGATTCAGATAGCATTGGCATTTGCCGTTCTCGTTCAAGATCATGTTGTTCTTGCAGGCATTGCCCTGAGTTTCTTCGGAACTCTTTGCGGGCGTTTTCGGAGCGTCCGGCGCTGGTTTTGCCTTTTTCTTTCGCTGCTTCTTGATCACCTTCTTCTTCGGCTTTGGCGCAGGTGAGGTGTCCTGAGGCACCTGGCAGAGGCCGTCAATGTCTCTGAGGCCGCGCGGGCAGGCGCAGCGGCCGGCGCTGTTGCGTTCCTTGCCGCCGGTGCAGGAGGCTTGCTGCCTGGGAATGACGCACCTGCCATTTTGCTCAACGCGTCCCGGCAGGCACACGCACTCGCCGCTGGTCGTGCGCCGCCGCCCGGCGCTGCAGGCCGCTTGTTGATCGGGCAGGGGTGACCGGTCGATCTCTGGTTTGGGCTCCGGGGCGGTGCCACTCCCTGCAAGGCAGGCGCCGGTCTCATCTTCGATCAACCCTGGACGGCACACGCAAGTGCGGCCTTCCTGAATGCGGCTGGGTGGGCAACGCAGGCGCCGTCCGCCAGTGTCGCTTTGGGTGGCGCGGTTGGATTGATCTGGCGCCGGGAGCACATTTGGCTCGCGTTCAAATGAGCCTCCGTCACGGACCCGGGCCTGCACGCAGGTGCGATCATTGTTGGCCCGGGCATCGCCCACGCCCCACTCATCGGTGAGTTCTTCCATGAGCGCGCGGTCGATCCGGCCGGTAACGCGCAATCCTTCATCTGCTTGATATTGCGCAATGCCGCCCCGGGTGGCCGGGCCTGCCGCGCCATCTGGCCGGCCGATTTTGTAACCTTCGCTGAGCAATAGGCGCTGCACTGTGCGGGTCCGTTCCCGCAGCGCGCCAGGGCGCTGCCAATCAATGTTGGCGCACACCCGGATCCTGCGACGCCGCACATCGCGGGGAACAAACACGGTGACCGAATAGCGGGTGCGGGCCTTTGCAGCCAAAAGGGCTTGCTGGCGGGCACAGTGCAACTGGCCGCTGCCCGTTTGACAGCGCCATTCAGCTGAGCCTGCATCGATAAGCCGGAGCCGGCGGGGCTGTGCCTGGTGGCGGATAAAAATGGGCGCGCGGAAGCTGGCTTCACCGCGATTGCCCACAATCACCGCAAAGGTGCACTGGCGCCCACGGGCGCAGCCGCCTTGAGGTGGGCGAATCCGAACGGAAAGATCTGGGCTTTCAACAAAGAGCTGAGCGTTTGCAGGACTTGGAAGAGATGTTGCGGCCAAACCCGCAAGCAAAAACGTGCACAAAAACGCGCAAAAGAGACGAATACCCGCAGTCATAGCCAGTCCCACTGTAACAAGCCTGTTCTTTCCTTGACGGACCGAACAGCCCACTCCCGTCTCTCGCCTTACCGCATTAGGCTTCAAACTGTGGCAAGAAAAAGCCCGAACGACCCGTGATATGCACGCCTTTCGTGCCGGTCAGTTCATCCAAAGTGCCGCCGGTTCCCCGTCCAGCATGTCGATCAGACCAATCTCCCAGTCCAAATAGCGCCGGAATTCGCGCTGCATCTGTTCTTTTGTGTCCAGATCTCTCGGATTTACGTGGCTGTCGTCGGGAACACTCGCCAGAGCTGTTAACCCAGTTTCCACATCGCCGCCCGCTGCGGTCCAGGCCGGCATGCCGCCGTCCAGAACCTGCACATTTCGCCCCAATGCCTTCAGGTCCTGCGAAACCAAGCCTGCGTAGGCCGGGTCGTCGCTTACCAGCACAATGTCACCCCCTGGCAGATTTTGGGCATCCAGGCCCAGTTTGGCCCGGGTCAGGAACCATGCGCCGGGAATGTGGCCGCGGCGGTAGGCCGGAGAACGGCGAATATCTGCAACAACTCGGCTTGAGCCTCCCACAAGCGCCCCGGCGCCTATGCTCTCAATATTAGATGTGACGGGCTCGACGCCTGTTTCGGATTGCTCGTTGCTTGAAGCGGTGAAGACATGGATGTTCCGGTATCCCATGCGGGCCAGCCAATAGGCGGATGCCTTGGCCCGAACCCCATCGGTGTCGATCAGCACGCTGCGGGCGTTCCGGGTCACCAGATAGCGGTCCACGTTCTGCACCAATTGCCCGCCCGGCGCACTGCGGGCGCCAGGGAGGTGGCCCTCAGCAAACTCAGATGGATTGCGCACATCATAGAGATAGAGAGTATTGCCGCTGTCTTGGCGCCAGCTTTGCAGCGTTTCGCCCTCAATCTCATTGATTGAAACCCGTGCGGCCATAGTCTCCGCTGCGTGCCTTGCCTGCTCGGCGGATTCAGCTTCCGGGGCGCCCAGCGGCCTGTTTGCGCCATATTCCAGGTCGAGTCCGGCAAAATGCCAGTCCATGGTCCCGTTTTCCAAGGCAAGGACCTGATTGCCGAGACCAGCATCTATGAGGGTTTGAGCACCCAGAATACTGCGGGTGCGACCGGCGCAGTGCACCACCACCGTGGCGCCTTCAGGGGCTGAGGGCAGGGCGCGATAGACCATCTCGCCGTTCGGGCAGGACAGGGCGCCGGGGATACAGAAATTGGTGTGCTCGCCCGGCGTGCGTCCATCCAACAGATAGATCTGTTCACCCGATTTGCTGCGGGCGTGGAGATCTTCGGCGCTGATGCGCGGGGTTTCGGATGTCTTTTCCAGATATTCGCCAAACGCCTTGCCGATGATGTTCACGCCGGAGAACACGTGGTACCCACTCACCGCCCAGGCAGAAACGCCGCCAGCGAGGGTTTTAACGTTGCTGTAGCCCATGGTCTCCAGGGCGGCAGTGGCGCGGGCGGCGGCCCCATCTCCATCATCGCAAAGGATGATTTCGGTGCCTTTGCGCGGCACGGTTTTCTCCACCAGCAGCTCCAACCTGGAGACCGGCAGGTTGCTGGCGCCCAAAAGATGGCCGCGGGTGAAGGTTCCCTGTTCGCGCGGGTCGATCAGGGCGAATTCTTCATCAGTGGAGAACTTTGCCGCCAGGTCCGGAACGCTAATCGATGTCATCTGGCATCCTCAATGAAATCAAGCCGACGCAATTTATAGGCATGGGTTGTACCGTTTTCCAGATCATATTCCGTGCGGGTTGACTGGTTGGCGAAGGATTTGCCGTAGAGGTGCAGATGCAGGAGCGGGGCCTCGCCAAGCGCGTGGATGGAGTGGATGCCAGATTCCGGCAGGCAGATACCGTGCCCTGGACTGACGTCGATTTCGTCAATCACCTCAACCTCGCCTTTGCCCTCAACCGCGCCATCGTCAACGCGGCGGTAGACCCGGTGGCGCTCATCGCCTTCCACCGCCACCACGATGGCCCAGGACGCGCCATGATCGTGGGGCCGGGTAGTTTGGCCCTTCAGACCGGAATTCACATATAATGCATAGCCGCCATCCTCATCCTCCTGGATCAGGAATGTGCGTTCGTTCTTGCCTTCTTCAGGCAGCGGAAAATCGGTTCTGGAGAAGAGCTCGGTCCTGCTGGCCAAGGCCATCAAATGGGCTCTGACCTTTGAAAGTGCGTCATCGCTGGCGCCGTGAGCGAACTCGCTGCGGATCTTCTCTAAGGTTTCTGCTATTGCCGTGGTGCGGGCTTGCTTGGCGCTCATGGCTTGGTGCTCTTTTGAGGGTGGTTTTTACTTATGACTGTCTACCAGCCTGTTCGGTTGCGAGCAAATGGCAGCTATAGACGGCGCAAAACTGGACGAGCGCCGGGTGACGTGTCATTCAAGGCGCGCTCAAACTGCAAGGAAGACAGCCCATGGTTTCCCCCTTCTTCGGCGAAGAACACGGCATACTCCGCGACCAGATCCGGCGTTTTATCCGCGAAGAGGTCGATCCGCACGGCGAAGACTGGGAGCGCGATGGGCATGTGCCCCGCGATGTCTTGAAAAAGATGGGAGATCTGGGCTTTTTCGGCCTGCGCTACCCAGAACGATATGGCGGTGCGGAAATGGGATATCTGGGCACGGCACTTTTGGCAGAAGAACTTGGGCGCTCAACCTTTGGCGGCTTTGCCATTACTGCCCTGGTGCACACCGACATGGCCTCACCGCACCTGGCCAACGCCGGTACCGAGGCCCAGCAAGACAAATATATGCCCGGCATCGTGGCGGGGGACCTGATCACCGCTGTTGGGGTTACCGAACCGGACGCAGGGTCAGATGTGGCAGCGATCCGGACCCGGGCAGTGCAGGACGGCGATTATTGGGTGCTCAATGGCAGCAAGATATACATCACCAATGGCGTTTTGGCGGATGTCGTCTTCATTGCCGCCAAAACCGATCTGGAGGCCCAGGGCTCGCGTGGGGTTTCGATCTTCATTGTAGAGCGGGGCACGCCGGGTTTCAGCGTGGCTCAACAGCTGGAAAAGATGGGGTGGCGCTCATCCGACACAGCCGAGCTGGTGTTCGAAGACTGCCGCGTGCCCGCCGGCAACCTGCTTGGCGAGGAGAACCGGGGGTTCTATGCCATCATGCAAAACTTCCAGAACGAGCGGATTGCGCTGTCGGCCCAGGCTATTGGTGAGGCGCAAAAGGGGCTGGATCTGACCCACGAATATGCTTTGAACCGAAAGGCGTTCGGCAAAACCCTTTGGGACCAACCGGTCATCAGAAACAAGCTGGCCATGCTGCAGGCGAAGGTGAGCGCGGCCCGCTCTTTCATCTATGAGACCGCCTGGCGGGCCTCCCAAGGCGAGGAGGTGGTTCGTGATGTTTCCATGCTGAAGGCACTCTGCGGTGACCTGGTGAATGAGGTGATGTATGCCTGCCAGCAATACCATGGAGGCTTTGGATATATGCAAGGCACGCCCATCGAGCGCATGGTGCGTGATGCTCGGGTTCAGGCCGTTGGTGGCGGAGCGACTGAGGTCATGCTGGAAGAGGTCGCAAAACGGATGGGTCCGTCAAACTATTGATATTAAACAGTTTATCTAGTATTTTTGATATCGGTACTGGTTCAATTTGCTTCAAAGTTTAGCATTTCGGTTATCCCGTTTTTTATAGCGCCACCATAGGGTTGGGTCATTCTCCCTCGCATAAAAGGCGGCGAACAGAATGGCTGACATTGAAGATACACAGCACTCCAGGATTGTTTTTCTCTCATCGGCGATCTGTGCGGTCGCTTTGACATCTGTCCCGTTGGCATTGAGTGCGGGCGGACTAATAGAGCGAACCGCATTCGGCGGGGCTCTGCTGTGGTCTTTTGTGGCGCTGGCAGTAGTGGTCGTCTCACTGTTTATCGCTGCCCGATCGGTCAATGGGTCGGTGCGCGATAAGGAGCGCATTGGGGAGTTGGCATTTGAAGATGTACTGACTGGCTTGCCAAACCGGCGTCAGTTCGACATGCAGCTCAAAAAAGAGCTTTCGCGTGCGTCCCGTCACAACACCAACGTGGCGATTATGTATTTCGATCTGGATCAGTTCAAAGCCATCAATGATTGCTATGGCCATGAGGCCGGTGACAGGGCCATCGTGACGTTTGGTAAGCGCATCCGCTCTGTGGTCAGGGGAGAGGACATTGCGGCGCGTCTCTCAGGTGACGAGTTCGCGGTGATCGCCACTGAGCTGAAAAGTTCGCGGGCAGTGGAACTGATTGCCGACCGGGTGTTCGATATTATGAGCGAGCCCATCGAGTACAACGGCAAGCCGATCTACGCCAGCGTGTCGATTGGAGCCGCGGTTGTGAGAGGCGGAACGGTTGAGCCGAATGAGGCACTGCGCCGCGCAGACCTGGCGCTGCTGCAGGCGAAGGCCAAGGGGCGGAACCGGTTGCAGGTGTTCGACCCGGAGATGGCCGAAGCTTTGCGCTCACGCAAAATCCTGGAGGCCGACGTGCGCCAGGCGGCGAGCAAGGACGACTTTTTTCTGGCCTACCAGCCGCTGGTCTCTGAATGCGGGAATTCTCTGCATGGGGTAGAAGCGCTGATCCGCTGGACCCATCCAACCAAGGGTGCGATCTCGCCGGCCGAATTCATTCCAGTGGCTGAGGAAATCGGTCTGATCAACGAGATCGGAGATTTCGTTCTGCGCCGTGCGTGTATCGATATTGGTCCGCTTGATCCCATCAAACTCGCGGTGAACGTGTCTCCTATACAGTTCCGCCGCGAGGATTTTGTGGAACGAGTTGAGACAATTTTGAGAGAGACCGGTTTTGACCCAAGCCGACTTGAGCTGGAAATTACCGAAGGTGTGTTCATTTCGAATCCGGACGACACTGCGGAAACCATTCGCCGGCTGCGGAAGATCGGTGTGCGGATTGCTCTTGATGACTTCGGTACCGGATATTCCAGCATGTCTTATTTGCGCGACTTCCGGCTGGACCGTATCAAAATTGACCGCAGCTTTGTCGATCAAATGGGTGATAGTCAGGAATCCCGTGATCTGGTTTCCAAAATGATCGAACTGGGCGGCGCCCTCGGTCTGAGCGTTACGGCAGAAGGGGTTGAAACAGAGGAGCAGGCGCAAATGCTCAAAGACAGCGGTTGTGAAGAGTTGCAGGGCTATCTGTTCTCCAAACCCGTCACGGCAGATGTTTTGCTGAAGTCAGCATTTGTGATTGCGAACACCCGCTGCAATGCCAACAGCACACTTCCAAATCTCGCTTTGGTGAGCTAAGTTGGCCAAAAGGTGGTGTTTTTGAGTGCGTTATGTGTTTTGGATTAATTTGCCTTTAAACAGATAACGCTTAGATTGCTAACTATGGCAAATTCTATCGCCTCTCAAAAAGACCCAGTGGCGGGGTCGGTTGAGAGCACCTCTCTCACTAAGATCTCGCTTCAAGATGCGCTTAACGTTCTTGAAGACGCATTTGAACGCGGTGCAGATGATGATGCTGCGCGCCTTCGTGATGAGATAATGAAGTCGCTGGACCGTGCCGCCAGGCCTCAGTTGTTAAAGCTGCTCTACAAACGCGGAATTGATTGTTTGAAGGATCAGCGCACCGTGGTGGCCGATGGCCTTCTGACCTGGCTCCGGCAATGCGATCCGGTGAGCTTGAAGGCCAATCTGGCTGAGGCAGCGGTGGTGCAGGTGCTCGAAGGGCGTAAAGCGGCAACCGACCTTTTCCGCGAATTTGTCATGCGCCGCCCCATGCACCGAATTCAGGCGGCCACCGAACCGGGTCTGATGCGCGCCGGCACCTTGATGTGCATCGGTGCGGTGGATCTCGATTTCCAGTTGGGCGGATTCACTCTGCCGGGCGGACATTCTGAGTCTCAGCATTTGTTTGCAGGTGCCGAGGAAGGCAACGTGTTTGTGTTCTGTGACGGGCTGACCGGTTTTGAGTTGGGCGGCTTTGATGTTCTGTTCAATGCCATTTCAGATCCAGATGTGTTCGGGGCAAGACTGGAAGTTTTGGCTGACACTTCGGAGACCATCGTCAACCATCCGCAACAGTGTCTGCAAAACACCAGAAACTGGCTCTCCGAGACATTTGCCAACGAAACTGATTTTATCGTGCCCAAGACCGTTCGCGTGGCCGCGAAGAGCAGGCGTGCAGACGTGCTTGCCGAGCACGATCCAAACTTCCCGCTTCTCATGCGGCCGGTGGGCAGTCAAACCGGTGATGGTCTGGTCAAATTTGACACAGCCTCGGAGTTCACCAAAACAGACTACGTCTTGGAGGAAAGCTATCTGACCGAGTTTCATGACTTCGGTTCTGATGATTCTTTCTATCGTAAGTTCCGGTGCTGGTGGATTGGCGGAACCGTGGTTCCCAACCACCTGTTCGTTCACACCCACTGGAAAGTGCACAGTGCGGCCAGCCGGCTGGAGACAATGGACGGGCGCCCGGCGCTGCAAGCAGAAGAAAAAGAGTTTTTGGCAGATGCCAAGAGCCCGAGACGCGAGCAGGTCGACCACATGATGCACGCGATCGCCGAGGCAAATGGCCTTGATTATTTCGGCGTGGATTTCAGCTTTCTGCCCAGTGGCCAGATTGTGGTGTTCGAGGCCAACGCGACCATGCGCTCGCATTATCCCGAATACTCAGACACCTACCCTTATCTGCAAAAGCCGGCCACGGCCCACGTGGCGGCGTTCCAAAAGCTGGTCCGTGCCAAGGCGGGTAGGTGAAGTAATCTCACTTGCGAGACGGTGAATTCCGCGCCTAGATTGGCGGGCCTTAGTCACTCGCGCGTTGATGAGGTTCAGATGCCCAAACAATTGTCTCAAGCTCAGATTGATGCGTATCACCACGATGGATACCTGTCGCCGTTTACGCTGTTCTCCGAAGAGGAGGCTTCGGCCATCCGGCGAGAGCTGGAGGCGGCCGAGGCGCGCTGGCCCGAAGCCTTTGAAGGGGCAGGACGCAACAACGCTCACCTCAATCTGACGTTCTTGGATGAGACCGTGCATTACCCCCGTCTGATTGATGCGGTGGAGGATTTGATCGGCCCCAACATTCTGGCCTATGGCTCGGTGTTGTTCATCAAGGAGCCGCAGGATGTAGGGTATGTCAGCTGGCACCAGGATTGCCGATACATGGGCCTGGAGCCGCATGACAGCGCGGTGTGCGCGTGGATTGCGCTCACGCCGAGCAATTCCACCAACGGCTGCATGAGCATGATCCCCGGCAGTCATAAGCATGGGGTGGCCGAACATGCCGATACCTTTGGAGAGGATAACATTCTAACGCGCGGGCAGACCATTGAAGGGGTGGATGAGAGCATGGCGGTGGATCTGATCTTGGAACCTGGTCAGATGTCGTTTCATCACATGCGCACCGTTCATGGCTCCAAGCCAAACCGCAGCTCCGACAGGCGGATCGGTTTCACCATTCAGCCTTACATGATGCCGGAGATGCGCCAGGTGATTTCTCCAACCATGGCCCAATTGGTCCGGGGCACCGATGCGCGCGGCCACTTTGAAATAGCACCCCGGCCTGAGAGGTCCATGGACTCTGACAGTGTTGCCCAGCGCGACCGCAACAATGCGCAATGGGCCGAGATCCTCTACGAAGGGGCTGACCACAGGCGCAATCTTTAGGGTTTTGCACCTGCCGCTTTCAGAATATCTGAAATCTGTGTGTAGCCACGCCGCAGTGCCAGGGTGAGGGGGCGTGTCCCATTGCCATCGGGAAGATTGAGGTCTGCTCCTGCGGACACAGTGCGCGCACGGTTTCCACATGGTCCTTGCCGCCGTCACCCAACACAATCGCTTCGATGAGCGCGGTCCATTTCAAGTTGTTCACATGATCTAGCGGCGCGCCGCCTGCGATCAAGGCTTTTATCACTTCCACATGGCCCAGGTGCGCTGAAGCGATCAGCGCCGTGCCATCATACGGGCTTGTGACCAGCTTGGTGCTCGCGCCGGCGGCTATGGCCAACTTGACCATCTTGATGTCGTTCAGCACGCTGGAGATGGTGATCAGATCATAGGCACTGCTCTCAAGGGCATTTAGGTCGGCGCCGGTTTTGATCAGTGCTTGCGCGATTTCATGATGTTTGCGGTATCCAGCCAGCATGAGAGGCGTGCGGCCCTGCTTATCACGTCCGTTCAAATCGGCGCCGGCGGCTATCAGTCTATTTGTTTCTGCCATGTTGCCGGCAAACGCAGCCGCATGAAGGCCGCGATAGGCGGCGATCTCAGCTTGTGATGGCGGCGACTGAACAAAGTGAACCGGTAGTGCACTGGGCAGCACGGAATTGGGCACAAACCCGGCGGCTTGGCCATGCATTAGAGCCGCCAGACAGAACGCTGTGAGGATGGGAAGGCGCATCTAATGCGCGTTGAACAGTGCTGCCACCCGTTGGCTGGCCGCACTTACCTGGTTGGGCAATTTGGACGTTGTACCCGCATTAGGCACGCCCAACGCCAAGGCGTGCCCATGCGCTATCAGTCCGCGGTGCAGGGCGCGCATGTCGCGTGGCGGGTAAATCAGACCCGTGCGCGAGACGGCCGTTCCAAGGCGCGCCGTTGCACCGGAAAAGGGCCGGCCGGGCAGATCATAAATATATACCGGCTTTTCGGTGGCGCAGGCCTCACCCAGCATGGAGGCACTGTCACCGCAGATCACCAACCGGTCGGCGGAGGCAAGCAGGGCATGATAGGGGTTTGGACCGTCCTTGCTCCAGCTGTTTGCAAATGTGGGTCCGCTCAGTGAGGATGCGATGGCATCGGCTGCGCCTTGAGGCGTTCGCGGGGAGCTGCAAACGATGCAGGTTCCGGTGCCGCCGGTGAGTGCGTTAACCTGTGTCGCCAATTCTCGCATTGCCGGCCCGTCGAAGCGGAAAGGCCATGGGGCGCCGCCAAGGATGATGGCCGTCCAGGGCCGTGGCAGGGCGCTGAACTGCTCGGCCCAATGGGCCAAATCGGTGTCTGATGGGGGTGTGTTCGGATGCACCGGAACCGGCAGGTTCAGCACATTTGGGCGGGAGGGCAAGCCATATTGCGGCGAGCTGATCACCAGATCAAAGAAAGACGGATCAAGCCTTGGTCGCCCGACTTGAACAAGCTTAGTGCGGCCGCCCGATTGCGCGCGCACCCAGCGCGCCGCCGGCACGGTGCGCCGTGCAACGCCGATCACCAAATCAGGCCAGGGTGGGGCAAGTGTCCGTTTGGCCTCTTGTGTGAGTGACACCAAGGATGTGCCCAGCAACCGGTTGGGCACATTGAACAGTTTGTTGAAGCGCAAGGTTTTCGGCTCAAAGGGCCAGCCGAGTTCCTCTGCCAACGCGCGTGCCTGGGCACTGTCGCCGGCGCGCGCCGTTTGCAATACCCAAACAAGTGGCGTGGTTGTTTGGGCGGTATCGGATTTCATCAGCATTTCGGCGGTTAGGAAGCTGCTCTGTTCAAGTGATGCCGTGCAAAGAAACCGTTTGGCCGCAATGTACGAATGTTAGATGTATATCCGGCTTTCGGGAGGTACGGAATATGCTCTAGAAGGCAATCTTCAGCTTAATTTGCGTGTTCTGATCAGGGCGCCTGAGACCACTGTCGCTGGACTGAGAGATGCGGCCACGTTCAAAAAAAAGCCCGGAATTGCCTGACCCGCTAAAGGTGTTTCCAGAGGAGCTGAAGTTCCCGATTCTGCGGGATTCACGTTCGTATTTTTTGTATTTGGGTTTGTCGTATTCAGGATTATAGCGGAACTGCTCAAGAAAATCGCTCTCAGCCCGTGCGTCCATGGGAAGAACTGCTACGAAGCCCAAGACAGCCAAGCAATAGACGGTATTGCGGATCATGGTATTCTCCTATGCATCGCTTGCCGCCCTCAAGTTAGTGTTCAACTATATTAGATACAACGCCCGCCGTCGACCTCAAGGCACACGCCGGTGATGAACTCAGCTTCATCTGAAGCCAGGAACAGGGCCGCATTTGCAATGTCAGTCGCGGTGGAGAGCCGACCGATTGGTACGGTCGAAACGAACTTATCGCGCATTTCATTGGTCACCTGACCGCCCAGGAATTCGGCCAGCATAGGCGTTTCACCGGCCACCGGGCACAGTGCATTGACGCGGACATTGTCTGGTGCCAGCTCCACGGCCATGGATTTGGTCAATGTAACCGCCGCGCCTTTGGAGCCATTGTACCAGGTAAGTCCGGGCCGGGGGCTGAGCGCCGCCGTTGAGGCGGTGTTGATAATCGTGCCACCGCCATTTTCACGCAAATGAGGCACAGCTTCGAGCGCAGCAATGTAGATGCTTTTGACGTTGACCGCGAAGATCCTGTCAAAGGTGTCTTCGTCCACCTCCAACATGGATTGATTGCGTTGGGGCATGCCGGCATTGTTG
Source organism: Alphaproteobacteria bacterium (assembly GCA_024227565.1). Classification (GTDB taxonomy): domain Bacteria; phylum Pseudomonadota; class Alphaproteobacteria; order Rhizobiales; family CAJQND01; genus JAAEUE01. Next base: position 46,922 of record JAAEUE010000136.1, read on the forward strand.
ACCATGGTGGTCAGCGGCCCGAATTCCGATTGGGCACGCTGCACGGCTCCAGCCACATCTGCGCGTGCTGTCACGTCGCAATGCACCGCCATGGCGCGTCCGCCAACATCATTGATGGCGGAAGCAACGGCCTCGCAGGCTTCATCGTTGATATCGGCGGCGATAACCGCGCAACCTTCTTGCGCAAACCGGTGGGCAATGCCTTCGCCAAAGCCAGATGCTGCGCCGGTGACAATGGCAACCTTGTTTTCCAATCGCATGAGACAATTTCCTCCTGTTGGGCCGGCTTGTGATTACCCCCGCCCTTGTTATTGCCAAACTCGGTGCCGTTCAGGGCCTTCAGCTCCGAAACAGGCGCGTCAGCTCCGGCACATAGTCATCCCCATGCCCTGCCTTGGCCGCCGCTCCGATGGCGGCCGATACACCGTCCGCGATCGCCCGGCTGCCAGCTTCCTCACCAACCATCTCGCGGTAGTAATCAATATCCTTGATCGCGTTGCCAATGGCAAAGGGCACGTCGCTCGCGTCTCCCGTCAGAATACATTTGCGCAGCCGCTCCAGGGCTGCCCCGGCGCCGCCGCCCTTGGCCAGAACATCCACAAAAACCTGGGGCTCAACCCCGGTCTCTGCCGCCTGGGCCGCAGCTTCCGCCAGCAGCGCCATATGGCCGATGGAAACGTAGTTGTGCAGCAACTTCATTCGATGTCCGAAGCCCACGGCGCCCACATGGTCGATGTTTTCGGTGAAGGTGTCCAGCACGGGCCGGGCTGCGTCCAACACCTCAGCCTCGCCGCCAACCAGAATGTTCAGTGTGCCCTCATGGGCCTGTTTGGCCAGCCGCGTCATAGGCGCGTCCAGAAACCGTCCCCCGGCTGCGGCCACCAGCGCCGCCATCCGCTCGGTCGAGCCCGGCAGCGCGGTCGAACAGTCCACCACAATAGTCCCCGGCTTGAGCGCAGAAACTACCCCAGCATCCCCGGCAAGCACCTCTTCCACTTGCGCCGAGCCCGTGACGCAGAGGATCACCAGATCCACCGCCGCCGTCACAGCGTCCGGAGAGCTGCGCTGGTCAGCGCCCATCTCGATCAGGTCATCGACCGGCTGATTGCCGCGATGATCCAGTATGACAAGAGAGAATCCACCCTTAAGCACATTCAGCGCGATGCCGTGGCCCATTAACCCCACGCCGATTATCCCAACCCGCATGTTCCGGTTCTCCTCTGTCAAAGCCGTTGGCAAAGGATGTAGCCGACCCCCCGGGTTCGCGCCAGTGCGCTCTTAAGGGTTCTAGTCGCTGTGGGCGGCACCGGCCGGGTCGGAGGCACCTTTGGCCAAGCTTGTCTGGTGCACATACAAGGTGGAGCAATAGGGGCAGATGATTTCGTTGTCGTCGCCCATATCCAGATAAATGTGAGGATGATCGTAGGGCGGGGTGGCGCCGACACACTGAAATTGCTTGGCCCCAATGGAAATCTTGTCGACGCCGGCGTCATTGTGGAATTTTGGTTTGCCCGTATCGGCCATTGTTCATGCTCCGGTTTGCGACTCGCGCGCAACTCTGCCTTGAGATAACTGGCGATTAGCATATCTTCAACCCGAGTGAAAGCGGCGGCAGGTCATCAATGCAAAGCAGCAAACAGACATTTTCCTCAAAAGGCGTCGAGATCGCCTATTACGATGAGGGCGACGGGCCGCCGGTGGTGCTGATCCACGGCTTTGCCTCCAGTGCCTTGGCCAATTGGTATGAGCCCCTGTGGGTGAATGTCCTGCGCGAGGCGGGTTACCGGGTGATTTCGTTTGACAATCGCGGCCATGGCCAAAGCCAGAAGCTTTACGATTCAGATCTCTACCGTGCACCCATCATGGCAGAAGATGCAGCCAATCTGATCCGCCATCTGGGCCTGCCTCCGGTGCCTGTGATGGGCTATTCCATGGGTGCGCGCATCACCGCTTTCTTGTGCATCCAATCTCCAAGTCTTGTGCGTGCGGCGGTTTTGGCCGGGTTGGCGGAAAACATGATCACCGGGGTAGGGGGAGAAACCCAGATTGCAGCCGGTCTGGAGGCGCCTTCTCTTGACGATGTGACAGGCCCTCAAGCCCGCGCCTTCCGCATTTTCGCAGAGCGCACGGGCGGGGACCTGTTGGCCCTGGCATCGTGCATCAGGGCCTCACGCCAAAAAATTTCGGTGGAGGAACTCGGCACCATCTCCACTCCCGTTCTGGTGGCGGCAGGGACCGTGGATGATGTCGCCGGCGCCATAGAGCCTCTGGTGGCCGCTGTGCCGGATGGTGAAGCCCTGCCGATTCCCGGGCGCGACCATATGCGCGCTGTGGGCGATAAGGTTTACAAGGCGGGTGTCTTGCGTTTCTTGGACAAACATGGCTCAAGTTGACCTTCACGTAAACTTGCCCTCCTGAGCCGATATGGATGCAAAAACACCTTACGTAGCGCGCGAGCGCATCAGTTTTGAAGGCCGAGACGGCAACCTTATTGCCGCTGATCTTCACCCCTCGATCGTGGAGCCTCACCGCGGCATCGTGCTTATGGTGCACGGCGGCGGGCAAACCCGCCATTCCTGGCGCGGGAGCTCCAACAGCCTGGCGCAGAATGGCTGGAGCGCGATCACCATGGACCAGCGCGGCCACGGTGACAGCGCCTGGTCTGAGACGGGTGATTATGAGTTTGCGGCTTTTGCCGAAGACCTGGTGAGTGTAGCTGACCAGGTTGCGGAGCGCTTCGGCAGCCGGCCGGTGGTGGTTGGCGCCTCTCTGGGCGGCATCTCTGCCATGCTTGCCGAAGGCGAAACACCGCGCGAGGTTCTGTCGTCGGTCATTCTGGTGGATGTCACACCGCGCCTGAAACTGGCCGGCGTCGTCAAAATTCTGGGCTTTATGAGCGAGAGGGCTGACGATGGCTTTGCCAGCCTGCAAGAGGCGGCGGACGCAATTGCCCGCTATTTGCCGAACCGGCCCAAACGCAAGGATCTTTCGGGATTGGCCAAGAATTTGCGCCTGGGCGATGATGGGCGCTATCGCTGGCATTGGGACCCACGCTTTCTGGCTTCGCGCCGCCGCCACGGCTTGTCGGAGGAGCGTGCTCAGCTTCAAGTTCAGCTGGCAGATGCGGTCCGGGCTATCTCTGTGCCCCTAATGCTGGTGCGCGGGCGCCAGTCAGAACTGGTGGACGAAGAGATGGTGGCGGAGTTTTTGGACCTTGCGCCCCACGCCAAGGTGGCCGATGTGAGCGAAGCTGGGCACATGGTGGCGGGTGACAAGAACGACGTGTTTACCAGCGCGGTGCTGGATTTTCTGAGCGAGATCTGAAAGAACAACCATAGCCGTTGCCGCAACAAGCTTGTATCAAACTTCCATGTTTTCATCTGTTCTCATTGCCAATAGGGGCGAAATCGCCTGCCGCATCATCAAAACCGCCAAGCGGCTGGGGATGCGCACAATTGCCGTTTACTCTGAACCCGACGCAGATGGCCTCCACGTGCAGCTTGCAGATGAGGCGCACCTGATCGGGCCGGCGGATGCGGGCCAAAGCTATCTGGATGCCTCCAAGATCCTCAAAGTGGCCGCAGAGACGGGCGCACAGTGCATTCATCCCGGTTATGGGTTCTTGTCGGAGAACGCTGATTTTTCCGCCAAGTGCGCTGCATCGGGCATGAAATTCGTTGGCCCGCCCCCGGAGGCCATCCGTGCGATGGGCCTGAAGGACGCTGCAAAGGCCCTTATGGCTGATGCGGGCGTTCCGGTGGTGCCTGGCTACATGGGTGACAGCCAGGGGGCCAAGTTCCTTGAACTTGAGGCCGACAAGATCGGCTATCCGGTATTGATCAAGGCTGTCGCGGGCGGCGGCGGCAAAGGCATGCGCAAGGTCGAGAAATCTCGCGAGTTTGCCGCAAACCTTGAGTCTTGCCGCCGGGAGGCGAAGGCCTCGTTTGGCGATGACCGTGTGCTGATTGAAAAGTTCGTGGAAAAGCCTCGCCACATCGAAGTGCAGGTGTTCGCTGACGCGCATGGTCATGCGGTCCATCTTTTCGAGCGGGATTGCTCTCTGCAGCGGCGCCATCAAAAGGTGATCGAAGAGGCCCCGGCGCCCGGAATGACCGACGAGATGCGCAGCGCCATGGGCCAGGCTGCCGTATTGGCCGCCCAAGCGGTTGGCTATGAAGGGGCGGGCACCGTTGAATTTATCGTCGACACCTCAAAGGGCCTGCGCCCTGATGGCTTCTTCTTCATGGAGATGAACACCCGTTTGCAGGTGGAGCACCCGGTCACGGAAATGATCACGGGCATTGATCTTGTGGAGCAGCAATTCCGGGCCGCAGTGGGCGAGCCGTTGCGGTTCTCCCAAGGCGATCTCACGATTGGCGGACACGCCGTGGAGGCGCGGCTTTATGCCGAAGACCCGCTCAACGGTTTCCTGCCTCAGGCCGGCACGCTGCATCGTTTGGAGTGGCCACCGGAGGCGCAAAGCCTGCGCATCGACACCGGGGTGATGCAAGGCGCTGAAATCAGTCCGTTCTATGACCCAATGATCGCAAAGGTGATTGCCCACGGCAGCACCCGGGCAGATGCCATTGCCAGGCTGGTGCAGGGTTTGCGCGCCACCGATGTGTTTGGTCTGCGCACCAATTTGGCGTTTTTGACCGGACTATTGGAGCATGAGGCGTTTGGCGCGGCGGATCTGGACACCGCGTTCATTGAAACGCATTGGGACGACATCGTTCCGTCCATTTGGAAAGAACGTGCCATAGCCGCCGCCGTGCTATGTGCCTTTGATTGCATTTGCCAGATCCGCCAGCAACAACGCGGGCCGTCAACCCCGTGGGACGGGGCGGCAGGCTGGAACATGGCGGGCCTCGGGCGCCGCGAGCGCCTGCATCTCGTTCTGGATGGCGTTGACACGGTTGCGGCCATCGATTGGGGGCAAAGCACGCGTCTTTCCATCAGCACGGCGGAGGCTTCGTTCGATATGCTGATAGAGGGCATGCAGCTGGATGGCGGGAATTTGAGCGCAACCTATAAGGATGAACCCCTTGAAGCAACCTGCATGGTTGTGCCTGATCAGGATAAACTGATGATCGTTACCAGCGACCGGGTGATGATGGAGGCTGGGTTCCAGGACCTCACCGCGCGGGATGAAGGTGCAGGCGCCGGCGGGGCGCTTGTTCGTGCGCCCATGTCGGGCCGGTTGATTGGGCTTTCGGTGAGCGTGGGCCAAAATGTTGCGGTTGGCGACCCGGTTGCGATCTTGGAAGCCATGAAAATGGAGCACACGCTTACCGCTGGTCTGCAGGCCAAGGTTATGGAAGTGAATGCGGCCGAAGGTGACCAGGTTGAGGAAGGCCAGGTTCTCGTGGTGCTGGAGGCACCGGAATAATCCACAAGCGTTGTGGTGCGCACGCTTTAAATCTCGCCGCCAGATCACTATTATCGTTGTTATGACGGTCAATCTTCTCAAACTGAGTGTAGGCTCAGAAAGCGTTGAAAGCCTCGCCGAATGGCAGGCGTTTCGCTTGAAGCAGGTGGGCCGACTGTTTCACACCACACGTATGCGCCCCAGGCGGCGCGAAGAAGTTTTAGACGGTGGTTCAATCTTCTGGGTGATCAAAGGCATGATCTTGTGCCGCCAGAAGGTGACTGATCTGGAAGAGTTTGTGGACGATGAAAACATCAGCCGCTGCCGGATCATGCTTGATAAGGACCTGGTGGCCGTGCGGCCGATCCCCCGGCGCGCCTTCCAGGGTTGGCGTTATTTTGATGTGGACGACGCCCCGCCGGATCTCTCGAGGACTTTGGCCAAAACGGACATGCCACCGGAAATGCGCCACGAATTGGCAGAGCTGGGTTTGCTCTGAGATTGAGGTGACGGCGGGGACGTCTTTGGCGTTGCGCCGGAAATTGAAAGCGCGCGAGGCGAAGGGCTAGGGGGTGTCGTCCATCTCGTTGGCCTCTCGCGGCTGCACCAGCGCGAGGCCGGCAATCATGATCGCCAGGGCGGCCCAGATCCAGCCTGAATGCACCTCGGCGAAAATCAGGATGCTCCAGGCCACGCCGGACAGGGTGACCAGATATCCCATCAAGCTGGCGAACACTGGTCCGGCCACGCCAACCAAATAGATGAAGGCGCCATAGGAGGCCGCGTTGATGGCCGTCATCAAGAGGATGGCCCACTCAACTCGTCCGGGCGGAAACTGCAGGGGAACATAGGCATCGGCAATGTAGATCACTGGTGCCAACATGATCGCGGCGAAGGCAAACATGCCGATCAGCAGTGTGTAGGGGTCAATCTCTGCCGGCCGGCGCAGGGTGAGATAGATGTTTTCCGCCGTGTAGCACCCTGCTGCGAACAATGCGGCGAGCATCCAGGGTGCCGCCTCTTTGTCCGGCAACGCGGTTTCCGGCAGAACAATCAGGGCAACCGACATGATGCCGAGCAGGACGCCGGACGCGCGCAGGAGTGACCAGCGGTCAAGGCCCAATGCCGCTGCCGCGATGAAGGTCAACATGGGAACCACGGCAATGGAAATGGACAGAACGCCCGCCGGCAGGTTGGCTGCCGCATAAAAATAGGCGGCGCCGGGAACTGAAGTGCCGAGAATGCTGGTGATGGCATAAAACTTCAAATAACGCGGCTGCAACGGCACCGGGCGTCGGCGCACCAGATTGATCGCCAGTAACCCGGCTGCACCCAGTGCGGCATTCCAGAACGACAGGCCAAGCGGATGGGCGCCGTCTTCCAAGGCAATCTTCATCAGCGTGAAGGTCAGTCCCCAAAAAGCCCCAGCACCGATGAGCACGCTCCAGGTGGTGAAATTGGATGAGGTCTTCTGTGGCCCCGATTGATCGGACGTCGTCATGCCTCAGAGCCGTTTGGGCAAAAAGCCCGCAAGCCAGGCCATGCCGACGGTGGCCAAGCCTCCGCTGACAAAGACGAAGTTGAGGGGAAGGAACGCCAACACCGCTGCAAACAGCCCGGGCGTGAACAGCGATGTGCCGTGCCGGTAGGTGGTGTAGACCGAGGTCATGTCGGCCCGCTCATGGGGATGAACAGCGCGCAGGAACGGAACATTGCCCGCACCATCCACCATGGTCGCCAGGAACGCCCCTGCCCAGATGAAAACCATTGTCGCCACTGCCCAATCTGAAGCAAGACCTGCAACCACAGTCGCCAGTCCGGTGGCTGCATAGGCGCACATGAGCAACCGTCGCAGGCCGAATTTCTGGCCGATCTTGCCCCACTGTCGCACGAAGATCATGGGCGCAACCCCGAGCGAGACGATGGCCCCGCCAAGCTCGGCACTATAGCCGGCCTGGGTGATGAAGATGGGCGTGTAGACGAAATACATCAGCCACCAGCCATTGCGGCCCACGGCGAGCGTCCAGGCCAGCACAAGGCGTTTCTGGACCACGAACCGGGGGATGTACTTGATCGGGTTCGGCGGTGGTCGTTTGGCGGGCTGGATCGACTTGTTGTCGCTCAAGCGCAATTTCCAGAACGCAATCAGCATAAGAGCAGCCACCAGGGTGACCACAATGTAAGTTAGGCCGTTGGCCACGTTCTCGTGCAGATAGACCCCCAGCCAGGGGCCGGCCGAAAAGGCCAGGCCGGAATAGAGCAACCGGCGCGGCTCAAACGTGTTGAGCTCCTTGCGCGGAATGTGATCCAGCAAATAGAGGTTGATGGTGACTTCCAGAATGGCCGTTGCGGTGATCTGAAGCCCCAGGCCGGCAATCAATCCGGGCAGGGTGCCGGTGCCGAAGAATGTGGCAGACGCCATGTAGGTGAGGGCGCCGAGGGTCATCATGTAGCGCCGCGGGATGAGGTGCATGACAATCGGCAGGCACAGGCTGGCCATCAGACCGGTGAGGCTCAGGGCCAGGTAGATGAAGCTCACTTTTTGCGCGTCCTGAAGCAGGGTGTAGGCCTGCAGGGGCACAATGGTCATCAGCAGGGCGCGGCAGGTGCTTTCAAGGGTGAACAGGATGACGAAGCCGCCGGCTTGCGAGCGGTCTACGTTCTCCAGAAGAACAGGAAGATAAATCCGGCGCAAAGGGCCAATCCTGTGAAATAGTTTCTGTTCAACTTCTGCAAGGCCTGCCCTGGCGTAGCGGAACCTCCAGCCTGCGACCCTAGGCGGAAAAAGGCATGGTCTTCAAGCGCTATCACAGTATGATTTGCCGGGCATTTGAGGAAACCTGAACATGACTGACACCATCACCAAGATTGACAGTTTCCTGGTGCCTGGCGATGAGCGGCCCGGCGCGTGGTGCCGGCGCAAGCCTTATGTGTTCGTGCGGGTGGAGACATCTGCCGGCGTGGTTGGATGGGGCGAGGGGCACACGCTGAACTTTCGTGAACATGGCCTGACAGCATTGATCGCCGCCTTGGCCGAGCAGATCATCGGGACGGATGCTGCGAGCATGCGCTCTGTTGCCCACCGGGCCTTCCACGGTTTCGGGGAACAACGCGCCGGCATGGATGTCTACTGTGCGGCGTCGGCGATCGAACTCGCGCTATGGGATGCCTATGGCAAAGCATTGGGAAGGCCGGTGTATGAACTGTTGGGTGGGGCGGTGCAGTCCTCGTTGCCGGTCTATGCCAACATCTTTTCCAACCATCCGCGGAGCGACACAGAGCTTGCCGCCAAGGCGGTTGAGCATGTGGAGGCAGGGTTTGGCGCCCTGAAATTTTATCCGTTCCGCGCTGGTGAAACCTTGCAGGAAGGCGTCGACAAGACGCGGGCCGTGCGTGACGCGGTGGGGCCTGAGGTTCAGCTGGCGGTGGACTTGTGGCGCCATGCAACGCCGGATCGGGCGCGGGAATTATGCGTGGCGCTCGAGCCGTTTGAGCTGGTTTGGATCGAAGACCCGTTTGCCTCCATCAACGCGGCAGCGTTGCGCACGCTGCGTGACCAGGTGCGCCAGCCCTTGATGGTGGGCGAAACCTTGGCGAGGCGCTGGGAGTTTCGGGAGATGTTCGAAAAGCAGGCGGTGAGCCTGGTCAATCCGGATGTATGTGCAACTGGGCTGGTGGAGCTGCGCGGGATTGCCGCCATGGCAGAGCCCTACTTCGTGACGGTCTCGCCACACAACTATAACAGCATGGCGTTGGGCACAGCCATCACCGCACACGCGGCAGCCGGTGTGGCGAACTTGGGGCTGTGTGAGTACTTTCCCGAGTTGGCCGACGATCTGGATGATCTTTGTACGGAACGGATGGTGCCGGAGACCGGCAAGCTGACCTTGCCGACCGCACCCGGTTTGGGCGTTGCGTTCGACGATGGGGCGATGGAGCAGTACCGGGTCAGCTGAACCTGGATGTTTCAATCGCTGTGCCGCCTGTGCGCACACCAACGATTTGAGCTGCGTCAAAACGAATTTCCGAGTGGATAACGCTTGGCCGTCCGACCTCAGCGCCCTGATGAGCCGTTGTGTGGACCGTTATCTGGTCATGAACCGTCAGGGCTCCCTGAGCGGCGAGGTAACATGACACCGTCGCGTTCGTTGTTCCAGCAGCGGCAGACTCATCGACGCCGATGGCCGGGCAAAATTCGCGAATCTCATAAGTATTGGGCACACTGTGCGTTGGTGGCGTGAACGCCGCCACGCTGTCGATCTGCATTGCCTGGCAAAACGCGGCAATGTCAGCAAAGTTTGGGACGATCCGGGCAAGCTCCTCAGGGCCTGCGACCGGAACCAGGAGCTGCATGAAATCCGCCTCCGCCACCTGCATCGGGTAGGGCATGGAAAGCGCTTGAAGTGGAATCTTAAGAAGCTTGGTTATCTCAGTGGACTTGACGCCAGACGACTGAAAGGTGGGCAGGGGCAGGTCCAGCATGACGCGAGGCGGCTCTTTCCCTAGAATTTCAACGTAAACGGGTGACAGTCGGCCGGGTGTGGCCAGGGACAGTTGGGCACGTGGAGCGATGGAGTGATCCTGTACCAACATGGTGAACAGGCCGATCACCGCATGACCGCACATTTTGTATTCTGAGCGTGGTGAAAAGAAACGTGCGTGCACGCAATCGGCCCTAACGCACTCCAAAAAGCACGTTGCGGGGGCGCCAATGTCGCTGGCTGCGGCCTGCATTGCGTTTGCGTGCATGCCGGAGGCGTCCGTGACGATGGCCACGGTGTTGCCACCGCCTGGTTCAGACGTGAAGCAGTCAAAATATCGTACCGGAGCCTTGAACATGTTCCCGTCCTGATACAAGAGAGATGTTGCTGCCGCAAACTGTCAGCATCAATGTTGCGTCGGGTTACAAAGAAGCCGGCCCGCGCTATAGTTCACGGCAAGATAACCGGGCCAGACAAATTAATGACGCAGCACAAGTTTGCAGACAAGGATGTGGAGGCGGTCTTTGCGAGCTATCCGAATGGCATGCGCGACCGACTTCTAACCCTCCGTACACTGATTTTTGAAACTGCTCAGCAAACGGATGGTGTAGGGGCGCTTGAGGAAACCCTAAAGTGGGGGCAACCCAGTTACCTCACTGTGCAAAGCAAGAGCGGATCGACCATCCGGATTGACCAGGCGAAGGTAGGTGAGGGCAGGTATGCCGCTTACTTCCATTGCCAGTCGGGGCTGGTGCCACTGTTTCAGGAGCACTATGGCGAAGAGCTTTGCTTCGAGGGAAAGCGGGCCATTGTGTTCGACCCGGACAAACCGTTGCCCGAAGAGGCGGTGCGCCACTGTATCGCCTTGGCGCTAACTCACCATTTGCGCAAGAAGGCCAAGAAGAAGATAAGGGCATGAGCGTTGAGCCGACCTCATTTGCGTTGTCGGTGCCAGACGCAGACATTGCCGACCTAAAAGATCGTCTCGCGCGGGCCCGCTTCATGGAGCGGACGCCAGATGATGCCTGGGCCTACGGAACCTCCGTGGACTATATGCGCGAGCTGGTGGACCATTGGGGCAATGGCTTTGAGTGGCGCGCGCAAGAAGCGCTCTTGAACAGCTTTCCTCAGTTCAAAGTTCCGTTGCATGATATCGATTTGCACTTCCTTCACGTGGAAGGCAAAGGACCCAACCCCACCCCGCTGCTGTTGATGCACGGCTGGCCGGGATCGGTGTTTGAGTTTCTGGAAATCATCCCGCGCCTGACGGATCCGGAACGCTTTGGCGGCCGGGCTGAGGATGCCTTTACGGTGGTAGCCCCCTCGCTGCCCGGCTTCGGTTTGTCGTTTGCGCCGGGCCAACGGCGCTTCTCCATTGAGGAGATTGCCGACTGTCTGGCCGCCCTGATGACCGATGTGCTGGGTTACGGCCGGTTCGCTGCCCAGGGCGGGGACTGGGGCTCGTTCGCTGCCACCAGAATGGCCTATGTGTATCCAGAACGGCTGATTGGCATTCACCTCAACCTGTTGCCGCTCACGCGCAATCCAAAGGCAGCGGCAAATCCGACACCGGCCGAAGAAGTCTATTATGGCGAGCTGCGGGAGTTCATGCGCGAAGAGTGCGGGTATCAGGCGATCCAGGGCACCCGGCCGGACACGCTGGCCATCGCGCTGAACGATACGCCTTTGGGGCTGGCTTCCTGGATCATCGAAAAGTTCTGGCGCTGGTCCGACTGCGATGGCGACCTCAGCGCGGCGTTTGACCGGGACCGGCTTTTGGCCAACATATCGTTCTACTGGTTCACCGGTGCGATCGCCTCATCCTTCTGGCCCTATTACGCGCGCCTGCATGGCGACTGGCCGGTGCCGGTTGGGGAGACTGTGGATGTGCCGGCTGGCTATGCCGAGTTCAAAATTGAGATCTTAAAACCACCCAGATCACTTGCTGAGCACATGTATTCAGACATAAGAAGGTGGACGGTGATGGAGCGCGGCGGGCATTTTGCGGCCCTTGAGCAGCCGCAGGCTCTTGCAAACGAGATACAGGCCTTCTTCGGCGACCTCTCGGGGCGCTGAAGGCAAAACAGGAAAGGTGACGTGAGATGGGACAGCTAGACACCGCCACACTGGAGACTTTTCGGGAAGACGGCGTTACGGTTCTGCGCGGCGTTGTGGACGATGCCTGGCGTGCCAGGCTGGCCGACGCCATTGCAGGCAACATGGCCGCCCCGGGGCCGCACGGCAAAAACCACGCCGATGACGATGCCGGCGCCTATTTCGGCGACTATGTGAACTGGCAACGTTTTCCCGCATTCCGCGAAGTGGGGGAGGCCGGCCATCTTGGGGCTGTTGCCGCTGAGCTTATGGGCGCCAAACGCGTTCAGCTCTTCCACGAGCATGTGCTGGTGAAGGAGCCGGGCAATTCAAGCGCCACGCCTTGGCATCAGGATTTGCCCTACTATTGCCTGGACGGAAGCCAGACCGTGAGCATCTGGGTGCCGCTTGATCCGGTGTCCAAAGAGGTGTGCCCGCATTTCCTGGCCGGCAGCCATCGGGGGCAGGCTACCTATGTGCCGCGCCGTTTCAAGACCCTGGCGCCGCTTGAGGGGGACACCAGCACCTATCAGCCGTTCCCGGAGATCGACGAGGCCCGCGATGCGGACCGGCTGCGCAGCTTCGATCTGCAACCTGGTGATGCCATCGCCTTTGACTATCACACGCTGCACAATGCCCCGCCCAACCAGACCGGCACGCGCCGGCGCGCGGTCAGCCTGCGCTATATTGGCGAAGATGTGCGGTTCGTGGACCGGCCCCATGAGCTCTCGCCGCCGTTTACGGACATGGGCTTGAGCTTGAAGGTGGGTGACCGGCTGCCGGAAGACTGGTTCCCAACGGTGTGGCAGGCCGGCTGAACGGATCAGTCCGTTTACCTCCCACTCAGAGCGAAACCATCAACCGGTAAGCTTTCATCGCCAAGTCCAGCGCGACGCGCTTCGGTTCGCGCAGGGGCTCTGGAGCAAATTCCGAAATTTGCAGCGGTAAGTCGCTTTCCGCCCCGCCCGCCAAGTGAGCTGCCATCGCGCGGCCGAACGCGGTTCCAGGGGCAATGCCGCGGCCGTTGTAACCCATGGGCGCATAGAGGTTTGGTGCCAGTTGGAAAAGGCGCGGGATATGGTCCCCAGTCATGGCAATTTGCCCGTGCCACCAGGCTTCAAGCTCAACGGGTGGTAGTTCGGGGAACGTGCGCCGAATGGCCTTTACCGCCCATCTGCGCGACACGCTTGCATCTTTGCCGAACAGCTGGCCCATGCTGCCAACGATCAAGCGGCCGAAGGCGTCCTTGCGCACCGACGTCATAATCTTTCCGGTATCCCACAATGGTTGCCGGCCGGGCAGGATCGCGTCGGCTACGGCGCCCAGAGGCTTAGTGGCAACCTGGAAGTAGTGAATGGGATTGAAAGCTTTTGAAATGCCGGGCCACAGGTCATCTGAATAGGCATTGGTGGCCAACAGGACCACGGGGGCTGACACGCCACCGTGGGCGGTCTGAAGTTGCCAGCCGGTTCCTTGCTGGGTGAGCCCGGTCACCCGCGAGCCGGTGTGCAGTCGCGCGCCGGCATTTGATGCAGCGCGCGCCAGACCGCGAGCATAGCCCATTGGATTGATCGAGCCGGCCCTGTGGTCCAGCAGTGCCCCGTGAAAAACGCTTGTGCCGACCATTTCGGCAGTTTGTTGGCGGTTCAACATGTCTACCGGCGCGCCCAACCTTTTCCACCCGTCAGCGCGGCGCTCCAGATCGTTCACCCCCGATGGGGTTTTGGCTGCATGCAGTGTTCCGGCACGCATCAGCTCACACTGGATCTGGTGTTTCTCGATCAACGAGAACACCAGCGCTGGCGCTTCGCCGAGGGTGGTGACAAGCTTGCTGCCTTCCTCTTGGCCAAGCCGTGCGGTGATGTCTTGGGGCGGCAGCCATAGGCCAGCATTGACCAATCCGCCGTTTCGTCCAGATCCGCCAAAGCCGATCTTTTCAGCTTCCAGCACGATGCAGTCCACGCCGGCCTCAGCCAGATGGAGCGCCGTGGAACAGCCGGTGTAGCCGCCGCCGATGATGGCGACATCTGCAACCGCGTCTGATTCCAATTGGGGATAGGCGGCGCGTTCAGCCGCCGACTGATCCCAAAGCGAAATCGGGCTTGATGGCAGACCCTTGGACATGACTGATCATAATCCAATTGGCCTTGGAATAAACAGCGTTTGCTTCAACCTGTTGCGTTGATCAGGAGATCACCAGCGGATGGCGCAAGAAGGGGGAGCGGATTTCCTTGGGCCGGCGGGCATCGCCTCTGGGAAAGAGCCACTGGCCGTTTGCGGCATCGCTGCCCAGGGCGTCGATGAACATGACCCCGATTTGCCCGCCAATGCGCCATCGGGTGGTGCAAGGGGTGGTTGCAGGGCCTTCCTCGCGCAACAGCCAGAACTCCCGTGGGAGCTCCTCTGTGGGGTCAATCTGGATGAGTGCGCCCTGGTTTGAGATGTTCAAGATCGCGCAGGCGGCGCAGGTTACCTCATCGGGAAATAGGATTTGTGCCTATTCCAAGGTTGTTACACGCTCAGAATCGCGGCGATCGGCACGATTGTTTGAAGAGTTGGTCATCAATCTGGCTCCCGGTTGCCTGTGATTGATGAAAAGCCTAGGGGCAAGAGGTGAATCGTTGCCTAGATTAAACGCATAGATTGTATTGAAATATTTTAGAGCGTATTTATGGTTGTATATCTTTTGGTACAAATCCTAAGTGACGAGCGTGTCCAGCGATGTCTTGGACAGCATGTCGTTGAACTTGATGCCGATGTTGTGGCCTTCGGCCCGCACAACCACGCCGCTCAGGTTTCCAACGGAAATCGGTGAGCCAATGGAGATCACGATGCCGCTTCTAATGGCCATGCCGCTGAACGAGACATCCAGGATCTCGCAAGGGTAGGTGGCGCCGTTCATCAACCGCAGCTCTGCCTGAACATGAGAGTTCTGTCGGTCATGCGCACGGGCCTCGCCAGACTGTTGCTGGGCTTGGCGGTGGGTCTGATACCATTCAAGCCGCTCGATCACGCGCCCCATGCGATTTTCGGTGAGGTTGATGCTGGCCACAAAGCCGCCTTCGACACGGCCGCATATGGTGCCCGGCAGGCGTCCCACCACATCCATGTAGCAAATGAAACTATAGTTCGTGACGGCTGGGCCCACGGTCAGAAACGTCATCTGCGTTTCCGTAATCGTGTCCATGATGCAGGGATAATCCTGCTTGTCCATCGCCAGAAATTTTCCCGTCAACTGCAACCCGTGAAACGCAAGTTCCTCATGAACTGGCGGCGGTGTTTGAAGGGCAGCCCCACTGTTGAACATCATTGCCAAACCTACTTAATTCTATTCGACCCCTGGAGCGATTACCCTAGAGCGAAAGTGCTAAGATCAGCTAAATCGGTTGACTGTTTTCATGTTGCAGACGTCGATGGTCCCATGGACATGAGTGCCGCGTTGCCGCCCGAGGCTGTGGTGTCTGTGGAGACCACGCGCTCGGTTGCGAAGCGGTGAAGATAGTGTGGCCCTCCCGCTTTGGGCCCGGTGCCCGACAAGCCTTCGCCGCCAAACGGCTGGGCGCCAACCACGGCGCCAATCTGGTTCCGGTTCACATAAAGATTGCCCACACGGACGCGCGATCTGATCTCCGCGGCCGTTGTTTCAATCCTGCTGTGGATGCCGAGCGTCAGGCCATAGCCGGTGGCGTTGACTGCGTCGCACACCGCTTCAAGTTGCGAGGACTTGTAACGGACCACGTGCACGACGGGTCCGAACACCTCCTGTTCCAATTCATCTAAGCTATTGATTTCATAAGCAGATGGGGTGACGAACTGGCCAAGTTTGGTGACTTGGGTCTGAGGCAGGTCCACCAGGCATTTTGCCGATTTGGCCATTTTGGCCTTGTGCGCATCCAGGCCTGCACGCGCCGCCTCGTCGATCACGGGCCCAACATCCACCGCATAGTCGAGCGGGTCGCCAAGCTGCAATTCTTCAACCGCGCCCTGCAGCATGGGGATGAAACGATGAGCAATATCGTCTTGAACAAACACCACCCTGGCGGCCGAACAACGCTGGCCCGCGCTGTCATAAGCCGACAACACAAGATCGCCGACAGCCTGCTCGGGGAGGGCTGTTGAGTCCACGATCATGACGTTGATACCGCCGGTTTCGGCAATCAACGGGACGATGGCTCCGGGCCTCTGCGCTAAGTTTCGATTAATCATAGTCGCAGTTTCATTCGACCCGGTGAACGCCACACCACTGATTTGGGGGTGCGATGTGATGAGGGCGCCAATGGTTGCGCCATCGCCTGGAAGAAGATGCAAGACTTCGCGCGGGATGCCCGCTTGATGGAGAAGCTTGACGGCTTCAAACGCGGTTAGGGGGGTCTGCTCGGCCGGTTTGGCCACCACCGCATTTCCTGCAGCAAGAGCGGCGCACAATTGGCCGGTGAAAATCGCCAACGGGAAATTCCATGGCGAAATGCAGGCGAATACCCCACGGCCATGCAGGCTGAACTCGTTACGCTCGCCCGTGGGGCCGGGAAGCTCAAGCGGCCCGGCAAACTCCATGCGGGCTCTGGAGGCGTAGTATCTGAGGAAATCCACCGCTTCGCGCAGGTCTGCCAGGGCATTGTCCAATGTTTTGCCGGCTTCGCGCACGATAATGGCCATGAGCCGGGCCGTGTTGGCTTCATAGAGGTTTGCCGCAGTCTCCAACATCTCGGCGCGCTTGGTGCCGCCCATCCTGTCCCAGTCAACTTGCGCTTTGGCGGCGTGGGATATGGCGGTTTTGGCCAGGGCAGGGGTTGCTTCGGCGATTTCGCCCACAGGGCAGGAATGGTCGTGGGGCGAGGTGATTTTGCGGGGGCCAGCCGGCGAATCCTGTGCGGAGGTTAAGGGATGACCTGAAAACCCGGAGTTCAGGGCAGCGTTGATGCCGGTCATGAGCTCGGTTCTGGCTGGAGTGTGCCAGATCGGCAGGCCGGCAGAGTTGATCCGCGGCGCGAAGATGCCCGATGGGGCCGGGATTTCCGGATGGGGCATCGGATCTGCTGCTTCCAGGCGTTCCACCGGATCTGCGATAATGGCCGACACCGGCGCTTCATCGTCCGCCAGGCGGTTCACAAACGATGTGTTTGCACCGTTCTCCAGAAGCCGGCGCACCAGATAGGCCAAAAGGTCCTCATGGCTGCCCACAGGCGCATAGATGCGGCAGGGCACGTTCTCTTTGTCTGGTCCGGTCACCTCGTCGTAGAGGGCCTCGCCCATGCCGTGCAGGCGCTGGAACTCATAATCGCCGTCAGGGCCTGCCATGGTGAGAATGGCGGCCAGGGAATGGGCGTTGTGCGTGGCGAACTGGGGATAAAGGGCTCCAGGCTTTGAGAGCATGAAACGGGCACACGCCAGGAAGGACACATCCGTGGTCACCTTGCGGGTAAACACCGGATAGCTCTCCAGGCCCATCTCCTGGGCAAGCTTCACCTCAGTATCCCAATAGGCCCCTTTAACGAGGCGCACGGGCAGGCGGCGGCCGGTTTGCTCAGCAAGATCGGCCAGCCATTCCAGGGCGGGGTACGCGCGCCGGCCATAGGCTTGGATCGCCAGGCCCAGACCGTTCCATCCGGCAAGCGACTTTTCGTGAGCCAGCTGCTTGAACAGTCCGAGCGAAAGTTCCAGCTTGTCTGCTTCTTCAGCATCGATGGTCACGCCCAGATTGTGCTCTTTGGCAAGAGCGCACACCTCAACGAGGCGGGGCAGGAGCTCGCGCTCCAGATCGGCCTGTTTGCGCGGCTCATAGCGGGGGTGCAGGGCGGACAGTTTGATGGAAATAGAGGGCCGCGCAAACACTTCATCACCTTTGGACGCGCCGGCATTGGCTGCCGTGGCCAGAAGGGCATCGCGGTAGGATTGGAAATAGCGCTCCGCATCATCTGCGGTCATGGCCGCTTCGCCCAACATGTCGAAGGAGTGGCGATAACCTTGCTTTTCGTCGTCGGCCGCTATCTGCAAGGCTTCCTTGATGCTGCGGCCAAGCACGAATTGCTTGCCCATGATGCGCATGGCGTGGCGCATGGCCTGGCGGATGATCGGTTCGCCCGACTGCTTGACCAAATTGCCGAGGAACCCGGACGCATCTCCGGTGGCGTCCCGCCCCAGATCGACCACCCGCCCGGTGAGCATCAGGCCCCAGGTGGAGGCGTTTACGAACAGGCTGTCGGAATGACCGAAATGCTCGTTCCAATCACGACCGCCGATTTTGTCGGCGATCAGCTTGTCAGCGGTGTCCGCATCAGGAATGCGCAGCAGGGCTTCGGCCAGGCACATGAGCACGACGCCTTCTTCAGACGACAGGGAATATTCCTGCATGAACGCATCAACACCGCCTTGAGGGCGCCGTCCCTTGCGCACCGCATGCACCAGCCTGCGGGCGAGCCGCTCGGTTTCGGCCTTTTCAGCGGCGCTGGGACGGGCTTTTTCCAACAACGCGCGGGCCACTTCGCTCTCATCGCGGAGCACGTTGGCGTCGATTTTGGATTTTAAATCTTGGGTCATGTGCATTATTCCTCTGCGAGGAGATTTGCATTTATTTTCCGGAGAGGTAAAGGATTGCGGTAAGTTGAGAGTGGGATATGAGTAAAATTCTTGCACAGGTCGATACGGTGAAAGCCTTGCGCCAGCGGGTAGCCCGTTGGCGCCGCGAAAAACTGAAGGTTGCGCTGGTTCCCACCATGGGCGCGCTGCATGAAGGCCACCTGACGCTGGTTGACCACGCCAACACGCTGGCCGACCGGATCGTGGTTTCGATCTTCATCAATCCTGCACAGTTTGCCGCCGGCGAAGATCTCACCACATATCCGCGCGACCTTGAGGGCGATTTGAAAAAGCTTTCGGCCCGAAAGGCCAATCTGGCCTTTGTCCCGATGGGCGAAGAAATGTATCCCAAGGGCTTTGCCACCTCCGTTTCAGTTAAGGGACCGGCGACAGCGGCGCTCGAAGACAAACACCGTCCGCACTTTTTCACCGGTGTGGCCACCGTGGTTGCCAAGCTTCTGATCCAGGCCCGGGCAGACTATGCGGTGTTTGGGGAGAAGGACTATCAACAGCTCAAGACCGTGACCCGCCTGGCGGCAGATCTTGATATTGCCACCCGGATCGTTGGCGCTGAAACCATTCGCCACGACGATGGGTTGGCCATGTCGTCGCGCAATGAATACCTCAGCGAGTACGAGCGGGTGGTGGCGCCGCTCTTGTATAAGACGCTGCAGGAAACAGCAGAAGAGTTGAGATCCGGTGCGGAACCCGCCGCCTGCATGCGCCGCGCCTTTCGTGCCTTGAACAAAGCCAGCTTCAAGGTTGATTATGTTGAGGCACGCAACGCAGACAGCTTGAGGAAGCTTATAGGCACCACCGACGAGCCCATCCGCCTGCTCGCGGCGGCCTATCTGGGCAAGACCCGTCTGATCGACAATATAGCGGTCTAGGCGATGAGCTTGTGGGGGGATATGGCTGGTCTTCTGCCGGAGAGGGCGCGCAAGGAAACCCCGACAACCTCGATCTACTTTGCCGTGCCCATGGCCGATGACCTGGCGCGGGCCGGTGGGCCGCTTCAGGTGCTTGAGCCAAATGTGTTTGCCTGCGCAAACCAGCATGTGATCATGCGCCATTGGTCCAAAGCCACGCAAAAATATCTGGCGGAGCATCCTGGCGTTGAGATCACCTACTTCATTGACGACGACCTTTGGGCGCTGGACCAGGAGAACGGACTGCCTGAGGCCTATGTTGAGCGTTTGCAAAAGCTCAAGGCGCAGTTCGAAGTGCACCTTCGGCCCCGCGCCGCGCGCATTGTCTCGCCATCGGCGCAAATTCTGGCCCACTTCCCAGAATTGGAAACGGAGCTGCTCGCTCCGGCGATGATCCATCCTTTGCCGCCGCTTGACCATCATGACGATCCGGAGGGGGCGATCAGGCTGGTGTTTTGCGGCACGGCCTCGCATCTGGCTGATCTGGCTCTGATCAGCGATCAGCTGGCGGATTTGCTCGGCAACGAGGGGTTTCATCTGACCACGTTTCTGGGCCGTCAGGTGCCGGCCGAATTGCAACTGCCGAACTCGACGCATCACGCCCCGCAGTCTTGGGCACACTACCGCGAGACCGTCGCGGCGTCGCGTTTTCACATCGGCTTGGCACCCATGCGCCCCACGCAGTTTAACCAGGCACGTTCGGCAACCCGGCTTCTGGACCACGCCGCCTTCGGGGCCGCGGGGCTCTATAGCGACACGCCGCCGTTTTCACAGCTGATTGAGTGCGGCGTGGATGGAATGCTGGCGGGCAGGGAGGCGGCCGGTTGGACAAAGGCGATCAGGCAGCTTGCAGATGAGCCGGCCCTGCGGCGCCGGCTGGCTTCAGAGGGGCAAGGGACGGCGGCGCGCATAGGCGAGCTTGGCCGGGTTAGGCAGTTCTGGCGTGGCCTTCTGGGCCTTTGAGGTCACAGGCACGGGTTCATAGACGGCAGCCGCGGCACGGACAGCAGTCTGTCAATGCCAGCCTGGTATTCGTGTTCTGACTTATTTGCCACGTCGGTGAGATAAGAATTGAAGAACGCCAACGCCTTCTGTCCGTTCTTTGCGCAACTGACGCGCCCAGTCTCGGGGGCTGACTGGCTATGGCGAAACCGGCGCATGCGGGCATCGACTGCAGATTGCATTTGCACCCTTGTTCCTTTTTGCAAGGCGTTGTTTAAGATGAAACGGTTCAATTTTTTTATGGTTGTATCCAGCCGGGCAGCCATTTCGGGCCGGTTCATCTCCTCGCACACGTCGAGGGCGGCGCGGACGGTTACCGCAATCTCCCAAAAACACAAGACGGCGCCATGCTGCATATCGAAGGTGGATGTGCGCACCTTGCCGTCTTTGCGTTCCTGGCGGATCTGCACCCCGCCCTGGGTGAGGAATTCGCGGATTTCGGTTCCGTCCTTTGCCTTGGAGTGCTTCACCTGGTCTCCGGCCTCCTCAAACAGCTTGTCGTAGGGCGTTTCCCAACCTTCCGCGTTTGCTGGAGCGAGGGGGGCGGTCAGCCACACGGCTGCCAGAAGCAGTCCGACAAACTTGAAACGCAACAAAGACATAGGCACTCAACTCCTTAAACAACGGTATGGCGCTTTCAGGCGGGGCATCTTTGCAAGATTAAGCTCAGCAAATCCACATGTTGCGCGGACGGACCGAAGCTTTTTGTGTGCTGGGTCCTTCAACTTTGCGGCAGATTGGGATCGATCCGGTCGCCGGTTGCCGACCACAGCAGAGCTTCCTGCCGCCCATGAAGCATGGATTGCACATCTAGAAGGCTGCTTTCGGCACGAAATCGGACTTATTTCTCGGCAGGCTGAAACGGCAGCTAACGACCCATTTCGGTCCCTTCAAACAAACCGAAGGGCACTTTTTCCAAGTGACGCTGGGTCTCGGGGTGTGGGTTCGCATCCGTGTTTTCCAATAAACGGTACATGAACAGCTCATTCCAGATGAGTTCAAACACACTCCGGTAAATCCCGCAAAAAAAGAGAGCTAGGGCACCGTCCGCGAAGTTGCGCGACGTGGCTGCTCCAAGGAGGAATTGCAAATGGAAGATTTTGACCCAGAGGAATTCGCTTTTGAGGACTGGTACTACCTTGACACGTTCGTATTCGACGATGATCCAGAAGAGATGGAACCAGCCGACCCAGATCAGTTCGAGCCTGTCGCGCAGGATGTTCCAGGTGAGACGATTGACGGCACTGACGATGATGATTTCTTGGTTGGAAACAATGGCAACGACCTCATCAACGGCGGCAAGGGCAATGACGAAATTCGCGGCGGTTTTGGAGACGACACCCTGAATGGCGGTGAAGGCGCCGATGTCATTTATGGCGGTTCTGGCGATGACAACATCAATGGAGGTGCCGGTCCCGACGATGTATTCGGCGGTTTCGGTAATGACAACATCCAGGATAACGGCAACTCGAACCGCCTGCGCGGTGGGGCGGGTGACGATGAAATCCAAGTTGAAGGCTGGCGCAACTCAGTGAGCGGCGATGAGGGCAATGACAACATCCTGGTCTCAGGGGGTGTTAGAAACTTTGTCTCCGGAGGCACCGGTCAAGATACGATCACGGCAATCGGCACAGCCAATGTCGTCTATGGCGACGCTGGGAATGATGACATTACGATCTGGGGTGAAGGCGCCAAAGTTGGCGGTGGAACCGGCGATGACACCATTGCGCTGAACGGCGGCCGCCATACTGTGATCTATCAAGCCGGCGACGGGACTGACATCATTTCAGGCTTTGACAGCGTTCTGCCGGATGGAGAGATCAACAGGCTCGATATCCGCGATTACAGCTTCGCCGATATCTCGGCTGCTCTCGCCGGCGTGTATGAAGATGCGGCCGGACTGCATATCGACTTTGGCGGTGGCGACCAGATCATCCTGGATGGGTTGAGTTCAGGATTTGAGCTCGGCTTCGAGCACTTCATTATCTGACGGTGTTTGTGAAAGCAGATCATCACAACGAGCGACCATGGATGTGAGGGCGTTCGGAACCTACATTTCTGTTGTTGGGGGCGGGACTGACACCCTGGCCCGAGGTTCAATACGGCCGAATATGACCCTTTTCGGAATCTTCGTCTCCACCGAAAACTATGCGCCAACGGTGCAAATGATCTAGTCCTCGCACTACACCTATGTTCGAAACTGCTGAGGTCCGTTGGCCGCTGACGAAATTATTAGCTGTTTCCGCGGCAAGACCCGTCCACTATGTCGAACGATACGGTGCACCGTGAGGCTTTGGGAGGGATTGATGGATCTGAAGTGGCTTGAGGATTTCATAAGCATTGCCAACACAGGCAATTTTTCCAAGTCGGCTGAACAGCGAAATGTCACGCAACCAACGTTCAGCCGACGCATCAGATCCCTAGAAGACTGGCTCGGCGCTCCGCTGATCGATCGCAGCAGCTATCCAGCGAAGCTTACCGCATCCGGACAGGCGTTCCGTGAGACGGCCGAGGAAACCATCCAGATGCTCCATCACGCCCGCGCGGACTTTCGCCACGAACAGGCCAGCCGCCGCGCCGCTCTGAGTTTCTCCGCCCTGCACAGTATCGCTCTGACATTTTTCCCGTCCTGGATTGGCGAAGTCAAATCAGCCTTGGGCCTGGGAAGCACCCGAATGTCTGCCGGGAACTTGCATGAATGCGTCGAATCGTTCGTCAATGGAAACTGCGACTTTTTGATCTGCTATGCCCATGAGGCAGTGCCGGTTCTTCTCGACCCGCTCAAGTTTCCGTCCTACGTGCTTGCCGAAGAAAAACTCATCCCCGTATGCGCCACTAACGCGGAGGGGAAACCACTATACAATTTGGACGCGCCAGCCGAGCAAACCTTGCCATATCTGTCGTACAGCAATGAAGCGTTTCTCGGTCGAATCGTAGAGTATGTGATTGAAGCAAAAAAGATAGAGCACATGCTCCAAATCGTGCACGAGGATCCCATGGCGGAATCGGTAAAACGCATGGCTTTGGAAGGCCATGGGGTCAGTTGGTTGCCGCAATCAATTATCGCGCTTGAACTTGAAGACTCAAGTCTGGTCAGATGCGGAAATCCATTGTTTGACATCAAGATGGACATTAGCCTTTATCGCTCCATGGACCGTGGCCGCCCAAATGTTATGCAACTCTGGTCTTATGTGACAGCCCCCTGAGGGCGCATCTTCCCAAACTACTGCCGATCGCCAGAGTGCAGATTTGTGCGCAAAATCCATATCTATGCGTTTTTCGTATTAGCAATGCGAATTAACTATTAGATAATCGCGCCACTCTGACGATTCATGGTTACCTCGGCGGACTCAACTCTCGCGCGGCGTATGGCGAGGTGGAGAACGCGCCACCAGAGCGCGAAGGCAAATGCCTGGTTCACCAGTGCCGACTGACGGCTAACCGTCCAAAGGTTGCCATTTCAGATGCCGTTCTTGTCCTTACGAAACGGCCCGCCGTTTGAGGGAAGGAAAGACTATGGCTAAAACTCACACTGACCCCTTGACGCCCACGCGTCCAGGGGGGCCATTTGGCTTCTGGACGAGCCTGAAGCTGTGGCAGAAAATTATCATCGCTTTGATACTGGGGGTGATCGTCGGCGGCATACTCGGCCCCACGGCGGAATATATCAAGCCGATCGGCTCCCTGTTCGTCAATCTGATCAAGATGCTGATTGTTCCGCTCATTTTCTCGTCATTGGTCGTTGGCATCTGTTCGATGGATGACATCAAGAAGATGGGCCGGATTGGCGCAAAAGCATTTGGCATCTATCTTTTGACCACGGCCATTGCGATCACGATCGGTCTGGCCGTTGGCACGATTTTGCAGCCAGGCGCCGGCCTCAGCATGCAAATGCCTGCCGAACTGACGGCCGCTAAAGAGGCGCCGTCATTTATTCAGACACTTCTGAACATGGTGCCGAAAAATCCGGTCGCGGCAATGTCGTCGGGTGCGGTGCTTCAGATCATCGTGTTCGCGCTGATGCTTGGAGTGGCCATCAACCTGGCGGGCGATAAAGGCAAGCCGGTGGCCGCTTTGTTCGAGTCCTTTGCTGAGGTCATGTACAAAATGACCCATATGGTCATGGCGTTCGCCCCATACGGCGTCTTCGCCCTAATGGCCTGGGTCGCGGGCAAATACGGTTTGGATGTTTTGCTGCCGCTTGCGACAGTAATCATGGGCGTATATGTCGGCTGTATCCTGCACGTTCTGCTGACGCTGACCGGCGGCGGCATCATGATGCTTGGCCGGCTCAACCCAATCCGCTATTGGCGCGGCATCATCGATGCACAGGCAGTTGCCTTTACAACCACCAGCAGCTCGGGAACTCTGCCCGTTACGATGGAGTGTGCCAGGACAAACCTGGGGGTTTCACGCCCGATATCCAGTTTCGTCTTGCCCTTGGGTGCGACCATCAACATGGACGGAACCGCGCTCTATCAAGGCGTGGCTGCGTTGTTCGTTGCCCAGGCCTTTGGCATCGATCTGAGCACGGGCCAGTACATCACGATCATCTTGACCTCAACATTGGCGTCCATCGGTTCAGCCGGTGTCCCAGGGGCTGGCTTGATCATGCTATCGCTGGTGCTGACCTCAGTGGGCCTGCCTCTGGAAGGGCTGGCGGTCATCGCCGGTATCGACCGCATCCTGGATATGGCCCGGACCACGGTCAACGTGACCGGCGACCTCATGGTCTCGGTCCTGGTTGCCAAGTCTGAAGGCGAGCTGGATGAAGAGGTCTACAACGAAGTGGCGACTGTCTAAGGTCCAGCCAGCCACTGAGGGAACATTTGGGAACGTAAAACATTTTGCCAAAGGTGCATGAAGAGCACCGCTTCCCACCCTCCACCTGCGGTGATCGGTTTAACAGAATCGATCACCGCCTTTTTTCGCCTCCCCGGACCCGTTGGGCTTTTCTATGAGTTTTTCGGAGAGACTTGCCGAGCTACAAGAGTTGTTCATCGGATTGGGTGTCGCAGTCGCGGTGCTGCTGGCCATCGCCTGGTTAGTCAGCACACTCGGGGGCTCCAATTCGCAAAACGGGTCTAAGAAAGACCCATCGCCAGATCATGAAGCACCGATGCAACCAGGCTCCGCTCCCAGACTGGTTCAGCCATCTCGCGCACCGGCTGTTTCAGCCCTATACATCACGGCAGGTGCCGGTCATCCGATGAAGCGCATCGAACATGCAATCGCTGTTGCTGGACGCGGGCTCGTCGGCGACCGTTACTATTCGGACAAAGGCCACTGGTCGGGCACAGACGAATGTGAGGTCACGATCATTACCCAGGAACGCATCGATGAGATTTGGGAGCGCTGGGGTGTGAAAGTCCAGAACGGTGAACATCGACGCAACATCTTAATCAGCAACCTGCCGATTGAACGTTTGCTCGGCCGTCGCTTTCATATCGGGACTGCCCTCTTTGGGTATGAGAGGCCACGGCCTCCGTGCGCATACATAACGATGATCAGCGAGCCTGGTATGGCCAAAGCACTGGGCAGGGATGCGGGCATTTGCGTTCGCTGCATCAAGGGCGGCGAAATTCGCCAGGGCGACCAGATTGTCATTTCGACGATCACACTCGCGCAGGCACTCAGATACCGCGCCAGGTTGCTCCTCAGCCAATGGCTGAACACTGGTGGCGGGCATGATTGATGCCAGATCCAGAGGCCTAGGCTCGAATTTTCCAACTCGTTCCGAACCCACATAATCGGATTGATCAAACGTCCAAACAACTACCGGTGGCGACACACTAGGTCGGTGTGCTCCGTGGACACTCTATCCCGAGGTTTGGTTGCCCATTACAACCAATCTAGAATGACCGCTTATGGCAAATTTCAGACTCTGTAGGTCGCGCTGGGCGGAGTCCGGTGTGCGGAGTTAAACAGTCGTTTGCTCAGATTGGGTGCATTGGGCCCTGGACACCAATCCAGCACCATACGCTCTAATCCAAAACACCGGCCACACTGCGCCTGGCCGCCCACTCAATCAGCTGCGGCAACACAACCAGCGTGCAGAGCAGGGTGAAGAACACCGCCACGCACAACAGCTCCCCCATGCTCGCCAGACCCAAATGGGAGGACAGCCACAACGTGCCGAACGAGCCCATGGTGGTGAACGACGAAATCATCACCGCTCGCGGCGTCCAGGTTTTGGTGACAGCGCTGGAGGTGCCTTCTGCACGCGCGCGCAGCACGTAGTGGATAGCGCTGTCGACGCCCAAGCCCAGCAGCAGCGGGAGCACAATGACGTTGGCAAAGTTGAACGGGGCGTCGAACGCGACCGTGTAGCCAACCATGAGAAGCCCCGCCAGCATCAGCGGCGCCAGAACCAACAGCACATCCCTGATGCGCCGCAACACAGGATAAAGCGCAAGCACAACAAGGGTGAACGCCGCGCCATAGGTGAGCAGAATGGCGTGGGCCACCACGTCGGCGGCTTCCTTGATGTCCACCGGAGCGCCGGTCACCTCCGGGTTGGTGGCTGTTGTCACGTCCACAAAGTGCTCAAGCTTGTGGGCTGCCCGCATGTCCTCTTTGGGCAGGATCTCCATGCGCCACCGGCCATCAGGGGCCACATAGCGCTGCTTGAAGCCGGCGGCGAGATTGTCCAGGCCGACCCGGTCCAAGGTGGCGATCTGGCGCACCTGCTTGAAGAACACCGGGAAGCGGTCGACGAGGGCTGTTTCAAGCGCGCTGAGTGCGCCTTTCGTCTGGCCGCGTTCTTTGAGGAAACTCTGAAGGGCCTTTTCCATCCGCCTGGCTGCCTCTGCAATGCGGGGCGGGGTTTGCTGTGAAGCGGTCATCTGGCGGACCGAGGCAAGGATGGAGGCCAGGTATTCGGCGCGCTCAGGGTCGGTCATGGCGCTTGACGGCAGGATTTCTGAGGGGATGGCCGATGCCAAATCGTTCAAAAGCGCGATCTTGCGGTCTTGGTTCTTAGGGATGACCGAGGCGAGCGAACGCACATCGGCAACTTCCGGAAGGGCCTTGAAGGTTTGCATTGCCGCGTCAAACGCCTTGCCCGGTTCGGCAACCAGATGAACCGCGTAGACTTCACCGGACACGGATTTGGCCAGATCGTTGAATGCGATCATGCCGGGGGATTTTGGGTCCTTTAGGTTGATCGGGTCACTGTCGAACCGGGCGTCGGGCAACAGGAACACGCTGTAGCCGGCGAGCGCGACCAGAACGATGGTTGCGGCCCGGCGCCAGGGGCCTTTGAAGGTGGGCGCCGCACCGTTGTCTTTGGGCGTCAGCGTTGCAAACTTGCGGGCAAGCTTTTCTTGCGGCACGGGCAACAGGCACAAGATGGCCGGGATCAGGGTGGTCGAGGCCAAGAACGCAATGGTGACACCGGCCGCTGAGATAATGCCGAGTTGGGCCATGCCCACAAAGTCTGTGAGCGTGAAGGTGAGGAAGGCCAGGGACGTTGTGAGCGTGCACAGGGCCAGCGGCGTCACGGTGGCGCGCACCGCGGCAATGGCCGCCGATTTGCGGTCTTGGCCCTGAGCGCGTTCTTCGGCAAAACGCAGCACAACGTGCACCGCGTAGTCCACACCCAGCCCGATGTACAATACGGCAAACGCCACCGAGATCATGTTCAGATAGCCAATGGACAGCGCCGCAAATCCGGCCGTGATCATCAAGCCAAGCACGATCAGCGCCAACGCGGGCAGCACGAGCGACAGGGCAGGCAGGCCTATCAACACCGTGGCTGTGACCAGGCCAAATGAGGTTAAACCTGCGAGCAGGGCACCCTGGGTGACGGTTTCAAACTCCTCTGCATTGAGCGCGGCATCGCCGGTCAACTGTACCTTCACGCCGCTGTTTGCAGCGCTGGCGTCCGCCATAAGGCGGCGTGCTTGTGCCAAGGGCGCTGCTGCTGCATCAAGTGCGGTATAGTCGAGCACCGGTTTGGCGAACACGAACCAGCGGGTTTGCTCGGCCGCAGGGGATGCGTCCCCGATGCTGGCCCAGTCCAGAGGGACCGGCTTGCCGGTGCGCCCGGTTTCGACGGTTGCCGCAATCTGGTTCAACAGCTTTGCAACGTCATCGGGCGCCTTGCCGATTTCGACCACGGGCGTGATCTGTTTGAACAAATCATCCAGGCCTGCCAGATCGTGCTGCAGGGTCATGGCGTTGAACAGTGGCGCCATCTTCTTGATGTCGGCGGCAAGTTTCCTCACCTCCGGCTCAGGCAGGTAGAGCACGCCGTACTTTTCAAAAAACGGGCCGTTTCCCGGAGCGAACACGTGTGAAAACAGATCGGTTCGCCGCTTCATCGCGTCAGCG
The DNA here is from genome assembly GCA_024227565.1 of Alphaproteobacteria bacterium. Lineage (GTDB taxonomy): Bacteria > Pseudomonadota > Alphaproteobacteria > Rhizobiales > CAJQND01 > JAAEUE01. The sequence continues at coordinate 75,706 of JAAEUE010000136.1, forward strand.
ATCTTGCCCGCCGCTGCGCGCGCCTTGGTGCCGTCGTCAGCGTCTACGATAAACAAGAATGTTTCTTGCAGGGCAGGGAACTGGCCCATGAACCGCTGGTAGGCGGAACTGGACGGCAAATCGTTGCTGATCATCAAGGAGGGGTCGGTGTCGACCTTCAAAAAGGACAAGGCCAGCACAGCGCTGAGGACCGCTGCAGCCAGGAACATGCAGATTGTGAACGCCGGCCGGTGAACGCATCGTGCAGCAATGCGCGCGCCCAAGACGGCGATGTGCCGTTCTTGCCCTCGCTTTTCCGGTGACTGCTGGGTCAAGGCCTGGGTTGTCCGGCTATGGCTTGTTGCGGGTGGCGCGGATCACGTTGGCAGCGGTGGTCTGGATCAGCCCCAAATAATATTTGAACTGCTTACGCGTCATGATTGTTTTCATCGCGCGCTTTTCCAAGGCCTCCAGATCTTGGAGCTCATGGCGTGCGGCAGCCAGCTTGTCGAAATCCGGTTTTGCTTCTGGATCAATGCCGTACTTTTCGAAAATCTGAGTCATGATCTTGTCTGACTGTTCGATGACACGCTCAACCTCGACCCGTTGGTCTGGGGCAAACTCCATGCGTGTGAGGACCTGGGCATCATAGATGGTTTGCGCAACGGAAGTGCTCACATCCATTGTCCAAAATGTGCTCGCAGACAGGATAATAAGGGCGCCGCGACGGGCTCCCTGAAACTGCGTTTTCAACAAGCTTTCACTCCTTCGGCACATGATCGGTTAGCGCACGCGCGTCCAGGTTTGGGTGTCGCACAAGATCTGAAGCAGGCAACCTTCAACTTCCATGACTTGGCCTTTGGGTTTGAGATAGAGATCATACACTTTACCGTCGTCTGCATTGTAGACTTTCCCCTTCAAGCTGGAATTGTCTGGATCAAACATCAGCCCGGCAATAATCTTCAAGCCCAAAACCGGACGAACGCGAAGGGTCTCATCTGGATTGTTGATGTCGGTCTTAGGCCGGCCTGTATCATCAGTGGGGGCCTTCAGCCACACCACGTTGCCGCACAGCGCCTGACCGCATGGCGCGATCTTAATGTTTGAATCGCCGTTTTCATCAGCCCAAACGCCAACCGCCTGTTGAGCCAACGGCATCAGCAATGTTTGGCCGTGCGCCGGGCTCAGCAACGCTCCAGCAAGGATCAACGCACTCAGTATCTTCCAGACCATTTACAGCCCCGTGCCGACTTCCATTTGTCCTCGATTCGCTCCGCCCTCACAGTAAACACAATGTCCAAGATTGTTCTCCATAATATGGTGACCAAAATGAGAGCATGAACCTGATGGTTCTCACAACTGCGGGATCTCCTCCGTATTGGCTTGAATTTGCAGGCAAAAGCGAACCAGGGTATAACCATACCGGGGCCTGAGAAGCAGAAGTATGACAAGTAACGATGCAACTCCGTGGCCAATTGCCCTTGTGACAGGTGCGTCTAGTGGCATTGGAGAAGCCTTTGCTCATCTGTTGGCGCAGGAGGGCCATCACCTTGTGCTCGTGGCGCACAACTCTGAGGATCTGGACCGTGTTGCCGCGAAGATTGCAGGTGAGCACAAGATGCAGTCCCACACCTTTGGCATGGACTTGAGCAGGCCTGGAGCTGTTAATCGCTTGCTGGAGGACCTCTACCAACAGGATCTACGGCCAGATTTGCTCGTGAACAATGCAGGCTTCGGGCTGATGGGAGAAGCTGTGGAGCTCAATGCGGATGAGCAGGTGGACATGATCAATTTGAACGTCACCGCGCTGACTGAGCTGTCCCTGCGTTGCGGAAAGGCCATGGCCAGGCGGGGCCGTGGGGGCATCATCAACATAAGCTCTGTGGCCGGCACGCTGCCGGGCCCCAATATGGCGGTCTATTACGCCACCAAGGCCTATATTCTCAGCTTCACCGAAGCGCTGGCCGCCGAATTGAGGCCTTCAGGTGTTCAGGTCACGGTTGTGGCGCCTGGGGTCACGCGAACGGCGTTCCATCAGCGGGCGGGCATGGAGCGCTCCCGGCTCTTGAAATGGAGCGCGGCCATGTTGCCGGAGACGGTTGCCCGGCTGGGTTATCAAGGGTTTTGCCGAGGGCGCACGGTGGTGGCCACAGGCGTTTTTAACAAGCTTTCCATGGTGTGCACGCGTCTTATTCCCAATGCGATCCTGAGCCCAATGATTTCCCGGTTGCACACATCGGTGCAATCACCGGAGCAGTTTGCGCAAGCGTCCACCATGCGCGAAAAGACAGATCAATGAGCGCGCCGGACACCGCACCCGGCGCGGCGCTGCCAACCCTCTACAGTTTCAGGCGTTGCCCCTATGCCATGCGGGCCCGGCTTGCGGTGTTGGCCAGCGGTGTCAGGTGCGAGCTGCGCGAGGTCGTGTTGCGCGACAAGGCACCGGCGTTTCTGGATGCTTCCCCAAAGGCACGGTTCCGGTGGTGGTCACCGCCGGGGGCGATGTGATTGAGCAGAGCTTGGACGTGATGCATTGGGCGTTGGAGCAGAATGATCCGGGAGACTGGCTCTCACCTGGCGGCGGGGCGCAAGAGGAGATGAGCGGCCTGATTGCCGAATGCGACGGGCTGTTCAAGGATAGCCTGGACCACTACAAATATGCGAACCGTTATGAGGGCGCAGACCCAATGGAAGAACGCGGCAAGGCTGAGGTGTTTCTGCGCAAGCTGGAGGGGCGGCTGGCCAAGACCCGCTATCTGTGTGGGGCGGAGATCTCGCTTGCCGACATGGCGATCGCTCCTTTTGTGCGCCAGTTCGCCAATGTGGACCGGGCCTGGTTCGACGGCCATGATTGGCCCCACCTGATTGGCTGGCTGGAGGCGTTTTTAGGCTCTGAGCGGTTTGAGGCGATCTTCAAGAAATATCCCCAATGGCACGACGGCGATGCGCCGACGGTGTTTCCCTGAGATCAGGCCAGACCGTCGCGGACCCAGGTGTGGAAGCGGTGCAGGACGTATTCTTCCGGCATCAGGACACCATGCTCCAGGGGCGCAGCGTGCAGGCCCTTCTGGTTGAGCTCGCACGCCGTGGCATCCTGCTCCATCACCAGCTTGCCGAAATCCACCACATTGGAGATGTCATAGCCTTCAGCCGCCAGGGTTTCAGGCAGGAACAGCCATTCTGCCGTAAGCTCAGTCTCCTCAGGGCCCACGGGGTGCAGGCGCACGATGCGCACATGGTCCGGATAACCGCCGATGAAGACATTGGGCCAGATCGAGCAGTAGGTGTGGCCACGTTCCAGATCTTCTGGAGTCAACTGCGCGATTGTATGGCCTTGGGCGCTGCCATCCGATGACCAGGTTTCGCCGCCGCCACGCATCCCGCCGCGAAATTTCGGATCCGCGCTGCCTTCATGGTCCTGCCAGTCTGGAACATCCTTGGGATTGATGATGCGGCGCGTGAACAGCGGGACCAGCTCAACCAGCTCTGGGTGCACGTTGGGGCAGTGGAGACATTCGTTGAAGTTTTCCCAGAAGGTCTTCCAGTTGCAGGCGATCTGGGTTTTCCAGGTGTAGCCGGTGACCATGGTTTCCAGCGGAAAATTGCGGAAGTTCTCCGCTGAGCGGTTGAACACGTCCTTCTCATCAAACACCGCGCTGGGGTCCAGGTGAATGAAGACGCTGCCGCGCCATTCTGCGCAGGCCACCTTGAACAACGGGTAGTCTGCCTTGCTGAAGCCATCCGGCTCGGCGAACGAACTGGTGCGCACCAGATCACCGCTGCCCGCCGCATAGGACCATTGATGGTAGGGGCAGACCAGAAGCTTGGATTTAAGCTGCCCGGCGTGTTCGGTGCACAATATCGAGCCGCGGTGACGGCAGGCGTTGTGGAAAGCGTTCAGGGCGCCGCCCGAGGCGCGCACGATGACGATGTTCTGATCACCGATCTCGAAGGTGCGGTAGCTGAGGGCAGCACTCAACTCATCAGACCGGCACACATAGAGCCAGTTGCCGCGCCATAGGGTCCTGATCTCGCGGGCATGCTGGTCCGGGTCGTAATACCAGGCGGCGGGCAATCCAGGCTCTGCCTGCTTCAGGCTGTTGTAAGCGATCTCTGCATCTGGGGTGCGGCGCTCGGACATGGGACTGGGCCCTTTGGTTTGCTAACCCGTTCACAGTGCCACACACCCAGCCCCTGTCAACGCGCCTGTCTGGTGCAAATTTCTCACCTCGGTTTGCCTCGCTTCGTGCTAATGCCGATAAGAGCAAGGATTTCGAGAAGGCGCCCCCATGGACAGATCCCAGCATTCCATCCCAAACCCGAAGATCGATCCCTCGCGGCGGCGTCCGGACAACACGCCCGACGATGATGACCGGGTGGAAATCGGCCCCACGCCCTTGGCCTATGCGGAATGGGCCGAGGCGGGGATTGAGTGTCCTGACCTGCCGCAGATGCGGCAGTTTCGCTGGCAACGGCTGGTTGACCACATCGTGGAGCGCGATTGGGCCGGAGTTTTGCTGTTTGACCCGCTCAACATCCGCTACGCCACCGACACCACCCACATGCAACTGTGGAACACCCATAATCCGTTTCGCGCCGTGCTGCTGACGGCGGATGGCCACATGGTGCTGTGGGAGTATGGCGGGTTGGCCTATTTGTCTGACTATGCCCCGCTGGTCAAAGAGGTGAGGGCGGGGGCGTCCTTCTTCTATTTTGCCACCGGCGACAGAACCGAAGAGAAGGCCGAGCTGTTTGCCCATCAGATCAACGACCTGCTGCGAGAGCGGGCCGGCGGCAACCGCAAGCTTGGGGTCGACAAGATCCAGATTGCCGGACTGCGCGCGCTGGAGGCGCTGGGGATTGAGGTGGAGGAAGGCGAAGAGCTGACCGAGCGCGCCCGGGCGGTGAAGGGGTCCGACGAGATCAGGGCCATGCGCTGTGCCATGCATGCGTGCGAGCAGTCGATTGCCGAGATGCGCAGCGTGTGCGCGCCTGGCGTGACGGAGAACGATGTGTGGGCGGAGCTGCACAAGTCCAACATCCGCCGGGGCGGGGAATGGATCGAAACGCGCATCCTGTCCTCAGGCCCGCGCACCAACCCCTGGTTCCAGGAATGCGGACCGCGGGTCATCAAGAACAACGAGATCGTGGCCTGGGACACCGACCTGATCGGCTGCTACGGCATGTGTGCCGACATCTCGCGCTCCTGGTTCATTGGAGACGGCGTGCCCACAAACGAGCAGATGCGCCTGCATGCGGTGGCCCATGAGCACATCATGACCAATATGGAGCTGATCAAGCCGGGGGTCAGTTTCGAGGAGCTGACCTTCGGCGGGCATATGCTGGACGACGAGTTCCTGGACCTCAAGTATGGCTCCAAATTCCATGGGGTGGGGATTTGTGATGAATGGCCGGCCATCAAATACCCCCAAGACCATGCCGAGCGTGCTTACCCCGGCGTGTTGGAAACGGGTATGATGCTGTGCGTGGAAGCCTATATCGGCGTGGTGGGCGGCAAAGAGGGCATCAAGCTGGAAGATCAGGTTCTGGTCACCGAAACCGGATTTGAGAACCTGACCAAGTGCCCTTTTGATCCAAAGCTGCTCAGTTGAATTTGAATAACAACGCGAATTTACAACATTTTGGATCACCATAATTTAATTGCCGAAAAATAGATGGGACTAAAGTACCAGTAGGTGTTTCTGGTCCTGCACCTTCGTTGCGGTGGGTTGGTATGATATACTTCTGCTCATGTTGGAGCATGCGGTTATCTAACATCTACAATCAAAAATGATTTGCCCAACGCAGAGGAGAGGAAAATGTCACATAAATATTCTGGTGGCTGCGACCACGTGCACACCCATGCCGATAGCGACCCCATCGATAATCACACCTGCCATTGTTCGGTGTGCAAGAACGTTACAGGCCAAGACACAACCCATGTTGTGTTCTTCAATCACGGTGAATTGGCGGTGGACAATGCTGGCGGCTTGAACCGGCAGCCCTTCAATGCGGACAACCCCGGCGGGCCGCTTGAACTGTGCACCTGCGCCGACTGCGGTACCCCGATCATGCTGGACGACAAGGAAGGGCGGATCAGAGCGATCGTGCCCAATCTCATGGGGTATGATGCGGGCAATCTGCCGGCGACCTACCATGCCTTTTACGACCCCGCCAGCGGTGCGCCGGCACCAAGTGATGGGCGGCCGGTGTATGAAGGGCTGCATCCTGATTTCGTTTGGCCCAAACCGTCCTGACATCAGGGCGCTGATTGCGGTAGTCTGACGGCCTCACAAACCGGAGGCCGGACAGGATGACCGAAGCAGAAAAGCTTGAGTTGGAGATCATGGGGAAGACGCAGGCCCTGGCGGCTTTGCGTCTTGAAGAACCTGACACGGCGGTGACGGACTATTCTTTCCAAACCACCAGTGGGGACGCCCGGCTGTCTGATCTGTTCGCCGGGCGGGACCGTTTGTTGCTGATCCACAACATGGGCCAAGGCTGCCGCTATTGCACTTTGTGGGCAGACGGCATCAACGGCGTGCTGGATCATCTGGAAGATGCCATGGCCGTTGCGATGGTCTCCAAGGACCCGCCGGAGCTTCAGCGCAAGATGGCGCTGGACCGGGGCTGGAGGTTCCGCATGGCTTCGCACGGCGGCGGGGCCTACATGGCCGAGCAGTGCTCCATGGGCGAGCATGCAAACTATCCCGGCGCGGCTGTCTATGAGCGCAAAGGCGGCGATATCGTGCGCCGGGGGCGCACGGCGTTCGGTCCGGGCGATCTTTATTGTCCGGTCTGGCACTTTCTCAGCCTGGCCGGGATTGGCGCCGATGGCTGGACGCCGCAATACCACTACTGGCAGCGGCCGGAAAAACTTGACGATGGCGGCGAGAACGTTTTGTGACGAAAAGTGGAGATACCGGAAAGGAGCGTCTCGGGTTCCGCTCCCTTCCGGCGAACCGCTAAGCGTGGCTCGCGGTTCCTCTAGCTAAGAACCCTCACTGGTCCTGCGTGCTGCTGCTTGCAGGCGGGGTAAACCCCTGAGTGAGGGTGTTCTGCTCTTGCTGCTTGGACAATTCGTCCAAGCGCTTCTCGGCCAATTGTTGTTCTGCGGTCTTGAAGGGCGGTGCGGCCTCCAAGTCCTCTTTTGTAGCGTTGAGAATGAAAGTGGCCCGTCCGCCTTCCGTGGTTTCCAGGGCGATGGCACCCAATTCGACTGCCACATCCTTTTCCCCCAGACCAAGGAAACCACCGACACCGATCACGACCCCTTCAACCGCACCGTCGACGGTGACGATCACATCGTTGATCTCGCCAATGGCTGTTTCATCGGGAGACTTTACGGCCGCGCCAATCAGGTTGCTGGCCAGCACGGTGTTCTTGCTTTGCGTGGTGATTTGGCCGTGAAGCGGCTTTGCCGGGGTTTGGGCATCGTCTTTCGCCTGGGTCTCGGCCACCGGGGGCAAAGTGGGCTCGGTGGATTGGGCGCCGAGGGACGTAGGAGCTGCTACCAGGAGCAGCGCGAAGGTCAGTTTGCTTACGGAATTCAACATTGCTGTATCCTTTCCTTTATCAAACCCGCAATTTCTATTCCCGTGTCCCATGTCTCCAATTCAGTCCCCCGCAGAAACATGGGAGGCGGGGGCCGGATCATTCCGGCAGTCTGAAAAGCCTCTCACACAATTCAGGTGATTTCGTGCAGGTTCGTTGACATTTCTGCGGCTGCGCAGGGTAGTGCACCAAAAGTGGCATTGTTTCTTGAAAATAATCCTTGACTCCGTGGCATATGTTCGCTATATGTTCTTTTCGTTCCAACACCCGAATGCACCGACCATGAGAGGAGAACGGAGATGAATGATCGACCACCCCGACACTGCTTCGTAGAGACCCGGGAACTCTTGATCCGTCATGTCAGCGAAGGCAGGCATCCAGGGGCTGCGAACATGAACCCTCCAACGCCCCGCGTCCCTGCGAAAGCAGGGACCCATGCAGACCGACAGATTGCTCCGGGCGGTGGACCCCTGCCTTCGCAGGGGTGTGGGAGAGCGGGCAGCCCACGCACAATTGTTCTCCCCCTTCATGCCTGCGCCGGCAGGCATCCAGGAGCCGCCACTGGTCTCAGCTGGCCGCAACGCCCGGAAGCTCTTCCACGCCTTCTGCCAGAAAGCCACCGGACTGGCGGGCCCAGAGGTCGGCATAAAGGCCGCCGCGCGCCAGGAGGTCTTCATGGCTGCCTTCCTCGATGATCTTGCCGCCGTCCATCACCACCAGCCGGTCCATGGCCGCAATGGTCGACAAGCGGTGGGCAATCGCGATCACGGTCTTGCCCTCCATCAGGTTCATCAGGCTGTCCTGAATGGCGGCCTCAACCTCGCTGTCCAGGGCGCTCGTGGCTTCGTCCAGGATCAAGATCGGAGCATCCTTCAGCAACACCCTGGCAATGGCAACGCGCTGGCGCTGGCCGCCGGACAGCTTTACGCCGCGCTCGCCTACATGAGCCTCATAGCCCTTGCGGCCGCTCACATCTTCCAAATCTTCAATGAAGCTGTGCGCTTGTGCCCTTTCCGCTGCTGCAACCACATCGGCCAGTGTGGCATCCGGCCGGCCATAGCGAATGTTGTCGATCACCGAGCGGTGCAACAGGGAGGTATCTTGCGTCACCATGCCAATCTGGGCGCGCAGGCTCTCCTGGGTCACCTGGGCAATGTCCTGGCCATCCACCCGTATCTGGCCTTCCTCAAGGTCGTAAAACCGCAACAACAGCGACACCAGGGTGGACTTGCCGGCGCCAGAGCGGCCCACAAGGCCAATCTTTCCGCCCGGCTTGATGGCCAGCGAAAACTGCTCGATCACGCCCTGGCCCACGTCTTCGCGGTCCTTGCCGTAGTTAAACGCAATGCGTTCATAGCCAATGGCACCAGCGCTCACCGCAAGCGGCTTGGCGCCGGGTGCGTCCACAACCTTGCGTTCCAGCGCAATGGTCTGAATGCCGTCCTGGACCACGCCGATGTTCTCAAACAACGTCCAGACCTCCCACAAGATCCATTGCGACATGCCTTGAAGGCGCAGCACCAGGCCGAGGGCGAGCGCGATGGCGCCCGTGGTGACCGCCTCGATCGACCACAGCCAGATCGACATGGCGGCGACGGAGAACAAGAGCAGGCTGTTGAGGGTGTTCAAGGTTACTGTGAGCACCGTGGAGAGGCGCATCTGCATGTAGACGTTGCCCAGGAAGCCCTCCATGCCTTCGCGGATGTAGGCATCTTCGCGGGCGGCGCGGGCGAACATCTTCACCGTGGAAATGTTCGAATAGCTGTCCACCACGCGCCCGGTGACCACAGACCGGTGGTCGGCCTGTTCCATGGACACCCGGCTGAGCCGCGGCACGAAATAGCGCAGCACGATCAGGTACGCGAGTAGCCAGCCGATCATCGGCGCGGTGAGGCGCAGATCACTGGTGGCAAACAGTACCACCGCAGCGGTGAAATAGACCCCAACGTAAAGCAGGACCTCTGTGATCTTCATGATCACATCGCGCACCCCAAGGGCGGTCTGCATCATCTTGGTGGCCACCCGGCCGGCCAGATCGTTCTGGAAGAACTCCATGGACTGGCGCAGCAGATAGCGGTGAGCCTCCCAACGGATGCGCATGGCAAAATTGCCCAACAGGCCCTGGTGCACCACCGCTTCATAGACGAGCTTGAGAATGGGCAAAACAACCAGAACCAGAACGCTCATCCAGATCAGGAGGGTTTTGTGGGTTTCCCAAAAGCTTGCCCGGTCGCTTGTGGACAGCCAGTCCACCAGGGAACCCACAAAGCCGAACAGCATGACTTCGATAATGGCGACAATGGCTGCAAAGGCCGAGCTGGCGGCGATCAAGGGCCAGAAGGGGCGGGCGTAATGGATGATAAAGGCCGCAAAGGTGGTCGGCGGCTTGACAGCCTCGGCCTGCGGAAAGGGTTCGGTGTAGTTCTCCAGCCAGCTGAAAAACTTCGCGATCACAAGATCATCTCCAGAACTGCAAATAGGATTTTTGGGGCGCGATTCGATAAACGCCGCGCGGCCCATTGTGGCCTGCCTCCAGCCGGGTTGCAATCACTGTGTGGGGAGCGGGGCCTGCGGTGCGCGCGGTGCTGGGGCATGGCGGCGCTGGTAGTCGATGGAGGCGGCAAACAGGCCCCAGGTCAAACCGATGAGCAAGAACAAATGGCGCCAATGGTCGGTGTCGATCTGCACCCCTTGCAAGGTGGTGAAAAAGGTTGGGCACCAAATGGCAATCGACATTGTTTGCCAGGGGGTTTGCATGAACGCCAGGCGCCAGCCGATGACCCAGGTGGCGATGATGAGCACTAGATAGCTGATGCCGCCGAGCCAACCATAAGAGGAAAAGGCGTTGATGAACGAGTTGTGCGGGTCTTCGCCGAAGATGGGACCGAACTGCAGAGGCCCCAGGCCGTTGGGCCGGTCCAGCAGCAGCGGGATGGAGCGCAGCTGGTTGCCGAAGCGGCCGGTTTCCCCGAGGTCATAATCCTTCTGCAGGGCGAAGCGGTCGAAAAAGGCCTCGCGCATGCCGTCAAACGACAGGGCGATGGAAAGTCCGATGGCGAGCAGAAGGACCGCGACCGTGCCCAGGATCAGGACCCGCCAGCGCAGGGCGTTCGACGTTGTGGCAAACAGCAGAAGAAGGAGCATCAATCCCACCGAGCCGGCTGCATTGGCCCAGGCCCCGCGGGAGAAACACAACAAGATGGCGCCGCTGAACAACAGCAGCAAAAACAGAGCCATCGGCCCGGCCGTGCCATTGCCCTTGATGAAGCGCAGGAGGATGAACACCAGCGGAGGCACCAGGAAGGTGCCCAGAACGTTCGGGTCTTTCGTGGTGCCCGAGGCCCGGTCGTAAAGGGTGAAATGTTCACCCAGACCGGCAATGTCGAAATAGCCCAGGAAGCCGGCCACCGCGCCAATGGCGGCTGCGAATATGTAGCCGTTCTGTATGACCAGAAGCCGCCGCTCGGTCTGCTCGCTCACATAGCAGGCAAAGAACACTGCGGTGACCAGCAGATAGGCCGAGACAAGGGTGAATTGAGCAGCCTTGTCGTTGCCCAGATGGGGCATGAGGCTGAGAAATCCACCGACCGCATAGGTAATGGACAGCACCAATAGCGGCAGGATGATCACCGGCACCCGGCCGCCGCCAACGACAAAGATGAACAACACAATCGCGAACAGAAATTCGTAAGGGGCAGGTTCGATCAAGAGGATCGAGCTGAAGGCCAACATGATGGCCACGCTGGCGTTCAAGATGCCCGACCAGTCAAAGCCTGCCCGCCGCGCCGGCGTGGCCGCGCGTTGATCGTTCGGAGCGTAGGTGCCGTCAAGGCTGGTCAATAGGCCTGTTCCATCTGCATCAGGGCAAAGGGTGTCTTTGCCAATATGTACAGATCAAATATGACGGACCAGTTTTCGATATAGTAAAGATCGTGCTCTAAACGCCGTAAAATTTTATGTTTTGTATCCGTTTCGCCGCGCCATCCGTTCACCTGGGCCCAGCCCGTGATGCCGGGTTTGACCCTGTGACGGGCAAAATAACCCTCCACAATGTCGTCATACAGCTTGTCTTCGGCCTTGGCCTGGGTGGCGTGGGGGCGCGGACCCACCAATGAGAGCTCGCCCTTCAGCACGTTGAACAACTGGGGCAGTTCATCGAGGCTCGTGCTCCGGATCAGGCGGCCCACACGGGTGACGCGCGGATCGTTCTTGGTCACCAGTTTGGAGGCTTCATGATCGGTCTGATCCTGATACATGGAGCGGAACTTGTAGACCTCGATAAGCTCATTGTTGAAGCCGTAGCGCTTCTGCTTGAACAGAACCGGGCCGGGGCTGTCCAACCGAACCGCAAGTGCCACGAGTGCCATCAGCGGCGACAACAGCACCAGCGCAAGGCTGGAGATCACTTTGTCTTCAAGGGTCTTGATGATCCAATCCCAACCTGACAGGGGCCGGTCGAACACATCGAAGAAGGGAATGTTGCCGATATAGGAATAGGCCCTGGGGCGGAACCTCAGCTTCTGGGTGTAGGCGCTGAGGCGAATGTCCACGGGCAGGATCCAGAGCTTGCGGGTGAGTTCTGCAAGGCGGTTCTCGGCCGACAACGGCAGCGCCAGAATGAGAAGGTCGATCCGCTTCCACCTGGCAAACTCAACCAGTTGGTCCACATTGCCAAGCTTCTGATAGCCGGCGATTGCGGCGGGTGAGCGATCATCGTTGCGGTCGTCGAACAGGCCGACAATGCTGACGTCGATGTCTGAGGATTCGTTGATGGCTTCAATCAGTTCAGCCGCTTCCTGGCCGCCGCCGATGATCACGGCTTGGCGGTTGAGGCGGTTGTCTGAGTTCCAGCGCCGCAGCAACCTGGCGGTGACGCCGCGCAGAACCAGCAGGCCGCTGAAACCGAACAGATACCAACTGCCAAGCCAAACACGCGAGTAGGTTTCGCCCAGCTTGCTGAAGAACACCAGCACAGTGAGGGCGGCGAAGAACACCGACCAGCCCAGCAGCAGCCGGGGCCCGTTCTCAAACGGCCGCAGCAGGGCGTTGACGGAATAAAGGTTGCCCAGGCTCAAAAAGGCCGGCACCGCGAGGGCTGAAAACGCCGACACGCTGACGAAGTAGATCGCTGAGATCAGGGTGTATTCCTGCACATAGAGCAGCCAGATCAAGGCGCCGATGACGGCAACAAGAAGTCCTTCGATGGCCCGCACCGAGGCGCCGATTATGCTGGGGGAGATCCAGCTTTCTTCTGAAATCTGCTCGGGCGCACAAACGTTCGTGCTGCCTGTGTCCAGGCCAGGCGCATCTGCACGGCTGATCGCCTCAAGCAGGTCAGAGCCTGCCAGCTTTCTGGTGTTTTTATCGTCCTTACGCATCTTAGCTGGTCGAACCTGAAAAATTGCTTTGGTCAAGACCTTGGCAAGTTCGATGCCAGTACCCGGCATAGTTAACGATTGGGACCGCAGAAGCGCCGCTAACCCTGGTTGTGGTTAATCAGGCTGAGTTTTCGGCCCTTGAGGCGCCCAGGGAGGAGGGGGCAAGGTGGGGTTTTTCCTGCAGGATGGCCGAATAGAACTCACAAACGCCCTGAACCATCCGGTCCAGCGAGAACAGTTGGCCGGCGCGGGCGTGCAGCGTTTCAGCTTGGGACACCAGAGCGGCCCCATCTGTGATGGCCTGTTCCATCGCAGCAGAGACGGCGGCGGCGTCATCGGGGGGCAAAAGGCTGGAGGCCTGATCGCCGAACATTTCGGGGATGCCGCCCACGTTCGTGGTGATGATTGGCTTGGCGGCCCCCATGCCTTCCAAGACCGCGTAGGGGAAGGATTCGGCTCGCGACGGCAAAATCAGCACCCGGCCCATGGCAAATGCCGTGCGCGCTGGCTGGAGACCTGCAAACGTGATTTGATCTTCAATTCCATATGTTTGCGCCAATATGCGAAGATCTTGCTCTAATGCACCCGTGCCGGCCAGAACGGCGGTAGCCGGGCGTTTCTTGTTAAGCTCGGCAAGGCCCTTGATAACCAGATCAACGCCTTTGAGCTCTCTCAACTCGCCTATGAACACAAAGTCTGCTGCGTCAGGCATCAAGGCTACCGGCAGCAACTCGTGATCGGCAATGCCGTTGTGGACGATGGTCTGTGGGCAGGTGACCGGGCCCACCTTTGCGCGGTACGCATCGCGTTCGAATTCTGCAACAAACACATAACCAGAAGTGCGCCGCTTGAGCAGGCGCTCCAGGCCCAAGAAAGCCGCGCCGACGGGAGATGTGGCAGAGTAATGCAGGCTGCCGCCGTGGGGTGTGTAGATCGCCTTGGGTCCGTTGCGCCCTGAACACAGGCGGGCAAATGCACCGCCCTTTGCCCCGTGTCCCTGCAGGATCTCCGGCTCCAGATCTGAAATATGGTCCTTGATGATGCGATAGGCTGCAATGTCCGTCAGGCTCGGCAGACGGCTCATCTCCACCCGCAAAAGGCCCAGGGCGCACAGGGGTTCAAGTTGCTCCAGGGCCGCACAGGCCGCCGCGCCGCCGGTGTTGGCGTCACAGATGAGACCAACCTCAATGCCCCGGTCAACCTGACCGGCAATGAGATCGCGAACGTGCCGGAACAGGCCGCCGATAGGGGATCGCAAACAATGGATGACGCGCAAGGGTCGGGTCATATGGAGACAGGTCCCTCAATTGGGTTGAACCTGACCACCACCCAGCAACAGGGATGCCAATTGAGCTTAGAACCAGCGCTCACGCACATAGATGATGTCGCCTGGATACATTTGTGTAGTGACATCAACCTTCTGGGAGATTGTGCCTTCAGCCGTTTTGCGGGTCATCAACACGGGGCCCTGATGGCCACGTTCGGTGTATCCGCCGCCAATGGCGATGGCGTTCTGCACGGTCATGCCGGCGATGTAGGGATAACGGCCGGAGTTGCGAACCTCACCCAGAATGAAGAAGGGACGGAACTCGGCAACTTCCACGGAAACCTTGGGGTCGCGCAGGTAGCCTGCCTTCAGTTTGCGGGTGAGGGCCTGTTCAACCTGGCGCGAGGTCAGGCCGGCAACCCGGGTTGACTGAATCAACGGCATGGAAATGCTGCCGTCTGAATCGACGCGGTACTGACTGGTCAGATCCTGCTGGCCGAACACCCGAACGTTCAAGCGATCGCCGCTGCCAACCTGATAGCCTTGGTTGAACTCATAGGAGCTTTCAACACCGCTCGAGCCATAGGGAGGTTTGACACCGTCGGGGTCAGCAACCACCCGGCTGATCGAGCCGGTTTGATCTGCGCTCGTCCCCTCGGGAGGTGTTGAGGGCATATAGTCTTCCCAAGATTTCGCACATCCCGAAAGAATACCTAACGCTGTCAACGCAATAACAAATTTAGCAACTCGCACTGAACCAATCCCTTTACGCAACGCACCCACCTTAACCGGTGGCCGCATGACCAATTGGGGCTGAGCTTAGTGATTCATGGTTAATGAAAGGCTTACTGGTGGTAATCTGAGAGAGTAGGGAATGAAATGATAGAGTAATGAAAATCCCGGTTTGAAATGTCTCGTTAAGAGAATCGTTACCATAAGGGCTTCAAGGTCGAACTTACGTCGTCTTGGGATATCCGGTAGCAGATGAGCCAGTCAGAAAATCCACCATATTCTGGAATGCAAGCCCCCTCAGCCGGGCATGCGTATCCAGGAGATCCTAACACTAACGGTATGTCTGCTGTGGATCTGCGCGCTGTGTTCCAAGGCATGTGGGGCCGCAAGAAGCTTATGGCCACGATAATCCTGGCGATTGTGGTCGCTGCGGTTGCTTTCGTCATCACGGCCACACCTAAGTATACGGCAACCGCCAAATTGCTGCTGGAAGGCCCGTCCACGTCCTACCGTGATCCGGACCTTGGTCCCAACCAAATCAGGGGCCCGCGCACAGTTGGCGAGCAGGAAGTCTATAGTCAGGTTGAAGTCATCGAATCAGGAGATCTGGCTGCACGGGTGGCCAAGTCACTCAACTTGGCCGTTCGGCCGGAGTTCGATCCGCGCGTCTCCGATATCAGCCCTCTGAAGGCCATGATGATTGGATTGGGGCTGGCCCATGACCCGCGGCTGCAATTCAACGAACAGCGTGTTCTGGACAAGTTCAAGGATAAGCTGAAAGCCTTCCCGGTTGTTAAGTCCAAGGTCATCCAGGTTGAGTTCTCGTCCAAAGTTCCCAAAACTGCCGCGGAGGTGGCAAACACGCTCACCGAGCTCTATGTGACCTCAACGCGCGAAGTGCAGCTGGACGACACGCGCCGGGCCAGCGGCTGGCTGACTGAACAGATTGCCCAACTGCGCAACCAGGTTGCCCGATCGGAGGCAGCTACTGAAGAATACCGCGCACGGGCCGGGCTTGTGCAAGGGCGCTCGTCCACCACCACCTTGGCGCAGGATGAACTTTCCGAACTGAACCGCCAGATCGCACTTGCTGCCGCGGGCCGGGCAGAAGCGGTCGCGAAGGCTGATGCGATCCGCAAACTGTTGAAGGACCGCGGCACGGTCGCGGCATCAAACGATGTGACGGCCTCCAATCTTATTCAGCGCTTGCGCGAGCAGGAAATCGCACTCACCCGCAGGCTGGCCGACCTCAACACCACGTATCTGTCGAACCACCCTAGAATTTTGTCGGTGCGCCAGGAAATCAACGATGTACGCCGCGAAATCAGGGTTGAGGCCTTGAAGATCGTTGAAGGGCTTGAGCAGCAGGCCAAAGTTGCCTCCGCACGCGAAGCTTCGCTGAGGGCAAGTATGAACGAGCTGAAGACCGCAGCTTCTGTGAACAAGCAGGACGAGGTCAAACTCCGCGCGTTGGAACGCGAAGCCAAGGCCAACAGAGAGCAGCTTGAAGCTCTCCTGAAGCGCCACAGCGACGCCAGCGCAAGGCAAGACATCTTCGCGCAACCGGCGCGGGCCCGAATTATCTCGCGGGCATCGGTGCCGTCGCAGCCGTCTTTCCCGAAAAAGGGGCCGATCCTGATGATCGCAACAGGCGGCGCGATTGCCATTGCCCTTCTTGCGGCATTCCTGGTGGAAGCAATCAACATTGGCGGCGGTGCGGTGGTCCCCAAATATCCGAACGGCGGATATCCGGCGAGCCCGCAGCCTTCGCCTGCCGGTCCTCCTCCGCCGACTTCGCCCAGCCGGGGCGGACTGTTCTCCTCATTGAAAGGCAAGCTGAAGCCTGGCGGGCAGGGGGCACCAGCTTATGCGGCTGCGCCTCAAGCTTCCGCGCCGCCGGTCTATGAGCCCCAGGCGCCGGTGCAACCCACCTACACAGCGCCGCCTCCCGTGCAGCCGACCTATGCACCGCCACCCCCGGTGCAGCCGACATACAGTGCACCCCCTCCGGCGCAGGAGCCGGTCTATGCGCCCCCGGTTGAACCGGCACCAGCCCCAGCACCTGCCGCCGCCCAGGCAGGCTGGACACCGCCGCCGCAACCTGATGGAGCATCGGCGCCAACCGGGTTCGATCCGTTTGCTACAGTTGGGGCCGCCGCAGTCGCTGCCGCGCCGCCACAACCGGCGCCAGCACCAACGCCGGCACCAGCTTCTTCGCCGGAGGCTGCGCCGATCATCGCCAACATCGCCGGCATGTCATGTGATCTTGAAGGGTTGCCCTATCAGGTGATTGTGGATCCAGCTTCGCCGTTTTCGTCTTCGGTGTTCCTGGCCGCGCGCTCCATTGCAGAACGGCTTGGGGAATCGTCCAACATCCGCCTGTTTGTGGCGCCCACTCATGAACCGTCGGCGGGCGTTATCATGTCCGCCAGCTTGGCCAGGGCGTTCTCCACTTTTGGTCTGAAGACGATCGTGGTCGATGCCACCATGAGCGGCCCGGAATTGACCGCCGCCTTTGGTGTGCATGATGGTCCGGGGCTCTCTGAGTTCCTGCGTGGCAGCGCGGCGTTTTCTGACTGTATCGTCCGTGACGGTGCGTCATCCACCCACGTGATGACCAGCGGTGCATGTACATCTGAAGCGGTGGAATTGGCGGGCGGAAACCGAATTGATGTCACCCTGGCGGCCTTGTCGCATGCCTATGATGTGGTGATTATGAGTGCGGCAAACCTCACGTCCAACCCGTGGGCGCTTTCCATTGCTGACAAGACCGATATGGCACTGCTTGTCACGCCGGCCGAAGCGCATGACGGGGTTGCGGCCCAATTTGCCCAGACGATGAAATCGGCAATGTCGAAGGACGTTTGCTTTGTGCTTGCACACGCCCCCCAACGGCATGCGCACGTCGCCTAAAGGCTAGCTTAGCCGGCTTTCTTAGATGGACTTTTGGCAGGCGCCCCAAGCTTGCGGGCCTGTTTGATGGTGCGCCAGAGCCAGTCGGAACGCTTTATGAGGCGCTTCGTGCTGAGGCCCGGGCGGGCGATGGCGACGTATTTGTATCCGCCGCCGCTGATGGCGTGCAGGGTGTCATGCAGCGGAATGACCTCTTCGGCCCAATGCATTTTGTAATCTGAATGCCCAGCGGAGAAGTCGAATTTTGCCAGGCCTTTCTTGCAGCACGCCTCAATGGTTCTGCGCAGTGCTGCGTCACCCGGCGAGAATTCCTTTTGGGGACCATCTGTAATTGAGCACACCAGACCGGAAAAGACGCCCTGGAACTCACTGCCCATCATAACCGAGACAACTTCGTCGCCAACGGTTAGGAAATATGGGCTGAGCTGCAGCTGCGCGGTCTCCGGCAGCTGGCTAAGAGCAAGATAGAACGTCTTGGACATTGGCCCGTAGGGGTCTTTGATGCCTTTTTCCGACAACCGGGTTTCAACGAAACTGAAGAGGGTTTTGATGACCCGCAGGGCTTCCTCCCGATCAGCTGGAAGCCGAAATTCCAAGTCGCCGAACTTTTGCAGTTTCACATCGCGCCGTTTGTTGTTGCGGCGGGTGGACTTGGATCTTTTGTGCCGGTAGAGCTCATCATAGTCAGGCTCCAGGTCAAACAGGTATGTGCTGTTTGCGCCGGTGTCGGTGAAAAGATCGGCCAGCGGATTGGGCGTGCCGCGCCACGTCGCGGGCTGTTTGTCCAGATGGATCGCGTCCACGCCGTCAAGGGTGTTCAGAAGCTCAGCAAAAAGCCATTCGGCATCTTCTGCAACCTTGTTGGCAAAGGCGTCGCTCATGACCGGCATGCCATAGTTGATTTGGCTGCTGGCGAGCCAACGCAGAACGCGGGTTCCCCAAGCCAGCTCAACGACCAGGGGGAAAATGCCGTGCAACTGGCCTGCATCGTCCCGAATTGTAACAATCCGAACGTCTTCGCCGGTGAGGTCGCTCACCGCGGTCTGCCAGGTGTTAACCCAGTCGAATGACTGGTAGGGCGTGACCCAGCCCGTTTCTTGCAGCTCCAGCCATTCGGCCTCAAGGTCCTTGGCACGCGCGCAAACGGCCACTTTCAGCCCGTGCATGGTGTCTGCGGCGTTTTGCGCTCCGGTCGTTTCGCTTCTGATCGGCGCAAACTCAAACATCTAGTGCAGGCCTGACTCATGCTCCGGACCTGCTCCATTACAGGACCTGATGCCCTGACCCAGCAAGTATTGTGCAAGAATTTGGTGCTACAGCTATTCGTGATTGGCCGTGATCAGAGCGGCCCACCAACACGGGAATAAATCATGCCCCATAACGGCACAGTGCGTACCGTACTCGATGGCTTGTTCTACAGTGGCGCGCATCGGCTGTTGGCGCCATTTGTCCAAGGAATTGGCAGTTTTTTGATGCTGCACCACGTGCGGCCGGGTACGGACAAGAACGGTTTTGCGCCCAATGCCGGCCTGGAGATTACGCCAGAGTTTCTGGACACTGTTCTGAGCCATTTCCAGGAGCGCGGAATTGAGTTCGTCAGCTTCGCAGAGGGCATTAGACGTACCAAATTGGGTGTGTCGCAGAAGTCTTTCGCCGTTTTCACCCTGGATGACGGATATTTGGACAATTTTGAGCACGCCTGGCCCATTTTCAAGCGCCATGACTGTCCGTTCACCATCTTCATTGCCTCCGACATCACCGATGGTACGAGCGAGCTGTGGTGGCAAATTCTGGAACAGGCGATTGCCGCCTCCACTTCTCTCTCCGCGCAGGTCGCAGGCGATACCATTTCATGCCAAACCGCCACTGCGGCGCAGAAGCAGCAGGCTTACGAGAAGCTCTACAAGCAGGTGCGCTGGGGGCTGGAGGAACAAGAGCAGCGCAAGTGGATCCGCAGCTTTGCCGAGACCCAGGGTATCGATGTGCAAGCCCATTGCCGCGCCGAAGCCATGACTTGGGACCAGGTGCGCGAAATCAATGAAGATCCTTTGTGTACCATTGGTGCGCACACCGTCCATCACTATGCGGTGGGGCGCATGAGCGAAGAAGATGCTTATCTGGAAATGCTTCTATCGCGCGGCCGGATTGCCGAAGAGCTTGGCGCAGCGCCGGCCTATTTCTGCTATCCCTATGGAGATGAGGTTTCCGCCGGCGCCAGAGACTTCGCCTTGGCAAAGAAAGCCGGATTCGAGGCGGCCGTAACCACGCGGAAAGGTATGATTTACCCGGGCCATGCTGAGCATCTGCTGGCTTTGCCCAGGGTTTCGCTGAACGGCGCCTTTCAGCACGTCAGATATGTGGATGTGCTTATGTCGGGCCTGCCCTTCATGCTGGCGAACAAGTTCCGGGCGGTGAACGCCGCCTAGCTCGTCGGGCCGAAGACCTGCTCGAAGTTTGCACGCAAGGCCAAATCCACATCTTCCAGGTTCACCGGCAGTCCAAGGTCAACAAGGCTGGTTACACCGTGCTCTTGCACACCGCAGGGCACAATGCCTGAAAAGTGCTCCAGCTCCGGTTCCACATTGATTGAGATGCCGTGGAAGCTCACCCAGCGTTTCAGCCGGATGCCGATGGCGGCAATCTTGTCTTCGCGGGTGGCGCCAAGCTCTGGCCTGCGCACCCAAACCCCAACCCGGTCTTCGCGGCGCTCTCCAACAACGTTGAAGTCGGCCAGGGTGGCGATAATCCAACGCTCAAGGGCTGCCACGAAGGCCCGCACGTCCTTCTTCCGGCGGTTCAGGTCCAGCATGACGTAGGCCACACGTTGACCCGGGCCGTGATAGGTGTACTGGCCGCCGCGGCCCACGTTGAACACGGGAAAGCGGTCTGGTGTTAGAAGGTCGCCGGCCTCAGCGCTTGTGCCTGCGGTGTAGAGGGGCGGGTGCTCCAGCAGCCAAACCTGCTCTGCCGCAGCACCGTCAGCAATCAACCGGGCGCGCTCGCCCATGTGTGCCAAGGCCTCTTCATAATCGGTGAGGCCGGGTGACACGTACCAGTCAACAGTGGCGTTGGCATGCAGCGCATCGGGGGCGTCCAGGGTTTGGCGGGGCGTGTTCATGGGGCCTTGGTAGCGGGGATTGGGCGCCGAGCCAATTGCAATAATGTGCACGTTCAGCCAAATCACTTGATTTGCGCGAGGCACATTGCTACATGCTGGCCCGCATTCCCAAGACATGCGGTCGTGGCGGAATTGGTAGACGCGCAGCGTTGAGGTCGCTGTGGGGTAAAACCCGTGGAAGTTCGAGTCTTCTCGACCGCACCAAACTCCTTCTATAGATTTGATGCGCGCGCGCAGCTGCAATCACTTGCCGAATCTCATCAGTAATGCGGCTAAAGTGCGCCAAAATCTGAACCCGGCCAACCTGGCCAGGACCTTGGGGCGGTGTCATGTCTGATGCTTTCGACGAGCTGAACATTCATGACGAGAACGGCGCGCTGGCGTCGGACTTCGTGCAAGCTGTCTCCGATGCCATTGACGCGCGGGATGCCAAGACCCTGCGCAGTCTCGTCAAGCCGATGCACGAAGCCGACATGGCCGACCTGATTGAGTTTCTGCGGCCGGCCGAACGCCCCATATTCGTTGAGCTTCAGGGGCGGACGTTTGATCCTGAAGTGTTGCCGGAGCTGGATGAAACCGTCCGCGATGCGCTGATCGACGTCTTGCCCAACCAGATCGTGGCGACCGCGATCCGCAAACTCGACACGGATGATGCGGTTTATCTGCTGGAAGACCTGGATGAGGCGGAAAAACAGGATATTCTGGCGAAAGTGCCTAAGGCCGAGCGCGAGGCCGTTCGCCGCTCGCTCGACTATGACGAGGATTCAGCCGGCCGCCTGATGCAGGCCGAGTTCGTGGCTGTGCCGCCGTTCTGGTCGGTGGGGCAGACCATCGACTATATGCGCACTGAGGATGACCTGCCGAACTCGTTCGTCGAGATCTTCGTGATTGATCATCTGTTCCATCTGGCGGGCACCGTGCCGGTGAGCCGCCTGTTGCGCACCAAGCGTGAGGTCTCGATCAGCGATCTGATGGACAGCGAGCAGACCATCTTCCATGTGGACGATGAGCAGGAAGACCTGGCCTACAAGTTCCAGCAATACAATCTCATATCCGCCGCCGTGGTCGATAATGACGAACGGCTCGTGGGCATGGTGACCATTGACGATGTGGTCGATGTGATCCGCGAGGAAACCGAAGAAGACATGGCCCGGATGGCCGGTCTGGGTGATGAAGAGATCACCAACACGGTGTTCACCACGGTTAAAGCGCGCTTCATCTGGCTGTTCGTCAATCTGCTCACGGCGATTCTGGCCTCTGGCGTCATCTCTCTGTTTGATGCAACGATTGAGCAAATGGTGGCATTGGCCGTTTTGATGCCGATTGTCGCCTCCATGGGGGGCAATGCGGGGACGCAGACTATGACCGTTGCCGTCCGCGCCCTGGCCACACGCGACTTGGGCGCCGTGAACGCCACACGGGTGGTTGTCCGTGAAACCACGGTGGGCATGCTCAATGGCTTGGTGTTCGCGATCATCATGGGCGCGTTCACGGTGTTCTGGTTCGGCAGCCAACAACTTGGTATCGTCATCGGAGCCGCTATGGTCGTCAATCTGCTCGTAGCGGCGATGGCCGGCATCTTGATCCCGTTGCTGCTTGATCAGTTGGATATTGATCCGGCGGTCGCTTCTTCGGTATTTGTGACCACAGTAACCGACGTGGTCGGCTTTTTTGCATTCCTCGGTCTGGCGGCTGTCTGGCTCTTTTAGACATGCCGCCACACGGCACACATTAAAACAGGGAACGGTCCTTCATGATCCCCAACGATTACCCGACGCTGAACTTCAATTTGGGCGACACCGCCGACATGCTACGCGACACGGTGCGCTCGTTCACCTCCGACAAGATCGCACCGATTGCCGATGAAGTTGACCGGACCGACACCTTCCCGCGCCACTTGTGGCCGGAGCTGGGTGAACTCGGCCTGCTCGGTTTGACCGTGGAAGAAGAGTATGGCGGTTCGGGCATGGGGTATCTGGAGCACTGCATCGCCATGGAAGAGGTCAGCCGCGGTTCGGCCTCCATCGGGTTGTCCTATGGTGCGCACTCCAATCTGTGTGTGAACCAGATCCGCCGCAACGGCAGCGAGGAGCAAAAGCGCAGCTACCTGCCCAAGCTTTGCACAGGAGAGCATCTCGGCGCTCTGGCCATGTCAGAGCCCGGGGCGGGGTCTGACGTTGTCTCCATGAAGCTGAGGGCCGACAGGAAGGGCGATCATTATGTGCTGAACGGGTCCAAGTTCTGGATCACCAACGGGCCGAGCGCCGATGTGCTTGTGGTCTACGCCAAGACCGATCCGGATGCCGGCAAGCGCGGCATCACCGCGTTCATCATCGAGAACACCATGAAGGGATTTTCCACCGCCCAAAAATTGGACAAGCTGGGCATGCGCGGATCGGAAACCGGTGAACTGGTGTTCGACAACTGCGAGGTGCCGGTCGAGAATGTTCTGGGCAAGGAAGGCGAGGGGGTCGCCGTCCTGATGTCCGGACTGGACTATGAGCGCGTGACCCTGGCGGGCGGGCCTATTGGCGTCATGCAAGCGTGCATGGATATCGTTCTGCCTTATGTCCACGAGCGCGAGCAGTTCGGTCAACCGATCGGATCGTTCCAACTCATGCAAGGCAAGCTGGCCGACATGTACACAACCTTGAATGCCTGCAAGGCCTATCTCTATGCGGTGGCTCAGGCATGCGACCGCCACGAGACGGCGCGCAAGGATGCAGCAGGTGTTATTTTGTATGCGGCAGAGAAGTGCACCTGGATGGCACTGGAGGCGATCCAGACGCTCGGTGGGATGGGCTATTTGAACGAATCCCCCACAGGGCGCCTGCTCCGCGATGCCAAGCTATATGAGATCGGTGCCGGCACGTCGGAGATCCGCCGGATGCTGATTGGCCGCGAGCTGTTTGCAGAGACCAGCTAGGGGGCAAAAGGGCTAAACGGGCAAAAGCTGAGCGAGTGGAGTGATTCGCGGAAAACCGCAGGTTTTGGCCATTTTTGTACCTTGACTTGCTGTTTGAAACGCAATGTCTAAAATCTAACTATCTGTAATCATTGTATATTTCATATTTTACGCTGGAGAGCCTTGCTTTTCTGCGGCTTTTGGCGTGAGCATCGCGCGAATTGAGTAAAAGCGTATGAATTTACAACCTACTTAAGGGTGAAGGAGACAGCCGTGAATAAGAATGACCTCATATCAAACGTCGCCTCTGCTGCAAATATGTCGAAGAGCGATGCTGGCGAGGCCGTTGAGGCGACCCTCAACAGCATCAGCTCTGAACTGGCCAACGGCGGCGAAGTGCGGCTGGTCGGGTTTGGGACATTTTCAGTGAGCCACCGGGCAGCCAGCCAGGGCCGTAATCCACGCACTGGCGAGTCCATGCAGATTCCTGCTTCGAACAATCCAAAGTTCAAAGCTGGTAAAGCTCTGAAGGACGCCGTCAACTCGTAGTACGGAAGCTGGCCCTCGGCGCCAGACAATCGTGGGATCACACACAATTGCCCCTGCCGGCAAATAACCGGCAGGGGTTTTCATTTGGGCCCTTGCAGTCTGGCTCACTTGGCGCTAAAGACTGCACCCGCGTTGGGAAGGGCGATTAGCTCAGTTGGTAGAGCGCTTCGTTTACACCGAAGATGTCGGCAGTTCGAGCCTGTCATCGCCCACCAAACGCCTTCCCTCAAAATCACTGGTTGTTTTTAACGCTGCGCATTGACGCCGACTCGGTCCTGCCCGATGCTCGCCGCTGGAAACCATGTGGGGAGAAACGCGGATGTTGGATCGTGCGGGGGTCGCGCTTGTTGCGGCGGTAATCGGGTGTGTGATCTGGGGCTTTGGCGGGGCCTCCGTGATTGCCCAGGACAGGAAAAAAGCCGTCATTCTCTCGATCAATGATGTGTACCGTATTGGCGGCATCAATTCAGGCCGCCAAGGGGGGATGGCCCGCGTTCGTGCTTTGCGCGCAGAGCTTGAAAAGTCGGCACCGGACCTCCTTTTCCTCCATGCGGGCGATTTCCTCTCTCCGTCGTTCCTAGGGCGATCCTATCGCGGTGCCCAGATGATCGATCTGATGAACGTGATGGATGGCAGTGCGAAACAGGGCAGCCAGGATGAGCGCATGTTCGTCGCGTTCGGGAACCATGAGTTCGACGACAGCCATTGCGGAAAGGCCGGGCCGTTGCCTGATCTGGTCGCACGGTCTGAGTTCACCTGGCTGGCCAGCAACCTTGATTTCTCAAAATGCAAACGGCTTAGCCCCCTGGCTGGGAATGAGCAGATTGCTTCCAGCCGCATCGTGGAGAGCGGCGGCATGAAGATCGGCCTTTATGGCCTCACTCTGCCGCGCAGCAAGTATAAAGACATTGTTGCCGACCCTCTAAAGGTTTCTTGCCAGATGGTTGCTGAATTCCGGGCGCAAGGTGTAGATGCCGTTGTGGCATTGACCCATCTGGCGTTCACAGATGACTTGCGGTTGATGGGATTGGCGCCGGGTGGCAAGCCCCTTGGATCTGGAGAACAGACGTGTGCAGACCAGCCGGATATTGTTGTGGGCGGTCATGACCACTTGAGCATGGCCCTGCCAACAAAGGACCCCCGGCTCTTCAAGGCGGACGCTGACGCGGTGACAGCGTGGGTGATTGAGCTTTCGACCGATGGAAAAGGCGGTGTATCGGTCAATGCCCGTTTGGAGGCATTGAATGAGGATGCGGTTGAAGATCCTCTCTCCCAACGGATTAGCGAGAGCTGGATCCTGCGCCACGATGAGCGCTTTTGCGCCACCGATTGCGTTGCCAAGCCAAAAGACAAGGTGCGCAAGTGCCTCAAACAGGTCCAAGCTGGCGCGTGCCTGACACAGCCGATTGCGAAGGCCGCAAGTTTGATCGAAACTGAAGAGATCGCAAACCGTTCCCTGGAAACCGGGTTCGGAAACTGGGTGGCCGACACGGTCAGAGCAGCAGGCAAGGCTGATATTGCGTTCATCAACGCAGGGGCCATTCGCCTGAACTACAATATCGACAAAGGCACCACCGTGACCCGGCGCCATTTGGAAGAGATGTTCCCCTTCAAAAACAAGCTCGTGGTGCGCGATGTGCCCGGCCGCGTGGTGTGGGCGGCGCTTGAGCGCGCTTTCAAAGCGCGCGGCGAGGGCGCCTGGGCCCATTTCAGTGGGTTGGCGCTCAAACGCCCTGGCAGGGATGGAAAGGCCTTTGCCAAAGTTCTGATCCGGCGGGAGAGTGGTGAGGTTGTGGAAATTGGACCTGCATCAGAAGAGCCCGTCAAGATTGCATCGCTCTCGTTCGTGCTGGCCAATGGCGATAGGCATGGCTTCAAGGTGTGCCCGGGGACCGATGATGTTTGGGCCTGCAAGGGTGAGCTTGAGAAGGCGCCGAATTGGCCGGCGCCAGACAAGGGTGATGATCTGGCAGAGTTCGTCCGGATTGCTCTTCAGAACGCAGACAAGGGGTCTGGAGTGGCCTTTCAGACGGACGGGCGGATATGTGAAGCAAAGCGCTCTGACTGCCTTGTTGACCGGTGGACTGGCAAATAATGCAGCAACCGGCTTTGCTGAGCTGAAATGCATGCCGGCACGGTTGACCTGATGGGCCTGCATCGGTCATGCTGGGCTCAATTAACATCAGGCAATCCTCACAGCAGACGACCCCTCACAGGAGACCGGCCCCTATGGCAGCGGACGTTGGTGATTCTATTCTGCGGCACGAAGATCCCCGGTTCTTGACCGGGAAGGGCTGCTATCTGGACGATGTGCCGATTGCGCGTGGCTGTGCCGGTGTCTTTGTGCGTTCGCCCCACGCACATGCGGAACTTGTGAACATCGAGACGTCGGATGCCCTTGCGGTGCCCGGTGTCCTGGCGGTTGTCACGGGGACCGATCTCACGGCGGCCGGCATTGGCTCCATGCCGAGCATGCAGCCCCTGGAGGGCCTCGATGGCAGCCTGCAAGCATCACCGCCCCATTTGCCCCTGACCACAGACCGGGTGCGTTATGTGGGCGATCCGGTGGCGCTCGTTGTGGCAGAGAGCCTGAATGCGGCGCAGCAGGGGGCTGAAGCGGTTTGGGTTGACTATGACAGCCTGGAGCCGTGCGCCTCGCTCCGTGATGCGCTTGAGCCTGATAGAGCGCCTATTTGGCCTGAGGCTGGCAGCAATGTGTGTCTCGATTGGGCCACCGGAGATGCGGCTGGCACCCTGGCGGCCTTCGAAACGGCTGCTCATGTGGTTCGGTTGGAGCTTGGCGGCAATCGGGTCGTACCCTCGCCAATGGAGCCGCGCGGCTGCATTGGCCTTTATGACGAAGGCCGTGAAACCTATACGCTACATGTTTCTTCACAAGGCCCCCACAGGGTGCGCGAAACGCTTGCGCGTGATGTCCTGAAAGTGCCCATGGATGCGCTGCGCGTCATCACACCTGATGTGGGCGGCGGTTTTGGCACCAAGGTGTTCGTCTACTCAGAATATGCAGCTGTTCTGTGGGCGGCGCGGCTTGTGGGGCGGCCTGTCAAATGGGTGTCTGAGCGTGCCGAGGCAATGATGTCGGACGCCCATTCACGCGAGCAAGCGAGCCGTGCTGCCTTGGCGCTGGATGCAGAAGGCAAGTTTCTCGGTTTACGAGTGGACACGGATGCAAACATTGGCGCTTATGTATCGGCGTTTTCAACCTATGTGCCCACCTCAGGCACCAGCGCTCTAACCGGGCTCTATCACATCCCTGTTGTGTATGCCCGGGTGCGCTGCCTCTTCACCAACACTGTGCCGCTTGACGCCTATCGTGGGGCAGGCAAGCCGGAGGCGAACTTTATCACTGAGCGGTTGGTGGACGAAGCGGCCAGGCAGCTCAAAATTTCACCGTTGGAGCTCAGGAGGCGTAATCTCATTGGGGAATCTGCGCTGCCATATACCAGCGCATTGGGCTTCACCATTGATAGTGGCCGTTTTGCGGAAAGCCTCAGCATGGCGTCTGATGCGGCAAAGCTGGCTGGCCTTAAGCGCCGGCAGAAGGAGGCCAGAGCGTGCGGAAAGCGCCGGGGGATGGGCATCAGCGGCTATTTTGAGAACACCGCCGGTGCAGAGGAGGAATCTGCCCGCCTTCGCCTCAACTCGGAGGGCAGGTTTCAGCTCCACATTGGCACGCTGTCGAACGGGCAGGGGCACGAGACCACCTTTGCGCAGATCGTTGCGCAGAAGTTCGGTGCTGATCCAAGCGATGTTCGGCTTGTTCAAGGCGATACCGAAACCATCTCGCGCGGGGCTGGCACAATCGGTTCGCGTTCATTGGTGTTGGGTGGGGCGGCCACAGCGTCTGCTGCCGGCAGGGTGTTGGACAAGGCACAACGATTGGCCGGGCATTTGCTGGAAGCCGCCGAGGCGGATATTGAGCTTGAGCGGGGACGGTTCGTTGTGAGCGGCACCGATTTGTCCATTGGCCTTGCTGAGGTGGCTGAAGCAGCGCACGATCCGGCCCAATTGCCAAACGGGATGGAGCCTGGCCTGGAAGAGGAAGGGGTGGGGTTGCCCGTACCGTCTACCTATCCCAACGGATTTCACATATGCGAGGTTGAAGTGGATCCGGACACTGGGCATGTTGAGGTTGTGCGCTACACGACGGTGACGGACGTGGGCAACGTGATCAACCCAATGATCGTCAAGGGCCAGGTGCACGGTGGCACGGCCCAGGGGATAGGCCAGGCGTTGTTGGAGGATTGTGTTTACGACAGTCAGGGCCAGCTCCTATCGGGCTCGCTGATGGATTATGCTCTGCCACGCGCAGACGACCTTCCTGATTTTTCCTGTCTCTTTAACAATGTGCCCTGTCTCACGAACCCTCTCGGCGCAAAGGGGTGTGGAGAGGCGGGAGCTGTGCCGGCGCCTGCTGCGGTCATCAACGCTATCGTCGATGCATTGGCTGAAGACGGCGTGCGTCATGTGGCCATGCCGGCAACACCAATGCGGGTTTGGCAGGCGCTGGAGGATGCAAAAGGCGGCTAGCCTCTCAATGCGGCAAATTGGTCGCGGTATCCGCTGGGGTCTATCGCGACATCCACCACTGCGGGGCCCTTTGCCGCCAGGGCTTTGCGCAAGGCCGGCTCCAACTCATCGCCCTGACCGACCTTCCAAGCCTTGCATCCGAAACCTTTGGCGATTGTCGCGAAGTTAGTTGCTGGATAGCGCACGCCCTTGGAAGCCATTTGCAGGTTTTGCTGTTTTAGGTCGATGAGCGATAGGGCTGCGTCGTTGAGGACAATAAGCGTTAAGTTGCACTTGTGCTCTGCCGTCGTGGCAAGTTCTGCCAGCGCCATGAGCATGCCGCCATCTCCTGTGACAGCAACCACTGGACGATCGGGTTCATGCAGTGATGAGCCAATTGCGGCAGGCAGGGCGTAGCCCATGGTCGACAGGCCGTTGGATTTCAGCACGCCGTTTGTCTCAGATGCGGGCCAAAGAGCCATCGCAGACACCATATGTGCGCCTGCGTCTACTGTGAGACGGGTGTCCGGGGAGACAAGTCCAACAAGTTGCTCCATTACCGTGTGCGCAGTGTGGCCGCCAGCTGATAGATGTAAGGCGTCTTTGAAAGATGTGTGCAAATCGGATATCTCTTCGGTTTTCCATGGTCTTGAAGGTTGGAACTCAGAGATTGAATCAATCAGTTTCGCCAAATCTCCAACGAGGCTGAGCGCTGGATCAATTGGAAGTTCTGCGCCCTGTGCTGCTCGCAATTCCAAGACGGGTGCTTTGTAGGGCCACGGGCTTGGTATGCGTTCGACCGGATCAAATCCTATGCAAACGATGAGATCAGCCTGGTCAAGGCACTTTGCTTCCAACGTGGCGCCGGTGAAGTGACCCACCATGTTGGGATGTTGGTCTGGCACAACGCCCTTTGCCCGGTAGGTCGTGAACATGGGGCAGGTCAGGCGGTCTGCCAATCTGGCCATGGCTCCGGCGACGTCGTGGTCGCGCGTCTCTAAGCCTGCGATGATCACAGGTTTACGGCTGCTGGCGATGAGATCAGCCCAGACGCCAGGTGGTTGAGGCGGGGCAGGCGCGGTGGAAATTGCTGGCTCTGCGCGCACGCACATGGTGCTGGCATCGGTGGTGGTGAGGTCAAATTGCACGGGCCCGCGGGGATGGGCCAGCGTGGCCGCCAGTCCCTCTGCAAACAAGGCGCTCCCCGTATCGGTAGAAAGACGCCCCTGCGCCTTGCTTACCGGTTGGTAGAGCGCGTTCTGGTCAAAGGCCTGATGCAGCGAAGCTGCCGGTCCGTCGCAAAACATGATGACCGGTGAGCGCTCTAGATGGGCGTATGCGATGCCGTTCACCGCGCTGGCAGCGCCAGGACCAACGCCAGCCAGCATGGCGCCGGGTGCCCCGGACAGTTCGCCGGTGACGGCTGCCATGATGGCACCGCCTGTTTCGGTCTTGCTGAGCACAAAGGGGATGCCTGCTTCTTCGGCGGCGGCGATCAACTGTAGGCTGGAGCCGCCGCCTGGAACCCCAAACATGCGCTTTACGCCGGCCTCAGCCATTTGACGGGCAATCTCTTGTGCCAATGTGCCGGAGGAACCCTCAGCCATCTATCTACCCCTAATTCGCGGGTCCAACGCATCGCGCAGCCCGTCTCCGATGTAGTTTACGCTAAGTACCGTGAGCGAGATAGCAAGGCCGGGCCAGAGAACCCGTTCTGGGTATTGTTGCAGATAGTCGGTGGAATCGAACAGGAGCCGGCCCCAGGTTGGAAAATCTGATGGGAAGCCAAGACCCAAAAACGACAAGGCGGATTCAGTGATGATTGCGTTCGCAATGCCCAGGGTTGCCGACACCATGATGGGTGATAGTACATTGGG
The DNA here is from genome assembly GCA_024227565.1 of Alphaproteobacteria bacterium. Lineage (GTDB taxonomy): Bacteria > Pseudomonadota > Alphaproteobacteria > Rhizobiales > CAJQND01 > JAAEUE01. The sequence continues at coordinate 106,508 of JAAEUE010000136.1, forward strand.
CAGCACATGCCGCAGGATCATGCGCCGCGCCGGCGTGCCGATGGAGTAGGAGGCAAGGACGAATTCCCGTTCTTTCAATGCAAGCACGTCACCGCGCACAATTCGCGCCGTCTGCATCCACGATGTGATGCCGATAATGAGGACGATGAGGATGAAAATGCCGGTCTCTGGGCCGACTGCGGCGCGCAACGTGTCACGAAACAGCATGATGATGACCAACAACAAAGGCAGCAGAGGCAGGGCCAGGAACAAGTCGGTGAAGCGCATCAATGGCCCGTCCAGCTTCTTGAAGTAGCCTGCAATCACACCGATCAAGGTGCCAAGCCCCAACGCCAGCAACATGGCGGTGATGCCAACCGCAAGGGAAACGCGCCCGCCAGCAAGAACGCGCGAAAGCGTGTCCCGGCCGAGCTGATCTGTACCAAACGGGTGGGCGAAGCTCGGGCCCTGATTGCGGGCGCGGATGTCGATGAACTGGGCCTCGATGGTCCACAAGTAGGGGCCAATTGTAACCGCAAGCAGCACAACCACGAAAAAGCCCATGCCCCAAAGCGCTCCGCGGTGGGTTTTGAACTGATCCCACACATCAAGCCATTGTGAGCGCGGCGGTCGCAGGTCTGTGTCTGGGGCGGGAGTGATCTCAGTCATATCGGATCCTCGGGTCAAGGACGCCGTAGAGGACATCGGCAATCAAATTGAACAGTACGATCAGCAAGGCAAAGATGAACGTAAGGGTTTGCACCACCGGCACGTCGCCGCCCTGAATTGCAATGATAAGCAGTTGGCCCAGGCCGTTCACTTTGAACACTTGCTCGGTGATGATTGCGCCACCGAAAACTTGGGGCACACCGAGCGCAATCACCGTGGTCACCGGGATGAGGGAATTGCGCAACACGTGCACAAGCACCACAATACGCTCGCGAACTCCTTTGGCGCGCGCCGTGCGCACATAGTCCTGATTGAGATTGTCCAACATGGAGGCCCGCATGTACCGGCTGATTTGGGCTGCGTTGAAGAGGGCCAACACCGACACCGGCATGATCATCTGTTTGACCTGCACCAGAAAACTTGACCAATCGGTGACCTGATGGGTGGTGTCGTAGATTGAGGGAAACCAGCCAAGCCAAACCGAAAAGATGACAATCAACAACACGCCCGTGAAGAAGGTTGGGACCGAGAAACCCACCATGGAGATGAAGGTGCCGATCTGATCGAACCAGCTATATTGCCGGTAGGCGGAGATGACCCCGATGGGCACCGCGATAACAATACCCAGGACATATGACAGCCCTACCACCCAAAGGGTTTGGGGCAGTCTTTGCACGATCAGATCGACCACAGGGGAGCGTGTTTGCCAGCTCAGCACCCGCAACCGGTCGCCTCCGATCTGCCATCCGAAGATGTGTTCCAGAATGTTGAGCGGTTCGTTGATGAAGAACTGTTTGCACCACAATATGTAGCGAATGTAGATCGGATCGCCCAGACCCAAGGATTGGCGGATCTTTTCGCGCACCTCAGGGGGAATGGTGAGCGGCAGGTTCGCTGTGGGATCGGATGGCGCCAGATCCAACAGCAAAAATATGATGAGGCTGATCAGTAGCAGGGTGGGCACGGCCAGCAAAGAGCGGCGGATCGTGTAATTGAACATGCTTGGTGCTGCCTCAGCTCAGCGTTTCAAGATCCATCCGCCCCGGCGGTGAGTCCGGGGCGAGGAACTTTACTTCTTGCGGAACCAGTCTGCGACATTCCAGAGCTCGCTGTCCCAGGTGTTGAGCACAACGCCGCCCAGAGTATTGGAATGGGCGGACACCCGGCCACGGTCGACCAGCGGCAGTATGGCATAGTCCTGCATCAGTTTGTCGTTCATGGCCTTGGCGAGCCGAGCACGTTCGTTCAGATCGCCCGTTGTCGCCATTTCGGCGACCAGGCCGTCATATTCCTTGCTGCAGTACCGAGGCATATTGTTGCCCTGCCACTGTGTTTCTGGACGTGGTGCCTGTTTGCACGACCAATTGGACATGTAGGCTTCAGGATCGGTTCCATCGAAGTTGTTCGCGTACATTTCAACGTCAGCAAAAAACTTCTGGAACGTGTCAGGGCTGCCCGGGTCAGAACCGAAGAACACCGAAGCATCAATGTTGCGGAGCTCGATCTCGACGCCGATCTCTTTCCACCATTGCTTGATCAGGGCCTGGAAGTCCTGGCGTACCGCGTTTGTTGAGGTTTGGTAGAGCAGGGAGAGGCGCATCCCGTCTTTGGCGCGCACGCCATCGGCGCCGGCCTTCCAGCCTGTTTCTTCCAGCAGTTTCTTGGCCCCCTCAACGTCCTGCACAAGGCAAGCATTATTGGCACTGGATTTGTAGATTTCCGGTGCAGGCAACACATTGCAGGTTGGCCGGCCGGCGCTGCCGTAACCGATTTCCACCAACAGTTTCCGGTCAATCGCCATGGACAGTGCCTTGCGCACAGTAATGTCGGACAAAATTGGGTGAGGGTGCTTGGCAGTGGCCCGCTCCGCCCCCAGCCCTGGGGCCGGATTGGTGAAGTTGATCATGATGCGCTCAACCAGCGTTCCGAAAGCGGCAACCACTTTGCCTTTTCCCTTCGCTTCCATGGCTTTAATTACATCCGGCGCCAACTGCATGTTCCAGGCGTAGTCAAACTCACCGGTTTCCAGGACTGACCGCGCTGCGGCCGTGGCTTCCCCTCCGCCCTTTAATGTTGCGGTGGCGAAGGCTGGCTTGGCGGGGTCGCGGTAGTTTTGATTGGCCTCAAATGAGATCACGTCGTTGGGCCGAAACTCTTTAACAGTGAAGGGGCCTGTGCCGATCGGGCCAAAGTTCGCTTCGGTGCATTCTGGCGCTTTGGCGCCCAGACAATCGGCAAATTGCTTGGCTTGAAGAATAGGTGATTGGGCACCCACGAACGGCCCATAGGGAAACGGCTTGGAGAGGCCGAAGGTGACCTTCACCGTCAGGTCATCAAGCGCCTCGACGCTTTTGACATCATTGTATTTTTCGTTCTGCGCGCAGCCGCCTTCCGGATGGGTGCAATATTTCCAGGAGAACACCACGTCTGCCGAAGTCACCGGAGTATCGTCAGACCATTTCAACCCAGGTTTCAGTTTCCAGGTTATTGTTGTTAGGTCGGCCGAAACGCCACCATTTTCCACCGTTGGAACGGATTCAGCCAACCACGGCACCATGGCGCCCTTCTCGTTATAACGAGCGAGAGGTTCCAGCACCAATGAGGATGACTCGAGCTCTTTAGTGCCGCCTGACAAATATGGGTTGAGCGTGGAGGGGGCCTGCCAATAGATAATATTGACATGGCCACTCGATCCTCGTTCAGCGTGGGCGCTCGGCGCAATCGCCATTGCTGCCACCGCACTCAGGGTCAGTGTTCTAATCTTCATCAGTTTCTCCCTTTCTATCATTGCTCACACAATATTGCTGGTGGTTCTATCCCCAGTCTATCGGTCTTCCAAGAGGTGGCAGGCGGCATAACGGCCGTCGCCGACAGCGTGAAATGACGGTTCAATTTCATGGCAGATATCCATTGCTTTGGGACATCTGGTGCAAAAATTACAGCCCTGAGGCGGATTGGAGGGCGAAGGAACATCCCCCTCCAGGATAATGTGTTGGCGCTTGGCCTCATGCTCTGGGTCGGGTTCAGGCACCGCAGAGAGCAGGGCCTGGGTGTAGGGGTGTGCTGGGTCGGCGTAGAGGTCGTCCCGCGGAGCCAATTCGACGATCTTGCCCAGGTACATGACGGCCACCCGATCTGCGATGTGCCGGATCATTGATAGATCGTGGCTAATGAACAGATAGGTTAGGCCAAACTTCTTCTGCAGTTCCTCCAGAAGATTGACCACCTGAGCCTGAATAGAGACGTCCAGGGCGGCAATGGGTTCGTCGCACACGATGAACTTCGGGTTTAATGCCAACGCCCTGGCAATGCCGATGCGCTGGCGTTGGCCGCCTGAGAACTCATGAGGGTAGCGATTGGCAAAGCTGCGGTTCAGTCCCACTTGATCCATCAACTCATAAATGCGCGCAATGCGTTCGGACGGCGAAAGGGATTGGTGCTCATCCAGAGGTTCGCCAATGATGGCCGACACCGTCATGCGCGGGTTCAGGCTGGCCTGCGGATCCTGAAAGATCATTTGCATGGCCGGGCGCATGGGCCGCAATTCATCCGCACCGGCATGGCTAATGTCCCGGCCATCTATTTTGATGTGGCCATCCGTCAGCTCATACAGCCTGATGACCGCGCGCCCGACTGTTGATTTTCCGCATCCCGATTCACCAACAAGACCAAGGGTTTCGCCCTCATATATTTGAAGCGAGACATCGTCCACCGCTTTGACATCGCCGATATGGCGGCGGAATACTCCAGCATGAATTGGAAAGTGAACCTTCAGCCCTTCTATCTCAACAAGTGGATTTTGGCGAAGTTCAGCCATTGCGCGGTGCTCCTGCTTCGGCATTCCAGTGACAGGAGACAGTGTGGTCTGCGCCAACCGCAAAGGCTGGCGGATTTTGCGACCGGCAGCTCTCAAAGGCATGGGCGCAACGGTCGCTGAAAGAGCACGAGCGCGGAAAGTCATAGAGGATCGGAGGTTGCCCCTCAATGACCTGCAGTTTTTCGGGGCGCGCTCCGCGCACGCTTGGAATGGTTTCCAGAAGCGCCTTTGTGTAGGGATGCTGAGGATTGGCAAACAGCTCGCGCACCGGGGCCTGTTCCACCACCTGACCGCCATACATCACCATGACCCGGTCAGCTATTCCGGCAATAACGCCAAGATCGTGCGTGATCCAAACTATGGACATGCCGAGCTTGTGTCTGAGCTCTTTTACCAGCTCCAAGATCTGCGCTTGAATGGTGACATCGAGCGCGGTGGTCGGCTCGTCCGCAATCAGCACTTTGGGGTCGCACGCCAATGCAATGGCGATCATGACACGTTGGCGCATTCCGCCTGAGAACTGGTGCGGAAAATCAGACAAGCGCCGCTTGGCATCAGAAATGCCCACCAGGTCCAGCAATTCGGCTGCACGTGCCCTGGCTTGGGCCTTGGTTAGACCCATATGTCCGCGCAGCGGCTCCATCAGTTGGAAGCCGACTGTAAAGACCGGATTGAGCGATGTCATTGGATCTTGAAAGATGAACCCGATCTCAGCGCCGCGAACGGAGCGCAGTTGCTCATCACTCACCTTTAGAAGGTCACTGTTGGCAAACCGAACATGGCCAGCGGCCACTTTTGCAGGCGGAGACGGCAAAAGGCCAATGAGCGACATCATGGTCACTGATTTGCCCGAGCCGCTCTCTCCGACGACGCCCAGCAGCTCGCCAGGCTGCAATTCAAAGCTCACCGCGTTTACGGCATGCACGTTGCCTTGGCGTGTCTGAAACACGGTCGTTAGATCTTTTACGTCGAGAACTGCCGTACCCTCATCAGGCATTCTCTGCATCCTCGTATTTGTCGCCGGCGGTGCGTTCCCAGCCTAACACGGTTGGGAGTGGCCACAAGCGGTGAGTTTTTGCATTCGTGTTACGGTCAGTGAATTTCCTTTGCCCCGTGCATTGCTGCTTTCAGTTTTTCAATCTCGAAATCCGGTGCGCGGGCTGCATCCAGAATGACCTTTTCCTTGCGCACGAGCTTGGCAACCACATCCGGGATCTGGGTAACCGCATCGGCCGGGATCATGACGGCACCGTGGTGATCGGCGTGAACGATGTCGTTGGGGACCACAGTGAGGCCGAACACCGTGACCTGGCAGGCCACATCGACCACATGGACGAATGCATGGCTCGGCCCAACCTTGGCGCCCAGAAGGTTGTAGCCCCGCGCACTGTCCTTCAGATCGCGGAACGACCCGTTGGTCACGGCACCCACCGAGCCCAAGCCTTTGTGGATGTTGGTTTGAACCTCACCCCAAAAAGCGCCAATGCCCGGGTTGGGGTCCAGGTCCTGGATGACCACAACGGTGGGTGAAGGGCCGTCGGCCACATGCTTATAATAGGCCGTGCGTTTTTCCGCTTGTTCGCCGGCGCTTTCAGGGTGAGGGCCGGCAGCCCTAATGGTGGCCGTGCGGGCATAGCCGCAAATGGGAGCAAGGTCGGGATCCAGCGGAACCAGCGGTTCGGTGGTGAAGCCATGACCACGCCGGTCCGGAACGATCTCTTCCAGCGCGTTGCAAATGGTGGGTGTGTCCCACTGTGTCAACACGGCGAGCTGTTCTGCGTTGGGGAGTGCCATGATTTTTTGTCCTCTTATTGTTTTGGCCGTATTGAGAAGGCTTTATGGCCGTTTTTTCTCCAAGTGAATCATTTAAACCAAATGGCCGTTTGCGGCAGGAAGCTGACGGTTATCAGCGTGATGAACATGGCCAGAATATACCACTTACAATAGCCCATAATCTCTTCGATTTTCAGCCCGGTTGCCGAACACACCGTGAGCAGAACCGAAGCCACGGGGGGCGTTTGCTGTCCAATGCCGAGGTTCAGGCAGACGATGACGCCAAAATGCACCGGGTCTATGCCCATCTCGCGGGACAAAGGCAGCAACATTGGCACGACAACGATGATGGCGGCGGATGCATGCAGAAACATGCCCAGAAACAACAGGAACACATTGAGCAGCAACATGCGCAATATGAAGTCGTCAGTCAGGTCCCCAAGACCCGAGGCGATCGCCTGAGGGATCTGCTCGTTTGCCAGGAACTGGCCGAGCACAGCTGAGCCGGCGATGATCATCATCACCACAGAGGTTTGCCTGACGGTGTTGACCGCCAGTTGATAGACTTTCGGAAAACTTAGATCACGCTGTAGCACCCAGCCAAACACCAGAGCTGCCACCACGCCAACCGCTGCGGCTTCGGTTGGGGTCACGAAGCCACCGATGAGGCCGCCGACCACAATCAGTGGAATGAGCAATGGCACAATCGCGCGGGTGAGCTGTTGTCCCAATCGGGCGACCTCGAAGCGCTCGTCCACGGGATGTTTTTCGATGCGAGCAAAAATGTAGCTGGTCACCATGAACGCGCCACCCAGCATTATGCCGGGCACAATGCCGGCGATGAACAGGTCCTTGATCGAGACGTTACTCGTAACGCCGAACAGTACCATGGGGATGGAGGGTGGAATAATGATGCCCAGCGTAGCGCTGGTGGCTGTGACGGCGCCGGCGAACGACTTTGGATAACCTTGCTTTTCCATGGAGGGGACGAAGATCTTGCTCATGACCGCAGCATCGGCCACGGCGGAACCCGACATTTCGGCCATAAACATGGACGTGACCACATTGACATGAGCCAACCCGCCGCGGATCCAGCCCACGAGTGCCCGGGCAAGGCCGATTATGCGGTCGGAAATGGAGGTTGCTCCCATCAGCTCGCCCATAAAGATGAAGAGGGGGATGGCAAGCAAAATCACGCGGTTGACGCCGGAGAACATCTGTATTGGCGCCATCACGAGATCAATGCCGGAGACGTACATTGCGATGCCGGCAGATATCATCAGGGCAAACCCGATGGGCATGCCCATGGCAATCAACAAGAACAACAAGATGACGACGCCCCAAGCCATGCCCCTAGTCGGCCTCAGATTTGTCTAAGAAGGTTTCCTGGATCCGGCGTGCCAATGCTGCGATCAATAGGAGAGCGGCAATCGGCATGATCAACATGAACCAGCCTTGGGCGATTTCGGCGGTTTCAATCTCTGTGCGGCCGGCCACTCTGATCATCCGAATGGACTGAGCCAGAAGCACCGAGAGAAAAATACCCATGAGGGCCATATTTATGGCGATCAGGATTTTGCGTCCCAATGGGGGCAGGGCATCAACTAGCAAGTCAAAGCTGATGTGGCCTTCGCGGCGCAATGCCAGGTAGGCCCCGAGAAAAGCAACCCAAACAAGAAGGAAGCCAGGCACCTCATCTGCCGTCACGCTGATTGCGCCGAGCCATTCTCGGAAGAACAGATATACGGGGAGCAATGTCTCAAACTGCCGGCTCAACTCGCGGAGACCGCCGAGCACGAGATAGCGATTGATGACGTTGATACAAATGAAGATCGAGGACACTGCGAACGCAAAAACCGCAATGCCCTCGATCAATCGGTCAACTAGCCGAAACACCTAAGCGTTACTTCGCAGCGCGAACGAGCTTCAAGAACTCATCGCCCTGGCTTGAGACGTAATCGTCATAGGAAGGTGCTGTGGCTTTCTGGAACGCAGGAAGATCAACCTGGTTTATGCTGAGCTTGTCTTTCATTTCCTCAAAGTACTTGGTCTCCAGCTCTGCAGATTTGGCGTAGGCTGCTTCGGTAATTTCTCGGCCAACCTCAGTGAAAACCTTCTGCTGTGCAGGCGTCAAACTATCAAAGAAAGCCTTGGAGGAAAGCAGGAATGAAGGCGTGTACACATGGCTGGTGAGCGACAAGTGCTTTGCCACTTCAAAATGTTTCTGCTCATAGAAGCCATAGGTTGCCGCTTCGGCGCCATCAACAACGCCGCTCTGTAGTGCAGTGAAGGTTTCACCCCAAGAGACCTTTTGCGGCGTGGCGCCCATGTTCTGGAAGACGCCTTGGCGGAACTTGCCGCCCGATATCCTGATCTTCAAACCATCAAGGTCGCCCGGCGTGCCAACAGCGCGCTGAGAGTTGATCACATGGCGGAACCCGTTCTCGTAAACCCCGATGACCTTCACCCCGCCAACCTCTTCAATGCGGGCACGAATGGCGTCTTCAAGCCCGCCTTTCATGGCGCGTTTGACATGATCACGGTCTGAGAACAGCCAGGGCAAATCGAACACGCCAAGCTTCTTGTCGAGCTTCATGACGCCGGACGCCACATTGATCATTTCAAGTGAACCGGCCTGCACGTTGGCGATTAGGGCTTTTTCCTTGCCGAGTTGACCGCCTGGGAACAGCTTAAAGGTGAACTGGCCGGGCAGGCGCTTTTCAACGGCGGCAGCAAAAAGCTGCGATTGAGCATGTAACGGAGAAAACTCCGATACGTGACTTGCAACGCGAACCTCTTTCGGGGCGGCGTTCGCAATAGCGTTGGTGACCAATGTGGCCAGGGCGGCTGTAAACAAGATACGCGTAAATTTCATTGGTAGTGTCTCCCCAATTGGTGGTTGTTATCGGATTTCAATTTGATAGCGGAATTGATCGGCACGGCCTACGGACCGGCGCCACTCTAACGGGGCGCCGTCAAAACCTCTTGCCAGCCGCTCAATCACGATCACCGGGTCCCCCTCTGCAATCTGCAGGGTGTGAACTGTTTCGCGGTCTGCTGCCTCGACTGTCAGCTCTTCCTCGGCGCTTGCTACCGTTCGGCCACAATGCTCATCATAAATCGGGTAGAGCAGGGGACCCAACTTCTTTTCATCGATCTCCAAGATCGGCATGAAGTCTTGTTTGGACAACCAGATTTCTTCAAGCAAAACCGGCTGCTTGCGCAGCAGCCGCAGCCTGCTTAGGCAAATGGCAGGTGCGTTCTGGTCAAGTTCTAACCTGAGGGACACATGCTCGGGTGCAGGCTTCACCTCGCGTCCAAGAATGCGTCCCTCAGGAACCAGCCGTTCGCCCGGACGGCCTAAAAATCGGAAGAAACGAAAAAGAGACTGGTCGAAACTGGGGCGCCGCACAAATGTGCCCTTGCCTTGAAAGCGTTCAAGAACGCCTTCGCTCACCAACTGTGTAACTGCTTGCCGAATTGTGCCGGGTGCCAGTGAATATTGATCAGCCAGAAGGTTTTCAGAAGGCATCCGGTCGCCGGGCCGCCGCACACCGTCAGCTATCTCCTGGCGCAACTGGTCCGCAACGCGCTGATAGCGCGGTAATCTTTCATCGCCCCGGAGCGTTGCCATTGACACAAGGTCTCGTTGCTCATTACGTTAACCCTAATAGTCTTATAGAGAAGTGAAAGTGTCAAGAGGCCTGACGTGCACCTGAGCGGCGCAAACACATTGATGGGGAAAACCGGGGGCGATTTTGATGGCCACGCCCATGTTTTCGACACATCACTTCAGATGGCCGAAGATCGTCGCTACACGCCGTTGGCGGATGCCCCATACCTGCTCTATCGAAATATATTGCGTCAAGTCGGCTTGGACGGAGGGCTTGTGGTGCAGCCTTCATTTTATGGCACCAACAATGGTTTCCTATTGAACGTGCTGGACACTGCCAAACGACAGGGGGAACTCACTATCAAGGGGGTGGCGGTAATCCCTCCAGATACGGGTCCGGAAACGATAGCCGAGATGAGTGAGCGCGGAGTGGTTGGGATGCGGCTCAATCTGGTGGGGTGGGCTTATGAGAAGTTTGAGATTTCGCAATGGCTCAAGGTATTTGACCTCGCAAATCAGGCAGGCTGGCATGTAGAGATTCATCTTGAAGGCCACCGTCTTGGGGGATTGTTGCCGCAGTTGCTGAACCATTGTGCCCGCGTGGTGGTCGATCATTTTGGACTGCCCGATGCGGAGAACCCCGTTTCCTGCCCCGGTCAGGCTGCGATACTTAACGCGCCCGTGGGGTCGCTCATGGTGAAAGTGTCCGGCCCTTACCGTGTGTTTGATGGCTATGACGGGACAAGCGCCGCACGCCGCTGCTGGCCCATCTTCAACCGGATGCTCGATCGCCTTGGCCCAGAGAACCTGTTGTGGGGTTCTGATTGGCCCTGGACGCGGTTTGAGGATCAACACTCTTTCCAGGATACGCTGGATTGGCGGGAAATTTGGCTCTCAGTCGAAGAAAGCCATGCTTTGATGTCCTAGGCTCGCGTGCGGCTAATCCAAGAAATGACAGTCATTGGATAGCTAAGCAATTGACGAATGCTGATTTGTTATATAACTATAAAGTTATGGAACAAATTGGTTATGCAAATCAACCTGAGAACCTGGATGCGATTTTCGCCGCATTGGCTGATCCGACAAGACGGGCAATCCTGTCGCGATTGTCTTCGGGTGAAGCCTCTGTGAATGAGTTGGCGGCGCCATTTGAGATGAGCCAGCCCGCGGTTTCCAAGCATTTGAAGGTTCTGGAGCGGGCAGGCCTCGTTGAGCGCGATATCGACCAGCAACGCAGGCCTGCACGGCTTAAGGCCGAGCCAATGGCGGAAGCGGTAGGTTGGCTGGAAGAGTTCAAGCAGTTTTGGTCCTCGAGTTTCGATCAACTCGACGGCCTGTTGGATGAATTGAAAAAGGCTGAAACGAAAGGGCCACAGAATGAGTGAATTGCCGACCTATGTGCTGGAGCGCGAGTTTGATGCGCCAGCTGAGCTGGTGTGGAAAACATGGACTGACGCAGAGCTGTTGCCGCGCTGGTATGGGCCAAGGGTGGAGACCATAATTCATCACCTTGAGGTCAAGCCGGGCGGGCTCTGGCTCAACGAAATGAAATGGGACGGTAACTCAAACTATCAACGGGTTGAGTACACCGAGGTATCGCCGCCGAAGCGGTTGGTGTGGCTGCACTCGATGTCGGATGCAGACTGGAATGTGGTCGCAAATCCGATGATGCCCGATTGGCCCTTGGTGCTTTTGACGACGGTGACGTTTGAGGAAGCAGGTGGCCGGACCAAGATGCGTCTGACCTGGGTGCCGCACGAGGCGAGCGAAGCTGAGCTCACCTGCTTTGCTGCTGCTATTGGCGGCATGGATAAGGGTTGGGGCGCCGGTATGGAGCTTCTCGCCGAACTGTTGGCCGAACTGCAGGCTTGAGTGCCGGCCTAGCAGTTGTATCCAAGCCTTCCCTGAAAAGGGTGAGCCGGCCCCGGGTGGGACGGGGCCGGCTCTTCAACCCGGTCATCTGGGGATGGGGGAGGGGACGCTGACCGGGTTGTAAACTTTGATTTGCGCCTATGAGATTTCCGAACTAGTCCCCCGACTTTCCGGAGATGTGCCGGGCGCGCTTTGAAGCGCCTGGTGTTAGAGCGACCCAAAGCTGCGGATGCTGTTGAGCCTGACGCTTGATGTAGGTGTAGCGCGTGGTGTTCCAGGGCAGGATTTCAGGGTTCTGGTTGTCCAGAACGAACTCGCCCATGTCGGTGACCACAGTGAGAACGGCATGGCCTTCTCTGTTTTCGTCCAGAACCACGGTGACGAGGAGGGACTCGCGTGGCCAGCCCATGCTCATCAGATACTTGCGCTTTAGCAATACGTAATCTTCGCAATCGCCTTGGGCACCAGGGTAAGTCCAGTGCTCAGCGACATTGTAGAGTTCCTGGTCTGTTACCGGTTCTACCTTTGCGTTGACGTGTGTGTTGACTCTAACCAGTTGACTCCAGGTTTCATCCGTCAGGCGAACCCGGCTACCAGCGGTCGTCTTACCCGCACAGTCGCGCTTATGGCGCTGACAAAATTGAACCCATCCAATCGGAGGAAGTGTTTTGCCATATACTTTGGCAAACTCGGCAGACTGTGGTGCACGTTCTGTTGCCGAAGCCGACGTGTTCACTCCAAGCGCTACCACGCTTGCGACCATTCCGATTTGTATAAGTGTCTTGAGCATTGTTTGAACCCCATTCCCTTGTTGAGGCAGACAATGTCAGATAGTTTTTTCAATAGTCTTCAATGTGAAAGAGTAATTAAAGTAAAACCAAAGTATAATTCAAATAAAAAACGAAATAAAATCGCAAGAATTTGTAAACCACAAACCGCGTCTCGGCAGTACTGATATGAGGATGAGGAATATTCTGAAAAACCCGAGACATAGGCGTGTTGGGACAGCGCCCCGAGGGCGCCGAACCACAGGCAGGTCTACCTAAGTTGTTTGAAGTTTAGAAGCTAAATGAGGATTTTAGGCCTTGGGTGTCGAGCATCTTCAGAAACTCGATCCCGATACCATCTGGATGCACACGGGTGATGCGGCCACGCATTTTACCCAGCATCACGTAAGTGCCGATGGAGGGGATGACGTCCACTTTTACAGAGGCCCCGCTGACGGAAATATCCAAGATCTCGCAGAGATAGTTGCGGCCATCAGGCAAAATCAACTGAGAGGCAGAATCGCTCGGTTGGTAGCGAGCGTGCCGGCGTTGATCGTCGTCGTCGCCTTCACTCCGGTTGTTCAGCCATTCCAAACGCTTTTCGAAGCGTTCGAGACGCGAACCGCTCAAAGACAGGCTAATGGTGAAGCCAGCCTCGTGGCGTGCTGAAACGATGCCCTCAATGCGACCGATCTGATCCAGATACGCGACGATATGCTCGCCGAACTCAACTTCGTGTTGGGCGATCACTTCAATCTTGGTCGCGTCCAAAGTGCCAACCTGGCAGGGATATTCCTGCTGATCTGGGCGCATGTAACGACCGAACAGGACTTCATCACCCGCACTTTCGTCAGAGTCTGCGTCCACTTGGGGATTTGTAACGGCAACGTTCACGCGTTTGCTCACACCAGTTATTCAAGCCGAGCAGTAGCACGCCCGAACTCCGCATCGCTTATAGGCACATTAGTGAGTCGCCAGTAAACGTCCGGTTAAATGATTGGTAAGAAGTGTCTAATTTGGCTGATTTTTAGTCAATTCCACCACGGATCAACTGTAATTTTCGTGGTGGGAACTCGATCCTAGGTGTCGCAACAGTCGCATCAGCATGAGCTGATGAGCTGGGATAATGCTGTGGGGCTTTCCCTGGAAGGGGTTTGCTCTCTGCCATAACGGGTGCCGTGAGCGGGCGGCCTTTATCGGCAAACACGTCTTGAGGCCTGCTGTCAACGCCCGAGTAGGGGTCCGTTCTGATCAATCTGTGAGAAATCATTTCATTGCGCACAATCGCGTGCATACCAAGCCAATATGGACCAGTCAGGGGCGCGATAGCAGCTATGATCTGTGTTTGCCGACGATCGGTGTGAACCATCGGCAGCATTATCAACTCAATGCCTTCAACTCTGCCATCTTCCGCAAAGCCTTTAAAGCGGACTGTTGCCGGCTGGTGCTTTGAGATCACGATTGAAGCCAGTTCAGCGATGGTGGTTTGTTCAACCGGGGACCAAAGCGCAAGGAAACTTGTGCCTGTCAGTTCTTTGCCGAATATCTTGCGAAGCGCAGTACCGGCCAGTCTGAAAGAAAAGGTTGGCTGCAGTGGATGGCGCTCAACCACAGCAACATTAGCAAGCAGGTCTTTGATGGCCCGCAAGTCCAACTCATCGCGCGAGGGTGCGGACCGTCCGCGCCGAATGGCATCCCACGCCTGATACAGTGATCTGGTTGTGGGGTGAAGTATCTCGGCCTGTCGCCCTGTAATGGTGCTTAAAGACATGTGCCTTATTGCCCTGTGATCGTCAGCCGAACGTTGCGGCGTTGCTCTGGCTGACTTTGAGACAGCCGTTTGCCAGAGATGAAACATATGAAGGCTCCTGTGCAGCTTGCGTGCCAGTCTGGGGGCAGTCTCAGAAAATGAGGCTTTGTCAGCGAAATTACTGGTGCGGCGCAGCGTGCATGGGCTATGGCACCTAGGCTGTTGGCGGAGAGGGAAGTGCGTTTGTGAGCGAACCAGTGCAGGAACACGAACGGGCCACGCCGCCAGGCGGCAACGTGCGTCAACCCGCGATTAACGCGCCAAAAGTGGTTTTGGTGTTGTTTGTGCTGATGGTTGCAGCCCGCGGGGCTCAGTCGCTGGTTACGCGCGAAGGCGAAAGCTGGGTTTTGCTGAACTTTGCCCTTATTCCGGCACGTTACGACAGTTCACTGGGATTGATCTACCCTGGCGGTTGGGGGGCGGATATCTGGGTATTTGTCAGCCATATGTTTTTGCACGGGGATTGGCTCCACCTGGCGATTAATGGTTTTTTCATGCTGGCATTTGGTTCTGTGCTCGCGCGGCGTCTCGGCACAACCAAGTTTCTCCTGTTCAGCCTGCTTTCCGGGTTGGCCGCCGCTTCTGTGCATTTATGGGCCTATTGGGGCGATCAAGCTCCACTTATTGGCGCATCAGGTGCCATTTCGGGGCAGATGGCGGGCACCGTGCGTTTGATGTTCGCGCGGCGAAGATCCGTGTTCGACGCTCACCGCGATGGTGCCGGACAAATGGAAGCTCTCAGCTTGCGCGAAGTGTTTACAAACCCTCGAGCGCTCATGTTTTTGGGAATTTGGGTGGGCATAACGGTCTTGGCGGGGGCAGGGGGCGTAATGGCGCCTGCGGGTAGTTCCATCGCCTGGGAAGCGCATTTGGGCGGCTTTGCTGCTGGCATCCTGAGTTTCGGGCTGTTTGACCGATCTTCTGGCAACCAAAACGCACTGGTCTGACAAAGCGTTGACGGCCAAGGCAGACGCAATGCCTGCTTATATTAGTGGGAGGCCGCCTCAAGTGTGGCCATTGCACGTTTGATCTCAGGAATAACTCGAGCGGCAGCGACGCGTCCGGTCTCAATGGCCTCGGAAGCGCGGTCGAAATCAAACATGCCGATGTCGTGGGCTTGCGGGTTAATGGAGATATCTGCGGGGTCGCCTGCCAGCCTTGAACGCGCCAGTCGGTCTTGCGAAATATTGAACGCAGCCATCAACACCGTTGTTAGACCTGGCTCATCGTTGCTGCCACCGAACATTTGGCGCAAAATGCTTTTCTGCGACCGATTGGAAACTTGCCCTGTTGGGGGCGTCTCCAGTGCGGATTCAACCCCTGCCAAGCCAGGTGCTTGAATGACTGTACCGCCAAAAGCGTCATTGTTCAAATTGACCGCAATCACCATTCTGGCCCCCATGGCACGGCAGGCCGAAACCGGGATGGGGTTCACAACCGCCCCGTCAATCAACCAGAGCTCCTTGAAGTAAACCGGGGAAAACACACCGGGCAATGCATACGACGCGCGCAATGCTTTCGAAAGACGACCCTTGCGCAGCCAAATTTCGTGCCCGGTTAAAAGTTCGGTTCCGATGCAGATAAAGGGCTTGCCGATATGCTCGATGCGGGTTTCACCCAGGCCCTCGTCCAAAAGTTCTCGCAGTTTGTCGCCGGAGATCATGCCAGACTTGCTCCACGAGATGTCGAGCAGGCGGAATATCTTGGTTCGGGTCAAGCTGCGGGCGAAATCTTCCAGCATGTGCAGCTTGCCAGCTGCATAGCAACCACCGACCAAGGCACCCACTGAGGTTCCAGAGACCACATCAGGCTCAATGCCTTCTTCAATGAGTTGCTGAATGACCCCAATATGTGTCCAGCCGCGCGCAACCCCTGCGCCAAGTGCCAAGCCAATTTTTGGACGTCCAGGATTCCCACTGGTCATATGAGACACACCATCCGCCGGAAAATGTGAGATCGGCGGGTTATTGTTATTGAACCAAAACATGATGGTTCAGCGTTGCAAATGCCGTACCGAACCTTCAAGCCCCTATTCTGGAGGTATTTTTGCCAGAACTCCAGACACAAAGATGAGGTAATTCGTGAAGAATGTTTAGCGCCTGTAGATGTCGTCAGGGTTAAACAGCCGCTCAGCATCGATTGGGGACAATTGCACACTGCCATCTTCTGCGGAGTTTGCCTCAATGCGCCGATAGAAACAGGACTTTCGGCCTGTGTGGCAGGCTGCCCCACCGCCTTGTTCGACAGTAATCCAGACCACATCCTGATCGCAGTCTGTGCGCATGTCGACGATGGTTTGAGTGTTGCCGGAGGTTTCGCCCTTTTGCCATAGCTTTTGGCGCGAACGTGACCAGTACCACGCCTTGCCGGTTTCAATAGACTGGCGCAGGGCATCCTCGTTCATCCAGGCGAACATCAACACCACGCCAGAGGCAGCATCCGTGCAGATGACTGGGATTAGGCCGTTTTCATCAAACCTGGGAGTGAAGCTCCCGCCTTCCTCAAGTTCTTGCTTATCGGGTTGTGAACCGCTCATGCGCTGACCATTAGGGCGGCACCATCACTGCCGATTATGTTCTGGATGCTCCGCGCACCAGTTCCAGGAACCTGGCCTGGAGTGCAGGATTTGTCTTGAACTCACCGCTGAACTGGGTGGTAATTGTGGAAACATTGCGCTTCTGAATTCCTCGTAAAGACATGCACTGGTGTACGGCATCGATCATCACCGCAGTCCCTTTAGGGGCGAGGGCGGTCTCAATCGAACCAAGAATTTGGGCCGTCATGGTCTCCTGGGTTTGAAGCCGGCGAGCATAGATTTCTACAACCCGCGCAAGTTTAGAGATGCCGACCACGCGGTCGGTTGGAAAATATGCCACGTGCGCAACGCCAATGAATGGGATCATATGGTGCTCACAATGCGAATTCAGGTCAATGTCCCGAAGCAATACAATATCGTCGTATCCGCCAACTTCTTCAAACGTTCTTGAAAGAACATCCAGCGGGCACTCTTCATAGCCTTTGAAGAATTCGCGATAGGCGTTGACGACCCGCTTGGGCGTGTCTTGCAGTCCTTCACGGGTAGGATCATCCCCGGCCCACGCAATCAAGGTGCGCACGGCATCTTCAGCTTCCTGGAGGCTCGGGCGTTCCACGTCGGGGCCGGCGCCCAACGACAGGTTCTTGACGATTGCATCCATCTTTAGCGAACTCCGCTGTTCTTTATACCGTTCCCGTCCGGATGCACTCTTTCCCATGGCAGCTGTCCGCTGTGAAGCATGAGCTCGCCATAGAGATGGAGGCAACGAAACAAGGCCTTTAGCCGTGACGATACTATCGTTTCATGTTGGCATATCATGCCGCAATTGCGCAACGCAACATAGACTGGGTGGCAAAGAGTCCTTTCACATATCCGGCGCTTTGGTGGCAGAAACGTCAATTTGCCTGTTGCGATCTGTCCCGGGCCATCCGATATATTGGGAAGCCATAAGCAGAGTTCAACGGTCCAGGCCCCATGCTGAACGAAATATACAATAAGCAGATCCTGCAATTTGCCGCAGACATCCATCATATTGGACGTCTTGAGGCACCTGACGCTTCGGCAACCGCGCATTCAAAGCTGTGTGGCTCGAAGGTCAAAGTTGATCTGTGTATGACAGACGGGCGGGTTAGTGAATTTGCGCACGACGTGAAGGCATGTGCGCTCGGACAGGCCTCCTCCTCAATTATGTCTCGTCACGTTTTAGGGGCGACTGGCGAAGAATTGCGCAGCGTGCGTGCCCAGATGCACGCCATGTTAAAAGACAATGGCGAACCGCCTAACGGCAAGTGGGCAGATCTGGAGATCCTTTTGCCGGTCAGAGATTTCAAGGCGCGGCATACCTCAACTCTACTGACCTTTGATGCGGTTTGCGATGCGGTCGATCAAATTGAGGCTGCATCCGGAACGTCCCAAGCCACTGGTTGAAATTGGCCCTGGCAACACATTTTCACAGATTGCGGTGCGCTTGGGCGCTTGTAAACTGGCCTGAGGCCCGGCAAGAGTTGTCGGCACACACGCGCATAGCTTGAGGGAGAGTTGGAATGTCGGCGATTGGATTTATCGGTCTGGGCAACATGGGCAGCCATATGGCTGCAAACCTTGTTAAGGCCGGCCATGAGGTTAAAGGCTTTGATGTTGTTACCAGTAATGTCGATGCATTTGTGAGCGCGGGTGGTGTGGCGGCCAGTTCGATATCTGAGGCGTCGAGCTCTGTAGACATGGTTGTGACCATGTTGCCGGCTGGCAAGCATGTGCGCGAGGTTTACACCAGTGCTGAGGGGATCCTGGCGAGCGCAAACCCAGGTACGCTGCTGATCGATAGCTCAACCATCGACGTTACCAGTGCACGCGCCGTTGCGGAGGCGGCGCAAAAATCCGGCATGCAGATGATCGACGCTCCCGTGTCCGGTGGTGTCGGGGGCGCAGAAGCGGGAACCCTGACCTTCATGGTTGGCGGCGGTGATGAAACATTCGAACAAGCACGCCCGGTTCTGGAGGCGATGGGCAAGAACATTTTTCATGCCGGCGGCGCGGGCAATGGCCAGGCAGCAAAGATCTGCAACAATATGATCCTTGGTATTTCGATGATTGGGGTGTGCGAGGCGTTTGTGTTGGCTGAGCAGCTCGGGCTCGATCATCAAAAACTATTCGACATCTCCTCAACCGCTTCTGGTCAATGCTGGTCACTGACAACGTACTGTCCGGTGCCAGGACCTATCCCCACAACACCTGCCAACAACGGCTACAAGCCTGGATTTAGCGTGGGCATGATGCTGAAAGACCTAAAGCTTGCCCAAGATGCAGCCCAGGCCTCTAACGCCGCAACGCCTCTTGGCGCGCAGGCCGCTGCGGTTTATGCGCTGTTCGAGGCTGCCGGCCACGCAGATACGGACTTTTCCGGGATCATAAAGCTGCTTCGCGGCAACGCGTGAGGCTTTGGGGGCCCCGGATTATGGCTGTATGTTGGTTTGAACGCTGTAAAACCGGCGGCGCGCGCCGCTTGAAACATGGGTTCAGGTCTATTTTGCCTTAAACTTGATCGAATGACGGTAAATGAGTCCTTTCTCGATTCAGCTCCAAAACCGGCAATCGTAAACAAAATCCCCGGGGGTTAATTACCCTCGTGTGTCAAACAGAACCATCGGCGAAATTCTCCTAAGGTTCGATTCACCTGTTCTCTTGAGACGAAATTTACACCGGACCCGTACTGTCCAGGTCAATCGAGGCCAACAAATTGGTCTCAAAAATAAAGGGCAGGTTTTGAACAATGAACGACGCAATGATTGGCGTGGCAATCGAGCCCACGTCGGAGTCTCCGGACTTCAAAAACAAGTATCTTGAAGCACTTACATTGATCGAGCGGCTTCATCGCCGTTTGCTTGATGTGATCAAGGACGAGTTTGAACGCCGTGGTGATCAGGACATTAATGCCGTTCAGGCATTGCTTCTGTTCAACATGGGTGGACAGGAACTTACCGCAGGCGAACTGAGAACACGTGGTCATTACCTCGGTTCCAACGTCTCATACAATCTGAAGAAGCTGGTTCAGATGGGCTTCATCAGCCATGAGCGTTCAACGGCAGACAAGCGTTCAGTTCGGGTGTGCCTCACAGACAAAGGTCAGCAGGTGCACGACTTGGTTGATGAGCTTTATAATCGTCAGCTGAAATCAGTTCGTGAAGTTGCCGGCTTGGACGGTGATGAATTGGACCGGTTGAACAAAGCTCTGGGCCGCCTGGAGCGCTTCTGGACTGATCAGATCCGTTATCGTCTGTAGGTACCGATATATGTGAGGGGGTTGGCTTAGGCCGACCGGGGAGGAATAGCCCTGGTTCCTTTGAGGGAACCAGGGCTTTTCTGTTTTTGCGGCCTGACTCAAACTTTCGCCTGAATTTATTGCCAAACAGAACGAATCTGGGGCCCGATCTGCATTTGCACTTGAATTTGAATTGCAAATCACCAGTTGCAAATGGCAAATTCGGGGAACGAACGCACGTGCCGCCATATACATTCTGGCCAGCGCTGATGATCAGCGGGCATCCTCTAACAAGCAGGATCAGATTGAATGAGTGATTTTCCGGGGTCTCGGCTAATATCTTCCAACAGGTCTGTTCAGGCAAAAGGTGAGATCGCAAGAGCCGGTCTCGCGACGCTTTTGTTCGGTGCCGTGATCTTGTTGCCCGCAGCCGCTGACGCTCAATCGTTCAACCGCACCTTCAACTTTGGAACGCACGTCTACAAGACCGCGCCGAGCAAAACCGAGAGGGTGACCAACAAGAACGCGATGCCGACCCTTGGTGCTCACAGCGTTCAAGCGATGTACGATGCCCTGTCACGCTACGAGATTTTGGTGAGCCGGGGCGGGTGGCCCAAATTGAAGCCTGGCAAGACCATGGTGATCGGAAGCAAATCCAACAATGTGGTCAGGTTACGCCAGAGATTGGCAGCCCAAGGCATTATTTCTCCCGGCGTTGCCACAAACTCAAAGAAATTCGACAAGTCTCTGGCTCAGGCCGTACGCATATTTCAATCCCGCCATGGGCTTGCCGTTACCGGTAAGGTAGGCAAACAGACGATTGCCGTTCTCAATGTGCCGGCAAGTGTGAGGTTGAGGCAGCTTCGTGAGAACTTGCCGCGCGTGCTGGAATATTCGAAAAATTTGGGCGGGCGTTATGTGGTGGTCAACATTCCGGCTGCTCAATTGGAATCTGTTGACTATGACCGGGTGTTTTCGCGCCATAACGTCGTGGTGGGCAAGCCGGCCAGGCCTTCGCCCGTTCTTTCCAGTCAGATAAACAAATTGAATTTCAATCCGTATTGGCACGCCCCGGTGTCCATCGTCGCCAAAGACATCCTGCCTAAGGTTCGCAAGAACGTGGGTTGGTTAGACACAATGCGGATCAAGGTGTTTGACGGCGGATATGAGGGACCTCAAGTCGATCCGAGGTCGATCAATTGGAGCTCGGTTGCGCCCGACCGCTATCATTTCCGCCAAGAACCTGGCGGAGAAAACGCGATGGCGAGCGTTAAGATCAACTTTCCGAACAAATATGCGGTTTATCTGCACGACACGCCAACCAAACAGTTGTTCGATCGATCAGCCCGGTTCTTTTCATCGGGTTGTGTACGGGTCGACAAGGTTCATATTCTAACAGAATGGTTGCTGCGCGGACAGCCTGGTTGGGACGGTCAGGCCATTCAGAATGTTGCGGGTTCTGAACAGCCCACTGACGTGGATGTAGGCAATCCCGCCCAATTGCGTATGGTTTACCTGACGGCCTGGGCTCAGCCAGGGGGCGCCGTTCACTTCCGTCCGGACATCTATAACCTCGATGGAACCGGCTTCATCTCCGGCCAGCCGCGTCCAACCGGATCTGAAGCTGCGGCCGAAGCTAAAGTTTACACTCCCGCTGATCAGAACACTTCAGGCGGAGCAACACCGATAACGAGCCAAAACGGGCAAGGGTCCACTCCGGTCTACAATGACCAGAGCGACACGCTGCAAGCCACAACAACAATTGACGATCCGCAGCCTGACGTTAAAAAACCGCCTGCTGGACATAACTTCTCAATCTCAGCTGCTAGAGCAAAGCGGGCGGGTCGCGCCCAGCAAGAGTAGCGTAACGAAGCTTGAGGATGTGTCCATTGTGGCAACTTGTGCGTAATCGGTCAGTCTGGCAGACAATTGCACTGGTGATGTGACGTTTTCACGCCTGTTAATGACGGATGAGGCTATTTGCGGCGCTTTGGCTCCTATGGTAGACCCCCTGAGATTTTGATCAGCTCGGCCAATTTGCGCCGCCTTCGCCCACCAAGGAACCAACTCATGTCTGTTTCTGACACCCAGTATCCCAGCGAGCATCTGTCCGGCTTCTTCTCCACGCCCCTGAGCGAAACCGATCCGGACATCTTTTCGTCGATTGGAAAAGAACTTGGCCGTCAACAGCATGAGATTGAGCTGATTGCTTCTGAGAACATTGTTTCGCGCGCAGTGTTGGAAGCTCAAGGCTCTGTCATGACCAATAAGTACGCTGAAGGCTATCCTGGCCGGCGCTACTATGGTGGTTGCGAGTTTGTCGACATCGCGGAAGAGCTGGCGATTGAACGCGCCAAGCGTCTGTTTGGCTGTGATTTTATAAACGTTCAACCAAACTCGGGATCACAGGCCAACCAGGGTGCGTTCATGGCGATGATGAAGCCGGGCGACACCATCCTTGGCCTCAGCCTGGCTGCAGGTGGCCACCTTACTCACGGCGCGCCGCCAAACCAGTCGGGCAAGTGGTTTAACGCAATCCAGTATGGCGTGCGCGAAGAAGATCATCTGGTGGACTTCGAGGAAGTGGAGCGCCTGGCCGAAGAGCATAAACCTGCCGTGATTATTGCGGGTGGTTCTGCCTATCCGCGGGTGTTGGACTTTGCCCGGTTCCGCGAGATTGCTGACAAGGTGGGGGCTTATTTCATGGTTGATATGGCCCACATCGCAGGTTTGGTAGCGTCTGGTGTTCATCCTAGCCCGTTCCCACATGCGCACATTGCAACCACCACCACGCACAAAACCCTTCGGGGACCGCGGGGCGGCATGATCCTCACAAATGACGAGGCTCTTGCCAAGAAGGTCAATTCAGCCATTTTCCCTGGGCTCCAGGGCGGACCGCTGATGCATGTTATTGCAGCCAAGGCCGTGGCCTTTGGCGAAGCCTTGAAACCGGAATTCAAGATCTACTGCCAAGCGGTGGCTGACAACGCGAGGGCCCTGGCTGAAACCCTCAAAAAGGGCGGATTGGATATCGTATCCGGGGGTACAGATACCCACCTAATGTTAGTGGACATGCGCCCCAAAGGCCTAACTGGTAAGGCAGCTGAGGCGGCCCTGGGCCGGGCAGCGATCACTTGCAACAAGAACGGTGTTCCATTTGATCCGGCAAAGCCAACGATTACGTCAGGTATTCGTCTCGGTACTCCTGCAGCCACCACCCGTGGCTTTGGCATTGCTGAATTCCAAGAAGTAGGCGAACTGATCACTGAGATTGTCGATGGTTTGGCCGCCAACGGTGAAGACGGCAATGGAGCTGTAGAGGATGCGGTTAAACAGAAGGTAATCGCATTGACCAGCCGGTTCCCGATCTATTCTTGATGGCTGTCCAAGAGCGGGGACGTGGGGTGAACTGAGATGCGCTGCCCATTTTGCGGAAACGGGGATACGCAAGTAAAAGATTCCAGACCCACCGAAGACAATACGAGCATTCGTCGCCGGCGCTACTGCGCGGACTGTGGCGGCCGGTTCACAACGTTCGAGCGGGTTCAGTTGCGCGAATTGACAGTCGTCAAACGCGCAGGAAAGCGCGTTCCTTTCGATCGGGAGAAACTCATGCGCTCGGTGCAAGTTGCCTTGCGCAAGCGGCCCGTGGAACCAGAGCGTATTGAACGCATGGTGTCCGGCATGGTTCGCCAACTGGAAAGCCGCGGCGAGAATGACGTGAACGCGGAGACCATCGGCAAGCTCGTGATGGAGGGGCTGCGGGTACTCGATGACGTAGCTTATGTACGCTTTGCTTCTGTCTATAAAAACTTCAGGGAAGCCAAGGATTTCGAAGAATTGTTGGGGGAACTTTCCGGTGACGAGAGCCCCGAGGACGATTAAGCGCTGGACGTCCGTTGGATCTGTGTCTAGCTGATCCTATGATATTGAGCGACGAAAATTTCATGGAGCTGGCGTTGCGGATGGGGCGCCGGAACATGGGGGCTACCGCCGAAAACCCCTCTGTGGGGTGTGTCATCGTGAACGGCAGTCAGATTGTCGGGCGCGGCGTCACTGCAGCGGGGGGGCGGCCTCATGCAGAAACTCAGGCGTTGTCTCAAGCCGGTGAAGCCGCGAAAGGCTCGACGGTATTCGTAACTCTCGAACCATGCGCTCACTATGGCAATACGCCGCCATGCTGTGATGCCTTGATCGATAGCGGGGCAGACCGTGTTGTGATTGCGGTGGGTGATCCGGATCCGCGCACCGCAGGTGAGGGGATCGCCCGGATGCAGACAGCTGGCATATCGGTTGAACAAGGCGCGTGCGAGGCAGAGGGCAGGGCTGACCTTGCAGGCTACCTCTCGCGTGTTGAGAGAGACCGGCCCTGGGTGACGCTGAAAATGGCCGTGTCCTCTGATGGGATGATGGCCGCAGCTCCAGGCGTACAAACCGCTATCACTCAAGGCGATGCGTTGCGCCGTAGCCAAATGATGCGGGCACACAGCGATGCAATCTTGGTTGGGGTTGGTACCGTGCGTGCCGACGACCCCATGCTAACCTGCCGATTGCCTGGTCTTGAGCACATGTCTCCTGCTCGCGTCATTGTTGGTGCTTCTGCTCAATCGTTAGTTGGTACCAAGTTGGCATCAACTGCGAATGATGTACCTGTTTGGTGTCTTGGCGCAGATGACGGCGATGGCGCCATCAGCGAGATTGGGTGCGCCATAGATGCTGATGGCAAAGTGAATTTGGCGGCCGCGATGGCAGAATTGGCAGCCCGCGGGATAAACCGGCTTCTCGTCGAAGGGGGAGCCAAGATTGCGCAATCGTTTCTGGACGCAGATCTCGTAGATCAGATCGTATTATTCACGGCTCCTCATGCACTAGGTTCTGGCGGTGTTGCGGCACCTCTGGAATGGATGAACACCACGGATTATATCACTGACGAACCCATTCTTCTTGGCGTTGATGAGATGAAGGTTTATGACCGGGTTCAATAGAGGCGAGAGTGAATGTTTACCGGTCTAATTACAGATATCGGAGAGGTCCTTGAGATCAGGCAACAGGGTGATACCTGGCTGAAGATTGCCTGCACTTATGATCCTGCAACGATTGCCGAAGGCGCTTCGATCTGCTGTTCGGGGGCGTGTCTCACTGCACTTGAACGGGTGCAAGACAATGACGGTGCCTGGTTCAGTGTCGAGGCTTCGCAGGAAACTCTCGACAAAACCACATTGGGCACCTGGCAGGTTGGAACCAAGATCAATCTTGAGCGTTCGTTGTGTTTAGGCGACGAGCTTGGAGGACATCTGGTGTCTGGCCATGTGGATGGGGTTGGTGCGATTACATCCATAAAGCCGGAGGGAGCGTCTCAGCGATTGCGTTTCAAGGCACCTGATGAATTGGCACGGTTCATTGCGCCCAAGGGTTCGATTGCCCTAAATGGGACATCTTTGACCGTCAACGAAGTGGAGGGCGCCGAGTTTGGCGTTAACCTCATTCCACACTCCCTGGAGGTGACCACGTGGGGCAATGCCCGGGTGGGGGATCGTGTGAACATCGAGATAGATATGTTGGCTCGCTATGTGGCACGATTGGCTGAATTTCAGAAGGTTTAAAGTATGTCCCGAACGATACTGATTGTTCAAGCGCCCTATTACGCTGAGATTGCTCAAGAATTGTTGCGTGGCACCGAAGCTGCTTTGACGGAAGCCGGTGCCCGTTTTCACAAAATGACGGTGCCCGGTGCTCTGGAAATCCCCGGTGCCATAGCGATGGCTGAAGAAAGCGAGCGTTATGACGGTTACGTGGCGTTGGGCTGCGTTATTCGCGGTGAGACAAGCCACTACGACATAGTAGCTGGCGAAAGTGCACGCGGTCTCATGGCTTTAAGCATGGAAGGAGTAGCCGTTGGAAACGCCATCCTGACTTGCGAAAATGGAGAGCAAGCAATGGCGCGAGCCGGTGTGGACGGCAAGAACAAGGGTGCTGAAGCGGTGAAAGCGGCTCTGACGATGATCGATATTCGCGAGAAAATGGCACCAGGCCGATAATGGCCGATACCACTAAAACCCGGGCTTCATCCCGTTCCGCAGCCAGATTGGGCGCGGTGCAAGCCTTATATCAGATGGATATTGCTGGTGCCGACTTGTCCGACGTGCTGGCCGAGTTCGGCTCTGTCCGCTTGGGAGAAGAATTTGAGAATGGGGAGTGCGGCGATGCCGACTTTGACTTCCTGAAAGCGTTGGTTAGGGGGGTGCTCGAACAACAACGCGAGATCGACCCGCTGATTAATGAGCGATTAGCGTCAGGGTGGAAACTTTCGCGCCTGGACTCCACTTTGCGCGCCATACTGCGGGCAGGGGCGTATGAGCTAAAAAACCGCCGGGATGTGCCGCCCAGAGCGAGTATCTCCGAATACATCGATGTGGCCAAAGCGTTCTTTGATGGCGATGAGCCCAAGGTGGTCAACGCCGTGCTCGACAAATTGGCCCATGAATTTGAGCGTGAAGGCATCTGAAGCCATTCATCTGTTGAAAGAATGTGCACGACACTCAGGATCTCGAAGCGACTCGAGATCCATTTGGGTAGGGTAGGCCCATGGCCGCCAAATCCTTAAAGTTCATCCATCTTCGCGTGCATTCCGCCTATTCGTTGCTGGAAGGCGCATTGCCAATCAAGCAGATCTCGAGCTTGTGTTCGGCCGATGGCATGCCCGCCGCGGCGATCACCGATACAAACAACATGTTTGGCGCGCTTGAATTCTCCGAAACCATGGCAGAATCGGGCATTCAACCCATTCTCGGTTGCACCCTCTTTGTGGACTTCAATCCTCGAGATGAGGATGATGCCAGTGCTCGTTTCAATCAGAACGAAGCCACTTATGAAGCCATCGTTCTTTTAGCCAAGGACAAGGCCGGTTACCTCAACCTCCTGAAGCTCTCCAGCGCTGCATTTTTGGATTCGGCTGACGCTGCGTTGCCACACGTTCCATCAACCCTGTTGGAAGCCCGCAGTGAAGGCCTTATCTGCCTAACCGGTGGTCCTGGTGGTCCCATCAACAATGCGATTGTTCAGAACCAGGCTACACTTGCGCGAACCAGGCTGACGGAATTGCACAAACTCTTTGGGGATCAGCTTTACGTGGAACTGCAACGCCATGAGACGCCCGATGAGCTGGCCTCAGAGCAGGAACTGATTGACCTTGCTTACGAGCTGGGGCTGCCTCTGGTGGCCACCAACCAACCATACTTTGCGAAGCCAGACGACTACGCTGCCCACGATGCGCTGATTTGCATTGCAGAAGGCACAGTCGTTGCCAATGATGAGCGCAAGCAGCTCACTAGCGAGCATTATTTCAAGAGCCAGGCGGAAATGGCGGCCTTATTCGCGGACCTGCCTGAGGCGATCGAAAACACGGTTGAGATCGCCAAGCGTTGTGCTTTCCGTCCAGTTGAGATTGATCCGATCCTGCCGCGAGTTTCCCAGGGCTCAGGCGATGGTGTTGAAGCTGAAGATCTGCGGCGCCAGGCTGAAGAAGGGCTGAAACGCCGACTTGAGGTGCATGGCCTTGCACCAGGATTTGAAGAGAAGGCGTATTTTGATCGTCTGGAGTATGAGCTTGGCATCATCATCAAGATGGATTTCCCCGGCTACTTCCTCATCGTTGCTGATTTCATCCGCTGGGCAAAGGAACAGGATATCCCCGTGGGACCGGGGCGTGGTTCGGGTGCTGGGTCCGTCGTAGCTTGGGCCCTGCTGGTTACCGATTTGGATCCACTGCGCTTCAATCTCATCTTTGAGCGCTTCTTGAACCCTGAGCGGATATCGATGCCGGACTTTGATATCGATTTTTGCCAAGACCGGCGTGATGAAGTCATCACTTATGTGCAGCAGAAGTATGGGGAAGATCAGGTCGCCCAGATCATCACATTTGGAAAGCTGCAGGCCCGGGCCGTGTGCCGGGACGTTGGGCGTGTCCTGCAGATGCCTTACGGCCAGGTAGACCGGCTGTGCAAGATGATCCCGAACAACCCGGCCAACCCGGTGACTCTGAGCGAGGCCATCGATGGCGAGCCGGCGCTGCAGGAAGAGCGCAAGAACGATGAACAGGTTGCCCAGCTTTTGGAATATGGGCTGAGGCTGGAAGGGCTTTATCGCCATGCCTCGACCCATGCCGCCGGCGTGGTGATAGGGGATCGCCCCCTGGAGCAGCTGGTGCCGCTCTACCGCGATCCACGATCTCCTATGCCGGTGACCCAGTTCAACATGAGGTGGGTTGAAAAAGCCGGCCTGGTGAAGTTCGATTTCTTGGGTCTGAAGACGCTCACTGTGCTGCAAACCGCTGTAAAGTTGCTGGCCCAACGTGCGATTGAGATTGATCTTTCAAACTTGCCGCTTGATCAGTCAGAAACTTACGAATTGTTGAGCCGCGGTGAGACAATTGGTGTGTTCCAGCTTGAAAGTTCGGGCATGAAAGACCTGATCCGCCGGGCACGTCCAACCAACATCGAAGATATCATCGCTCTGGTGGCCCTCTACCGTCCGGGACCCATGGAGAACATCCCGAAATACCTGGCCTCTAAACACGGCGACGAGAAACCAGAGTTTCTGCACGAGACCATCACACCCATCGTGGCTGACACTTACGGCATCATTATTTACCAGGAACAGGTGTTGCAGATCGCCCAGGTTTTGTCCGGCTACTCGCTGGGCGAAGCCGATATTCTGCGTAAAGCCATGGGCAAGAAGATCAAGTCGGAGATGGACCAGCAAAAAGCAAAGTTCGTCACCGGTGCCGTGGACAATGGGGTGGAACAGGCTCAGGCCGAATTCATCTTCGAGCTGGTAGCAAAATTTGCCGGCTATGGCTTCAACCGTGCTCACTCTGCCTGCTACGGTTTGATCGCCTACCAAACCGCTTGGCTGAAGCATAACCATCCTGTGGAGTTCCTTGCTGCATCGATGACGCTCGATGCCGGCAACACCGACAAGCTCTACGTTTTTAAACAGGAGGCTGACAGGATGGGCGTGGTGATCCGTCCACCTTCAATCAATCATTCGGACGCCGAATTCTCGGTGGAAGATGGTCAAATTAACTACTCGCTCGCCGCTCTGAAGAATGTGGGTCGGGGGGCTGTTGAGCACATTGTCGAGGTGCGCAATGAGGGTGGTCCGTTCACGTCGATCGGGAATTTCTCGCGCCGGGTAAACCCGCGTATCGTCAATAAGCGAATGCTTGAGAACCTCGCTAAAGCCGGCGCTTTCGATGAATTCGAATCCAACCGCAGACTTGTGTGCGAAAGTGTTGAGGCCATTTTGTCTGTTGCCGGACGTACGGCCGTGGACAGGGAGGCCGGGCAGTCCAGCCTGTTTGGTGCAGCTGATGGAGGCGAGGACGAAGACTTCCCGATGCCCGCCGGCGTGGAACCCTGGCTGCCCATGGAGCGGTTGACGGCTGAATTTGAGGCGGTCGGCTTCTACATATCAGGGCACCCGCTTGATGAATACATGAAGCCTCTCGCCGCGATTAATGTGGAGAGCTTTGCGGACTTCGTTGAAAAGGCGAAAAACAAAGGTGCCAGAGCGGGAAAACTTGCCGGCACGGTGACCTATCGCCAAGAACGCAGATCTCGCAATGGCAACCGCTTTGCGTTTGCAGGTTTTTCGGATCCAACCGGTCAGTTCGAGGCAATTGTGTTCGCAGACACGTTAGCCCATTTGCGCGATCAGCTAGAGGTGGGAGCGGCGTTGATCTTGCGAGTCGAAGCCGATCTTGATGGTGAAGATGTGCGTCTGCGCCTAAATGGTGTTGAACCGATTGAAAAGGCCGCGGAGAACATCGCCTCTGGATTGCGGATTTTTGTCGCAGACGAAAAACCTTTGGAGTCTCTGTCCAAACGGCTCACGAACGGCGGCAAAGCGCCCGTTCGCCTGGTCATGATGCTTGGTGGAGCGCGCGAGGTGGAAATTTCGCTGGGCAATGCCTACACCGTGACTCCGCAAATCAAAGCGGCGGTGAAAGCGGTCCCGGGCGTGTTGGACGTCCAGGACCTATAACGTTATTTAAGCCGTTCGATTTTTGCTTTTGCGCGCAGGTCTTTTACCAACTCCTGGAGTTGCTCCTGAGCAACAAGGGCGGAAAGCCGGTTTTTGATCTGCTCAAGAGGGGGTGGTGCTTTCTGGCGAGTGTCCTCAACTTTGATCACGTGCCAACCAAAGTTGGACTTTACCGGTTCTGTTGAGTGTTTGCCTTTTTCCAACTCGAACACGGCCTTGTCGAAAGCGGGAACCATCTGGCCCTTGCCAAAGTAACCCAAATCTCCGCCGCGTGGGCCGCTGGGGCCAGTGGATTTCTCTTTTGCCAATTTCACAAAATCGGCACCACCACCCAGTTCTTTGATGATTGCTTTGGCTTCGTCTTCGGTTTTCACCAGGATATGACGGGCCTTCACCTCCGGACCAGCCGGGAACTCTTTTATCAGCTGATCATAGCGGGTCTTAATGGCGTCATCGTCCACCTTCTCTGTAATGCTCTTCTGAACGAAGATGTCGCGTTTTACGCGCCGGGTCATGAACAGCAGGCGTTGTTTGTATTCATCTGTGTCCATGGTTCCGGAATCTTCGGCCAGGCGGGCGAGCAGCATCGTCTCTGATAGCACGTTCATCAGCACTTGTTCGCGCTGGGCGGCGCCCATCTTGGCCAGTTCCGGCCCCAGCAGCCCGGCTGCGAGATCGTAGTCGCGCTGATAGATCTTCTCGCCATCCACCGTCATAATAACGTCGCCTGGCTCTGCTGCCAGAACGGACGCGCTGAGCACAGCAGCAGCTGCAAAGCTCGCACAAAATCGGGTAGCGCTACGGGGTCGAATAAATTGCATAGATGTATGTCCTATAGAGTGAAGGCCCTTCTGCGGCCTTTGGTGCTATCTGAGCTAATTGGTATCAAATCACGTTTCAGACAACAGCCTTCACGGAGGCCGCGACCCTATAGCCCAATTCAGGGCAGGTCCAGTGCTTGCATTTGAAAAACAAACTGCTATAAGCCCCGCCATCACACATGCGGGTGGTACGGGTGCGCTGCATATAGCGGTTTTGCATCCAGCCGGTGTCCATAAGGATCACAAACCCCCGCAGAGGATCAACCGGTAAAGGAGACAAGGCATGGCATTGCCTGATTTTTCTATGCGTCAACTGTTGGAAGCTGGCGTTCACTTTGGTCACCAGACACATCGTTGGAACCCGAAAATGGAATCATTCATTTTCGGCGCACGCAATGGCGTACACATTCTGGATCTGGCTCAAACAGTTCCTTTGTTGCATCAGGCGTTGGTTGCGGCCCACGACGCGGTTGCTGGCGGCGGACGGCTTTTGTTCGTTGGAACTAAGCGGGCAGCGGCTGAGCCGATTGCGGATGCTGCGAAACGGTCAGCCCAATACTACATGAACCACCGTTGGCTCGGTGGAACGTTGACCAACTGGAAGACGATCTCAAATTCCATCCGACGGCTGAAAAAGCTGGAAGAAACCCTGTCACAGGACAATCTGCCATTCACCAAGAAAGAACTGCTTGGCTTGACCCGTGAGCGTGACAAGCTGGAGCAAGCCCTGGGCGGCATCAAAGACATGTCCGGCCTGCCGGATCTGATGTTTGTGATCGACACAAACAAGGAATCTATCGCCATTCAAGAGGCCAAAAAACTTGGCATTCCGGTGGTGGCCGTTCTTGATTCCAACTGTGACCCTGAGGGAATTGATTTTCCAATTCCAGGGAACGACGATGCAGGCCGTGCGGTCGCTTTGTTTTGCGACCTGATGGCACGTGCTGCGATTGAGGGTATTTCAGATTCTCAGTCGGGCGCTGGCGTAGATCTAGGTGCTGCCGAAGAGCCTGTGGTCGAAGAAGTGCTCGAAAGTAAGGCGCCTGAGGCTGCCGCGGTTGAGGAAGCACCCGCCGCCGCCGAAGCACCCGCCGCCGAAGCACCAGCCGCCGCCGAAAAGGCAAGCTCAGAAGACACTCCTGCGGCCAAATTTAAGGGCCTGGATGCTCCTGAAGGCGAGGCGGACGATCTTAAGAAGATCTCTGGAGTTGGTCCTGTGCTTGAAGAAAAGCTGAATGGCATGGGCATTTTCCACTATCGGCAGATCGCGGCATTCTCACCTGAGGACATTGCGGCCGTGGACGATGAACTCAACTTCAAAGGGCGTATTGAGCGTGATGGCTGGTTGCAGCAAGCAGCTGACCTCGCCAGCGCCTAGTTGCGTTGTTTAACAATTGCACACTCGGCCCGGATGTAACCGGGCCGAGATCTTTCTGAACGAATGAGGATAACATGACCGAGATCACCGCAAGCATGGTGAAGGCTCTGCGCGACAATTCCGGCGCAGGCATGATGGATTGTAAGCAGGCACTGAAAGAAAACAACGGCGATATGGAAGCCGCGATTGATTGGCTGCGCACAAAAGGTATTGCGAAGGCTGAAAAGAAGGCCGGACGTACCGCAGCTGAAGGCTTGGTTGGAGTTGCCACTTCGGGCACGACCGGTGCGGTTGTCGAAGTAAACTCAGAAACCGACTTTGTCGCCCGGAATGACCAGTTCCAGGGACTGGTCCGTGGTATTGCCGAGCTGGGCCTCGGTGCAGGTGGTGACGTTGATGCCCTTAAGGCCATGGACTATCCGGGCGCGGGCAAGAGCGTGGCTGACCATTTAACCAACCTGATCGGCACGATTGGGGAAAACATGAGTGTGCGACGCACGGCTTCACTTTCTGTGAGCAACGGCGTTGTTGCAACTTATGTGCATAACCAGGCTGCTGATGGCCTCGGTAAGATTGGCGTTCTGGTTGCTCTTGAGTCAGATGGGGATGCGGGCAAATTGTCGGCGCTCGGCAAGCAGGTGGCCATGCATGTAGCGGCAACCAACCCGCTCGCAGCGACCACAGATGAGCTGGACCAGGCGGTGGTTGAACGCGAACGCGCGGTTCTGGCTGAACAGGCTCGTGAATCCGGGAAGCCTGAAGCGGTTATTGAGAAGATGATTGATGGCCGGATGCGCAAGTTCTACGAAGAAGTTGTCCTGTTGGCGCAAACTTTTGTAATCGATGGCGAAAACACTGTCGAAAAGGCGTTGAAAAATGCTGAGGCTGATGTTGGCGGAGCAATTGCATTGAAAGGCTTTGTGCGATACGCCCTGGGTGAAGGCATTGAAAAGGAAGAAACCGATTTTGCTGCTGAGGTTGCAGCTGCGGTATCTGACTAACGTGGCGTCAGCGCGGTCCGTGATGAGCGCGCGAATCACACATAGCCGTTAAAACTCAAGGCCCTGGCCGCATTGCGGGCAGGGCTTTTTCGTTGCAACCAATGCCCATCGGTGGGAACAAATGAAAAAATTGGCTCACAAGCGTGTCCTGCTCAAAGTCTCTGGTGAAGCCCTGATGGGCGAACAGGGCCACGGCATAGACATGCAGGTTGTCGCGCGGATCTGTAGTGAGATCGCGTCAGCACGGAACTTAGGCGCAGAGATTTGCCTGGTGGTCGGCGGCGGCAATATATTTCGCGGTGTCGCCGGAGCGGCAAAAGGGATGGACCGCGGCGAAGCTGACTACATGGGCATGCTGGCGACCGTCATGAATGCCATTGCGCTGAAAGGTGGCTTGGTGGACGCCGGGGTGGAAGCGCTCGTGATGTCTGCAATTCCGATGCCTACAGTTTGCGAACCGTTTGCGCGGAACTCTGCCCTGGCACATTTGGACGCCGGGCGTGTTGTGGTTTTCGCTGCGGGAACCGGGAACCCATTCTTCACCACAGATACAGCGGCCGCCTTGCGGGCAGCGGAAATGGGATGCGATGCCTTGATGAAAGGAACCAGCGTTGATGGTGTATACTCTGCCGATCCAAAACTTGAGCCGAATGCAACGCGATTTGAGCAATTGACATTTGCAGATGTGCTCACCAAAAATCTTAAAATTATGGACGCAGCCTCCATAGCGCTTGCACGGGACAATAACATACCCATAATCGTGTTCTCGATCCGTGAGCCAGAAGAAATCGTGAGAGTAATCACGGGGCAGGGCACTAGTACGTTGGTCACGCAAGGCTAACATTTGCCTCAGACGGCCCATTACGGCAGACTTGTTGAGTATACACAGGAAATGTGGAGGTAGCCGATGACCGACCAACAGTTGGATATGAAGGATTTGACCTACCGGATGACGCGTTCGGTTGAGGTATTGCAAGAAGAATTTGGCGGCCTGCGGACCGGCCGGGCCTCGACGAGCTTGCTGGAACCTTTAATGGTTGATGCCTATGGCGCCCAAATGCCTATGAACCAGGTGGGGACGGTGTCTGTCCCTGAGCCTCGGATGTTGTCGGTTCAGGTCTGGGACAAAAGCCTGGTTGGTGCGGCTGAAAAAGCCATTCGCGAATCAAGCCTTGGTCTAAACCCTATGACTGAGGGTCAGTTGCTGCGGGTTCCGATCCCGGAATTGACACAGGAGCGCAGGGTCGAGTTGTCGAAGGTGGCGGGCCAGTATGCGGAACATGCCCGCGTTGCGGTGCGAAACGTCCGGCGTGACGGCATGGACACGTTGAAGAAGATGGAAAAGGAATCTTTGATTGGCGAAGACGAACATCGCGACCGGGCCGCAGAGGTCCAAAAGCTTACAGATGAAATGATCGCCAAGGTTGACGAAGCTTTGGCGTCTAAGGAAGAGGAGATCATGCAGGTATAGGTGGCTTGTGCGCATTTCGGCACACCCAAGGTCTGCGTGGAGTAAGAAATGAATGCCAATCCTGAAAGACTAGGCCCTGAAGCGGCAGCCACTCAGCGGGTGGCATCGGTTCCGCAGCATGTTGCCATTATCATGGATGGCAATGGCCGCTGGGCCCAGATGCGTTCTTTGCCCCGAACGTCCGGTCACAAACAGGGGGTTGAGGCTGTGCGCCGTACCGTGCGTGCTTGCATTGAGTTGGGGATTGCGCACCTTACGCTCTACAGCTTTTCGTCTGAAAACTGGTCTCGCCCGTTGGAAGAGATCAAGTTTCTCTTCAACCTGTTGCGCCGCTTTATCCACCAGGATGTTGCCGAGCTTCATGCCGCGGGCGTTCGGGTGAAGGTGGTTGGGAGCAGGGCAAACCTTGACGCTGATTTGGTCTCGTTGATTGAAGAATCTGAGGCGCTAACTGCCGACAACACTAAGATGACGCTGGTGGTGGCATTTAACTACGGCGGGCGTGACGAGATTGTCCGGGCTGTACAACACATCGTAGGCCAAGTTGCGAACGGCGATATGATGCTTGATCATGTAACCGAAAAAGCGATTGGTGCCCATATTGACACGGCTGGCATTCCTGATCCGGAAATGATTATTCGGACCTCTGGCGAAAAACGCTTGTCGAACTTCCTGCTTTGGCAATCTGCATACTCTGAGTTTGTGTTCATTGACGAACATTGGCCAGATTTCAATATTGACCTGCTGGTGAAGGCCATTGAGGCTTTCAACGCACGAGACCGTCGTTTTGGGGGTATCTCGGCGACGGCGTCTTGAGCGCTTCTTTAAGCCATGACATCTCCTTCCGCTGACGGCGCCTGGCGCGACCTTGGTGTGCGTGCGGCAGCCGCATTGGTGCTGATCCCTATAGTGATCAGCTGTGTATGGTTCGGCGGCAGTATCTATGAACTCCTCTTGTTGATCCTTGCCGGCTTGGCGATCTGGGAATGGTGCGGCTTGGTGCTCTCAGACAAAGAACGGCAGGTCCAGGTGCTAATCTTTTCCGTTGGTTGTGCGGTGTCGTTTGCGAGCGTGCGGCTGGGCCAGCCGTTGTATGCCATAGGCGCGCTTGCCGCAGCATGGGCAACGTCTGCCGGTTTTGCAACACTCAGGGGAGAGATCACATTTTGGCGTTTCTGCGGAGTGCCGTATTTGGTGTTACCCGTTCTTGCGCTGTTTTATCTTCGGGCAGAGCCATTGTTGGGACTGGTGGCCATAATCTGGCTGTTGGCAGTGGTTTGGGCCACGGACACGTTCGCGTATTTCGCCGGGCGGTTGATGGGCGGGCCTAAATTGTCGCCGCGATACTCTCCCAACAAGACCTGGTCTGGCCTTGCTGGCGGCATGATCGGAGCCGGTTGTGCCGCTGTGCTGGTTACCTATTTTGCCGGTTTGCAAGGACTGGCGATGGCCGCGGTCTTGGGCGCGGTTACAGCAATTGTCTCGCAGGTTGGGGATATTTTCGAGAGTGCAGCCAAACGTCATTTTAATGTGAAGGATTCAGGCACTTTGATTCCCGGGCATGGTGGTATACTTGACCGAGTGGATGGGCTGCTGTTTGCCGCCATCTTCGTCGCGGGTGTGGGGTTCGCACGACATGGGGACTTGAGGCAAGTTGCCCATTTCTTATTGTGAGGAGACGAGTGTGAGCCTGGTTGAACTAACCAACGGCGGGCCGTTGGCCGGCAAAGTGCGCAAGCTGACGATTTTGGGAGCAACAGGTTCAATCGGTTGCTCAACTCTTGATGTGGTGGCTCATCAACCTGACAGGTTTGAGGTGGTGGCCCTTGTGGGCAACCGGAACGTGGAGCTTCTCGCCGAACAAGCAATCAACTGTAGGGCCAAGGTGGCCGTTACTGCAGATGCTGGCCTTTATGATGCGCTTAAGGAAAAACTCGCTGGCAGCGGAGTTGAGGCTGCCGCCGGCATGGGCGCGGTCATGGAGGCAGCTCGCAGGCCGGCTGATATTGTTGTTGCGGCCATTGTGGGAGCAGCAGGCCTAAAGCCAACGCTGGCGGCAGCAGAGCAGGGCACCACGATTGCGTTGGCCAACAAGGAATGTCTTGTCTGCGCAGGTGAGGTGTTCAACAGTGCCATGCGAAAATATGGCGCTCAGCTTCTGCCGGTTGATTCTGAGCATAGTGCCGTCTTTCAGGTGTTTGAACAGAAACAACGTGACCAGGTCGATCAGATAATTCTGACAGCGTCCGGCGGTCCTTTTCGCTCGGCGACTTATGAGCAGTTGAAAGAGGTAACCCCTGAGCAGGCTCTCAAGCATCCAAACTGGGATATGGGCCCGAAGATCACCATCGATTCAGCGACACTGATGAATAAGGGGTTGGAGCTAATAGAGGCCTATCATCTGTTTCCCGTTGAACCCGGCCAACTTGATGCGGTCATCCACCCACAATCGATTGTCCACTCCATGGTGTCTTATTGCGATGGATCGGTGTTGGCGCAGTTGGGTGTTCCGGATATGCGCACGCCAATTGCTTACGCATTGGCTTGGCCCAGCAGAATGCCTGCGCCGGTGGAAAGGCTTGATCTTGCAAAAATCGGACAGTTAACATTTGAGCCAATAGATTCAGATAAATTCCCCTCAGTGGGGTTGTGTTTGGGATGTCTTGAAACAGGGGGCAGCGCGACAGCGGTTATGAACGCGTCTAACGAAGTTGCTGTTGCAGAATTTCTTTCAGACAGAATCGGTTTTCTGGGGATCACAGAGTTAACCCGTGAAGTTTTGAATGAGGCTGATGCGGCCGGCATGCTGGGCAACATGACCAGCTTGGATGAGGTTTCGGACGCTGACGAGTTCGGACGCAGAAAAGCTGGCGAACTGGCCCAAAGATTGCAGAAGTGATGAACCAGAAGGCGGCACACTCCGAGAGAAAGCTTGGATTTGTGAGCATCTGGTGTATTGGTCTTAATGCGCACGTCACGTGCGCCCACAAACAATAGAGCGGCGATTATGGATTTTCTTTCTTTATCGACAAGTGGCATCCAGGGATTTTTTACGGTCATCGTGCCGTTCTTGGTTGTTTTGACCGTAATCGTGTTTGTTCACGAAATGGGGCACTTTCTGGTTGCGAGATGGTGCGGTGTCAAAGTTGACATCTTTGCTGTCGGGTTCGGGCGGCGAATTGCCAGCTTTGTGGATAAAAAGGGCACGCGGTGGCAAATCGGCTGGATCCCTCTAGGCGGCTTTGTAAAGTTTGCCGGTGATATGTCAGCGTCCAGTGCACCGGATAGGGACGCACTGTCGGAGATGTCAGAGGAAGAGTCCGAATCGGCATTTCATAAGAAAAACGTGGCTCAGCGGGCAGCGGTGGTCGCTGGCGGTCCACTTGCTAACTTTATCCTCGCTATCGCCATTTTCGCGTCAATTGTCATGATTGTCGGGCGGGTTGTCACGGCGCCGATCGTTGATCAGGTGCGGCCTGACAGTCCTGCTGCGGCAGCGGGATTTGCCGTTGGGGACACCATCAAGAAGATCGGCTCCAGCGAGATCGAATCGTTCAACGATTTACAACAGATTGTGTCCGGTAGCGGCGGCAAAGAATTGTCGTTTGTGGTTGATCGCAGGGGAAAGATGGTTTCGCTTCGGGCAACTCCCGAGCTGCGTGAGGTAAAGGATGGCCTGGGTAACAAGATCCGCATAGGTGTGCTTGGGATTA
The DNA here is from genome assembly GCA_024227565.1 of Alphaproteobacteria bacterium. GTDB lineage: Bacteria > Pseudomonadota > Alphaproteobacteria > Rhizobiales > CAJQND01 > JAAEUE01. The sequence continues at coordinate 145,031 of JAAEUE010000136.1, forward strand.
CGCGGAATGTTCAGAACGACCGTGTGATCGAGAAGCTGGGCCCAATCGATGCGCTAGGGTATGGATTTAGGCAGACTTGGTTTGTGATCGACCGGACCTTCAGCTACCTTGGAAACGTGTTTGCAGGCCGTGAAAAAGCGGACCAGATCGGCGGGCCCATTAGAATTGCGCAAGTCACAGGACAAGTTGCCGCAATCAGCCTTGTTGCCGTTCTAAACCTCGCGGCGGTTTTGTCCGTGAGTATAGGGTTGATTAACCTTTTTCCCGTCCCAATGCTTGATGGTGGTCACCTTTTATATTACGCCATTGAGGCGGTGCGGGGGAAACCGCTAAGCGAGAGAATTCAGGACTATGGGATGCGGGTAGGCCTGGCTCTGGTGGTGATGCTGATGCTATTTGCAACGTATAACGATATCAGGCATTTAAGTATCTTCTAGTGCGTCAAAGTTTGTCCGCATTTTGGAAGCAGGTTGGGTTTGCAAAGTTCATGGAACACGGTTAAACCTGAGCACCTGTATTTCTGAAAATATGGTGTAGTGGGCACTAAAGGGCATATAGTTACCAATGCGGTATAGAGTTGTTTTTATTGGGCTATTGGCGCTTGGCTTGTTCTTGAGCCAACACATACCCTATGTTGGCCTGACACATCAGGCTCAAGCTCAGTCAAACTCCGTTTCGCGAATCGTTGTTGAAGGCAATCAACGAATTGAGGCGGAAACCGTTCGCTCGTACATGCAGATCAGGGCCGGTGATTCATTTAGTCCTGACTTGATTGATGAGTCTTTGCAGACTCTCTTCCAGACCGGTTTGTTTTCCGATGTCCGCATTTTTCGCCGCGGCAGCAATCTCGTGGTCAGCGTTGAAGAAAACCCAATCATCAACCGAATTGCGTTTGAGGGTAACAGCGCACTGAAGAACGAAGCTCTGCAAAAAGAGATCGATCTGAAACCTCGCGTTGTGTTTACCAGAGCCCGGGTTCAGGCCGATGTTGATCGAATCATCACACTTTATCGCCGATCGGGGCAGTTTAATGCTCGTGTTGAACCCAAAATTATCCGTTTGCCACAAAACCGAATTGATTTGGTGTTCGAGATTACTGAGGGCGCCAAAACGGTTGTTCAAAGCATTTCGTTTATTGGTAACCGCAAATTTAGCGATGGACAGCTCCGTTCGGTCATCGTGACAGAGCAAACCACTTTCTGGAAGTTCTGGAGCAACGCAGACACCTATGATCCTGATCGTTTGAATTACGATAAAGAGCTGCTGCGCCGTCACTACCTTAAAAACGGATACGCCGATTTTCGAGTGCTTTCCGGCACAGCAGAACTCGCGCCCAACGGGCAGGACTTTTTCCTCACATTCAGCGTCGAAGAGGGCGAGCAGTACAAATTCGGCGAAATTAGTGTGAACCCGGGCCAGACGGAACTGGATCCACAGGCGCTCATGGCCGAGGTGACCACATTCTCTGGCGAAACTTATGATGCCAGCAAGGTCGACAAATCCATTGAGAAGCTCACGCTAGAGGCGGGGAAACGCGGTTTCGCATTCGCCCAAGTGCGGCCCAAAATTGAACGTGTCGCCAATGAGCTCGTGATCAATCTTGTCTATGAAATGAACGAAGGGCCGAGGGTTTACATCGAACGCATCGATATCGTCGGGAACGTTCGGACGCTCGATAAAGTGGTTCGGCGCGAAATTCGATTGGTCGAAGGCGACGCCTACAATCGAATTTTGGTTGACCGAGCCAGAAGGCGGATAACGTCTCTTGATTACTTTGAAAAGGTAGACATTCTTGAGCAGCCGGGATCTTCGCCGGATAAAGTTGTTCTGATTTTTCAAGTTGCGGAAAAATCTACTGGCACATTGAACTTCTCTGCTGGTTATTCAACGACGGAACAGGTGCTCGGCTCGGTCAGCATTTCTGAGCGTAACCTCTTAGGACGGGGCTATTTTACAAGCCTAGCAACGTCATTGAGTTTTAAACGTCAATCAGTGGACTTTAGTTTTGCCGATCCCTATTTCCTGGATCAGAACATGTCAGCTGGTGTCAACGCGTTCACCATCGAAACCGACCAACAAGATGAGTCTTCGTTCAACTCCCGCGAAACTGGGGGCGGGTTTAGCTTTGGTTTTCCGATCTCAGAGAATGCGCGCCTGCGGTTTAGTTATGGCTTTACCAATCGTGACATCAAGAGGCTTGGCGCAGCTGCATCCGCGGCAATCAGGGTCTCTGCCGGCGTGAGCAATAAATCGCAGGTCGGTGTGAGCTACACATATAATACGCTTGATAACCCTCTTGCTCCGACACAAGGGTTAAGAGCGGCACTCTCTGCCGACTTGGCAGGTGTGGGTGGTGATGTCTTTTTCTGGCGTGTAAGCGGCAAAGCCTCATATTTCCACTCAATCACCGATGGGGTCGTTTTAAACCTTAAAGGTAGCGGTGGTGCCATGGACGGGTTTAACGGAAAATTTTCACCCGTCTTAGACCGTTTCTTTAAAGGTGGTAATTCTTTCCGCGGCTTTGAACGTGCGGGCATTGGTCCCCGCGACACAGCCGGTGCTACGTCAAATGACGCGGTTGGTGGTCAGATATTTGCTATCGGGACCGTTGAGACCACGTTCCCTCTGGGTCTGCCTGAAGCGTTTGGTGTGCGGGGCGCAGTTTTCACGGATATTGGTACATTGTTTGACGCGCCTGGACCTGCTGCTGCATTTGGTACAGTCCGTGATTCCTCCACTTTGCGTGTATCGGCAGGGGTTGGCGTTCTGTGGAACTCTCCCTTTGGGCCCGTGCGGCTTGATTACGCTGAAGCAGTTCAGAAACACTCTCTGGATAAAACGCAGAGGATCCAATTCTCTGCCGGCGCATCATTCTAAAATTCAACGCTTAGAATGTGAACAGGCGCAGCTGGACGCCACCTTTGCAGGTGGTGTTTATGCGTCTATTTTGAAGCGGGTGAAGCTGTAATCGTGCTCTAGAGCAGAATCCGTTCACACTGTATCGGCTTGATAGCCGCACGCTGCGAAGTAATTTTTGGCGTTTTGCGGTGTAATGAGATCGATCGCCTTTGCGATTGCGGCATGCAGGTCTTCCTTTGTGCGAGCAGCGGTTTTC
>JAAEUE010000137.1 GCA_024227565.1 Alphaproteobacteria bacterium
CAGGGGAATGCGGGCATGCTCAAAAACAGTACCCACTTTCACGGTGAACTGTTTTCTGCACGAATAGCACTTCCACAGGCCGATCCGCGTTGACTTGCCTTTCAGGCGGCTTGCACGCTCACATGTTCCACAATGAGGGCATTCAACACCATCCGGCCAGATGATGCTTTCTAGATACGCGAATGCTGCCTTTTCATTGTGAAAGTGCTTTTTTGAGAGAATCGACATTGTCCTAAAGCCTTAGATTCGTTTGTTGAATCTAATATAGGGTATCGATTTGGGTTTGTAAAGTACACAATGCCCCACGGCAGTGGGGAACATATAGAGAACACATCAAACGGAGTCAAGGATTATTTTCATGTATTTATGCGTGTAAAGGGTTGTGGGTGCCCTGCCTGGCAGGAGGTCGTCTTGGTTCAATTGAAATTCTGTTTCCGCTTTACACCAGATTTCCGGGCCGATCTGCTGCCAACCTTTACGACACTCGCCGAGCCGCTCTGGCCCTTGTACTTTACGAATGCCCTGGAGCGTTTCCACGTGACGTGGGCCCAGGCCTTTTGGAAATAGACTTTGAAGGAAACACCGCTGCCTCGCCGTTTGAGACGATGCGCACCGAGCGGCGTGTGAACGACAAAGCCGTTGCCTTTCCAGGCAAGCGAAACGTTGAAGCTCTGATTGAACGAGCCGAATTTTCCATTCACTTTATAGATGTCGCCATGTTGCACCCATTTTGCGTAACCGGCACGGGCCCGTTTGGTTTTGGCGGTTGCAGTGGCTTTTGCACCAGGCTTGCTCTTTACGGCGGCAATGGACGGGGTGGCGATTGCGGACAACGCGAACAGCGCTGTCAAGGTGAGCAGGGTTTTCTTGAACATAGCGCTTCCTCCTGGGTGTTTGTTGATGGGCACGTTAGCCAAGCGCAACTGAAGGGACCCTGAAACGCGCGTTCACCAGCCATTCATTGAGACCAACGCCTTCAAATCTCTGGAGGCTTTGGGGCGGGAATCGATTATGACAGGTATAGGGTTTGAAGGCGGCCGCATCTGGAGGCTGCCAGCCTGAACAGCAGAAACAAAAACTGTTTCTCAAAGGTCTGCTCTTGCGCTCGTCAGGTGGTGAATACTACGTCGGATTGGACCACGTGCGGGCGCTGGCCGCCTTCTTGGTGTTCAACTGGCATTTCATGTACATCAACAAGGGGAACGTAACGCCCCTTGAGGGCACCTTCGACGTTTTCCTGTTTTCATTGTTTGCCGAAGGCCACACCGGTGTCTCCGTGTTTATGGTCTTAAGCGGCTATCTGTTCGCCAAGATCACAAACAAGCAGGATTTGGACTACCCAAAATTCCTGCGCGCCCGCGCCCTTCGCTTGCTCCCCCTCCTCTTGGCCGTGGCCGCCATCGTTGTTGCAAGAGACGTGGTCCAGGGCGGCGCTGCAGCTGGGTTGAATGCGTTGCGCGACATTGGCCAAGGTGTGTTGCTGCCCACATTGCCCAACGGGGGATGGTCCATTACCGTTGAGTTCCACTTCTATCTCCTGTTCCCACTGCTCGTTTTGTTGGAGCGCCGGTTTCGCGGGGCCGCGGCACTTGTTTTGGTGATGGCCCTGGTGGGCCGGCTTTTGCTTTTTGTCTTTTCTGATACGGGCGCCTCGCTGCAATATATTGCGTACGGCACCATTTTTGGCCGTATCGATCAGTTCATCATTGGAATGCTGGTGGCCTATTACGGCCAGTTCTTTGCGCGCAAACATCTGATTGCAGCGATGGCGGCGTGTTGCGTTTTTGCGCTCTATCACGTGTTTGACCGGTGGGGAGGCCTGATTTCAAATGCCGGTCATCCCGAAGTATGGATCTATCTGCTGACCGTGGAGGGGCTTTGCTACGGGGTGCTCATCGGGTGGTATGACCGGTCATTCGCGTTTCACGATGTGGGTCTGAGTGGATTGATCGCCAAGGTTGGCGCCGCTTCTTATTCCATCTATCTGCTGCACGTTTTTGTTGTTTTTGGAGCGGCGCGGTTTGTGGACAGGCACTTGGTGGCGCTGGACACGTTTTACCTCGCGTTCCTCGCCAGCTTTGTGTGCTTTATGCCGGTCGCTTTTGCCGGGTGGCTGTCTTACAGGTATTTTGAGAGGTATTGGCTGCAGTTTCGCGTTCCCTATGTTGCGCCGGCCGGCCATCAGTAGCGCGCGCCTCATCACCGGTTCCTGATCAGAGTTTTATTTGACCCCCAATGTCGCACCGTGTCACTGACGCCAGAGCACCTTGGAAGGCAGACATGAGCACTGACGGAAGAACCAAACTTGTGGCCCAAAGCCTCCTGATCGCCGCACTGGTCGCGGCATTGGCCTTGTGGACGCCTGGCCCATCTCAGCTTGCGGCAAAGGACCGGACGCTCGCTTCGGTCCACAGCAACGTGGTGAAAGAGTTCAACTCCGTCCGCCACATCAGCACGCAGAAGTTCAGCACACTTGAGCGCAGCAAGCTGGTGATTTTCGATGTGCGTGAAGACGACGAATATGCGGTGAGCCATTTGAGCAGGGCCATCCGGGTTGACCCCGACATCGCGGCCGGTGAGTTCATGCGCAAGTACGCAGGTGAGATCGCCGGCAAGACCGTCATTGTCTATTGCTCCGTCGGCGTCCGCTCATCTGCCCTGGCCGAACGCATCTCGCCCGCCCTGAAGACGTCCGGTGAAAGCAAGGTCTACAATCTCACCGGCGGTATTTTTCAATGGCACAATGAAAAGCGCCCCTTGACGCGCGGGGCGCAATCGACACCATACGTGCACCCCTACAACAGATCCTGGGGCCGCCTCATCACCGACGAGGCGCTTATCAGCTACACACCGCGATGAAGAGAGCCGGAGGGATTTCATAAGTGGCCACACATCACCTGGACGACAGCGTCACCCAGCCTTACTGGGACAATTCGGTTGAACCACGCTTGGTCATCGCGCCGGGCGACACCGTGGTGTTCGAGTGCCTGGACGCCTCAGGCCAATTGTCAAAAAATTCCTCGGTTGACGACTACCTCAATGTGGATCGCAGCATGATTCACGCCTTGAATGGATCAGTGTTCGTGGACGGGGCAGAACCCGGAGACGCGTTGCAAGTCGAGATCCTTGACATGCAACACAAAGGTTGGGGTTGGACCGCGTTCAAATCAGGGTTCGGCCTTCTGGCAGACGATTTCCCCGACGCGCATTTCCATATCTGGGAGCTGGAGGGTGAGGACTGCCACTTTGGGGTGGGCGACATCGTCGTGCCCTTTGAACCCATGCCCGGCTGCGTTGGCGTGGCGCTGGCTGAGGACGGACGGTTCAACACCATTCCGCCGCGGGCCAACGGCGGCAACGTGGACATTCGCGATTTGACGACGGGATCGACCTTCTGGCTGCCGGTGCTTGTGCCGGGCGCCCTCTTCTCAACCGGCGACTGCCACGCAGCCCAAGGCCAGGGCGAGGTGTGCGGCACCGGCATCGAGTGCCCGATGACCGTGACCATGCGGTTCGATGTGCGCAAGGACATGGCTGTGAAGGAGCTGCAATACCATCGCCCCAGTCCCATCTCCAAGGTGGACGGCGCCGGTTATCACGCCACCACGGCCCATGGCCCGGATCTGTTCGTGAACTCCCAGAATGCCATCCGCTATATGATCGAATGGCTGGTGAGCAGCCGGGGGTTGACCGCGGCGCAGGCCTATCTGTTGTGCAGCGCGGCGGCGAACCTGCATATCAGTGAGATCGTCGACCAGCCCAACTGGGTGGTTTCCGCGCATATGCCCCTGGCGGTGTTTCCCGCTTAGCGCCTGGTGTGCGCTCAGTCGATATCCTCAGCGATATCCTCGGCCCAGAGCTCCTGCTTTTCTGTGATGAAGCGCGTCATCAGGTCGATGCAGTTCTGGTCATCGGCCACGATCACTTCAACGCCGCGCTCGCGCAGGAACTCTTCGTTCCCGCCGAAAGTGGTGTTCTCGCCGACCACGACCCTGGGGATGCCGAACTGGACGATGGTGCCGGAGCACATCATGCAAGGCGACAGGGAGGTATAGAGGGTCATTTTGCGGTAGGTTTTCTGGCGCCCTGCCTTGCGCAGGCAGTCCATCTCACCATGGGCGATCGGATCGCCGCCCTGAACGCGCTGATTGCGGCCCTGGGCGATGAGCTGATCGCCCTCCGCCAACACCGAGCCAATGGGGCAGCCGCCCTCATCAAAGCCATCCTTGGCTTCCTGATAGGCAAGCTGCAGGAATTTCTTGTCTGTCTCCGTCAGCATCTCAGCTTCTCCTTCAAACCCGCTCGCCGCGCCGGAACGGCACTAGCAGCGCTTGGGGGTATTTGGTTTTATGGGCCATGAATATCATCGCCAGGATCGACATGACATAGGGCAGCATGAGGAAGAACTGGTAGGGGATGAAAGCGCCTGCGCTTTGCTGCGCGCGCACTTGCAGCGCCTCCAGCCCGGCAAACAGCAACGCGCCCAGAAGCGCCCTCCCCGGCTGCCATGAGGCGAAGATCACCAGCGCCACGCAGATCCATCCGCGCCCATTGATCATGCCGAAATAAAAGGCGTCGAACCAGGACATGGTGATGAACGCGCCGCCCACTGCCATGAACGCGCTGCCGACCATGACGGCGCCGGTGCGCACGGCCAGCACGTTGATGCCTTGGGCCTCGACCGCCACCGGGTTCTCGCCCGCCATGCGCACGGCCAGCCCCACAGGCGTGCGGAACAAGACGTACCAGACCGCGGGCACACACAGGATTGCCAGATAGGTGAGTGCCGACTGGCTGAAGAGCGCTTCACCCAACCATGGCAAGTCTGAGAGCCGCGGGATCGAAAGGCTTTGAAACGGCACAATTTTCGGCGGCGTTGTGGCGGATGGCAGCAGCATGCGGAAGACGAAATAGCTCAGCGAGGAGGCAAACAGCGTGATCCCGATGCCCGTCACGTGCTGCGACAGGCCGAGGTGAACGGTAAAGATGGCGTGCAACAGCCCGAACAAGGCCCCCATGCCGGCGGCAAACAACACACCGCCCCACAGGTCTCCGCCCTGATAGACCCACATCCAGCCCGACATGGCCCCGACGGTCATGATCCCCTCGATGCCGAGGTTCAAGACACCGGCCCGCTCGCAGATCAATTCGCCCAGCGTGCCGAAGATCAACGGGCTCACAATGCGGATTGTGGCGGCCCAGAAGCCGGCGGTGAGCAGGATGTCGATAAGGTCGCTCATGCCCGCAGCCGCACTTTGTATTGGCTGAACATGACGCTGCACAGAACCGCGAGAACGGAAACGCCGACCAGGACATCGGCAATGTAGGTGGGGATGTTGATGGCCCGGCTCATGGCATCAGAGCCCACGTAGACCGCAGACAGGAAGATCGCCGCGGGGACGACCGCAAGAGGATTGAGCTGCGCCAACATGGCAACGGCTATGCCGGTGTAGCCAAACCCCGGGGACAGATCGAGGGTCAGATAGCCCTTGAGCCCTGCTGTTTCGCTAACCCCTGCCATGCCGGCCAGGCCGCCGGAGATCATCGCCGTCATGATCACCGTGCGGTTGACCTTGATGCCGGAAAATTCAGCTGCCTTCGCATTGTTGCCCACCGCGCGGATTTCGTAGCCTTGGACCGTGAAGCGGATCATCACCCACATGAGCACCGCCATGGCGAGGGCCAGAATGAGGCCGGCATGCAGGCGCCCTTTGGCCAGGAGGGGCGGCAGAACACCCTCATCAATGATGGAGGCCGCCTGGGGCCAGCCCAGGGACATGGGGTCCTTCCACGGGCCCTCGATCAGATAGCCGACCACAAGCAACACGATGAAATTGAGCAGAAGCGTTGTGACGACCTCGTCCACCTTGAGTTTGGTCTTCAAAAGCACCGGCACAAGAAGCAGCAAGCCCCCTGCCAGTGCGCCCATGATCACCAGGAAGGGGATCATCAGAAACGGCGGCAATGTCACCAACCCGGTTCCGAAAAAGGTGGCGGCAAGGGCGCCGGCATAGAGCTGGCCCTCAGCGCCGATGTTGTAGAACTTGGCGCGGAAGGCGATCGAGGCGGCAAGGCCGGTGAAGATGAGTGGAATGGAGCGCGTCAACGTCTCGTTGATGGCAAAGGCTGAGCCAAATGCGCCTTTGAACAACAGCCCGTAGGCGGTCAGGACGGAGCCGCCGGCCCAGGCGATCAGCACGGCGCAGAGCGCCATTGCAAACAGGATGGCCCAAACAGGCGCCAAGCCCGCGCGGAGGATGGAGACGGAAGGACGCGGTTCAATGATCATCACGCCACCTGCTGCTCGGCCGACTGGCCCGCCATCATCAAGCCAATTTCCGCGATTGTGCGCGAACCTGTCGGGAGGGCCTCGCTCAACCGGCCATGGGACATGACGGCCAACCGGTCGGTCAACGCCATCAACTCATCGAGATCCTCAGAAATCAGCAAAATCGCAGCGCCGCGTTTCCGGGCGTTCAACAGCTGGCTCTGCACATAGGCGATGGCCCCTTCATCCAACCCGCGCACCGGCTGGTTGGCGAGAATGAAGGACGGCTGGCCAGACAGCGCCCGGGCCAGGATGAGCTTTTGCATGTTCCCGCCGGACAATAGCTTGGTCTCGGCAAACGGCCCTTCACAGCGAATGTCGAATTCCTGAATTTGCTGCTCGGCGCGTGACACGCCGAAAGCCTTGTTGATGAACACCGCGCCGCGCGAAAGTTCAGGCGCGCGCAGGTCTTCTGAGGCGAGGTTCTCCCAGATCTCCATGTCACCAACCACGCCGCGGGCATGGCGGTCTTCAGGTATCCGGCCAACACCCGACGCCACTACATCGCGGGGGCTTCCCGCCGCCAAAGGCGCACCGTTGATTTTGACCGAACCGGAAAATCCACCGATCAACCCGGACAGAACGTCGGCAAGCCTGCCCTGCCCGTTGCCGGCAACCCCTGCGATGCCCACAATCTCGTGCGCATGGATGGTGAGGGAAACATCATGCAAGGACGTTGCACCATCGCCCGGTGTGGACACCCCGCCAAGCTCCAGAATTGGTTTGCCCGCATCGAGCGGCACAAGCTCAGGCCGCTTGACCACTTGGCCCACCATCAATTCGGCCAGTTTGGCACTGTCGGTCTCGCCGGTTGCGACAGTTCCCACCAGCGCCCCGCGCCGCAGAACCGCAACCCGGTCGCTGATGGCCATGATTTCATGCAGCTTGTGCGAGATGAAAATCACCGCCAACCCGCTTTGGGAAACCGATTTAAGCGTTGCAAACAATCGCTCCGCCTCTTGCGGCGTCAGGACGGCGGTTGGCTCGTCGAGAATGAGAATGCGGGCATCGCGGTAGAGCGCTTTCAGAATTTCCACGCGCTGCTGTTCACCGATGGAAAGGTCAGAGACTTGCGCATCCGGGTCAACCGCCAACCCATAGCTCTCAGCAAGGCTGACCAGTTTCTCCCGCGCGCCCTTATTGTCCTGGCGCCACGACCACAGGCTTTCTGTTCCAAGCGTGGTATTTTCCAGAACCGTGAGATTGCCGGCCAGGGTAAAGTGCTGATGCACCACGCCAACGCCCGCAGTGATGGCCGCTTGTGTAGAACCGGGCTCGAGCACGTTCCCGTCCACCAGAATCTCACCCTCATCGGCCTGATAGTGGCCGAAGAGGATGTTCATGAGGGTGGTTTTGCCTGCCCCGTTCTCACCCAGAAGCGCAAGCACCTCGCCCTTGTCGAGGGTCAGCGAAACAGCATCATTGGCGGTGAGAGTTCCGAAGCGCTTGGTGACGCCCCGGAACTCCAGAACGGGGTGCATGGTCAGTCCAACATGCAGTTAGAAGGATGACTTTGGTTCTGCGTCGGTGATCTTGACGGTGAAGTCTCCGGACAGAATCTTGGCCTTCACCTCGTCAACCTTCGCCTTTGCCTCAGCTGGGATCTTGCTGTCGAACTCGTAATACGGCGCAAGGCTGGCGCCGCCCTTCTGCATCATTGTCCACTCTTTGTAGTTCTCAGCCTTGAACGATCCGGCTTTCACCTGAGCAATGGCATGGGCAATGGCTTCTTCCATATGCCAAAGAGCGGAGGTGACAACCACGCCGGTGCCGTTCTCTTCCTTGTTCATGTCGTTCACATTGCCGAAGGCGATGATGCTCTTGTCGCGGGCAGCGTCCACAACACCGGCGCGTTCCGCATACAGCACATCGGCGCCGGCTTCGATCTGGGCAAAGGCTGCTTCCTTGGCTTTGGGCGGGTCGTACCAGGACCCAATGAAGGTCACTTTGTATTGGATGTCCGGATTGACCGACTTGGCCCCTTCGATGAAGGCGTGGAACAATCTGTTCACCTCGCCAATCGGATAGCCGCCGACCATGCCCAGCTTGTTGGTCTTGGTCATGGCGCCAGCCAGGATGCCCATCAAATAGCAGGGCTCATGGATGTAGTTGTCGAAAACCGAGAAGTTCGAACCATGCGGCTTGAAGGGATCGCCCATCAAGAAGGCAATGCCGGGATATTCGTCGGCCACTTTGCGCGCTTCCTTGGAGATGCCGAAGGCCTCGCCCACAATCAGCTTCACGCCGCTTTCGCAATATTCGCGCAACACGCGGATGTAATCGGTGTTGGCCACCTTTTCGGAGAACACATATTCGATCTCGCCTTTGGCCTTTGCCGCTTCCAGTCCTTGATGAAGCCGCGCATCCCATTTCTGTTGAATGGGCTGGGTGTAAATCCCTGCCACTTTTATGGGTGCGGCGAATGCCGAGTTGACACCAAGCGCAGAGGCGCCTGCCGTAGCGGCAACCATGCCGGTGAATGAGCGACGGTTCAGATTCCAGTTCATTTTTGTTCCTCCCAAGGGTCGGCAACCTCATGGTCGCCGCATTCTTATAGTGTAAAATTTTATCAAATGGTCAAAAAATAACAACATGAGAGTTTAAAAATAAAAGTTTGGAGGTTCTGCCGCAACAGCAGGTCCAGGCTTATCCAGCCAGTTCTTCAGAGCGTTTGGTGGCCGCAGCGATGCCTTCGCGCAGGATACGGGGCATGGCATCATCGGCCATCAAAACCTCCAGCGCCGCAGCCGTGGTGCCGGCCGGCGAGGTGACATTCTCGCGCAATGTCGAGGCCGCCAAGGGGGACTGGTGCACCAATTCGCCCGCACCGGCCACGGTGGCGCGGGCAAGCTGCATGGCAATGTCGGCTGGAAGCCCTTGGGCCTCGCCGGCTGCCGCCATGCACTCGATCAGATGGAACACATAGGCAGGCCCCGATCCGGAGACGCCGGTGACCGCGTCCATCAGCTTCTCATCGTCAATCTTCACCACCTGGCCAATGGCGCTGAGCAAAGAGGACGCAAGATCGACCTGAGTTTCAGAACAATTCGCGTTGGGGCAAATGGCGGTTATGCCCCGGCCCACGGCGGCGGGCGTGTTGGGCATGGCCCGGATGATTGCGGCGTCCGCACCGAAGGCGGCTTCAAAGCCGGAAATTGTGCACCCCGCCGCAACGGAGAGATAGAGCGGTTTGTCGCCCTGCAGCGCCTGAAGGGCGGGCAGAACCTGGGCCATCATCTGCGGCTTCACGGCCAGCAGAACAATTTCCACATTCGTGACTTCGGCCAGGTCCGGGTTCACGGCGAAGCCATATTCGGCCGCCAGCGCCTTCATCTCGTCTGAAACCATCGGGTCGGAGATGGCAATCTGTTCAGGTGCTGTGCCTTGCTTCAACCAGCCGTCCAGCATGGCCCCGCCCATCTTGCCGGCGCCTATCAGAACAAGCTTTCCGGCAAGGGCAGCCATCAGGCTTCGCCTTGGGTCTCAAGCAGGCAAGACTGGATTGCGCCTTCAGCGGTCTCGCCGGCCCACAGAACGAACTGGAACGCGGGGTAGTAGCGCTCGCACGATTCAAGAGCGCTCACCAGAAGCGCCTCGCACTGTTCGGGCAGGATTTCCGCACCGCCCGTCAGGAACATTCCATTGCGGAACATCAGCGCACCGTCTTGGCGCCACAGATCAAAATGGCCGAGGAACAGTTGTTCGTTGATCAGCGAAACCAGACGGCTGATCTCCTCGCGCCGGTTGGCCGGCACGCGCAAATCGAAGGTGGCCGCAAGATGGACGCTCTCCAAGTCGTCGCGCCAGTTCATGCACACATGAAGATCGCTCCATGACCCTTCCACGGTCATGTTGACTTCATCGTCCCCGGGCCGGTCGAAACTCCAGCCGCGTAACGAGGCCAGGGCCTCCATGACATCCATGGGATTTGGTTCTGGTTGAAGATAGGCAGGCAGAGCCGACATTCTATAATTCCCTCGCCTAGCGGTTATGCGGCTTGACCGACACTTAAAGTCCCGATGCAGGCCATCACGAGATTTCCGTTTCGAATCAAGCAACCGACTATGGAAGCGAAACTGCCCGAGTGACTGAATCGGTGCAAGGGCCCAAGCACCGCCAGCGCGGGTCCGTCCACAAGCCAGCAGGCGACATCACAGCATTAGTTGTGGAGAACGCTTTAGGCGGCGCCCGGCTTGGCAGCCTTCGGTTTCGCCGGCGCCTTGCGGGCGCGGGGGGCGGGCTTCTTGGCCACGAGCGCTGCGACCTGTTCTTCGAGCGCGGTCACCTTGGAGCGCAGCTCGTCGTTTTCCTGGCGTGCCTTGGCCGCCATGTCGCGCACCGCGTCAAACTCTTCGCGCTGGACCACCTCAAGCTCGTTCAACACCCGTTCGGCCTGATTGCGGAACACGGTGTCCAGTTCGCCGCGAATGCCTTGGGCTGCGCCGGCGGCGTTCGTCATCATTTTGGCGAGTTCGTCGAAGAAGCGGGCAGACGAGGTGTTCATGTCTTTGGTCCAACTGAATTAAGTCACATCATTGTTATGGGGCGCAGGCCGGTGGCTTTCAAGGGCGCGATGGTCGCGGCCCCCGCAGCAGGGCTTGACGGATTTGCGCGAAGCACATCATGGTCGCCTGATATCCCGCGCCAACTTTTATGAAGCCGGACCCTATATGAACTTTCCCGCCATCGACCCCGTGGCCCTTCAGATCGGCCCGGTTGCCATCAAGTGGTATGGCCTGGCCTATGTGGCCGGGCTCACCTTTGCCTGGTGGTATGCCCGCAGGCTGGTGGCGAACGACCGATTGTGGCGCCGCAATTCCCTGACCACCGTGCATGTGGACGACCTTCTGTTCTGGTGCGCGATTGGCGTTATTGCCGGCGGGCGCATGGGCTATGTGTTTTTCTATAACCCCAGCTATTACCTCGCCCACCCGATCGAGAGCCTAGCCCTTTGGCAGGGCGGCATGTCTTTCCACGGCGGCTTTTTGGGGGTCGTGGTGGCGATGTATCTGTTCGCCTGGGTGAAGGAGGTTGATTTTCTGCAGACCTTCGACCTTGCCGGCGCGGTGGTGCCCATTGGCCTGTTCTTCGGGCGCCTGGCAAATTTTATCAATGCAGAGCTTTGGGGACGCACCACCGACATGCCCTGGGGCGTGGTGTTTCCCGGCGGCGGGGCCGCCCCGCGCCACCCCAGCCAGCTGTACGAAGCGCTGCTGGAGGGGTTGGTGCTTTTCGTCGTGATCTGGTGGCTGGTTCACCGTGGGCTCAAGTTCCACAAGCCGGGCTTCATCGCCGGGGTGTTTGCATTGGGGTATGGCCTGGCGCGGATCATCGTGGAGTTCTTCCGCGAACCCGATGCGCACATTGGCTATCTGGCCGGGCCCATCACCATGGGCATGGTGCTTTCGCTACCCATGGTGCTTGCCGGTCTGGGCTTCATGATGTGGGCCCAGAGCCGGGAATGAGCGGGCAGCGCGAAACCCCGCTTGAGGCGGAGCTGAAAGCCCAGATTGCCCAGGACGGGCCGATCACCATTGCCCATTACATGGCCCAAGCCTTGGGCCATCCCAAACATGGCTACTATATGAGCCGCGATCCGTTCGGCGGGCGTGGAGATTTCATCACGGCACCAGAAGTGAGCCAGATTTTCGGCGAGCTGATCGGCGTGTGGTGCGCGGCCGGCTTTCAGATGATCGGTGCGCCGGAGCGCTTTGCCCTGGTGGAGTTGGGCCCGGGCCGCGGCACGCTGATGAGTGATGTGTTGCGGGCGGCCAAGGTGATGCCGGGCTTTCTGGCGGCAGCTGAGGTTCATCTGGTTGAGACCAGCCCTTTGATGCGGCAAAACCAGAAGATTAAGCTGGGAGGCGCCGGGGTTCCCGTCACCTGGCATGAGAGTTTTGAGAGCGTGCCGGACCTGCCGCTGATCGTGCTCGCCAACGAGTTCTTCGATGCCCTGCCCATCCGCCAGGTGCAAAAGAGCGAGGCAAATTGGCTGGAGCGGGTTGTTGGGCTGGAGGGCGATCAGTTATCGATTGGCTTGGCGCATAAGGAAGCCCCGCCCGCTTTCGCCCCGACAGAGGCGCAACCTGGAACCATTGCGGAGGTCTCCACCATCCGCGATCACATTGCGCAAACCATCGGCGGCAAGATTGCATCACACGGCGGCTGCGGGCTGGTTATAGATTACGGCCATGCGCAGTCCGCCGCCGGCGACACGCTGCAGGCCATGTCCAAGCACGGATATGTGGATGTGTTGCACCAGCCCGGCCACTGCGATGTGACGAGCCATGTGGACTTTGAGAGCCTGGCGCGCGGCTTTGAAACCGGCGGTGCCAAAACCTATGGCCCGGTGCCCCAGGGCCCGTTCCTGCATGCCATGGGGCTTGAAGTGCGCGCGGAGAAGCTTAAAGAGAAAGCCATGAGCCGTCAGAAACGCCTGATCAACAGTGCGGTTGAGCGCCTGGCCGGCCGCGAACAGATGGGTGAACTGTTCAAGGTTCTGGCAATCACCCATCCAGACTGCCCCATGCCGGCCCCGTTTGAAGGATTGAGCGCATGATTGAAGCAGAAAGCCTGAGCACCGCCCCGAACGTGCGCCACGGGTTCTTCACCCGCGAGAACGGCCATTCGGCCGGCATCTACGCCTCCCTGAACACTGGTCTGGGTTCAAACGACGACCGGGAGACGGTGATGCAGAACCGCACAGAGATTGCCGACAAGCTCGGTGTCCCGGTGGCGCGGCTGATTGCGCCCTATCAGCACCACAGCCCGGATGCAGTGATCGCGACGGAAGCCTGGCCAGCCCAGCATGGCCCGCGCGCCGACGCGGTGGTGACCGCCACGCCGGGTCTGGCGGTTTCAATCAATACGGCTGATTGCACACCCATTCTGTTCAGCGACCCCAAGGCGGGCGTCGTAGGCGCTGCCCATGCCGGCTGGAAGGGCGCGCTCGGCGGGGTGATTAAATGGACCGTTGCGGCCATGGAAGAGGTGGGCGCATCGCGGGCAGACATCAGCGCCGCTGTGGGGCCCACCATTTCGCAGAAGGCCTATGAAGTGGGCCCGGAATACCAGCAGCAGTTTGTGGACGAAGATGACGCCTTTGCCCGCTTCTTCGTGCCGGCAGAGCGCGAGACGCATTTCATGTTTGATCTTCCCGGCTTTGTGGAGATGCGATTGGGCGAAGCCGGTGTGGGCACGGTGGAGAATATGAAGATCTGCACCTATTCGGACGAACAGCGCTTTTTCAGCTATCGGCGCACCACCCACCGCAAGGAACCAGATTATGGCCGGCAACTGTCGGCCATTGTGTTGAGCGACTAGGAGACGAGCCTCATGGCATTGCATTTTGAGATTTCTGAGTTTGAGCAGCGCAAGGCCGCTGCGGTCGGCAAGCTGAGCGAGCGTGGGCTCGATGGGCTTTTGATGTTCCAGCAGGAGTCCATGTACTACCTCACCGGGTATGACACGTTCGGGTTCTGCTTCTTTCAGTGCCTCTACCTGGGCGCCGACGGAACGCTCGCGTTATTGACCCGCGCGCCGGACTATCTGCAAGCCAAGAACACATCCTTGCTGGAGGATATCCGCATTTGGAAGGATGAGGGCGGCGCGCAGCCGGCGACCCAGTTGCGCGAGATGCTTGATGACCTGGGCTGCAAGGGCAAGAAGCTGGGGATCGAATATGATTCCTACGGGCTGACCGCGAAAAACGGCAAGGCTGTGGATGCGGCCATGGACGGTTTTGCCGAACTGCAGGATGCCTCCGGTCTGCTGGATCGGATACGCGTGGTCAAATCTGAGGCCGAACTGGTCTATGTGCGCAAATCCGGATCGCTGGCCGACGAGGCCTTGGAGGCCGGCTTGAAGCTGACCCGCGCCGGTGCCGATGAAGGCGAAATCCTTGCGGCAATGCAAGGCGCTGTGTTGGCCGGCGGCGGCGATTATCCGGGCAACGAGTTCATCATCGGGTCTGGTCCGGATGCCTTGTTGTGCCGCTACAAATCCGGCCGGCGCAAACTTGATGCCTCAGACCAGCTTACCCTGGAGTGGGCCGGAAGCTACCGCCATTACCACGCGGCCATGATGCGCACGGTGATTATTGGAACCCCCTCCCCGCAGCACGAAAAGATGCTGGCCGCCTGCTGCGACGCCTTGAGCGCGGTTGAGGGCGCGCTGAAACCCGGCAACACGGCCGGCGATGTGTTCGACGCGCATGCAGCCGCAATGGACAGCCACGGCATGCGCGATCATCGCATGAACGCTTGCGGCTATTCTCTCGGAGCGAAGTTCACGCCAAGCTGGATGGATTGGCCAATGTTCTACACCGCCAATGATGCAGAACTCGGAACAGGCATGGTGTTTTTCACCCACATGATCTTGATGGATGCCGGCAGCGGCAACGCCATGTGCCCCGGCCGGACCTACATAATTGGCGATGATGGGCCTGAATGTATTTCTTCCCTGCCGGTGGAGATGATTTGCCGCTAATCGGTCAAGGTTGTGTACTATCTGCACACAATAGGGAGTGATTCGGTCCGTCATGATCAAGTTGGAGGCAAACCTGCCAGTGCGATTGGCCGTTTTGAGCCTGGCCTTGGTGCTGAGCGGATGCTTGAAAAGCGGCACGCCGGTTTTGCCTCCCAGCGCGGCCGCGATTGCGCAGGCCAAAAACCTTGGCGGATCAGCCATAGATCCCACACACCGCGACGCCGGCGACCTGCTGGCCATTGAGACCGGCACGGCAGAACGGCCAGGCGGCCCTGGCGCCTTGGACGAACCCGGCACACACGCCCCGCCGGCTGGATCGGCACCCGGAACGCGCAGCGCTGCTTCCAACCAGCAAATCGCTGCGGCTCCCCAGCCGCGCGAAACCCTAAAGCCTGCACCGGGCACCACGGCCATTCGGGCTGTGGCCGTTCCTCAGGTGAAAGGTGCGCCGGGTGATGGAAACCGGGAATTGACCGTTGCCATGCGTGAAGTTTTGAAGAATGCCGGTTGGCCAGTGCGCAGCAAGCCTGGCGATGACACGTTGACCGTGCGCGGCAAGGTGAAGCTTGGGCGAAAGAAAAAGGGCAAACAACCGATCACATTAGCCTGGGTGGTGACGGATCCGGCCGGCGATGTGCTGGGCACGGTGAAGCAGGCCAACAGGGTGCCCGCCGGCTCGGTGGACCGGGGATTTGGGCCGAACGCAAAGTATGTGGCGCAAGCAGCAGCTCCAGGCATCTTCAATCTGGTGAAAGACGCCAAGAAGTAGCCACGAAAAAAGGCCGGCACTGGGCCGGCCTTCCTTCAAATCAGAATTGATACTGGCAAGCTGGAGCTTAAGAGAACCAGCCCTTGACCGTGCCCCACAAGGATTTTGCAGGAGCAGCTTCGCCGGCATCGCCCTTGACAACCGAGCCGCCTGAGAGTTCCGGCAGTCCTTCACCAGACATTTCAGCGCCTGCTGGTGCCTGGGCTTTTTCCACCGTCTCTGAGGTGTGGGTTGTGGCAAACGCGCTCATTTTAGACAGGGTTGCCGGGCCGGCCATGCCGTCGGCAGCCAGGCCATTGGCTTGCTGGAAGTCGATAACCGCTTGCCGGGTGCCTTTGCCGAAAATGCCATCAGCGCCGGTTCCAAGTGCCTCCTGCAGCCGCTTGACCGTTGAACCGCGTGAGCCAACACGCAGCAAAATCAGTTCATGCAGTCCCATTGCGGTAAAGGTGTCCGGGCCGGCGATGCCGTCAACCGACAGACCATTTGCCTGCTGGTAATCCCTCAATGCTTTTTCCGTGCCTGATCCGAAGATGCCATCGGCCGTTACGCCAAGAACTTCTTGCAGCCGTTTGACCGGCTCACCGCTAACACCACGCTTTAAGAGTGACATGGTTGTTGTATTCCTTCCTGTAGAGTGAAATTGTGGCCTGATGTGACCACAAAGAAAACCGCCTCCTCGCACCTGCGCGCCTTGCACCGGTGCCCAACGTCTTTTGACACATGGTAAACAAACTGTGAAGTTTCAAGCTTTGGGGGCCACAGGACGGTTTGGCGCGTCCGGAACGGAAAAAGGGAACACACATGCTCGATCATCTTGGCCAGGTCGCACAAGCGGCGGCGGATAAGTTTGGGGCCAGCGAGGCCTTGGTATTCGAGGGCCGCTCGTTTTCCTATGAGGAACTCAACACATTGGTGGAAGCGGTGGCCGGAGGACTGGCAGGCCTCGGCCTTGCCCGGAGCGATGTGATTACTCTTTATGCCTCCAACTCCTGGGAATGGGTTGTCAGCTATTATGCGATTGCCCGCCTGGGGGCGGTCGTCAACCCGGTGAACACCATGTTGACGCCCGATGAGATCGGCTACGTGGTTAAAGATTGCGGCGCCAAGGCGATCATCGCCTCACCCGAAAAGGTGGAGGCCACACTTCCGGTCAAGCAAAGCTCCGAGGTTAAGGAGATCATTTCCTTTGGCGATGACATCGCGCCGGGTGCGGTGTCTTTCAACCAATTGCTTACAAGCAAAATCCAGGCACCTTCAGCTGATGACATCGACCCGGTCTCGCTTTCAACGATTGGCTACACTTCCGGCACCACAGGCCACCCAAAGGGCGCCATGCAGTCCCACCGCGCGGTGATCCTCAACGGTGCCATGACCAGCCAGTTGCAAAACCGCGGGGCTGACGATGTGGTGGTCAGCGCCCTGCCCTGCCCACACGTCTATGGCAACGTTCTGATGAACGGCATGATGATGTACGGCACCAAGCTGGTGTTACATCGAGCTTTCGATCCGGCCGCTGTGATGGAGGACATTGCGCGGCACAAGGCCACCATTTGTGACGGCGTGCCGACAATGTACATGTTCATGCTGAACAGCCCGGCGTTCCCCGAGGCCGATCTCAGCAGCCTGAAGCGCTGCTATGTGGGCGGCCAGACCATGCCGGTCGCCACCATGAAGGCGGTGGAAGAGGGCTTCAAGGTGCCGCTGATCGAGCTTTGGGGCATGACGGAGATTGCCGGCCTCGGCTCAACCCATCCGCTCTATGGCACCAACAAGCACGGCTCCATCGGGTGTGCCATTCCCTATTGCGAGTTGCGCATCGCCGACGCTGAGGATGCCTCCAAGACCATGCCACGGGGCGAAGTGGGCGAGTTGATGGTGCGCGGCCCGATTGTCATGCTGGGCTACTATGGAGATGAGGAAAAAACCCGCGAAACCCTGGAGCCGGACGGCTGGCTGCACACGGGCGACCTTGGCACCATGGACGAGGATGGTTGCGTCTACATTGTCGACCGCAAGAAGGACATGATCCTGACCGGCGGCTACAATGTGTATCCGGCTGAAATTGAACGGGTGCTTGCCGGCCACCCTGCCGTTGCGTTGGCCGCGGTGGGCAAGCAGGACGATGAGCTGAAGGGCGAAATCGCCAAGGCCTATGTGGTTCTGAAAGAAGGCGAAACGGGCGACGAACAGGAAATGATGGCGTTTTGCCGCGAAAAGCTGGCGGCCTACAAATGCCCCCGCAAAATACAATTTGTGCCTGATGTTCCAAAGACAAGCACAGGGAAGATCATGCGCCGGCAGCTGCATACCTTGGATTAGGCGCGAAGGGTCTCTTGCCCTTCTCGGAGGCCGAGGTGCGAACGGTTGGGCGCAACGCCGCAAGCACTGGCCGCTGCAACCAGGCCGCTCGAAACAGCCATGAATTGAGATCACAAGCGTCCCAATACATACTCTTGCATTCGGGCTCCGTCTGTTGCTCTACTCTGTGCTCAGTAAACTCCAGGGAGCCCCCACATGTGGCCGAACACCCAGCTGCTAGACCTTCTCGGCATTGACCATCCCATCATCCAAGCGCCAATGGCCGGTGCCACCACCCCTGCCCTGGCTGCGGCAGTGTCCAACGCCGGCGGCATGGGCTCGCTGGGCTGCGCGTTCATGACGCCTGAGCGCACCGGTGAGGAAATCGCCAAAACCATGATGGCGACCAACCGCTCCATCAACGTCAATTTCTTCGTGCACGAGCCCCCCGGCGAGGATGCGGCCAAGAACGCCACCCTCAAAGAGCGGTTGCAGCCTTATTTTGATGAACTGGGCTTGGGCGAAATGCCGGCGGTCACCCCCACCAACTTTCCATTTGATGAGGCCATGATGGAAGTGATGTTGGAACTCAGGCCCCGGGTTGTCAGCTTCCACTTCGGCCTGCCGGCCCAGCACATGGTGCAGGCCCTCAAGGAGGCCGGGGTCGTTGTGCTCAGTTCGGCAACAACCGTGCGCGAAGCGGTGCTGTTGGCCGACGGCGGGGTTGACGCAATTGTCGCCCAAGGCTGGGAGGCCGGCGGCCATCGCGGCACCTTTGCCTCAACCATGGACGCAGCCCGGGTGGGCACCATGGCGCTGGTGCCGCAAATTGTTGATGCGGTGAACGTTCCGGTGATCGCAGCCGGCGGCATTGGCGATGGCCGCGGCATTGCAGCAGCCTTTGCCCTTGGCGCAGCAGGTGTGCAGCCGGGCACGGCGTTCCTGACCACCGAGGAAGCCGCCACGCCGGCGGTCTACCGGAAGGCACTGTTGGAAGCCAGCGATGAAGACACCCGCCTCACCCGGGCCTTTTCTGGCCGGCCGGCCCGCGGGCTCTCAAATCGCTACATAGAAGAAATGGCGGCACATGATGAGGATTTGCCGGACTTCCCGCTTCTGAACACCCTGACCGGACCATTGCGCAAGGCGAGCACGGAAGCTGGCTCGCCCGACTTTGTGGCCCTGTGGTCAGGCCAGGCCATGAGTTTGAACCGCACCCTTCCTGCAGGAGAGCTGCTGGAGAAATTGGTGGAAGAATCGCTCGCAATTCTCAATCGTTAACCAATAATTCGCGTGTTAACCGCGATTTCGCTCGTAATTTGATCCTTGATCACTATATGGCGAATTGCCAAATTCCAGCCGTAGTTTGATGGAAAAGGTAGCGCGGGAATTGTGGTGAGAGCGGGCACAAGGGCAAAGGAATAGTCTTGATGAAACAGTTAGCGATTTGGACGTGCAGTGCAGCTGTGTTGGGTTTGGTGGCGATCACCACCGACACTGTCGTGAGCGAGGCTGGCGCGCAATCACGTGAAGAATATTGCCACCGCCAGGCAAAGCGCAAGTCACGGCGCGCGCAGCGGCCAGGCGAAGCCGCACTGGGCGCAGGCCTTGGCAGCGCTGCAGTTGGCGCCATCATCGGCGGCATCGTTGGCGGCGGCAAGGGTGCCGGCCGTGGTGCGATTATCGGTGGTTCGGTTGGGGCCGTATCCGGTGCTGTTGCAAGCTCAGGCGAGAGAGACCGGATTTATAACCAGATCTTCGACGACTGCATGGCCGGCTACACGGCTGAACCGGCGCGGGTCTATAGAGAGCGCCCAACCTACGATGTGGCGCCTGAGCCCTGGACCGATGAATGGTATGACTATTGCCGGGCCAAATTCCGCTCGTTCAACCCGAACACGGGCCGCTACAAGACCTATTCAGGTCAGTATCGTCTGTGCAGATAGATTGAGACAAAAAGAATGCGCCTCTAATGGGCGCATTCTTTCGTTCGTCCCGGTTGTTACTGTTTGAATTCGATTTCCATAAAAGCAAACACAAAATCATTCGAGCTGATGACATCGTGTTCCACACCGGCTTCGCGAAAATAAGGGACGCCGGATGCTAGAGGCGCCTCGTTGACGTTACCGTCGGGCCCTTCAATGGACAAAGTTCCATCCAGCAACGGGACAATCACATAATCATACTCATGGCGGTGCCAACCGGTTTTGTCGCCGCGTTTGGCAAAACGCCATTCGGTTACGCGGGTCCGGTCGTTGTCGATGTGTACCGTGGACGTTGCAGAATCACTCATCAATTTTGCTCCATGACAGTTCGAAACAATGTTGATCCTCTAATTCGGGCGCTGAACAGAGCCAATGTCCTTATATTTCCCCTGCCAAGGCGATAATACAACTAAACAAATAGTATATTTCTATCTATAAGTGCATTTTGCCTTACGTAAAGTCACCTTGAGTCAATATCTAAACTTTTAGGGCTATTCGTGGAGATTAAACTGACAAATCTCTCACTAATTTCCGATATACTAACATAATTCACTATCAAATTAACGAATTGTGGCAATATGTCGAAAGAAGTTGTTGCGAACAGGCCGGACATAGGCTACGCCAGTC
This sequence comes from Alphaproteobacteria bacterium, assembly GCA_024227565.1. GTDB lineage: Bacteria > Pseudomonadota > Alphaproteobacteria > Rhizobiales > CAJQND01 > JAAEUE01. Next base: position 20,498 of record JAAEUE010000137.1, read on the forward strand.
TCAACGACGATGTAATCCGGGCACATTATCGTCAGCCGGGTACAGCTTACGAAATAGAAGGCAAACACATGGAAGAGCAAGACGACAAGACAGAAATGGCCGTACTGACGGCGGAGATCGTAGCAGCATATGTTGGAAACAACGTTGTACCGGTTTCTGAGCTGCCGGCCCTTATCAAAGACGTACACACCGCAATGGCAGGTGTTGTTGAAGGCGGAGCAGAAGAGCCGAAAGAAGAACTGAAACCAGCTGTTTCGGTTCGCCGGTCAGTTACGCCAGACTACATTATCTGCCTGGAAGACGGTAAGAAGTTCAAATCTTTGAAGCGCCATTTGCGTACGGCATTTAACCTGACGCCTGAGCAATACCGGGAAAAATGGGGCCTCAAGCCTGATTACCCGATGGTTGCTCCAAACTACGCGACCGTGCGGTCAGAAATGGCAAAACGCATTGGTCTTGGTCGCAAACGCGCCAGCTAACACTGCAAGCTGGCGCCCAGCGCCAGCGGGCGGAGATTAAAGGGCCGTCACCTGTGAAAGGGTGACGGCCCTTTTTTTGTGCAGATTTTGGCGGTTTTTGCCCGCCACAAACCGCCCCGCTGCTGCTCATATCGCTGCAAACTCCTTGCAACCGCCGCCGGATCATCCTAGACCCCCGTCGGCTGAACGATTGCACGACGAGGAATGACCCCCATGGGCACAGACGCAACATCGGGCATGGCCCACATTTCTGCCTACCTTGAGCAGGCCGCATCGATTTGCGGCATGTTGGATGCAGAAAAGGTGGCGGCCATTGCGCAAGGCATTGCAGCAACCCGCGATGGCGGCGGCCGCTTGTTCGTGCTTGGTGTGGGCGGCAGCGCGGCGAACGCCTCGCACGCAGTGAATGATTTCCGCAAACTCTGCGGCGTTGAAACATATGCCCCAACCGACAATGTCTCCGAACTGACCGCCCGCACGAACGATGAGGGCTGGGAAACCGTCTTTGCCGGCTGGCTGAAAATCTCGAACGCCTGCGAAAAAGACGCCATTCTGGTGTTCTCGGTCGGCGGCGGAAACGCTGAGCACAATGTCTCGATGAACCTGGTGGAAGCGCTGAAGGAAGCCAAATCGCGCGGCTGCAAAATTTATGGCATCGTGGGCCGTGATGGCGGCTACACAGCCCAGGTGGGCGACGCGGTTGTGCTTGTGCCCACTGTCGACCAGCGCCTCATCACCCCGCACGCTGAAGCCTTCCAGGCCGTTATCTGGCACTGTCTGGTTTCCAGCCCGGTGCTGCAGGTGCAAGCGACCAAATGGTGATGCGCTAGCCAATGGCAGCACAGTTAAACAGAGCCGTTTTTCTCGACAGGGACGGCGTTCTCACCGTCCCCGAATTCCGCAACGGCCGTTCCTATGCGGCGCAAAGCCTTGAAACATTTCACTTTTATCCGAACGCCGCTGATGGGGTAAAAAGCCTGAAAGAGGCCGGCTTCATCATCGTGGTGGTGACCAATCAGCCAGATGTGGGCGCCGGCCTTGTTGAGCGCAGCCTGATCGACACGATGCACGATCGCTTGCGCGCTGCCATGCCGGTGGATGACGTGGAAGTGGCGACCGAGACCCGGGCGCAAGCACAAGGCCTTGCAACGGACCGCAGAAAACCTGGAATTGGCATGTTGATGAGCGCAGCAAAGCGCTGGAATATTGACCTCAACTCCAGCTATATGGTCGGCGACAGGGCAAGTGACATCGAGGCGGGACTGGCAGCGGGGTGCACCAGCGTCTTTATCGATCTGGGATACACCAACGAACTGGTTGCAACGGGCCAGGCGGCCACGGTCAGCTCGGTGAGCGAGGCCGCTGCGTGGATTGTGCGCGACGCTTCCAAATGAGGGAAATTGAGTGATGGTGAGTGCAAAGGACCTGCAAATCAAAGTGTTTGCAGACGGGGCAGACATGCAAGGCATACTGGACATGTATGCCAATCCGGACATTCAGGGGTTCACGACCAACCCCACGCTGATGCGCCAGGCCGGCGTTGAGGACTATGAGAAATTCGCGCGCGAGCTTTTGGAGAAGATCCAGGACAAGCCCGTATCCCTGGAAGTCTTCGCCGACGAGTTCGACGAGATGGAACGCCAGGCCCTCAAGATCGCCTCCTGGGGCGGCAATGTGAATGTCAAAATTCCGATCACCAACACCAAAGGCGAAAAATCAGCGCCCCTCATCAAGAAGCTTTCTGCTCAAGGTGTGGTGGTGAACGTGACCGCGATGATGACGCTGGAGCAGGTCCAAGACGTCGCAGACGCGCTGGACCCGAACACAGGAGCCATTGTCTCGGTGTTTGCAGGCCGCATTGCAGACACCGGCATTGACCCGGTTCCGCATATGACCGAGGCGCTGAATATCCTGAAATCAAGGCCCAAGGCAGAGCTGCTCTGGGCCTCGCCGCGTGAGCTTTTGAACATTTTCCAGGCAGATTGGATGGGGTGTCATATCATCACAGTCACCAATAGCCTGTTGGCAAAACTCGCTCTGGTTGGCAAAGACCTTGATGAATATTCACGCGAGACGGTTGAAATGTTTTACCGCGACGCCTCAAGCGCCGGCTACACCCTGTAGCGCGCGCAATTCAAGCACCGGCGCTGCGCTCTTCAGCCTCCCGCCAACCCATGACTGATCAAAGACGGACCCTCGGATTATGAAACACATCTGCGTACTTGGCGGAGCCGGCTATGTTGGCTCTTTGCTCTGCCCCCAACTCTTGGCGGACGGCCACAAGGTCACTGCTTTCGACATTTGCTATTTCGGCGACGATTTCCTGCCGCACGACAATCCCAACTTCAAGATGATCGAAGGCGACATCCGCAACGTTGATCAGCTGCGCAAAGCCTATGAAGGCGTCGACATGGTGATCGACCTGGCTTGCATCTCCAACGATGCCAGCTTTGAGCTGGATGAAAGCCTGAGCACCACCATCAACCTGGATGCATTTGAGCCCATGGTTGTGGCCGCCAAGGAAGCCGGCGTGAAGCGCTTCATCTACGCTTCTTCAAGCTCCGTATACGGCGTATCGGACGCGCCCGACGTGACCGAGGACCACCCTCTCCTGCCGCTGACGCTCTACAATGAATACAAAGGCAAATGCGAGCCGGTTCTGTTCAGCCACATGAGCGATGATTTCGTCTGCTGTGTCATCCGGCCTGCAACCCTGTGCGGCTACGCTCCGCGCCAGCGCCTGGATCTGTCGGTGAACATCCTCACCAACCACGCCATCACCAACGGCAAGATTACGGTGTTCGGCGGCAGCCAGCTGCGCCCGAACCTGCACATCCAGGACATGTGCGATCTCTACCGCAAACTGGCGCACATTGAGGATGAGGCGATTGCCGGCAAGATCTTCAACTGCGGTTTCCAGAACATGTCGATCATGGACATCGCGCAGATTGTGAAGCGGATCGTTCAAGAGGAAATGCCGGAAAAGGGCGACATTGACATTGTCACCACCCCAACTGACGACATCCGCTCCTACCACATAAATTCCGACAAGATTCAGCGCGAGCTGGACTTCAAAATTTCGCACTCGATCGAAGACGCGGTGCGCGATCTCTGCAAGGCGTTCAAAGCTGACAAGCTGCCCGACAGCATGAGCAACGACTGGTACTACAACGTTAAGACCCTCAAAAAGCTCAACGCAGCTTAAGGCCATTCTCCCGCGCGCGGGCGGTGGAAGGATAGAGAGCCAAACATGCCCCAGACAAAAACAGCCCTGGTCACCGGCGGCGCCGGGTTCATAGGCTCGCACATGGTGGATGTGCTGCTTGACCGCGGCATGGCCGTTCGGGTCGTTGACAATCTATCCGGCGGTCATGAGCGTAACCTGGACCATCACAGCAGAAATCAGGCCTTGTCTTGTGAATGGGGCGACATCCGGGACCTGAAACCCGATGCGTCGATCTTCCGGGATGTGAACTACATCATCCATTTTGCCGGCATCGGCGACATCGTGCCGTCCATCGAGCAACCAATCGACTACATGTCGGTCAATGTTCAGGGCACGGTGCGCGTTCTGGAGGGTGCCCGGGCGGCAAATGTTGAGAAGTTTGTCTATGCCGCATCATCATCCTGCTACGGCCTGGCGGACGTTCCCACGACCGAAGATCATCCGATTGGGCCGCAATACCCCTACGCCCTCTCAAAATACCAGGGCGAACAGGCTGCATTCCACTGGCATGAAGTCTACGGCCTGCCGGTCAACGCCATCCGCATTTTCAACGCCTATGGCACACGGGTGCGCACCACCGGTGCCTACGGGGCCGTGTTCGGTGTCTTCCTGAAGCAAAAGCTGGCTGGGAAACCCTTCACCGTGGTGGGCGACGGCGAGCAGTCGCGCGACTTCCTCTATGCCTCCGACGTGGCCCGGGCCTTCCTGGCGGCGGCGGAAACGCCAATCTCGGGCGAAGTGTGGAACTTGGGCGCCGGCAACCCGCAGTCCGTGAACAGCCTGGTGGACTTGATTGGCGGAGAGAAAGTGCATATTCCAAAGCGCCCGGGCGAACCTGATTGCACCTGGGCGGACGTAACGAAGATCCAGCGTGATTTGAACTGGGCGCCGCAGATCCCCTTCGAAGAGGGTGTGCAGCGCATGCTGGATGACATCGAGGTGTGGAACGATGCGCCTCTATGGGAGCCGGACAGTATCGCAAAGGCCACCGAGACGTGGTTCCAGTATCTCGGTGAGGACAAGAGCACATGACGGAAAGCCTGACGGCCCGCTTTGGCCACAAGATAAAGACCCGCGAGGAACTGCGCGAAGCCATCGGCCCGCGCCCACGCGTTGACAAGGTCATCATGTGCCACGGCGTTTTCGATGTGGTGCACCCCGGCCACATGCGCCATTTGATCTATGCGAAGAACAAGGCGGACATTCTTGTTGCCAGCCTGACCGCCGACAAGCACATCGAAAAGGGCCTTTATCGCCCGCATGTGCCGCAAGACTTGCGCGCAGCCAACCTGGCCGCCTTCGAAGTGGTTGACTATGTGATCATCGACGAAAACGCCAAGCCGCTGAAAAATATAGAATTTTTGCAACCCGACTACTTCGCCAAAGGGTTCGAATACGTCTCAAACGGCATGGCGCCGAAGACCGCCGAAGAAGGCACCGTGCTGGACAGCTATGGCGGTGAGATCATCTTTACACCCGGCGACATCGTCTATTCATCATCCAAGCTGATCGACATGGCGCCTCCAGAGCTCAAGATCGACAAGCTCATGGCGGTGATGGAGCGCCACGGTGTGACCTTCGACGGTCTGCGCAAGACGCTGAACGAAATGCCCGGCAAGACCGTGCATGTGGTTGGCGACACGATCATCGACAGTTTTACACAATGCGCAATGATCGGTGGACAGACCAAAACGCCGACGATGAGCGTGCTGTTTGAGAACAAGACCGACTACATCGGCGGTGCAGGCGTTGTGGCCAAGCATTTGCGGTCCGCTGGTGCCGATGTGAAATTTTCTACGGTTCTGGGACAGGACGCTCTGGCGGAGTTTGCCCTTAACGGCCTTAAAGATTTTGACGTGGAAGTGCTGCCGGTTATCGACAGCACACGCCCGACGACGAACAAGAACGCCATCGTTGTGGGCGGTTACCGTCTTCTGAAGGTCGATACGCTGGATAACTCCACGATCTCGGATTCCATCGTCGATGAGCTTACCGCAGCAATTCGTGAAATCGAGGCGGACGCCGTTGTGTTCAGCGACTTCCGCCATGGCATGTTCAACCGCAGAACCATTCCCTCTCTGATCGAAGCAATCCCCGAAGGTGCGTTCCGGGTCGGCGACAGCCAAGTGGCCAGCCGCTGGGGGAACGTGACTGAGTTCAAAGGCTTTGACCTGATCACCCCGAACGAACGGGAAGCCCGTTTCGCGCTTGCCGATCAGGATTCTGGTATTCGGCCCCTTGCGGCAAGCCTTTATGACTTGGCGGAATGCAAAACCCTGATCTTGAAGTTGGGGGAACGCGGTGTTCTCACCTGCGTGACCTCCAATCATGAGGCGCTGGACAGTTTCTTCATCATCGATAGCTTCGTGGACCGGGTGGTCGATGCAGTCGGCGCAGGCGATGCGCTGCTGGCCTATTCAACCCTGGCCTCGTTGGTGAGCAATTCTCCAGCTGAATCTGCCATTCTGGGCTCCATCGCGGCTGCCTGTGAGTGTGAACTAGACGGCAACATTCCGGTGACACCGGAAGATATTCTGGCCAAACTCGACACAGCTGAAAAGCAGGCAAACTACAGATGAGCGCGTTCCGGGCCATAGTCGTCGGCCTGGGTGTTCAGGGCCACAAACGCCGGCGTTTTGCCGGCGATGATTATGTGGGCTGCGTTGATCCGGTTCACGAAAAGGCCGACTGGCGCAATATCAAAGATGTGCCGCTGGACAGCTTTGACTGCGCATTGTGCTGTGTGCCCGACGATCCAAAGATCGAGCTCCTGACCTATCTGCTGGGCAACGGCAAACATGTGTTGGTGGAAAAGCCGCTGTGGGCCGCAAAAGAGGGCGACATAGAGCGTCTGGACGCATTGGCCAAGGCCAATGGCGCCGTGTGTTACACAGCCTACAACCACCGCTTTGAACCTCACTACGTACGCATGCGCGACCTCATCCGGTCGGGCGACCTTGGGGAGATCTACCGCTGCCGGATGTTCTATGGGAACGGCACGGCAAGGCTGGTGCGCAATTCCGAATGGCGCGACCAGGGCGCAGGGGTGCTGCCCGATCTTGGCTCTCACCTGCTTGATACAGTGGCTTATTGGTTCGGCGAACGTCTGGACACCTTTGAGGTCTACACCAGCAACTGCTTTGAGAACCAGGCGCCGGACCATGTGATCATTGGTACCGAAGCGGGCAAGCCCAAAATCGAACTGGAGATGACACTGCTATCGTGGCGCAATCATTTCACCTGCGATGTGTTTGCGGAGAACGGCTCCGCGCACATTGAATCCCTGTGCAAATGGGGGCCGGCGACGTTCACACGCCGGATGCGGGTGCTGCCCAGCGGACGCCCGCCCGAAGGCGCGGTAACACTCGTTGAGGATGACCCAACCTGGGTTGAAGAGTACAGCCATTTCAAAGGTTTGTGCCAGGATGGCGCGCAAGCTGACTTGTCGAATGATATTTGGCTGAACACAGTTCTGGGACGTTTGAGCGAAGACGCTATTGCCAAGGCGGCAAAGCCGTGAACACGAACGTTGCTTTCGTCGGCATGACCCATTTGGGCCTGGTCTCCGCAACCGGAGTGTGCTCGGCCGGCTTTGATGTTTTGTGTGTGGACCAGAACGCTGACCTGATCTCCCGCCTTGACCGGGGCGAGTTGCCGGTGCTTGAGCCTGATCTGGACGACATGCTGGCCGGCAATGGGGCACGGCAACGATTCAGCAGCGCTTTGTCTGATCTTGCCGACCGGGATGTGGTCTATATCGCGCCGGACGTGCCGACCGACGATACCGGCGCGAGTGATCTGTCGGGCATTCACAGGCTCATCGGTGAAGTCACGCCGCACCTGAACGATGATGCCCTGTTGGTCGTTCTCTGTCAGGTGCCACCTGGCTTTACGCGCGCGGTGTCCTTTGACCCTGCACGCTTGTTCTATCAGGTCGAAACCTTGATCTTCGGCCGCGCCGTTGAGCGCGCCACCCAGCCTGAGCGCTACATTGTGGGCTGCGCGGATCCGGCTAAGGCGCTGCCGGCCGGCTTTGCCGAAGTTCTCGGCGCGTTTGACTGCCCGGTGCTGCCCATGCGCTATGAGAGTGCGGAACTGGCGAAGATCTCGATCAACATGTGCCTGGTGTCTTCCGTGAGCGTCGCCAACACCATGGCTGAGCTTTGTGCCGAAATTGGCGCTGACTGGAGCGAGATCGTCCCGGCCCTGAAGCTCGACAAACGCATTGGCGCCTACTCCTATCTGAAACCGGGTCTGGGCATTGCCGGCGGCAATCTGGAGCGTGACCTGCAAACCGTGTTGGATTACTCGGCCAAAACCGGGACCCACAGCGACATTGTTCGGGCCTGGCTGGAGAACAGCGCACATAACCGCGATTGGGCTGGCCAGGTTCTGCGCAAGCATCTGCTTGGTGCCGTGTCTGATCCCCTGGTTGCGGTTTGGGGCCTGGCCTACAAGGAAAACACGCACTCGGTTAAGAACTCCCCCTCGCTCGCAACCCTGTCGCAGTTCCCCGAAACGCGGTTCCACGTGCACGATCCTGCCGTCGCCGATGAGGACTTCGACCATGCATCGGCCAAGCGATTTGATGAGGTGATGGATACGGTTTCCGGCGCGGACGCTCTTATGATACTAACCCCGTGGCCTGATTATCGTGCGCAGGACCTGAAGCAGGTCGCAGCGCAGATGCGCGGGACCATGTTGATAGATCCCTACCGGATTTTCGAACCGAGCGACGTCCAATCTGCCGGCCTCGTAAGCCACACCATGGGCGTTGCTCCTCTTGAAACCTGATAGCCATTAGGATGGCCAATGCTTGAGCACTTGAACTCTTCCCCGCAAAACCCCGAACGGGTTGTCATCATAGGCGCCGGCGGCTTTGTGGGCGGCGCCATCATGAAGCGCCTTAGCGCACAGGGCGTGCAAACCCTTGGGCTTACCCGCCAGGACGTTGACCTGATGTCGGCCGATGCCGGCAGCAAGCTGGCAGGCTACCTGAAGCCAAGCGATGCTGTCGTGACGGTCTCGGCAATCGCGCCGGTGAAGAACCTGGAGATGCTGAAGCAGAACCTCGACATCATCTCCGCCATCGCCGAAGCGCTCAGCGCCTCGCCGGTGTCTCATGTGCTCAACATTGGGTCAGACGCCATCTATGCCGACAGCGACGGCCCGCTGAGCGAAGCCTCCTGTGCGTCGCCTGCCAGCGCCCACGGCATCATGCACCTGGCGCGCGAAGTCACCTTGGGGGATGCGGCCGGCGACACGCCGTTTGCGACCTTGCGGCCCACACTGATCTATGGCGCCGACGACCCGCACAATGGCTACGGCCCGAACCGCTTCCGGCGCCTTGCAACCGACGGCCAGGAGATCGTCCTGTTCGGCGAAGGCGAGGAACGGCGCGACCATGTGTGGGTTGAAGATGTGGCTGAGCTTGCGACGCGCATGCTGCTGAGACGCAGTCAAGGTGTGTTAAATGCGGCAACAGGGACAGTCATTTCGTTCCGTGATGCGGCAGAAGCGGTGGTTGGGCACTTCCCTGAACCCGCATCCATCAACGGTTCAACACGGGTTGGGCCCATGCCGCACAATGGCTACAGGCCGTTTGATCCCGCCGCCACCGCGGCAGCATTCCCCGACTTTGCCTACACCCAGCCCGAGGCGGGTTTCGCCAAGGTTCATGCCCAAATGGCGGAGGGTTGATATGGGCCAGGAAATCAACCTCTTAAGCGCCATTCCTAAGACCAAGCGCAACATCGAAGCGCGCGAAGACGCCAAGGATCCCGAGGTGGTGCGCATCTCCAAGCAATACGGCGAAATGTACTTCGACGGCCCCCGCGATTATGGCTATGGCGGCTACGGGTATGACGGCCGCTGGGTGCCGGTTGCCAAGGACATGATTGCCCATTTCGGCCTGAAGCCCGGCGACAAGGTGTTGGATGTGGGCTGTGCCAAGGGCTTCCTGGTGAACGACATGGTGGAGGCCCTGCCCGGCCTTGAGGTCTATGGTCTGGACATCTCCGAATATGCGCTGATGAACTGCCACGAGAACGTGGCGGGCCGCCTTCATCTGGGCAGTGCAGACAGCCTGCCCTTCCCCGATGGCAGCTTTGATGCGGTGATCTGCCTGGACTGCATCCACAACCTGCCGCGCGACCGCGCCAAGATTGCCTTGCAGGAAATTCAACGTCTTTCGGGCGGCAAAGCCTTCGTACGGGTTGACAGCTACCGCACACCGGAACAGAAAGCCATCTTTGAGAGCTGGGTGCTGACCGCTGAGTTCCATGACTATCCTGACGGATGGCTCAAACTCTTCGAGGAAGCCGGCTACACGGGCGACTATTACTGGACAATCATTTCGTAACGGACGGACGAACGGAACTCATTCATGAGCAAGACATATGCAATCCTCGGCGGAGGCGGCTCCTTCGGCATTCACGCGGCCTTCTACCTTCTGGACCATGCCAACCCCAACAAGGTGATCGGCATCGGACGCAACCCGCTGCGGCCAGAGCCGTTCTCATTGAACATCGAGGCACGCGATGGCTACGAGTACCACGCCCGGCACGTGACCCATGAGATCGACCTGCTGCTGGAACTGCTCGACAAGGAGAAGCCAGAAGTGATCGTCAACTTCGCCGCCCAGGGCGAAGGCGCTGTGTCGTGGAAGCACTCCTGGCGGTTCTTTGAAACCAACTCCATGGCGCTGGCCCGGCTCACCGAAGAGCTGATGAGCCGCGACTGGCTGGAGCATTTCATCCAGATCGGCACCTCGGAAATGTATGGCTCGGTGGACCGTGCTGTGACCGAAGAAGAGCCCATCAAGCCGACCAGCCCCTATGCGGCCTCCAAGGTTGCCTACGATATGTATCTGATGTCGGTGAGCCAGTTCCTGAAGTTCCCGATGACCATCATCCGCCCCTCAAACTGCTACTGCCCGGGCCAGTTGCTGCACCGGGTCATTCCCAAAGCCATTTGGGCCGGCCTCACAGGCCAGAAGCTGCCCCTGCATGGCGGCGGCAAGGCGGAGAAATCCTACATGCATGCCCGCGACCTTGGCCGCGCGATCCATCTCATTGCAGAACGCGGCCCGCACGGCGAGATCTTCAATGCCGGCCCGAAGAACCCCACGTCGATCCGCGAGGTTGTGGAGCGCAGCGCGGAGGCGCTGGACATTCCCTTTGAGCAGCTTTGCGAAGTGACCGGCGACCGGCTGGGTCAGGACTCGCGTTACTGGCTCGATTCCACCGCTATCAAGAACGCCGTTGGCTGGGAGCCTGAAGTGGATTGGGACGAGGGCCTGGCTGAAATGGTTGAATGGGGCCGGCGCTATCTGGACGATATCCGCGACTGGCCCACCGACTACACGCTTCGGGCCTGAGGATTGCCGCCTGTCATGTCTGAAACCTTGAGCAATGTGTTTGATGCTGGTGCCGCCCGGCGGCGCTGCCTGACCTATCGCCGGCGCATCCTCGACATCTCCCAGCAAGTGGGGGCGCTGCACATTGCGCCTGCCTTCTCGTGCACCGAGATCGTTGACGTGGTCTACAACGGCCTGATGCGCTGGGACGGCGAGGACACGCCTGATGTGATCCTCATGTCCAAGGGCCATGGCTGCATGATCCAGTATGTGATCCTGGAAGAAAAAGGCATCCTTTTGCGCGAGGACCTGGACCTTTACTGCAAACCCGGCGGGCGTCTCGGCGCACACCCGGACTATGGGGTTCCCGGCATTTCGGCCTCCACCGGTTCGCTCGGCCACGGCATGGGACTGGCCACAGGCATGGCTTATGGCGAGCGCCTGCAAGATCGCGACGGCCAGATCTATCTGGTGCTGAGCGACGGCGAGTGCCAGGAAGGCTCCACCTGGGAAGGCGCCATGATGGCGGGCAACCTGGCGCTTGAAAATCTGATCGCCTTTGTGGACTTGAACGACTTTTCCGGCCTGGAGCGCATGAGCGAGGGCCATCCCGCCTTCCATCCCGTGATCGACAAGTTCCTGTCGTTCGGATGGGAAGGTGTTGAGGTCAACGGCCACAGCGCCGATGAAATTCATGAGGCCGTGATGAACCGCGAGGGCGGCAAGCCCTTGGTGGTTGTGTCCAAGACCGTGAAGGGCAAGGGCGTGTCCTACATGGAGCACGTGCCCATATGGCATTACCGGGCGCCAAGCCCGGAAGAATACAAACAGGCTTGCGATGAGCTTGTGGAGATCTCGGCATGAGAAACAAGTTCGCAGATGTGTTTTACGACCTGGGCAAAGACGATCCGAAGCTCTGCATCGTGGTCGCTGACATCTCCCCTGCCGGGTCCATCGCAAAGTTCCGCACAGATTTTCCCGACCGCTTCGTGAACACCGGCGTTGCCGAGCAAATCATGATCGGCATGTGCGCCGGCCTTGCCCAGCGCGGCATGCGGCCCTTCGCCTACACCATTGCAACGTTCACGCTCTACCGGCCGTTCGAATTCGTTCGCGACGACCTTTGCTATCAGAACCTGCCGGTCACGATTGTCGGCATCGGCGGCGGCGTCACCTATTCCACCCTTGGCGGCACGCATCATGCCCAGGAAGACATCGCGATCGCCACGGCCCTGCCGAACATGTCGGTTATTGCGCCGTGTGACCCTTCCGAGGCTGAAACCGTGACCCGCTGGTGCGCCACGCAAACCCGCGGCCCGGTCTATCTGCGCCTCGGCAAGGCCGGCGAGCCGGACCTGACACTGGATGCTGCTGAACCCTGGGAGTTCGGCAAACTGCGCTACCTCACCAAGGGTGACGATGTCTGCATCCTCAGCTATGGCCCGATCATGAAGAAGGCGTTCGAGGTTGCAGAACGTTATAGGGCGGCCGGCCAGAGCGTTTCGCTCATCTCGGCGGCCTCCGTGAAGCCATTCGATGACGAGGGTGCGGTTGCAGGCCTCAAAAGGCACAAGAAGATGGTGGTGATCGAAGAAACCGCACCGGTCGGCAGCTTGGGGTTGAAGATCAAAGCGCTGGCCTACGAGGCCGGTGCAACGTGCGACGTGAGCAGCTTCTGTCTGCAGGATGAGTTCATGCATCATTACGGCAATCACGACGAGCTTCTCGCAGCGCATGGGCTGGAAACCGGAGCTATCGCGACCGCGCTGGGGCTTGACTGATGGATCACCGGGCCTGTCCATTGTGCAGCGGCGAAGCTGAGGCGGTCGAGAAATTCCAAGCCCTCCCACTGGTTACCTCCGATTGCAAGCCCTGGGCGCCCGGAGGGGAAATTTCTTCTTGCTCGACGTGTGGAATGATCTTCAAGCCCGCGACGGAAGCTTGGAAAACGGCGACCGCGCAAATTTATGACGATTACGAGATCTACGCCCTGGCAAAAGGCGGCGAGCAACCGATCTTCGATCTTGGTGGCGCCGCCGCACCGAGGTCCAGCCGGCTTGTCAACTTTCTGAAGATGACCATCAGTTTCCCGCAGCATGGCTCGCTGATCGACATCGGCTGCGGCAATGGAGCTGCACTCGCCAGTTATGCAGACGGCCTTGGAGCGTGGGAACTTTACGGCTGTGAATTGTCAGACCGATCGCTTTCCTCCCTTCAAAGCCTGCCCAACTTTAAGAAGCTCTATGTGGGTCCGTTTGAGGAGATTGACGAGACGTTCGATTTCGTCAGTCTGATCCATTCCCTGGAGCATTTCCCCGAACCGCTTGACGCCCTCCGCGCTGTATTGCGGATGCTGAAGGACAACGCCCATGCCTTCATCGAGGTGCCGGACGTGGAGACCTCTCCGTTCGACATTCTGGTGGCCGATCATCGCGCGCACTTCAGCACATCGACGCTAGGCTATGCCGCGGCCCTTGCCGGCGCTGACGTGGAGGTTCTGTCAAATCAGGTCCTGATCAAGGAAAATACGCTCGTTTTGCGCGCAGGAGCAGCCGGCACAGACGTGCCTCCCCCAAGCTCCAATGAGGGGCGCACCCTGCTTAACGACAACGTTGACTGGCTCGAGCAACTATTGACCTCTGCACGCGCCGCAGCGGACGACACTGCAAACTTCGGTATCTTCGGGACAGCGATTTCCGGCATGTGGCTCTATGGGACCATGCCGGACAAGGTGAAGTTCTTCGTCGACGAAGATCCTGGGAAGATCGGCAAGATGATCAATGGGCTGCCAGTGCTTGCTCCAGCTGATGTTGGTCCAGACAGCGCCGTCTATGTTCCAACTGTGCCAGCAGCTGCGCGAAACATTTGCGAGCGGTTGAACACAGAGGGAAATTACGTAGCGCCCCCGGGGGTCTAGAGCAAAATGACCGGCAGGCTGTTCACGAAAAGCGCGATCTCGGACAACTCTATTTGCCGGGATGTGGGAAGAAGCCCCGAGAGGCCGTTTATCATTAAGTCAGCGCTCGTGGAGACCTCGCTCGGCGATCTTATCAGTAAGATGATCTGTCTTGCATCTATTGCAAAGCAGTTTGATCACGCCGAGCTTCATGTCCGCTACAGGGACGTGCGGCCTTACAGCGGGGAAGTGGTGTCGCTGCTGGAGGAGGTCAGCACCTCCAGGGGCATAAAGTTTGATATCCCTCGCTGGCTGCGTCTTGGGCTCCCCGACGCCCGGCTGTGGTTTCCGCTGGCCAGAGGCCTTAATGGACGCCGCGGAAGCTGGGGTGCGTTTTGCGATTTTTTTGCGTCCGACTGGATGCTCAATCCGCGCTGGCTCCACGCTATTGAGGACCCTGCCCGCCTGCAGATCCCACACGATCAGGCTGACCGTCTGGAAAGAGAGCTGATAGAGAACGGCGCCGACCCCGATCGATGGTTCGCCGTCGTCCATTATCGTGCGAGCACGTATCTGAGGAAGCGCAGCGGTCAGCTGCGCAACGGTGATCCGGCCGCGCAGCAGGAAATGATCAATTACATTATCCATGAACTTGGTGGGCAGGTTGTTCTGCTTGGACACCCGGAATTAGAAGCGCTGCCGCCACAAGACGGGTTTATCGATCTCAGCCGTATCAAGGACTCCTTCATGCTGCAGGCCTATGCCTGTAGCCGGGCGCGGTTCATGATCGCAGGGCCCTCAGGGCCGATCATCATGGGCTGGGGCTTTCAAATTCCAACGGGCCTCGTGGATGCATCAGACGCGGTGGGCGGCTGGGGCAGATGCGAGCATGTCATCCTGACGCACGAAGTGACGACACCGGAGGGCGCAACGATGCGGAACAAGACGCTATTCGATTCCGGATTGCTGGACTACCCCGTGTTGCGGGACAAAATCAGGGCCGGTGAAGACTATGTTGTCAGAAAGAACTCAGGTCCGGAGTTGGCTGCCGTCGCACGGCATCTCTATGAAGTCTCAACCGACACGGTGGGCTGGCGAATAGAACAACCGGAACAATCGCAACAACGCCCCAACCAGTTCGTCTGGCCCCCACAAACATCCGAAAACCTCAACTTCATTGATGTGTAGCCGATGGCATTGATCATCAACATTCCAATCGGGCAGGCAACGCTCATCTGCACCTTAGAGTACAATAGGTAGTCTCTAGCATGCTCGACAAGCTAACTCTGGTGATCCCGACCTACAAACGTCACGCATTTGCCCTCCGCAATATGAGGTTTTGGAGTAATACGCCGGTGCAACTTCTCGTCATGGATGGAAGCGATGAGCCCATATCCGAAGCTGAGCTGGCGTCGATGGGGTCCAACATCTCCTATCGTCACGCAGCGGTTGGACTCGTCAAGCGCATCGAAATGGCATTGCCCCTTGTCCAAACTGAGTATGTGGCGTTGTACGGAGACGATGAGTTCTTTCTGAAGTCGGGACTGGAGGCGAGCATAAAGTTTCTGGACGAAAACCCCGATTACATAACCTGCTGCGGACAGGCCCTTGGCTTCCGGCCAATGAAGACGGAAATCCAAGGGTTCAGGCGCTACAAGAGGCTGGATGGCCGCGATTTGGACAATTCCGATGGACGCGACAGAATGGTTCGGCACATGGCGGACTATGTACCGAGCCATATTTACGCAGTGGTCAGGACGGAGCCATGGCGAAATGCGATAAAGTGCGTGGCGGACCGGGAGTTTCGCGCGCTGGCAATTAGCGAGGTACAAGTTGAGTTGTGCTTGAGCTACGCAGGAAAGTCCCGGGCTCTTCCTGATGTGATGTGGTTGCGCTCTTACAACGAAACCAAACCCATCAGAGGCACGGACCCTGGCCTGGATGATACCAAACCACTCTACGTCTGGTGGCAAGGCGACGAAACTGCTAAAGAACGAGCCGAATTCGTCGAACGCACTGCGCATGCGCTCAAGGCTTTTGATAAAGACGTAAAACCGGATAACCATTATAAAGAAGCTGTCGTGGATGCGTGTGACGCCTACGCAACCGATGTGGTAAATGCCAGAAAAGGCCTGCTGCAAAAGGCAGGACAGTTTCTGCCGACACCGACGAGAGTATCCATCCGCAACTCTTACAAGTTCATCAAAAATAAGATCAAGAAAAAGCACTCACTCTTTGAATTTGGAGAAATACTGAAAAATTCCGGATGTAATGTGAATATAGATGAAATCCGAGAAATCGATAAAGTATTGAAACAGTTTTATAACATTTAGAATAGCTTAGAATTCCCAATAAAAAAAGCATACTTAAAATGGATAAATCATACAAAGCCGTCATCCTAGCAGGAGGAATGGGAACCAGAATATCCGAAGAGTCTCATTCGCGACCAAAACCAATGATTGAAATTGGTGGACGGCCGATATTATGGCACATAATGAAAATATATTCCGCGCATGGGGTAAATAACTTCATTATTTGCTGCGGATATAAGGGATATATGATCAAAGAGTATTTTGCGAATTACTTTTTGCATATGTCCGATGTCACCTTCGACATGCGGAACAATGAAATGCAGGTTCACCAGCGGCATGCCGAGCCGTGGCAGGTGACACTGGTCGACACCGGCGAATTAAGCATGACGGGGGGTCGGCTCAAGCGTGTACGGGACCATCTTGATGAAGATCAACCGTTTTGTTTCACCTATGGCGATGGCGTCGCGGACATCAACATCGCTGACGAGTTGAGCTTCCACGAGAGCCACCAGAAACTTGCCACCGTGGCAGCGGTTCAGCCTCCCGGCCGTTATGGTGCGCTTGTCATGGATGGCCAAAAGGTTGAAAGCTTCAGCGAGAAACCGCGGGGAGACGGAAACCTCATCAACGGCGGCTTCTTCGTTTTGTCTCCAAAGTGCATTGACCTGATTGCCGACGATTCTACGCCTTGGGAAGGGGATCCCATGAACATGCTGGCCGCTCAAGGCGAGCTCATGGCATTTGAACACGAGGGTTTCTGGCAGCCCATGGATACGCTGCGGGAAATGAATCTGCTCGAAGAGCTTTGGGCCTCGGGAAATGCGCCCTGGAAAGTGTGGTCATGAATTTCTGGAACGGCCGCCGGGTCCTGCTCACGGGACACACGGGCTTCAAAGGGGGCTGGCTCAGCCTTTGGCTGAACAAGATGGGTGCGCAAGTCACGGGACTTGCGCTACAGCCAACAACGGAGCCGTCGCTGTTCGATCAGCTCGGACTTGAGCACAGCCTCAATCATCACTATGCGGATGTCAGGAACGCAGAGGCGGTCTCCGAGATCGTCAGGGATGCACAGCCCGAAATCGTGTTCCATCTGGCAGCCCAGCCGCTGGTGCTCCAAGGGTACGCCGAGCCGGTTGAGACCTGGAATGTCAACGTGATGGGGACCATCCACGTGCTGCAGGCTCTCAGAGCTCTTGAGCATTCGTGCGCCGCGGTCATGGTGACCACCGACAAAGTCTACGAGAACCGGGAATGGGACTATGGTTACCGGGAAGATGACCCTCTGGGCGGCTACGACCCCTATAGTTCCGCCAAAGCGGCCGCAGAGATCGCAGTTTCCAGCTGGCGACGGGCCTTTTTTTCTGCAAATGGAACTGTACGGGCCGCCACGGCACGTGCTGGCAACGTGATCGGAGGCGGCGATTGGTCGGACAACAGGATTGTCCCGGACTTCGCCCGGGCTTTAAGCGCCGGAGAACCGGTGACGGTGCGGAACCGCTATGCCACCCGCCCCTGGCAACACGTGCTCGAACCTCTCAGCGGTTATCTGCGTTTGGCTCAGCTGTTGTTCGAAAACGATGGCCTTCAATACCAGGACGCCTTCAACTTTGGCCCTGATGCCGAAGCAACACGAACCGTGGGAGATCTTGTTGCCGAATGCTTGAAACACTGGCCAGGCAAGGTTTATGATGCATCACCAGCCGATGCCCCGCACGAAGCAGGCAAGCTTGCGCTCGCGGTAGACCGTGCAAGAGAACGTCTTGACTGGAGCCCCCGCTGGAGCTTCTCGCGCGGTGTGGAGGAAACTGTGGTCTGGTACCGGGATTCCCGAAATCTTGATCGTGACGGAGTTCGCGAGCTGACGCTGAGACAAATCCAGATGTTCGAGGACGGGACCAATGAAGCTAAGTGAGACAGAAATGGACGGGGTGTTTGAAGCCGTCACCGAACCGTACGTTGACCATCGCGGCGCTTTCGGGAGGCTGTTTTGCTGCGACGAACTGCGAGCCGCACATTGCGACCGGCCAATCAAACAGATCAACCACTCTCGAACCAGTGCGAAAGGCGCCATTCGGGGCCTGCACTTTCAACGCGCCCCAAAGGCCGAGGCCAAATGGGTGCGATGCCTTAAGGGAAAGGTGTTCGATGTCTGTGTGGACCTGCGTAAGGATTCATCGACTTTTCTCAAATGGCATGCCGTCGAGCTTGATGCTGAACGCTGGAACACCATCCTGATCCCTGAGGGATTTGCTCACGGTTTTCAGGTGTTGGAACCTGAGAGCGAGTTGCTTTACCTCCACAGTGAAGTCTATTCCCGCGAGCTTGAGGGCGGCCTGAGGTTCGATGACCCACGATTGGCAATCCCATGGCCCGTTCCTGCAAGTGATGTCTCGGACCGGGACCGGGAACACCCGCTGATAGATCGCTCATTTGAGGGGATCTCACTTTGAACTGCCGTCATTGTTCTGCCCCCTTGGAGCACGTTGTCGTGGACCTGGGCCATCAGCCCCCGTCCAACGCGTATCTGGACCAAGCCGGTCTCATGGCGCCTGAGGTATATGCCCCGCTAAAGGCGTACGTGTGTGACACATGCTGGCTGGTGCAGCTCGTCTCGTCCCACGTTGCAGGCGACCTGTTCACGCCCGACTACGCCTACTTCTCATCTGTGTCCTCAAGTTGGGTGGCCCATGCCCGATCCTATGTTGAGAATGCAATTGACCGATTTCAACTTGGACCGGAAAGCTTTGTGGTTGAGATCGCCTCTAATGACGGTTATCTGCTCCAGTTCGTGAAGGAGGCAGGCATCCCATGTCTCGGCATCGAACCCACCGCATCGACCGCGGCGGCGGCCCGGGCGCGCGGCATTGAAAGCCTGGAGGTGTTCTTTGGCAAAGAGCAAGGAGCGGCCTTGGCGGCAGAGCGGCGGACGGCAGACTTGATTGTTGCCAACAACGTTCTTGCACACGTTCCCGATATCAACGGTTTCGTTGCAGGTTTTAAAGAGCTCCTGTCGCCCGATGGCGTGGCAACCTTCGAATTTCCACATGTCATGCAGTTGGTGGACAACTGCCAGTTTGACACGATTTACCACGAGCATTTCTCGTACTTATCGCTCACCGCCGTCCAGACGATCCTTGACGTTCAGGGACTGAGAATCTTTGACGTTGAGGAGATTTCAACCCATGGCGGGTCACTGCGGGTGTTCGCCTGTCTTCAGCAGTCTCAGGCGCATCAAGACACATCGCGCGTTGGCGCGATGGTGGAGGGGGAACGCGCGGCCGGGTTGCTCTCTGCTGCGTACTACACTGGCCTGCAATCGAAGGCGAACACCATCAAACTTGAACTTCTGGAATTCCTTGTCTCCGAGCGACAAAAGGGGCGCGTCGTTGCCGCCTACGGAGCCGCGGCTAAAGGCAACACGCTGTTAAACTATGCTGGCGTGAAACCAGACCTGATCTCCTTCGTGTGTGATGAAGCACCATCCAAACAAGGCAGGTACATGCCCGGAAGCCACATCCCCATTCTAGCTCCGGAAGCACTGGACGAGCGGCGGCCTGATAGTATACTGATCCTCCCGTGGAACCTGGAGCGCGAGATTGCGTCCAGCATCAAGATGAACCATGGCTGGACGGGAACATTAGCAGTCGCCATCCCGGAGTTGAGAACGCTATGAGCTGGCCGCCCGGGCACGAGAACTCACGCTACTCATTTTAGGCCAACATCCTCCACGGCATTTCAGGTTCGGCGCCGAAGCCAAGCTGAGGGCCAATGGGTGATGTTTTTTGAGAGTGACGACTCGTTAAAGGGCCATGCTGGCGTTTCAACGGCAAATTCCGGATGAAGCGCTGCAAAATCAACTGCAGCTTGAGCTGGATTATCCTTGTCCCAGGAACGGTCACCGCGCGGCACGTCCGCAAGGTCGCGCATGACACCATCAGTCGAAACAATGTAAGAGCCAGGAGTTACCATGGGTCCATAGGCCTCAAGCTCTGCCATTACATGTGCATAGGAGTGGTCGCTGTCCAAGACCACCAAAACCTTATCTCCACTTTGTATTTCCGATTTTACCTTATTAATGACTTCGGGATCGGTCGAAGATCCTTCTATGAGAGTAACTAGCGGCTTCAAGGGATGCGCTTCCAGCCGCTCGCGATTCTGTGGGCGAATTTCGATATCCACGGCAACGACGCGGCCATGGCCGAGTAACTTTAGCAAGCTTGCTGAGAGAATTGCCGATCCGCCATGGGCAATTCCAGTTTCAACAATTACATCTGGCTTCAGATTGTAGACCACCTCCTGATAGCGCACCAAATCCTCCGGAAGCTGTATAAGCGGTATCCCCAGCCACGAAAAAGAGTAGCTATATTTTTGGTTCCACCCCACTTTCACCCATAAGTCAGAAATGACTTCAAAGGCTGCGTCAGAGTATAAGGGGACCGTCTCTTGAGCGGTCTGCAGTGTTTTGGAATCTGTGTCGATCGTGACTTTCATGTGCTTGCTTTCAATCAATAGGCACTAGAGTGGCGTTAGCACCGGCACCAGTCAGAAATTGTCCGATTTCGCCAATATAGTTGGAGTTCATAACAAAAATAGTTCTTGGTTTTCGTGAAAATGCATCTTCGGGCGGAAGGACTTCCAAACCACTTCCCGCAAGGTGCAGTCCTTGCTTTCCGGGGTTGATGTCAATAGCAAAATCAATGATCTCAGCCTCAGGATCCGAGAGCAGTGCGAATGTTACGCCTTTTGCTCCGGCTCCCCAGATTGCAACATTCCCAACCTCTTGCGCTTGGAGTAGGGCGCTGCGCCATTTTTGTCTGAACTCAGCACCGAAATCGCCAAATTGCCGCGGTCCTCGCGGCGCCAACTTGGGCGACTTGATTTGCACTCCAGCCACGCCAGACGCCCAAAGGTATTGGCCGCCAAAAACATGCTGAACGTATACGTCGTCGAAACCTGATTTCTCCATCGCAAAACGCAAAGAATCGGCCGTAAAGATCGAACAATGTTCGTAGAAAAAATCTTGCATGGCTTCGTTCTGCAAGATCCATTCGATGCATGGAGTTTCAATGAAGATTCTTGCACGAGATTTCGGTCCAAGCGCAGCCCTTACGGTGCTCAAGAAGGCCACCGGATCGGGAACGTGCTCAATAGTGTGCCTCGAAGCTACTACATTAGGTGAGTGAACCAATCGCTCGCTAGTCCTGGTGTCAAAGTAGCAAGTGTGAATTCGGCTGCCAGCGGGACCAGCTGTTCCGGCTCCACGCCACGCCGGATCGAAGCCTTCAGCGGATCGCAGCCGTCTTCCAGCAGCGCGTGCAACCTCACTAATAAAGCCACCTTGGCCGCAGCCAATTTCAAGGTAGTCTATCTCGCTCTCTTGGAAGACGGCATCAACAACATCCTGAGCTCGGGCTTTGATGTGAGACAAGAACACCGGGGAGTGAGACTGATCGTTCTCGTAATCTTCGTCATAATCTACCAAATGCGGTTCAAACAATCTGTTCCAGGCAAATCCACATGCTTTGCAACAGATGAAATTTAGTACCCCACATGGAGCGGCTCGGGCGGCTTCCTTAGTCGGATAAAGCCGGTTCATTAAAACTGGAACTCGATCGCGGTGTTCGATGCTAAACGTCTGAAACCCATTGCACACAGGGCAGCTATCGGCCATCTGGTTAATTTCCACTTTCGATTCCATTCCAGTAGGCAAGCGCGTCAGCGAGCCCTTCTTCCAAACATTTGCCTGTCTGGTAACCGACTTCGTGCTTCAGACGTGAAACATCCGCCGTCACGCGAACCGGCTCGCCCGGACGATCAGGCAGGGCACCCACTTGCACCAGTTCGGCCTTGCCCGCAAGATGGCCTAGCGCATTTGCAACATCTGCGATCTTTACGGCTGTCCCACTGGCAATATTTACAGCACCGTTAACGTCTGAAAGTGCGAGTGCAGCGAGTGCCTCGCCGGCTTCGCGCACATCAATGAAATCACGCACGCCCGAGCCAGACGTGCACTTGGCGACCCGGTTCGCAACCAAAGCTTGAGCCACGGTTGGAACCAGCCGACGCCGAAATTCCCCGGGTCCATACAAGAAAAACAAACGTGCCCACGCGAATCCAACGGAGTTCGTGCGGCTGAACTCCTCAAGGATCCGTCTGGTAGCGTCCTTGGAGACACCATATAGAGACACAGGGCTGATGGGCGTTACATTTTCGAGGCAATCATCAATGTCAGACCAATCATATTCGTAACATGTTCCTGTACCGACAAACCGATTGGCACCTTGGTCGGCTGCTGCCCGAACCAAATTGAGCGTTGCAGCTACCCAATCCAGATTTTCCGGCGTGGTCCAGAATCTGCCGTGCTCAACGTTCCAGGCAAGATGCAAAACCGTATCCGGCCGAGCAGCCCTTATCGTGGCCACTGTTGCGGCAGGGTCGAGCAGGTCAGTTTCATACCAATCAAAATCACCTGCAAGTTGAGGTCTGCGACGCGAAACTGCGATTGTTACAACGCCACGCCGTAGCAGAGCATTCAAAACCGCCTTCCCCACAAAGCCGCTGGCACCGGTCAAAACTACCCGCATACAAGGTTATCTCCGGCTGATCTGGGCCAAATGTTTTCCAAGCGATGTCCGATCGATTGGGCCATCCTCGCCTCCTGCCGATTGTCGATCAAGTAGACTGGTGCTAGGAAGACTGCCCTTTCAACGCCAACGCATCGACCGCACAAATCCCATCAGCACCAACGAAGAGCGGGTTGATCTCCAATTCGACCAGAGACTGGGCACTGTCAGACATATAGTCCGCAAGCTTCTGCAAGCAAGAAACCAGCTCGCGAAGACTAGCGCCTCTCTGGCCCCTGTGTCCAGAAAGCAAAGTCATTGTCTTCAATCTGCTCACAGCGCCCAAAATGTCGTCTTCGTCGGCAGGAATAAGAATGGTCTCCGCGTTACCCAAAAGCTCAACCAACACCCCGCCACTTGCCAAGGTCATTGCCAGACCAAACTGGGGATCCCTGCGGACACTGACAAGAAGTTCGGCAACCGGCCGTGGCTGCATTTGCTCAACAAGAAAGCGGTCTATCACCAAATTCTTGTTAAATTGCCCGACTTTTTTGCGCATGGTCAGAAGTGCTTGCTGCAGGCCATCGACATCCTTGATATTAAGCGCGACCGCTCCGGCCTCGGTCTTATGCAGCAGACTAGGACTCAACATTTTCAGGACGACCGGGTACCCGACTTTGCCAGCAACTGTCTCGGCCTCCGCCGAAGCGCAAACCTGGCCGCTCGGGATGGGTATCCCAGCCTCCGCCAGGATCATCTTGCCTTCGGCTTCATCAAGCGGTCTTGTGACTGCCGACAACTCGCGCACTTCCGGGATAAAGTGGGCTTTATCCAGAATCTTCGCCTTTCGTACACCATACCAAGCTGCACCGTCGATTGCTTCAAGGCACTCATGGATCCCCTGCATCGGCGCCACCCCTTGCGCAACAAGCCACTCGCGGGTTTCGCCATCCAGGTTTTCCGGCAAGGTTGAGCATACCGCGCCGGGGATTTCGGCCGCACGCACTGTCTCGATGAAGGAAGCGGCGTCGTTCAGGTAGAACGGCTTACTTTCGTCCAGGCCAACCACCGGGTAATCCTGCACGATCACCGCTGCATCGTAACCATCGCTAAGGTGGGTCTTGAACACCGGGGGCACGCGCTCCCTGTCGCCCCAAATGGGGGTTGTGTAGTCGAGTGGGTTGGAGACGGTTGCTGTGCTGGGCAGGAGGCTGCGGAGGTTTTCATCGGCCGCTTCGCTAGGCTGAGGGAATTCAAGCCCCACCTTCTCGGCGCGATCCGCCAGCATCGTCGCGCCGCCTCCCGAACACGTAAGGCCTGCAATGCGCGTCCCCTTGGGGACACCGCCCACTGTCAGGAACTTAAGTGTCTCCAAGAGCTGGGCCGGCGAGTAAACGCGTATGATGCCCAGCCTCTCAAACAGGGCAGAATAAAGCTCATCTGTGCCCGAGAGCGAGCCGGTATGGCTCTCGGTGAGCTTTGCGCCCACCTGGGAACTGCCCGTCTTCAAGGCTACGATCGGCTTGCCGGCCTTTAAGGCTTTCTGTGCGGCACTGGCGAACGCCGAAACGTCTTTCAAGCCCTCGATGTGAAGCCCGAAGGCCCGCACCTTGTCGTTCTCACACAACGCCTCCACGAAATCTTCCAGTGCCAGCGTCGCCTGATTTCCAGCCGAGATCATGTAGGCAAAGGGAACGGACCTCTGGCTCATGGTGAGGTCTGAAGCCAGCATGCCGCTCTGGGTGATGATCGCAGCGCCGTAACCCGGCGCAAAGCCGCCATGGGCAAACGGCCAGAGAGCGACTTTGTCGAGATAGTTGATGAGCCCATAGCAGTTGGGGCCCACCAGTGCCATTTCCCCGGTCGCCTTGATCAGGTCCGCCTCCAGGACAGCACCCTCGCCGCCCATTTCGCCAAAGCCGGCGGTGTAGCAAACAACGCCCCCTGCCCCGCGGGCGTTCAGTTGCCGCAAGGCCTCGATTGCCGGCTCCCTTGGGATGGCCAGGAAAACCGCATCCGGGGCCTCCGGCAGATCCTCAATGCTGGCAAAACAGGCATGGCCGGCGATCTCATCGCGCTTTGGATTGACCGGCCAGATCGGCCCCTCATAGCCAATGCGCGCGCACTCGCCGGCCACGGTCACCGCATCGCTGCCGCCGATCAAGGCAATATGCCGAGGGGTCAGCAGCCGTTGCAGGTTGCGCCGGCGTTCCGCTGTCATGCGCCGCGTAAACCCAGCTTCTGGCGTGCTTGCCCGGGCGTTGCGGGGGTTGCCCCCATGCGCTGGATGATCTCCACCGCGCGCTCCACAAGCTGGCCGTTTGAGGCGAGCACGCCGCGGTCGAGATAGATGTTGTCCTCAAGACCCACACGCACGTTGCCGCCCATGGCCACAGCCACCGCCGCCATGGGCATCTGCATGCGCGAGATGCCAAAGCTTGCCCAACTTGCACCGGCGGGAAGCTGATCTTTCATCACCTTCATGGTGTCCACATCCTGATCTGCGCCCCACGGGATGCCGAGGCAGATCTGGAACATGGGCGGATCGGCAATCAGGCCTTCGGCCACCATCGCCTTGGCAAAGCGGATGTGGCCCAGGTCAAACACCTCAAGCTCCGGCTTAACGCCCCATTCCTTGGTGAGCTCGGCCATCTTGCGCAAATATGGCGGGGTGGAGATGTAGATCTCATTGCCATTGCCGAAGTTGAGGGTGCCGCAGTCGAGACTGCAGATCTCCGGCAGGTTCTCCTTCACATGGGCCAGGCGCTCCTCCGGGCCAATCATGTCGGTGCCCGGGCCCGGCATGGCCGGATCATCCTCGCTCGGCACCCAGTCGCCGCCCATGCCGGCGGTCAGGTTGACCACCACGTCCGTGTCGCTGGAGCGGACCCGGTCGACCACCTCTTTGAACAATCCCAAATCACGCGAACCCTTGCCCGTTTCCGGATCGCGCACATGGATGTGGGCCACGGCAGCGCCCGCCTTGGCGGCCTCAATTGCAGCATCCGCAATCTCCTTGGGCGTCACCGGCACGCCGGGGTGTTTCCCGGTGGTGTCTCCGGCACCTGTTACGGCACAGGTGATGATGGGTTCGAAATTCATGTCTGGACCTCTTTGATGGCGTTTAGAATTGCAACTATGCCCCGGTCGCGGGCTTCCGCCATGTCTTCGAAATGCCGGTCGCCGGCAATCTCGTTGCAGCCATCAACCATGCGGTTGCGCAGCTCGGGCGTTAGTTCAGGGGCTTCAAGCCGGGTCCAGGGCAGTTTCAGCGCCGGGCCGAACTGATCAAGATTGGTGGCCATGCCGCCCTCGCCGCAGGCCACGTGGAAGGCCATGCACTGGCCCTGCAGCGCCATGCGGGGCGCAGGGCCGTTGATCAGGGCCGTGTCGATCTGCTCCGGGGTTGCCTCGCCATTGGCCACCATGTGGAGCGCCTCGCGCCACAGGGCCTCCTGCAGGCGGGTGGCGACGAAGCCGGGGATTTCCTTGTTCATCACCAACGGCGCTTTGCCGGCCGCCTTGTAGAACGCTGCGGCCCAGGCCACAGCTTCCGGAGAAGACTGATCGCCGCCGACGATCTCCACCAGGGGCAACAGATAGGGTGGGTTGAAGGGATGGCCCACCACGGTTCTGGCCGCTGTCGGGCATTTGGCCTGGATCTCGGTCATGGTGAGGCCTGAGGTGCTGGACGATATCACCACATCTTCAGGCACCAGCTCGCTCAATTGCGCATAGAGCGCCTGTTTGAGCTCCAGGATTTCCGGCGCGCTTTCCTGAACGAATTCTGCGCCCGATATGGCATCAGCAAGATCTGACGTGAGTGTCAGACGGTCCCGCGACGCACCTTCTGCCAGCCCCAACCCTTCCAGACTGACCCAACCGGTGTCGAGGATCTTGCGGAACGCGGCCTCTTCAGCCGGATCGTGAATGTAGGCCACCACATCATAGCCGCGCGCCAGGAAGTGGGCGGCCCAGCCGGCGCCAATCGGGCCGGCGCCAATGGTGGTTACGGATTTTACCTGATCAGGATTGGGTCTTGCCATCTCACCGGCCCTTGAACACAGGATCGCGCTTTTCAACGAAGGCACGCACGCCCTCTTCGGCATCCTCGGATTTCAGCATGGCCTTGTACGTGGGCAGATCGTCCCCGCGCATCTTGTCAAAGGCCTGTTCCAGCGGCACGCACTCAATGGCGCGCAGCACCTCCTTCACCGTCTGCAGGGCCAGAGGGGCCGCCTTGGCCAGTTGCTCTGCCCATTCGCGCGCGGCGGTCATCAACTCGCCTGCAGGCACCACCTTGTTGACCAAGCCATAGCGGGCGGCCTCTTCGGCCGTCATGCGGCGGCCGAGCAGAAACATTTCCATGGCGATATTGTAGGGCACTCGCCGGGGCAAGCGCTGGATGGCACCCGCATCTGGCACCATGCCGAGGGGCATTTCAGGCAGACCAAATTCGATGTGGTCAGCTGCAATGATCAGATCGCCAGACATGGCCAGCTCGAACCCGCCGCCAATGGCGTGGCCGTTCAGGGCAACGATAACCGGCTTGTTGAGGTTCCAGTTTTCCGTGAGCCCGGCAAAGCCGCCATCGCCATAGTCGCCCTCTTCCCACCAGTTATCGAGCTTGGTCTCGCCGCTATCGAGCGCTTTCAGATCCCAGCCGGCAGAAAAGATACGCTCGCCTGCTGCCGTGAGGATACCGACGCGCAGGTCCGGATCATCGCGCAGCTGGGCGAATGCCGCCCCAAGAGCACGGCTCATGGCCTCGTCGATGGCGTTGACCTTGGGTTGGTTCAAGGTCACCTCAAGCACATGACCCGAGCGGTTGACGATTACACTGTCACTCATGGAACTCAAACCTCAACTGGCTAGAGCAACCTCCGATCAGACGGTTACGTCTGGTCGGAGACAAGTTGCTCGTTCCTAACGTTAGTCTGGAGCTTATTCCGCTCAGTCTGAGCGGGATAAGCTCTAGGCGTAGGCCGGCATCACTTCATTGATGAACAGACCCAGAGACTTCTTCTGGCGGGCAAAATCCAACCCGATGTTCATGTTGTAGGTGAAGTGATCAACGCCCAGATCCTCGTAAGCCTTCAGTTTGACGATGACTTCCTCCGGCGTGCCCAGCATAAGGTTCTGCTGCAGCATATCGGCGTTGAACTCATCGCGGCCGGCAATTGCCGTCAGGTCCACTTGGGCCGGAAATCCGTTCTCCACATCGCCCAGGTTCTGAAACAGATTTTGAAACTGCCCAAGCTGGCGTTGCACGGCTTTTATCGCCGCATCCCGGCCGGCCTCATCCTCATAGACGCAAGTGTGGCGCATCATCGCGAATATGGGACGCTTGGCGCCCGGCTTCTTCGCCATCGCATCGTCGAGGTGGGATTTGTAGAGCTCCGCCTCCGACATGGGCCGGGTGAGCGGCCAGGAAATGATGTTGCAATCGTGCTCGATGGCAAAAT
Source organism: Alphaproteobacteria bacterium (assembly GCA_024227565.1). Lineage (GTDB taxonomy): Bacteria > Pseudomonadota > Alphaproteobacteria > Rhizobiales > CAJQND01 > JAAEUE01. The sequence goes on from JAAEUE010000137.1 coordinate 48,796, forward strand.
CATAGGTGATCGGGGCGCGTGCCGCGATCCAGATGGGTGGATGGGGCTTTTGCAGGGGTTTGGGAACCGACGTGGAGGTGGGGAAAGACCAATACTCGCCCTCATGGGCATAGTCGCCCTGCCACAAGGCTTTCACCACGGGCAGCATCTCTTGCATGTAGCGCCAGCCATCAGACTGTTTCAAGCCAGGTTGCATGCGGTCAAACTCGCGCTGGTAGGCGCCTGAGCCAATGCCGAACTCCAACCGTCCGCCGCTGTAAAGGTCGGTCAGCGCCGCTTCGCCTGCCACGTTGATGGGATGCCAGTAAGGCGCCACCACAACTGCCGTACCCAGCCTGATCCGGTTGGTGTGGGCCGCCCACCAGGTGAGCAATTGAAACGGGTTTGGCGCGATGGTCATTTCCAAAGCGTGGTGCTCTGCCGACCAGACGATCTCAAATCCTCCCTCATCGGCCATTTGCACCATTTCCAGTGTGTGGCGTTCCACCTCACGCATATCTAAGTCCGGCGTGATGCGTTCCATGTTGATGGCGAGCTGAAATTTCATTATGCCTCTCCCTGTCGACCTAAATTTACTACCGCAAGCTCCCTACCAGCTTCACAGATTAGGTTGCAACGACTAGTTTTCCGCACGCCGTGAAAGGTTGCCGCCTTCGTCGCCTGATCCACGGTGCTCTGGTGAGCCGTGAGATGCCATGAATTGGAGAAGTCTATTTCGCGAAGACCCCCATCCGACCCCACGGATGGCGGAAGGCGTGCGGGTTTACGCCATTGGCGACGTTCATGGCCGCCTTGATCTGCTGCTTGAATTAAGCCAGATGATCAAAGAGGACCTCCAGGAAAACCCAGTGGATCATTCGGTTGAACTTTTCCTGGGCGACTACATCGACCGGGGGCCGGAATCGCGCGAAGTGCTGGACTATCTGCTCACCTCTGCGCCGGTGTGCAACGAACGCATCTGCCTGAAGGGCAATCACGAGCAGACGCTTCTGGAGTTTCTAGAAGACCCGGACCGCCTGAAACACTGGGCCCGCTACGGCGGCATGGCGATGATGCGGTCCTATGGCATTGCCGAAGGCACACCGATGACCAGTGCTGCCTGCAAGGGCATTCACCGGCAGTTTGTTGCCAAGTTCCCCGATGAACATTTCGAATTTTGCCGTGACCTTCCAACGTCGGTCAGTTTGGGAGATTATTTTTTCGCCCATGCAGGCGTGCGCCCCGGCGTTCCGCTGGAAGACCAGAGCGACCGTGATCTGATGTGGATCCGCGATGATTTCCTCACCTCCACCAAATATCACGGCAAGTTCATTGTGCACGGGCACACCCCGGCCAGGCAGCCTGAAGTGCACACGAACCGCATCAACATCGACACCTGCGCCTACGGATCGGGCATTCTCACAAGCCTGGTTCTGGAAGATGAAGGCCAGGGCCTTCTGGCCACGGGAGCGCCAGGGCCATCGCGCCTGGATTAAGCGTTTAGTAGGGAAATTCGGGCCTACTCGCCCCGCTGGCCCCTTGTCTTTCGGCAGCGGGACACCCAGCCTAGTGATAGTTTTCTCGGTGCGACGAGAGTTGAGTATGTTGAGTAAGCGTAAGGGCCATGTGAGGTCTCTCTTTAAGGCGATGTGCCTCGGCGCCGCGATTGTTATCGGCGGCTGCAACGGGCAAATCGACAATTCCCTCCTCTCAAGCGGCAGCAACCAGCAGAACGGCCTCATCATTGAGCCCACAGCCGGAAGCGACACGCAATACCGGCTGGGCACTGGCGACAAGGTGCGGCTGATTGTTTACGGCGAGCCGGAGCTTTCCGGTGAATTCGTGATTGATGGCGCAGGCGTCGTCAACTTGCCCCTCATCGGCAGCGTGCGCGCCAAGGGCACCACCGTGCAGCAGTTTCAACAGCGCGTGGTGGATGCCTTCAAGAACGGCTATCTCAACGACCCGAAAGTTGCTGCTGAGGTTTTGAACTACCGCCCGTTCTTCATTACCGGCGAGATCAAGCAAGGCGGCCAATACCCGTTCCGCAGCGGGCTCACGGTGCAGGATTCCATCGCCATTGCCGGCGGATACACCTACCGGGCCGACATCGACAAGGTCTACATCCGCCGCGAAGGCCGCGACAAAGAGATTGCGGTTTCCCTGAAGAGCCGCGTGCCGATTGTGCCGGGCGACAATATCCGCATTCCTGAACGCTACTTCTGATTTTTGACCCCGCGACCTTGAACGCGGGCCAAATCCGGGAAGTTTGAACGTCGTAAATTTTGTGCAAACAGAACCGTTCAAATTGAATCGTTTTTTCGGCGAACCAGCCGCATTTCCTTGAAAACACCGCAGATTCCCGATTTGGCGCACGGCGCGCATCATCGGTTAGCCATCCCCCTAAACCCCCGTTTAAGCCGCTCAGCCTTAGTGTCTGAGGCGTTACTGGGGAAAAGAATTACCGCGCTGGGGGCGGTGGGATGAGTTTGTGCGTGAACAAATCCGTTACAGCATCAAGCTGGCTTAAGGGGGCTGCCGTCTCCTTGTGCGCGTTTGCGTGCCTTTCCGGGGCGGCGGTACCTGCCGCGGCCAACAGCGAGAGCCTGTCGGCAGATTACGCAAAGCGGATCTTGAACATCTACAACGCCCACAATACGGAAGATGACCTTCCCGACGTGGCCGCGCGTGTAAAGGGCCGAGGCATCCGGCAGGGGCAGTTCTGGGTTCTGCCGGAAGTGGAATCCGGCCTTCTGATCGACAGCAACGTGCTTGCCACGCCGCGCGGCACCGTCGATGACGAGGCGTTCTTCATTACGCCGAACATCAAGATCAAATCTGATTTTGGCCGTCATGAAGTGGCCGCTGAGGCCGCCGTCAAGCATGTGGAGTATTTCAGCCGCTCACCGGAAAGCCGCACAGAGGCCTTCGGCAAGGTTCAATCGCGGATCGACATCACCCGCGACCTGAACGCCTACCTCACCGCAAAGGGCGGGGTGTTTCGCGAAGAACGTGGCGCGATCGTTGCGCCGACAGCCACTATGAGCCCGATTGAATATCAACGGTTCGATCTTGCCGGCAAGTTGGAGAAGACCTTCAACCGGCTCAAGGTTTCCGGCGGCGTCGCCTATGCGATGTTCGACTACAATGATGGCAGAACCTTCGCCGGGGCAAACCTGGACCAGGATTTCCGGGACTCAAACCGCGTGGAGGCCGGCGGCCGGCTGAGCTACAATTTCTCGCCCGGATACAGCTTGTTCGGCGATTTTCGCTTCACCCACCGTGATTATGACGGCCCTGCTGCCACAAACCGCAGCTCCAACGGATTTCGCACCCTGGGCGGGGTCGAGTTCGAACTGGGCCGCCTGCTGCGCGGCGAGGTTGGGGTTGGATACAACCATGTGGACTACACCAGCGCGGTTTTCGGCCAAAACTCAGCGCTGAGCTTTCTGGCGTCGTTGGTGTGGAACCCCACACCCCTGATGACCTTCAATTTCGACGCTCGGCAACGCTTTGAAGACACCACCATTCCAGGCCTTTCAGGCTCGGACCAGAGCTACTTCAGATTGTCCCTGGATTACGAGGTTTTGCGCAGGCTCATCGTCTCGCCGCATCTGCGCTTCGTTTATGACAGTTTTAACAGTTCCTCGGTTAAGGGTTATACGCTTGGAGCGGGATTGAGAGCTGAGTACGAGATCAACCGTTATCTCGGCGTGGGGGTCGACTATCTCTACACCGACCGTGATTTTACCGGTCTCGCGCTCGACTTTGAACGCCATCAAGCAGGATTGTTCTTGAAGGCAAGGTTCTAGGGCAGAACGCCCGGGACCCAGATCGGTAATGTTGAAGCGAAGTCATGATGACGAGCATTCTTCAAGGGTAGAGCGGCCCTTAGGCATCGATGATGCCAGTTATGATGATATCGGCCTCGATCTCAGAGAGCTGGTTGCCGTCATTCGCCGCCGCGCCATGCTGATCGCCTCAGTCACGGTTCTGGTGGCCCTCGCCGGGCTCATCTACGCCATGCAGCTGGTGCCGGTGTACACCGCAACGGCCTCGGTTCTGGTCGATCCCAGGCGCACGAGCCTGGTCGACACCAAATCGGTGGTTTCCTCCATTGGCAAAGATTCGTCCGCCATCGACAGCGAAGTGGAGCTCATCAAGTCCACCTCCGTTGCCTTGCGCGTGGTCAACAAGCTGGGGCTGCACAAAGCTGGCGCGGAAATCCTGGAACGCCAACCGACACTGGTTGAGAGCCTGATCCAGGGCGTGCGGTCCCTGCTTTCGCGGGCGCCGGTGAGGAAACAGATCGACGGGCACGACGCGCTTTTGGCCAGCAACAAGCAGAAGCTGGCCACAAAGCTCAAGGAAGGCATTGCCGTTGCTCGCAAGGAATGGACCTATGTGATCGAGGTCAGCTACACCGACGAAGACCCGGTGTTTGCAGCCCAGATCGCCAACGCCTTCGCGGGCGAATATCTGGTGGACCAGCTGGAGGCCAAATATGAAGCCACCAGCAGGGCAAACGCCTGGTTGTTTGAGCGCCTGGAAGAATTGCGCACCAAGGTGCGTGCATCTGAGCGCGCTGTGGAAGAGTTCAAGACCGAGCACGGCATTGTGGCAGCCAAAGGCACTGATCTCAATGAGCAGCAAATTGCCAAGCTCAGCGAACAGCTCATTCTGGTGCGTGCAGAGACAGCGCAAAAAAGGGCCAAATATCAATCCCTTCTGGCTGTGATCAAAAAGGGCGGGGAGACCACCTCGTTCGCCGACAGGCTGCAGTCGCAGGTCATCGGCACCTTGCGCACCAAGGCAACTGAGTTGCGCCGGGTTCTGGCCGACCTCAGGGCGAGATATGGCTCACGTCACCCCAAAGTGCAGAGCACCCGGGCGCAGCTGAACGATGTGATCTCGCAGATCAAGACCGAAGCCAAACGCATCCTGGCCACCGCCACCAACGATTATCAGATTGCCCTCAGCCGCGAGCGTTCCATCGAGAAGAGCTTGAACCTGCTCAAGGGCGAAAAGACCGGAAACAATCAGGCCAGCATCCGGCTGCGCGAGTTGGAGCGCGAGGCAGATGCCGACCGCCAACTGTTTGGGGCCTTCTTGACGCGCTTCAAAGAGGTTTCCCAGCAGCAGAGCCTGCAAACCGCTGAATCCCGGGTGATCGAAAAAGCCACGGCGCCAACCAACCCGAGCGCCCCGGTCAAGCGCTCCATTGCAGGCTTCTCGCTCATTCTCGGCCTGGCGTTCGGCTGTGCGCTGGCCTTTGTGCTGGAGAAGCTGGACAACGGCTTCCGCTCGCCCCGCGAAGTTGAGAAAACCTTGGGCGTGCCCGTTCTGGCCTCAGTGCCGCATGCGGAAGCTGCCGGGCAGACAAGCTGGTTTTCGCGCCACTTCGGCGGCTTGCTTGAACGCCTCCCCTTGCCCTTGCCGGCTGCCAAGCGCCAGTCTTTGCCCAAGCGCAGTGCGCTGGCCCGTCTGGCGCTGGACAAACCCCTTTCCGGTTTTGCTGAGGCCATCCGCTCGCTCCGCATGGAAGTGCGCTATCTGACCGCCGATGATCAGTTGAATGTGATCGCCATCACATCAGCTTTGCCCGGCGAGGGAAAATCGACCCTTGCCAGCAACATGGCCCAGCAGGCCGCTGCTGCGGGCAAGAAGGTGCTGCTGATCGACATGGACCTGAGGCGCCCTATGCTCACCCCGCTCTATGCGCCCACCGCCACCAAAGGCGTTGTGGAGCTGATCAACGGAAGCGCTGAGCCCTCCGAAGTGTTCGTGTTTGATCCTGACACCGGCCTGAACTTTGTTCCCGCCATTCGCAGCCTGTCTGCGGCCGAGGCGGCTGAAACGCTCACCTCTGAACAGACGAAAACCATGTTGAATTGGGCCCGTGAAGAGTTCGATCTGGTGTTCGTGGACACAGCCCCTCTGTTGCCCGTAACCGACGGGCGCGCGGTGGTTCACCATGTGGATGCGGTTACCATGGTGGTGCGCTGGGAGAAAACCGACCGCGCCGCCGTGCAAGCCGCCATGCAGCGCACTCCCGGCTTGGATGACAAGCTGGCGGGCGTCATTCTCAACAATGTGGTTGAGGAGGAAGCGCGGCACTACGAGTATTACAGCATTGGCCACAAGGCCACGCGGTCGGCTTGAGATCATGAATGACCGTGAAGCGCTTCCATGCTGAGAGCCGAACTCATCTCCCCTCCGAGCTGGTTTAACCGGCTGAGCGCCCTCACCCGCCCTGGCGGCAAGCTCTCAACTGATTTTGTCTTCGCCGCCCTGTCGCAAGTTCTTGGCCGCGGATCCCTGATTCTCGCCAGCATATTGGTGGCCAATTTCATGACCGTGGAGAGTTTCTCCACCTTCACCTACTTCAATCTGACCATCGCCATGATCGCCACGTTCTCCACCTTGGGATTGGGCGTGGCCGCCTCGCGCATATTCGCAGAAAGCACAGTTGGCCTAGATGAAGGCAAGCGCTGCGAGGCCCGGTCTGTGCTGTTTCTCGCCGCCCTGTCGGCCTTGGTTGCCGTGTGCGCCCTTCATGCCATGCCCGACACCTGGTTGGTGGGGAGCGTCCAGCTGAGCCGGCCGGTGCTCTATGCGAGCGTCATGGCGATCACCGTAAACAACGTGCTCTTGGGCGCCATGTCGGGCCGCGGCGAGTTTGGGCTGATGGCCCTTGCCGCCAGCGCGGGCCTGGTCGTGTTGTTCAGCGGTGTGGCGGCTGCGGTGCATTTTGGCAGTGTAGACTTTGCGATCTGGTCGGTCCTCCTCTCCATGACCGTGCAGATTGTGATCTTCAGCACCCGACTGGTGCCCCTGCTGCGGGCGAAAAACGGCTCTGACAGCAGCCAGATGAGCCTGCGCCTGGCAGCAGGCGTCATGCGCATTGCCGGACCCATGTTCCTCACAAGCCTGGTGGTGGGAACCGTGTTCTGGTTTCTAGGCCGCTCGTTGATGGGCGGCGAGAATGGGGTCGCCGAGTTTTCAAAATACGCGGTCGGTTTGCAGTGGTTTTCGTTCATTCTGCTGGTGCCGTCGATCACCACCCGGGTGTTCTTCCCGCGGATTGTGCAGGCCTCGGTGCGCGATAGCGATGAGAAGCGAAAGCTCGTCATCATGAACGCCGGGGCAAACTTCCTGGTTGCCGCAGTGCTCGGGGCGATTGCGATGGCGTTTGGCGATGTGCTCTTGAGCCTTTACGGCAATGATGATGTGACCGACGTGCAGGTCTTCCGCCTGTTCGTTCTGGCGGCCATTGTGGCCGCGCCGGTGAACGGGCTCGGCAATGCCATCATCGCCCGCGATCCCGGCCCCCGGCGCTGGCTGTTGCTGCAGGTGGGCTGGGCTCTGGTTGCCTTGCTCGGGGCTTTACATTTTTCCGCCACAGGCACGGCAGCATCCATGGCCGGCGCCCTGCTGCTGGCCTATCTGTGCCTGGTGCCGAGCAGCCTTGTGGTGCTCAAGCAACTAAAGCTCCTGTGAGGCTCGGCAGATGAACGCGGCACGTCTTTATTTGGCCAACAAGCTCATCAGCCTGCTTCCGCCCAGCCGGGCGTTCGGGGTGAAACGCGCGCTTCTGCGGTTTGCCGGGGCAACCATCGGCAACAATGTGCGCATTGTCTCCAGTGCGGAGTTCTATTGCTCCGGCGCCCTGACCATCGGTGACAACAGCTGGATCGGCCACCAATGCCTGATCGCGGGTGGCCGGGCAGACATTGTCATTGGAAAGAACGTCAACATCGCCCCGCGGGTCACCTTGGTCACTGGCAGCCATAAGATCGACTTTGAGGGCCCGATGGCCGCCGGCGAGGGCTATTCCTCCCCCGTCACAATCGGCGATGGGGCCTGGCTTGGCGCGGCCTGCACCATCCTCGGCGGCACAACTGTGGGTGAAAAAGCGGTGATTGCCGCCGGTGCCGTGGCCAAGGGCGATGTTCCCGCCAAAACTGTTTTCAAAGGCCTTTGAGCAGACCGTTGTTCCTAGGGCAACTTCCGCTCAGATTGAGCGGAAGATGCCCCAGATTATCGTTACGGGCGAGCAACTTATCCCCGATCAGACGATTCAGTCTGATCGGGGGTTGCTCTAAACGGAACCTTAATGCGGTGCTCCTAAGCTCACCTCCACATTTGCATTAGTGGTTCGAGAGCCTGCGATTGTCCTATTCAACCGTTCAGACCGGCGCGGTGGCGCGTGCCGCTGCGCCTAACGCACGGCCGCATCCGGGGCCGCGCGAGATATTGCGCTGGGCCAAGTATCATACGCTTCTGGGCGGCATCTGGTTCCCGCTTATGGTGATCGGTTTGCGGTTGCTCGGCGGGCCGGGCACCTATGCGGCCTACAGCCTGCTCATTCTCTATGCCCTGCGCGGCCCTAACGAGGGCCTCAAGGCGCTGTTTCTCTCATGGTTCCTGAGCCACATCAGCCCAGGCCTGGCGGCGACCCCGCCGAATGCGGAAATCTTCCGCATTCTCATTTTGCTGGCCGGGCTAACCAGCGCCGTATTGGCCAGTTTCAAATCCGAAAACCGCCTGCTTATGGGGCGCACCGTGTCGGCCTTTGCGGTGTTCGGCACGTTCTGCATCGCGCAATCCGTGCTGGTGAGCTACGCGCCGGATGTCTCCATCCTGAAGTCTGTGTCCTTTCTCATAATGGCCCTCACGCTCTCAATTTCGTGGTTTTCGCGCCGGGTGGATGTGGAGCAACTTCAAGGCTGGATCTTCTTCTGGCTTGCGGCAATCGTGCTGGCAAGCGCGCCATTGCTGGTGCTCAAGATGGGTTACCTCACCAACGGCCACGGCTTCCAGGGCATCCTCATCCACCCGCAAGTGATGGGCATCACCATGGCGCTCACCGGCGCCTGGGTCGGCGGGCGCATGTTGAGACTGCGGGCGTTCAGCGCCATTGACATTGCCTTTGCCGCGCTCGTGATCGTGATGCTGTTCTTGAGCGAATCCCGCGGTGCCATGTTGGCCGCATCCGGCGGGTTGGTGCTGAGCTATCTGCTGGCACGGGGGCTAAACCTCCAGAACGTCAGGGCCGCCTTTACGAACTTGCGCCACAAGCGGGTGTTCCTGCTCGTCGTCTGCCTCATCTTCTGCGGCGGCCTGTTCTTTGACAAGGTCAGCAACATGATTGAGCGCACAATCGCCAAGCGCAGCGACAATCAGACCATCGCATCGGCGTTCGACGCCTCCCGCGGCAGGCTGATCTCAAGGTCCATGAACAATTTTTACGCCAATCCGGTACTGGGCATCGGTTTCGGTGTCGCCTCTGATCCTGCCAAAATGAAAGTGAAGCGAGAGCCCATTTTCGGGCTCCCGGTGGGCGCCTCCATTGAGAAGGGCAACATGTATTCTGCCATTCTGGAGGAAATCGGCTTTGCCGGCTTCTTGTTGTTTGCCGGCCTTTTGCTGGTGCTCTTGAATTCGATCTGCCGCAGCGGCCAACTTGAGATGGTCTGGCTTTTCTTCAGCGCCCTTCTGGTCAATCTCGGTGAATCCGTTCTGTTTTCGCCGAACGGGATCGGTCTTCTGGTGTGGATGGCGATCCTCATGGCGACATCGGCACGCTCAGCCCAAAAGGTTCAGCAGCAATGACCGAGATCGTTTTCTGGCAATCCATGATCAGTCCCCACCAGGCCGGGCTTGTGCAGGCATTGGCCGCGCGCCCGGGCCTTGAGGTGACCTACATCGCAACAGAAGCCGTCAGGCGCTCGCGGGCGGCCATGGGCTGGGTGGAACCGAGTTTAGGCGGCGCCCAGCTCAAATTGGCAGAAACAGGCGCCGAAATAGCCGCGTTAGCGCAGAGCTTCGCGCCGGACGCCATCCACCTGTGCCAGGGTTTCCGCGGAAATGGCACGATCTCGCACGCCCTGCCCGCTCTGGCCCGCAAGGGTGCGCGCATTGGCGTGATGATGGAGGCCATTGACCAGCGCGGCAAGACGGGATGGCTCAAGAAGCCTCTCTACAAACGCCAGGTGAAGCATTATGGCGACGCGGTGTCGTTCTGCCTGGCAATCAGCGAAGAGGCCGAACGGTTCATCGCCGAATGCGGCTTTCGCGCCGACAGGATCTATCCGTTCAGTTATTTCCTGCGCCAGGCGCCTGAAACCGCAGAAACGCGCAAGCCAACCCGGCAGATTGTTTATGTGGGGCGGCTGATTGCCTTGAAGCGGGTTGATCTTCTGATCGAGGCGTTTGGCGCTTTGAACCAGCCGGGCACAACACTGAAAATCATTGGTTCTGGCCCGCTTGAGGGCGAACTCCAAGCGCTTGCCCGCACCCAGCCAAATGCCACTGCCATTGAATGGCTCGGAACGGTGACGAATGAGGACGCGCAACAGGCGATTGCCAACAGCGATTGCCTGATTTTATCGAGCGAATATGACGGCTGGGGCGCGGTTGTGACCGAGGCACTGCTCGCCGGCACCCCGGCCATTTGCAGCTCGGCCTGCGGGGCGAAGGTTGCGGTGTCAAATTCGGGCGCAGGCGGTGTGTTTGCGTCCGGCGACAGGGTTTCACTGGAGCGCCTCCTCGGCCTCCAGGTGAACGATGCCCCGTGGGGCGGCCCTCAAAGGGCGAAAATGCGCACCTGGGCCCAGAACGCCCTGTCTGCTGAAGCCGGCGCCGGGTATCTGGAGGCCATCATTGCCTCACTCGGGCACAATCTGGCGCCCCCTGCGGCGCCCTGGATCATGCCGTACGGGGCTGAAATTCCTCAGAAAATTAAGACTTTCGTGACCGGTTAGCGGGACAATGCGTCCCTAGAACACGCCCGGGTTCGAACATGATGTTCTCCGCCGGGTCTAGGGGAAGATAGCCAGGCAATGTGCGAGATCGCCGGCATATACCAATTGCGCAGTGCTGCGCCGAGGCAGACCTGTCGTGCTGCTGCCATATGCAAGCGCGGAACCCCCACCTCATCTCACGCCGATAGATGCATTCAAACGCTGGTAACGCAGTGTGCCGCTGCATGTTCGCGGCCAGATCATTGGGGGACCGCATGAGGATCGTGCACACTGTGCCCCACGTCTGCAAGGAAGCCAGCGGGCCGTCCTATTCGGTCTCAAGGTTGTGCGAAGAGCTTGGTGCCAAATATCACCGGGTGCGGTTGCTGACGATTGACGAGCGCGCGCGCCGGGACGCTCAAAACTATCGCCACGATGTTTTTGGCAGCTCGCACATTCTCTCCAGGCTGGGTATCTCGCGCGCGTTGGAAACCTCCCTGGCGCGGCAAGCCAAACGGGCCGATGTGATCCACAATCATGGCCTGTGGATGATGCCGAATGTCTATCCCGGCGAAGCTGCAAAAAACAGTGGCACCCCGTTGATCATCTCCCCGCGCGGCACCTTCAGCCCCGTGGCGCTGGCCCGTTCGCGCGGCGTCAAAAAAACCTTCTGGTGGCTCAAGCAACGCGCTGCTGTGGAACAGGCCAAATGTCTTCACGCAACCTGCGAGCAGGAATATCACGACATTCGCGCCTTTGGTTTGAAGCAACCTGTTGCGGTCATCCCGAACGGGGTGGATGTCCCTGTCCTCGAACACAGGTCCAAAGCCCCTCGGCAAAGGACGCTCCTGTTTCTCGGGCGCATTCATCCCATCAAGGGGCTCAGCGATCTGCTGGAGGCCTGGTCGGCTTTGGCAGACCGGCACCCCGAGTGGAAGCTTGTGATCGTAGGATCTGATCCGGTGGGGCACGAGGCTGAATTGCGGCGCCAGGCAGAGCGCCTGTCCCTGCCAAGGGTCACGTTTGCCGGGCCGCTCTACAGAGTTGCCAAGCATCAGGCTTACCTGGACGCCGATGTTTATGTGTTGCCGTCCACCACTGAGAATTTTGGCCATACCGTTGCAGAAGCCCTGGCCCGCGCCGTGCCTGTGGTGACCACAACCGGCACACCGTGGGGGCCTGTGGTGGGGCACAATTGCGGTTGGTGCGTGGAACCTGGTGCAAACGAACTGATCAAAGGCTTAGGCCAGGCAATGAATGCATCAGATGAACAACGCCTTGAGATGGGCGCAAAGGGGCGCGCCTGGATGCAAGATGCGTTTTCATGGGCCGCAGTCGCAGATCAGATGGCACACACCTATGCCTGGGCGGCCGGTCTCATGTCCCCTCCCGATTGCTTGAGGGTCAACTGATGACCGCACAAGACAGACCCTGGGACAAAGACCAATATTCGCTTCCGCTGGCCGTGATCCTCATCTCGCTCAACGAAGAGCATGCGATGGACGAGGTGCTGGAAAACCTGAAAGGCTGGGCCGGCGAAGTGTTCCTCGTCGACAGTTTCAGCACCGACAGAACAGTTGAGATTGCGCTCCGTCACGGGGTTCACGTGGTGCAGCGCAAGTTCAGCGGATTTGGCGATCAGTGGAATTTTGCGTTGGACGAACTTCCCATCAGCATGCCGTGGACAATGAAGCTTGATCCGGATGAACGCCTGACGCCGGAGCTGAAAAGGAACATTGCCCAGGCCATCGCCATTGGCGGCGCCGACGGCATCAGTTTTGAGCGCCGGTTGTGGTTCATGGGCCAGCCTCTCGGTGTGGCCCATGACCTCACCCGCGTGTGGAAAACCGGCTGCTGCCGTTTTTCAGATGTGCTCGTGAACGAGCATCCGATTGTCAAAGGAAACGTGGTTCAGGTTGCCGGCGAGCTTGAGCATCACGACAGCCCCGATCTGCATCACTGGTTTGAAAAGCAGAACCGCTATTCCTCCGCAGAAGCCGCGGGCGCACTCCGCAACGCGGCGCTCTCCGATGAACCTAAGCTGCTTGGCACTGCGTTGCAGCGGCGCATGTGGCTGAAGGCCCATTACCGCAAGGTGCCGTTCAGATATCTCCTGGTCTTCTTGTATTGCCTGTTTGGACTGGGCGCCTGGCGCGCCGGCAAGGTGGGCGTGATGTGGGCCCGGCTACGGTCGGACGTCTATCGCATGAGGGACTACAAATTGGCCGAGATGAAACTGCAGAACACCAACAGCGCGGCCGGCACAACAAAGAACAGAACCGAACAGGTCGCCTGACCAGATTTGGGCTCAGGCACGAGAACACCTCATATGAAGCAGATTTTACAAAACCTCTCAAATGGCGAAACACATGTGGCCGACATTCCGGCCCCCAAGGTGCGGGATGGGCATGTGCAGATCGCAAGCACCGTCAGTCTGGTGTCGTCCGGCACCGAGCGCATGTTGGTGGATTTTGGCCGCGGCTCGCTTGTCTCAAAGGCCCGTCAGCAGCCTGACAAGGTGAGGCAGGCCTTGGAGAAGATCGGCACCGACGGCCTGGCGGCCACGCTCGACGCGGTGCGCTCAAAGCTCGATCAGCCCCTGGCCCTTGGCTATTGCAATGTGGGCCGCGTGCTCAAAGCCGGCGAGGGCTGCACCGCGTTCTCCCCCGGAGACCGGGTGGTGTCCAACGGCAAGCATGCCGAGGTGGTGGTTTCCCCGAAGAACCTGTGTGCAAAAGTGCCCAACGCCGTGAGCGATGAGGCGGCCAGCTTCACGGTCATCGGCGCCATCGCGCTTCAAGGCGTGCGGCTGGCGCAGCCCAACCTGGGCGAAACGGTTGCAGTGCTGGGCCTTGGGCTGGTGGGACTTTTGACCGTGCAACTGCTGCGCGCCAATGGCTGCCGGGTGCTGGGGTTGGATTTTGATCCAGGCCGCCTGGCCCTTGCCAAGGGTTTCGGAGCAGAAACCATTGATCTGTCAGCCACCGCAGACCCGGTGCAGGCCGCCCTTGCGTTCAGCCAGGGCCGCGGCATGGACGCAGTGCTGCTCACCGCCTCAACCCAGAGCAGCGATCCGGTGGCGCAAGCAGCTCAAATGAGCCGGAAGCGGGGCCGCGTAGTGCTGGTCGGCGTGACCGGCCTTGAGCTGTCCCGCGCCGACTTCTTTGAAAAGGAGCTGACCTTTCAGGTCTCCTGCTCCTATGGTCCGGGCCGCTATGACCCGGCCTATGAAGAGAAGGGCCAGGATTATCCGGTGGGCTTTGTGCGCTGGACTGAACAGCGCAATTTTGAGGCTGTGCTCGATCTCATGGCCAGCGGGCAGATCGATGTGGCGCCCCTGGTCAGCCACAGGCATGCCATCGGCCAAGCGGCAGACGCCTATGACGTTCTGGTGTCCGGCACACCGTCGCTGGGCATACTGATCACCTATCCGGACGCCCATGGCACAGGACCGGCCCTGAACGAGCTTTTGAACCGGGTGGTGGCGTTTGCCGAGGAACGGTCCGAGCGGACGGCTGCAAAAGGCAACACAGGCTTCATTGGCGCCGGCAACTATGGCGGCCGCGTCCTCATTTCTGCTTTCAAGGAGGCTGGTGCGGGTTTGCGCACCATTGCCAGTTCAAGCGGCGTTTCAGCGGTGCATTACGGCAAGAAGTTCAAGTTTGGGCATGCAACGTCTGATGCCGGCGAAATTTTCGCCAATGATGAAATCGACACGGTGTGCATCTGCAGCCGCCACGACAGCCACAAACAGTATGTGGTCGAGGCCCTGGAAGCGCGCAAATCTGTGTTCGTGGAAAAACCGCTGTGCCTCACCCTGGCGGAGCTGGACGAGATTGAGGCCACGCACCGGCAGTATCCAGATGCCCGGTTGATGGTGGGCTACAACCGGCGCTTTGCCCCGCATGTGATCGCGATGAAAGACCTTTTGAGTGCTGAGGCGGCGCCGAAAATGCTGACCATCACAGTCAATGCCGGCACCATACAAAGCTCTCACTGGACCCAAGACCCTGCAGTTGGCGGCGGGCGGATCATTGGGGAAGGTTGCCACTTCATCGATCTGGCGCGGCATCTGATCGGGTTCCCCATAACGGCTCATACAGCAGCACGCCTTGGTTCGGTAGGCGGCGCGCACCCGGCCGACAATGCGTCGATCACGTTGCAGTTCGGGGATGGTTCGCTGGCCGTCATCAACTATCTGGCCAATGGCCACAAGAGCCTGCCCAAGGAGCGCGTTGAAGTGTTCTGCGCCGGCAAGGTGTTGCAGCTCGACAATTTCCGCAAGCTCACCGGCCATGGCTGGAAGGGGCTTCGCAGCGCGAAAACCTGGCGCCAGGACAAGGGCCAGAAGAACTGCGTGGCCGCGTTCATGGTGTCGGTGTGGACGGGCGCTGCTGCCCCCATTCCGGCCGATGAGTTGTTTGAGGTGGCCCGGGTCACCATCAGCGCAGCAGAGCAGTTGAAATGATCGGCCAGGCCCGCCGCCTCATCGAAACTGTGCGGCACTTGCGGCCCGAACAAATCTATGGCCGCGCCCTGCACAAGTTCTCCCGGCCCTCACCCGACCTCAGGCCCGCGCCTCCTCTGCGCAAGATTCTGAGCGACTGGGCAGAGCCCGCCCGCAAGCGCCAGAGCCTGACGGGGCCAAACCGCTTCCAGTTCCTCAATCATGCCGCCGGTGTGCCCGGTGCGGCAGACTGGAACAGCGAGACGCAAGCCAAGCTCTGGCTCTATAACCTGCACTATTTCGACGATCTGAACGCGGTAAACGCCCACAGCCGCCACGCCTGGCACCGGATGCTGGTGGACCGCTGGATTGAAGAGAACCCTCCTGCTGGCGGCAATGGCTGGGAGCCTTATCCAACATCGCTGCGCATTGTAAATTGGATCAAATGGGCGCTCTCCGGCACCGGAATGACGGAGGACTGGCACAATAGCCTGGCGGTCCAGACCAGGTGGCTGGCCAAACGGCTGGAACATCATTTAATGGGGAACCATCTGTTCGCCAATGCCAAGGCGCTGGTGTTTGCCGGCTGCTATTTTTCCGGCGACGAGGCGGACGCCTGGCTGGAAACAGGGCTCGCGATCCTGGATGCGGAACTCAGCGAACAGGTGCTCAGCGACGGCGGCCACTTTGAGCGCTCGCCCATGTATCATGCGATCATTCTGGAAGACGTTCTGGATCTGATCAATCTGGCCGCGGCCTATCCTGGGACGATCGCCACAAAGACAACCGACAAACTGCGCGGCACGGTGCCCGGAATGCTGAGCTGGCTTGACGGCATGTGCCATCCTGACGGGCGGATAGCGTTCTTCAACGACGCCGCCTTCGCCATTGCGCCAGCACGCGACACTTTGCGCGCCTATGCCAGACGCTGCGATGCCGAGGTGCCGCCGCCTTCCACCTCCCGCCTGTTGCACCTCGCCGACAGCGGCTACATCCGGCTGGAGCAGGACGACTGTGTTGCCCTGCTCGACACCGCACCAGTGGGCCCGGACTACCTGCCCGGCCATGCCCATGCCGACACGCTTTCCTTTGAGATGTCGTTGTTTGGCCATCGGCTCATCGTGAACGGCGGCACATCGGTCTACGGCACCGGCCCTGAACGACTCCGCCAGCGGGGCACGGCAGCCCACAGCACGGTCGAGATCGACGGTGAGGCCTCCTCTGAGGTGTGGGCCGGGTTCCGCGCGGCGCGCCGGGCAAAGCCGATGGATTTGCGCCTTGCCGATGAAGACGGCGTCATGACCGTCGCTTGCGCCCATGATGGCTATCACCGCCTCCCTGGCATGCCGACCCACCGCCGGGCCTGGCGCCTGGAGAAAACCAGATTGAACGTGCGCGACCACGTTGAGGGCCCTTATGGCGATGCGCTGGCCCACTTCCCGCTTGCGCCGCACTGCCTGGTGCAGTTTGCGCCCGGCGGCAAAGGCCATGTGGGCACGATCCAGATTGGCGAAGAGCACATTCTGAGCTGGCGGGCCAATGCGCCGGCCAGCATCGCTGAGACCACCTGGCATCCGGAATTCGGCATGGCCGTGCCCAACAGCACGCTGATCTTTCCGGTGGTCGATGGCGAACTGATCTTTGAATTGAACTGGTAGGCGTTTCCCCCGTGCACATTCTGTTTCTAACCGATAATTTCCCGCCTGAAGTCAACGCCCCGGCCTCGCGCACGTTTGAGCATTGCCGCGAATGGGTCCGCGAGGGCCACCAGGTCACGGTGATCACCTGCGCCCCCAACTTTCCCAAGGGCAAAGTGTTTGACGGCTACCGCAACCGGCTTTGGCAGTCTGAACATGTCGAGGGCATCAGGGTCATTCGCGTGTGGTCCTACATCACCGCCAATGAAGGCTTCCTGCGCCGCACGCTCGACTATGTAAGCTATATGGCCAGCGCCACCTTGGCAGCGCCCTTTGTGCGCAAGGTGGACATCGTGGTTGGCACCTCGCCGCAGTTCTTCACCGCCTGCGCTGCATGGGCAAGCGCAGCCCTGAAACGCATACCCTTCGTGTTTGAGGTGCGCGATCTGTGGCCGGACTCAATCCGTGCCGTGGGCGCGGTGGGCTCAGAGCCCATTCTGAACGCCTTGGAGAAGCTCGAGCTGTTCCTCTATCGCCGGGCTGCCGCGGTTGTAACCGTCACCCATGCCTTCAAAAAGAACATCACTCAGCGTGGCATTGAAGGCGACAGGATTTCAGTGGTCACCAACGGCGTTGATGCCAGCCGGTTCAGCTGGCGGGACAAAGACCCCGACCTGGTTCAAGCACTCGGACTGGAAGGCAAATTCGTCGCCGGTTATGTGGGCACCCATGGCATGGCGCATGGGCTTGAAACCTTGCTGGATGCCGCCGAGGCATTGAAGGCGCATCCTGAGGGCCAGAACATCCACCTGTTGTTGCTGGGCGACGGCGCGGAAAAGCAGAAGCTCCTAAACGCCGCCGAAGACCGCGGGCTCACCAACCTCACCTTGCTGGACACAGTGCCCAAGGACGAGGTCGCGCGCTATTGGTCGCTGCTTGATGTGTCCATCATTCATCTGCGCCGCACAGAGCTTTTCAAGACGGTTATTCCCTCCAAATTGTTTGAATGCATGGCCATGGGCCTGCCCGTGCTGCACGGAGTGGAGGGCGAATCTGCCGAAATCGTCGAAATCAATAGAATTGGTTTACCATTCCAACCGGAAAATAGTGCCGATTTGACCCATAAGCTCCTGAAACTTCACCAAAATATAGATTTACGCAACCAATTGCGGACAAACTGCCTGAAAGCCGCGCCACTTTATGACCGGACCCGTCTGGCGCGCGAAATGTTGGCAACATTGGGTCAGTGCGAAGAGTTGAGTGCGAAGGACGCTGGGGAAAATGCGAATATTGAGCGTGGTCGGCGCGCGGCCGAATTTCATGAAGGTCGCGCCCATCATTAAGGCGTTCCGCGCCTATGGGGATATTTTTGAACAAATACTGGTGCACACCGGCCAGCATTATGACGAGCAGCTGAGCGCGTCCTTCTTTCGCGACCTGGACTTGCGCGCACCTGACGTCAATCTGGAAGTCGGCTCGGGCACCCAGGCTGAGCAGACCGCAAAGGTCATGTTAGGCTTTGAGCCTGTGTGCCGGAACTTCGCACCCGATCTGGTTATTGTGGTCGGCGACGTGAATTCCACTTTGGCCTGCTCCCTCACCGCCAAGAAACTCGGGATCGAGGTTGCCCACGTGGAGGCCGGCTTGCGCTCGGGCGACATGGCGATGCCGGAGGAGATCAACCGGCGCTGCGTCGACACCATTGCTGACTATCTCTTCACAACGGACCGGCTGGCCAATGACAATCTGGCGGGCGAAGGGATACCGGACAGCAAAATCCACTTTGTCGGCAACGTGATGATCGACACCCTGTTGATGTTCCGCGAGCAGGCCGCTGAACTGCGCTACCATGAGCAGTTGGGCTTGAAAGCCGGCGAGTACGCAACGCTCACCCTGCACCGGCCCTCCAATGTGGACGATCTGGCCACGTTGAACCGCATTCTCAGAACGATGAAATGCATCTCTGGAAACCTGCCGATCGTGTTTCCGGCCCATCCCAGAACCAAGGCCAAAATCGAAGAGTTTGGCTTTGCCTCCTATTTTGAAAGTGGCCGGATCAAGATGATTGACCCGCTGGGATATCTGGAATTCCTCAGCCTCAATGCCAGCGCGCAGGCGGTGTTCACCGACAGCGGCGGCCTTCAGGAAGAAACCACGATCCTTGGGGTGCCTTGCATCACTCTGCGGGAGAACACCGAACGGCCGATCACAATTTCAGAAGGCACCAACCAGTTGGTGGGCAGCGACCCGAACGCCATCTTCGATGCCTTCAACCAGGCTCAGAGCAAAGCGCGCGCAACGCCGCCGTCACCGGAGAACTGGGATGGCCAGGCAGCCGAACGCATCGCCGCCCACTTTGCCGGCGGGCCTCCTGTGCCAATGCAGGTGAGGCAGGCGTCCTAGGCGCCCAAACCCGTCACCGCGGAATTTTGCGCAGCAAAATATCTGGGGCCCAGATCAGCAAAGCTCAAAGTCAAACGGCCCTGGATGCCTGCCTGCGCAGGCATGACGAGGAGTGAGAATCCCCGCATTCCTCGCCTTTGCCCCCCGCATCCCTCGCCTTTATCCCCCGCATCCCTGCGAAAGCAGGGATCCATAGGACCGTGCAGCGCGCTCAGAGCTATGGGCCCCTGCTTTCGCAGGGGAGCGGGGGGAAGTTCAGGACCGCGGTGCTAACAACCACCTCTATCGTCATTCCCGCGCAGGCGGGAATCCAGGGGCGAACCGCTAAACGGTTTGCGTGGCCCTGGATGCCTGCCGTCGCAGGCATGACGGATCATTTTTGCGTATCTTTCCCCTGCACGCCGCCAGCGCCTTACGCGCTGGCGCGGTCTGTTGAGGAGAGCACCTGGGACAAGACCTTGTCGAGGCGGCCCACCGTGCGGTCCACATTGCCAAGCTTGTCCAACCCGAACAAACCAAGACGGAAGGTCTTGAAGTCTTCCGGCTCATCGCACTGCAGCGGCACACCGGCAGCGATCTGCATGCCAAGCTCGGCGAACTTCTTGCCCGTCTGGAAGCCGGCATCCGTGGTGTAGGACACCACCACACCCGGGGCCTGGAAACCTTCCGCGGCCACGCTTGTGATCCCCTTGCCTTCCAGCAAAGCGCGCACCTTGTTGCCAAGATCCCACTGAGCGGATGATGCCTGAGCCAGGTCAAAAGCTTCGGTTTCCTGCATGGCTGCATAGAACTTCACCAGACCGTCAGTTGGCAGGGTGGCGTGATAGCCATGGCCGCCACCTTCGTACGCCGCCATGATCTGATGCCATTTCAAAAGATCACAAGCAAAGCTTGAGCTGGTTGTGGCCTCAACCCGGGCCTTGCCGGCCTCGCTCAGCATGACCAGCCCGGCGCACGGCGAGGAGCTCCAGCCCTTTTGCGGGGCGCTGATGAGCACGTCCACACCGATGGCCTTCATGTCGACCCAAATCGTGCCTGACGCGATGCAGTCGAGCACAAACAATCCGCCAACCGCATGCACCGCATCGGCTACAGCCTTCATGTAGTCATCGGGCAAGATCATGCCTGAGGAGGTTTCCACATGAGGGGCGAACACGAGATCTGGCTTTTGCGCAGCGATGGCACTGACCACCTCGTCAATTGGAGCCGGGGCAAACGGGGCTTGCGAGCCGCTGGTAATCTGGCGTGCCTTGAGCACGGTTTCTTCTGCCGGGATGTTGCCCATCTGGAAGATCTGCGACCAACGGAAGCTGAACCAGCCGTTGCGGATCACCAGGCACTTCTTGTCGTGGGCAAGCTGGCGTGCAACCGCTTCCATGCCATAGGTGCCGCCGCCAGGGACAACAACGGCAGCTTCGGCGTTGTAAACCGATTTGAGGCCGGCCGAAATTCCGCGCATCACCCCTTGAAACGACTGAGACATGTGGTTGAGAGAGCGATCGGTGAAGACCACTGAATATTCCAAAAGACCATCAGGATCGATGTTGGAGTGTGAGCCAGTCATTTGCTTGTTTCCCGTTCAATTACCGCAATTCAGAGCTGAGCGCTTACGTAAGGGCCGCCGCTCCATAAACACATGTCAATAACGCCAGAGCAATGCGCGTTTGCGACCTGCGTCAGTCTAACCCGGCGCTTCAGGCAGCGGTAGAGGCTTGCTGCCTTGCGCGCACATTTCGGGGCGTTGCGCCGAACTCCCGCTTGAAAGCATGGGTCAGGGCCTCTGCGCTGGAATAACCGAGCTTCCGGGCAACCGATTGCACCTGGTGCCCGCCCTCAACATCGCGCCGCGCCAACGTCAGCCGCCACTTGCGCAAATAGGCCTGGGGCGACAAGCCCACCTTCATGGGAAACAGCTCTGCAAACCGGCTGAGGGAAAGATGAGACAAATCAGCCAGCTCCCGGTTGTTCCAGCGCCGGCCTGGATCATTGTGCATGGCCACGATGGCGCGGCTCAAACGAGTGTCGGACAGGCCGCTGACCAGTCCGGGCGATGTGCTCCCACGCTCGATTTCGCGCCGCATCATGTGGATGATCAGCACCTCGCAAAGCCGCGACAGCGCCCCGTCAGAACCGCAGCGGGCGGCGCGGGCCTCCTCCACCAGGATCTCAGACAGGCGCCGCACCTGTGGATCATCTTCAAGGGTGATGCTCAACATGCGCGGCAAGGCGGCCACCAGCGGGTTGGCCTGCCCACCCCACTCTGCCCGCATTTCCAAGATCGCATCGCGCCGCTCTGCGTGTCCCAGGGGCCAAAACTGCACCAGTTCAGCCGCTCCGGTCTGCTCGTTGCCATAGACCGCAATGTTGCCGTGGCCTGCCTCGACCGGACGCACCCGCATCTCGAAATTGGCCATGAGAGACGAGAGCCGGTCATAATGGACCGCCGTGTTTTCGGAGTTCTGATCAGATATATCGGATTTTTCGTTCATGAAATCTGATATACAGGCCTCCGCAGCCAAAAGCAAACTTTAGGAGTTGCCCCATGCTTATGCCCCGCCAGAAGACCCCCGACCTCACTCTCCCGCTCGTTGGCGGTGGCCAATTCGACCTCGCATCAGAAGGTTCCGAGCGCGGCACGGTGATCTGTTTTTACCGCGGCCTGCATTGCCCGATCTGCGCTAACTATCTGATGGAGCTGGAAAAGAAGACCGCTGAGTTCGCCGAGCGCGGCGTGACCACCATCGCCGTCTCGTCCGACACTGAAGAGCGCGCCAAAGACATGGCTGAGAAGATCAACGCCAAGGACCTGCGCTTTGCCTATGACCTGTCGCTCGACAAGGCCAAGGAATGGGGCCTCTACATCTCCACATCCCGCGGCGCGACCTCAATCGGCATTGTTGAGCCGGACCTGTTTTCCGAGCCCGGCCTGTTCTTGGTGACGCCCGAACAGAACCTCTATTATGGCTCCGTACAAACCATGCCGTTTGTGCGCCCGCATTTCTCCGAATTGGTCGGCGCGCTGGACTTTGCCATCAAGAACGAATACCCGGCCCGCGGCGAATATGCTGGTGCTGTTTAGAGCAACCGCCGATCAGACTGTTACGTCTGAGAGGGGATAAGTTGCTCGTCCGTAAAGAACGTCGAAAGCCTATTTCGCCCAACCTGGGCGGATTAGGCATTAGACCTGCTTGCGACGGTTTGCGCCAGCCGCGCTGAAATATGACAATTGCGCTAAGCGGGCATTTGAGTCCATAAGCCGCTCAATCCAAACTCACGTTCTGGTTTGAAGGCGAAGGTCTCATGCGCAAACCCAATTTGTTGATCCTTGGGGCGGGCGGCGTCGGCGGCGTCACCGCCCACAAAGCAGCTCAAAACGCCGGTGCATTCGGCACCATCACCTTGGCGAGCCGGACGCTTGCCAAGGCTGAGGCCATCGCGGCAGACGTGGGCGCGCGCGGCCATGGCACCATTGAGGCGCGCCAGGTGGACGCCCAAAACCAGGCCGAACTGGAAGCCCTGATCGGCGAGCTTGATGCGGCCATCGTGGTGAACGTGGCAACGCCCTATGTGAACGTGGCCGCCATGGATGCGTGCATTGGCGCCGGCGCCCATTACATCGACACCGCCGTGGCGGAAGATGAGTTCGTGGAGAACGTTCCAGCCCCCTGGTATGGGAACTTCGAATGGCCCCGCAAACCGGCCTTTGAAGGCAAGGCCCTGAACGCGGTTCTGGGGATGGGGTTTGACCCCGGCGTGGTCAACATCTTCTGCGCCCATGCCAAGAAGCACTTGCTGGACAGCATTGAGAGCATCGACATCATTGATGTGAACGGCGGCGATCACGGGCGCTATTTTGCCACCAATTTCGATCCAGACACCAACCTGCGCGAGATCTCAGAAGACGTTGTCTTCTGGGAGGACGGCGCGTTCAAAACCATCCCGCATCATTCCAGGCAAATGTCCGTGACCCTGCCGGTAGTGGGCACGCACGATGTTTACTCCATGGGCCATGATGAGCTGCACTCCCTGCCCCGCGCTTTTCCTGAAGCCAAGCGCATCGAGTTCTGGATGGGCTTTGGCGAGCGCTACCTGCAGGTCTTCAACGTGCTCAACACCCTTGGCCTGCTCTCCAGCATTCCAGTTGAGGTGGACGGGGTTGAGCTGGCCCCGGTGCGCATGGTCAAGGCGGTGCTGCCCGATCCGGCCACCCTGGCCGAGGGCTACACGGGGGAATGCTGCATCGGCTGCGATATTGTAGGCATGAAGGATGGCGAGAGGCGCCGGGTGCTGATCTATTCCACCTGCGATCACGAGGCCTGTTACGCGGAAGTGGGCAGCCAGGCGATCTCCTACACCACCGGGGTGCCGGTGATGACCGCAGCCCTGCTGTTGGCGCGCGGCGAATGGGATCCGCAAACCATGGTCAATGCGGAAGAGCTTGATCCCGACCCTTTTCTGGCCCTGATGCCGAAACTCGGGATTTCCTGGTCGGTGATGGATCTGCCGGTTGATGGCGGATGGCCCGGCGCCGGTGATTGAGCGCGCAGACAATTTTGCCGGTTTTGACGCCAGCCGCGTACCGTCGCCGTGCTTTGTGCTGGATCTGGCGAAGCTGGAAGACAATCTGCAGATCTTGAGCGCGATTGCAGAGGGCAGCGGCGCCAAGGTGTTGCTGGCGCTGAAGGCGTTCTCCTGTTTCGCCGTGGCCGACCTGATCGGCGCCCATCTGCACGGCACGGCCGCCAGCGGCCTCTGGGAGGCGCGCCTGGGCCGCACGCGGTTTGGCGGCGAAGTGCATACCTTTGCACCCGGCCTGAAGGCAGGTGATCTGGACGAGCTGGTCTCGCTGTCGGACCACCTGATCTTCAACTCGCTCGGTCAATGGGAGCGCTTCGGCGGCCGGCCCGGCTGCACCGCGGGCCTGCGCATCAACCCGCGCCATAGCGAAGTGGCGACACCGCTCTATGACCCGTGTGCGCCCTGGTCCAGGCTTGGAGTGACTGCCGAGCAGCTTGGGGACCGGTTGCCGGACGGTATCAGCGGCCTGCATGTGCATGCCCTCTGCGACCAGGGCTTTGAACCGTTCGACCGGCTTTTGGCCGCAACCGAAGAGAAGTTCTCCGGTCATTTCGATCAGATCAGCTGGCTCAATCTGGGCGGTGGGCAGTTGCTCACCGCGCCAGATTACCCGGTGGGGCGCCTGGTTGAGCGCCTTAAGGATCTGCGCGCCCGCACCGGGCTTGATGTTTACCTGGAGCCCGGCACAGCGGTGGCGCTGAATGCCGGCGTGCTGGTGACCGAAGTTCTCGACACCGGGGCGGCGGAGGGGCATTTCGCGATTACCGATGCGTCCGCCACCTGCCATATGCCAGATGTGATCGAGGCGCCCTACACGCCGGAGATCTCTGGAGCGGAGATCGTGGAGGATGCGGGCGCATCGGAGAGCACAGATCCTTGTGTGATCCGTCTTGGCGGCCCCACGTGTTTGGCCGGCGACGTGATCGGCACCTACCGCTTCGCCCACCCGCTGGAGGTTGGCGAACGTCTGATGATTGCCGACCAGGCCTATTACACCATGGTGAAGGCCTCCACCTTCAACGGGACGCCCTTGCCGGGAATCGCGCTTTGGGACCCCAGGAGCGATGGGTTGGAGATGGTTCGCCAGTTTGACTACGAGACCTTCGAGAACCGCCTGAGCTAGAAGCGCGGGAGTGATCGCCGCCCCTTCCCGTCATCCCTGCTCACCCCCATCGTCATCCCTGCTCACCCCCATCGTCATGCCCGCTCACCCCCATCGTCATCCCCTCGAAAGCGGGGATCCAGGGCGGCAGGCTCAGAGTCCTCGGCCCCTGGATGCCTGCCTGTGCAGGCATGACGGAGAGAGGCAAGTCCCGCATCCCATAATCCCCTGCATCCCTGCGAAAGCAGGGATCCATGCGAGCCAACCGTGCGCTCAGAGCTATGGGCCCCTGCTTTCGCAGGGGCGCGGGTAAACGGCAGGGGCGCGGGTAAACGGAGGGGGCGAGAGGTTGGGCGCACGCGCCTACAACCCCGGCCCTGCCCGCAGCCGCCCTGCGGCAAACTCCACGAACACCCGGATCTTCGCCGCCGCCTGCCTGCCCTCCGGATAGACGAGCGAAACCGGCATCTCTTCGGTTTCCCACGCCCCCAAAACCTCCACCAGCCGCCCATCGGCCAGCGCGTCTGCAACCTGGTAGGACAACGCCCGGGTGATGCCCCACCCTGCAATCGCGGTGTCTATGCCCGCCGTCAAGCTGGTGAGCGTCAGCCTTGGCTTCAGCCTGGCCACAACCGGTTTTCCCCTGGCTTTGAAAGCCCATTCCTCGCGGTTAAAAATTCCCCCGGGGATGATAATCTGGTGGGGCGCCAAATCCTCCGGCTTGGCCGGGATGCCGTGGGCCTCAAGATAGCTGGGGGCTGCAACCACAACGCGCCGTGCCGTGCCCACCCGGGTGGCATAGAGCGATGTGTCCTCAAGCTGCCCAATGCGCAAGGCCACGTCGAAACCCTCATCCAAAATGTGCACCACCCGGTCGTGAAATCCCGCAAGGACCGACACATTGGGATAGGCATCAAGAAAGTCGCGCACGATGGGCATCAAATAACGCTGCCCAAACAGCACCGGCGCGGTAATGCGCAGCGTGCCGCTCGGCATCTGGTGGGCCCCTGCCGCCAAGGCCTCTGCCTGCTCAACCTGTTCCAGAATGCGCCCGGCCTCGCCATAGAGCCGGCGGCCCGCATCGGTCAGGCTCACCTGGCGCGTGGTGCGAGTGAAGAGCCGTGCGCCAATGCGCTCTTCCATGGCGTTGACCAGACGGGTGACGCCGGAGGGTGAAACCTTCAAACGCCGGGCCGCCGCATTGAACGCCTCCTCTTCGGCAACCGCCACGAAGGCGGAGAGTTCGCGGAACTGGTTCATGGGGCACCTGCCTTCTCACATTACTATAATTGCGTTTATTGCAATAATATATCTTGATTTTTTCATATTATCCTTTTTTGGCAAATTACCTACCTTCTCCTCAGGACGAACCGAACACCCGCTGTCACTCGATATCCCGGGGGCAGCGCCCTGAAGGAGAAGCACCATGGCCGTCGCATTTGCAGACATCGCCCTTACCCCCAGCGTCCGTGCAGTTCAGGAAGCTCAAGGATCAGCTGCGGCCTACGTCAAGTTTCTGAGCCCTGAGGCCGATGGCGGCGACCGCCTGACGGAACGCGAAGCGGCCTTCATCTCCCTGCGCGATGGCTTCTACCAATCAACCGTTTCAGAAACCGGCTGGCCCTATGTGCAGTTCCGCGGCGGGCCGGAAGGCTTCCTGAAGGTGATCGACGACAAGACGTTCGCGTATGCAGATTTTCGCGGCAACCGGCAATATCTCAGTGTTGGCAACCTGGCCGTCAACGACCGGGTCTCGCTCATCCTGATGGACTACCCCAACCGCCAGCGTCTCAAAATCTGGGGCCGGGTGAAGCTCGTGGAGGCGGCAGACGCGCCAGAACTGATTGCCGAGTTGCATGACGAAACCTACCGCGGCCGCCCCGAACGCGCCGTGGTGATCACCATCGAGGCCTTCGACTGGAATTGCCCCCAACACATCCCGCGCCGTTTCACGCTGGATGAGTTCGAAGAAGATTTCACCAACTTGCGCGAAGAGATCACGCGCCTTCGCGCGGAGAACAAGCGCCTGAAGAGCGCCAAGACGCCTGCCTAGCCCCTCAAACAATGGAGAGACCCCATGACACGCACATCATCCAGCCTCACACGCCGCCTGTTCCTGGCCGCCGCCATCAGCCTGACGGCCCTCACCGCCGCAGCGCCTGCCACACTGGCCGGATCGGTTGTGGAAGTCCGCGAGACGATCACGGATGTGAAATACCGCAGCACTAAGATCCAAGGCGTCAACATCGCCTACCGCGAGGCCGGCAACCGGTCGCGGCCCACCATTGTGTTGCTGCACGGCTTTCCCACCTCAAGCCACATGTTCCGCGAACTTTTGCCCAAGCTCGCCGCCAGGTATCATGTGATCGCACCGGACTATCCCGGCTACGGCGCCAGCGACCAGCCAGCGCTTGCAAAGTTCGACTATTCCTTCGCCAACTTCGCCACAGTGATCGACACGCTGTTGCAAACAAAGAAGATCGAGCGTTATGCGCTCTACGTGATGGACTATGGCGCGCCGGTGGGCTTCCGCCTTTTTGCCAAACATCCCGAGCGGGTGACCGGTTTCGTGGTCCAGAACGGCAATGCCTATGACGAAGGCTTGAAAGCCTTTTGGGATCCGCTGAAAGTGTTCTGGAAAGCGCCGACGACGGAAAACGGCGACAAGCTGCGCCCGTTCTTTGAGCTTGAGGCCACCAAGTGGCAGTGGACCCACGGGGTGCCCAAAGACAAGGTGCATCTGATCTCACCGGACAACTGGACCCACGACCAGGCCCTGCTTGACCGCCCGGGCAACAAGGACATCCAGCTTGAGATGTTCAAAAGCTACGGCACCAACGTGGGTGAATATCCCAAGTGGCAGGCCCTGTTCCGCGAGCATCAGCCGCCGGCGCTGGTTGTGTGGGGCAAGAACGACCACATCTTCCCCGTTGATGGAGCCCACCCTTATGAGCGCGATCTGAAGCAGGTGGAAAAGCCTATTCTGAACACGGGCCACTTTGCCCTGGAAACCCACCTGGAGTTCATCTCCGGCAACATCCTGAAGTTCCTGGATCGCACCGCCGGCTCATAGGGACAGAGAAATGTCCGGCCCTCCTGCCGCCCTTGGCTCATTGCCGGGGGCGGCACTTTTTATGCCGATTGCCGTGAGGTTGGACAACCAGACCCGGGCACTCCTGAAACAGGCTCAAAGCCCTCATCCCTTACAAATGGGCAACTCACGGTACTGTGCCTTTGGAAGCGATTGCCTCCATTCATTGATGATCGGCTGCAGGGTTTCCTTAGGCCAGAATTTGGGAGAGCGGATGGCTCCCAAGCAGGCGGAGTTCCAATACAGCCCGGCCTTCGACACAGATTTCTTTGCTTTCACCGCACCTGCGACGGCATCAATGTCGCCGGCCTCAGGATAGATGTAGAGTGTCGTTGGATTGTCTTTCACCATCGCGAGAATTTGCTTGGACTCTGATGGCGACCAGGTTGTGCACCCGTTGCTGCGGCCACCGGTATAATTCACCAAACGTCCATAAGGAACGAACCCCTTCTTGTCCGCATAGGCACTTTTGGGGTTCTTGTAGCGGCACCGCCAGCGCAAAAATATGGCCGGATGCCCACCGATGGCCCGATCTCTGGCGTTCGCCGTGTCGCCTTCCCCATCAAACAAAAGGAATGTTCGAAGGAGCGGCTTCCTCTTGCCCCTGTGCCGATAATACCCCTTGAACGAGGTTCTTTCTTCGGCCGTCACATATGTGCCGCCCGTGGTCAGCTTGGAGCCTTCTGCGTTGCTGAAGTTTCTGGCACAGCGCCGGCCGTTCGAGAAGTTTGCGCGGCGCAGCTTTCGTCCATTGCCGTAGCCTGAGAAAACTGCACGGAACGACTTGTCCGCCTCGCAGACAACGTAAAACCGGCGCCCCACTTTGCCGTTGCGCAAGGTGCTGGGCCGGGTTGCATCCATGGAAAAGTAGCAGGGGTTTTTGACCACGCCATCTTTTACCTTTCGCCGGTACAAGGCGCGTGCACGTTTTAGAACGACCGGGGCAATCTGGCCTGCGCCCTTGCCCACATGGGCCTGAAGCCAAGCTGGAATCTCCGTGGATTGCTCTGTGGATTGCTCTGTGGATTGCTCTGTGGATTGCTCTTCGGCCAGGGACGGGGGTGAACCCGG
Source organism: Alphaproteobacteria bacterium (assembly GCA_024227565.1). Taxonomy (GTDB): domain Bacteria; phylum Pseudomonadota; class Alphaproteobacteria; order Rhizobiales; family CAJQND01; genus JAAEUE01. Next base: position 77,849 of record JAAEUE010000137.1, read on the forward strand.
CATGGACGCGATGAGCATGACAGCAATCGTTAGAACAAGCGATTTGATCGGCAACAAGGGGACCTCCTGCAAATTCGTGCTGAACGACAATGCGGCCCAAGATGTCACTTTAGAGCCCCAAACGTGCGGGTTCAACCTCGTGCTTGACGCGATGTGTACAACCTTCCACTCGCATTTATACATGAAAATAGTCCTTGACATGAATGGTTATGTTCTCTATATGTTCCCCACTGCCGTGTACCGGGGGCGTGTCTAGAGCCAAATTCGATCTGACTGAATCGATTTCGGGCTTTCAAATCAGCTTGGGTTTGATTCAACATTGGTGCTGGGCAAGGAGGCCAGCATCGATGA
>JAAEUE010000138.1 GCA_024227565.1 Alphaproteobacteria bacterium
CACACGGCAGCTGATCAACGCGATCTCAGGCTGATTGTACTCAAACGACGGCGTGCGCACAAAAGTTGCACGCACCCAAGCGGCTATCATCAGCAATACTAAGGCCGCGTATTCACACGGCCTCGGTCATGAATCCCCTTTCCCGACTGGCAGTATTACCGGTTAAAGTGCATCCGAAACCGGACGTTCGAACAGGCTCGTCCCCAAACGGCGACCCACACCTGCTTACTCCACCTCCAACCGCTTCAAACCGCCCGTGATCTCCCCTTCGCGTTGGCGAATGAGCGCTGCGTCATAGGCTGCTTGCAGCCCCAGCCAAGTCTCAGCCTTCACCCCAAACACAGCTTCAAGCCGCAGGGCCATTTCAGGCGATACGGATGTGCGCGGCACGTTGATCAGATTGTTCAGCGTCTGCCGCGTGACCCCCAGATGACGGGCGGCGGCGGAGACCGTCAGGCCAGCGCTCTTGAGCATGTGGCCGACCTCGTCGCCAGGCCTGTCGGGCATATGTATAGACATATTAGAATTGTATAGTGACAATTGTCACTTGTCAAAAAACCCCCGAAATTACGAAACGAACCCAAATTCGCGTAAGGTTTTGAAGAGAATAGGAGAATAGCTCTATTTGACGGTTTGGTGGCCTTTAAAAGTGGCGCTTTTGTTCATAATAGTCTCGATCAGGCGGGCGTGCGGCTCTGGGTCCCGGGCATTTGCTGCGCACAATTCCGGGGGAATGAGGGGCGGCATGCTTCCTCCCCCCGCGCCCCTGCGAAAGCGGGAGCGCCTAGACCTCAAGCACGTCGCCGGCGCCATATTTCGGTGAGCCGAAGACCTGGTGGAACTTGGCGAGCGTCGGGAAATCGACGCAATGCATGGGCAGCAGAACCTCGGGCGCCTCGGCCTGGAAGTATCCGATGGTCTCATCCACGGGCGGGTTCTCCGCCGCCAAAAGGTGGAACCCGCCCAGCACCGCATGGAGCGGTTGGCCGGTGACCGTTTTGGCATGCTCGCAGATGTTGCAGATGCCCGCATGCGAACAGCCCGAGACCACCACAGCACCCTTCGGGGTGCGGAACGCGAGTGCCGTGTCGTCCACCATGGGGTCGTCTTCGAACTTGCCGCTCTCAAATCCCGTAACCCTTGGAACCTCGCCTAGGAAGAAGGCACCGGGCGCCATCTCATAGGCGCCCTCTGAGGGCACCACGTCGAAGTCCCGGTCGATCACTGCGTGAATGTCCGCGTAATCCTTCTTGATGCCCTCTTCGTCGGTCTTCAGCACCGCTGTCAGAACCCGGGGGTGCAGCACCAGCTTCTTGCGGCTCTTGAACCGGTGGTACAGGAGCCCGCGCGTATGGTCGCGGTGGAAATGGGAGATCGCGACCGTGTCCGCCGTCTCAAGGTCAATCCCCGCATGATCTGCGTTGCGCTGGTAGACGTCGGAAAACCCGGTGTCGAACAGGATGCGGGCATCGCCGTATTCAATGAAGGCGGAAAAGCCCCATTCGGCCAGCCACACCATGTCGCTCGCTTCATTTTCGCAGAGCAGATGGATTTTCATCCCGCAACCTCAAGGGCAAAGGCGTAAGCTTCTGCGGTTTCCTTCAAGCTGTCAAACCGCCCCGAAGCGCCGCCATGGCCGGCATCCATGTTGGTCTTCAAGAGCAACAGGTTGTCGTCGGTCTTCAGATCCCGCAGCTTGGCGCACCATTTTGCCGGTTCCCAATAGGTCACCCGCGGGTCGGTGAGCCCGGCGGTGATGAGGATCGGCGGATAGTCCTTGGCCTCAACATTGTCGTAAGGCGAATAGCCGGCAATGGTCTTGTAGGCTTCGGGCGAGGCGACCGGGTTGCCCCACTCGTTCCATTCCGGCGGGGTCAGCGGCAAGGTGTCGTCCAGCATGGTGGTGAGCACATCAACAAACGGCACCTGGGCAATGATGCCGCCGAAGAGGTGAGGGGCCATGTTGGCCACCGCCCCCATCAACATGCCGCCGGCGCTGCCGCCCCTGGCGATGATCTTGCCGGGTGAGGTGAACTTGTACTCATCCGAAAACAGCGCTTCACCGGCTGCGATGAAATCCTTGAACGTGTTTTCCTTATGCTCCAGCCGGCCCTTCTTGTACCAGCCATAGCCGCGCTCCTTGCCGCCGCGCACATGGGCGATGGCGTGCACGAAACCGCGATCGACGATGGACAGCACCGTGGTGGAGAACGATGCGGGCATGGCCATGCCATAGGCCCCGTAGCCGTAAAGATGACAGGGGGCCGAGCCGTCGAGCTTTGTGTCCTTGTGATAGAGGATAGAGACGGGCACCAGTTCGCCATCGTGCGAGGGCGCCATGATCCGCCGGGTCACATAGTCCGCCACGTCATGTCCGGAGGGGATTTCCTGGGTCTTGCGCAACACCCGCTCGCGGGTGCGCATGTTGTAGTCGTAAACCTGGGCCGGCGTGGTCATGGAGGAATAGGTGAAACGCACCCAGTCGGTGTTGTACTCATAGCCGGCGGAAAGCCCCAGGCCGTAGGCCTCCTCATCAAAGCTGATGGCGTGCTCGTCGCCGCTTGCCGCCTCGGTGATGACAATGCGGGGCAGCCCATCCTCGCGCTCCAGGCGCACCATGAAGTCCTTGAACGCGGTGTGCGACAGGATCAGCCGGCCTGGCTTGTGGGGCACGAGATCGCGCCAGTTTGCCGGCTCAGGGTTGCCAACGGGCGCTTCAACAATCTTGAAGTCTTCCGCATCATCCACATTGGTCAAGATCAGCAGGCGGTCGTTTTGATGCTCCACATCATATTCAATCTCAGGCTGGCGCGCCGAAATCAGAACCGGCGCGGGGGCGGGTGCCTCTGTGTCGATGAGATAATGTTCCGAGGACTGATGGTCACTGGCGGAAATCACCATGAACCGGCGCGACTGCGTTGCCCCCACATCCACGAAGAACCCCGGATCGGCCTCTTCATAAATGAGCTCATCCTGGGCCTGGTCAGTGCCGACCCGGTGCCGGTAAACCGTTGAGGGTCGGTGATTTTCGTCCAACTTGGAGTAAAACAGATCGCAGCTGTCATTGCTCCAGCTTGCGCCACCGGCAACATCGTCCACCTGGTCCTCAAGGTCCTTGCCCTCAGCAATATTCCGTATCCGGAGTGTGCAGAACTCAGAGCCCTTCTCGTCGGCGCTCCAGGCCACCAATTTATGGTCAGGCGAGTGGCTCATGCCGCCGAATTCGAAAAATGCCTTGCCTTCAGCCAATCCATCTCCATCCAACAGAACCACTTCACCGGTGCCGTCGCGAGCCTGGCGGCACATCCGGGGATGCTGACCGCCAACCACGTAGGAGGTGTAGTAGGCAAAAGCGCCGTCGGGCGAAGGCACAGAGCTGTCATCTTCCTTGATGCGGCCCTTCATTTCGACAAACAGAGCGTCCTGCAACGGCTGGGTGTGCGCCAGCAACGCTTCGGTGTAGACGTTCTCCGCCTCAAGGTAGGTGCGGATATCAGCCTGCAGCACTGACGGATCGCGCATCACCTCCTGCCAATTGTCATCGCGCAGCCAATGATAATCGTCTGTAAAGCTGATCCCGTGGGTTTCTCTGGTCACGGGCTTTTTCGGTGCAACAGGAGGGGTCTTGGGGCTGTCTGATTGTGTCACGGCCCGCTTACTCCTCTTCAGGCTTAAAATCGAGGGCGGCGCCGTTCATGCAATAGCGCTGGCCTGTGGGCTGGGGCCCGTCTGGAAAGACATGTCCCAAATGGGCATCGCAATCAGCGCAGCGCACCTCGGTGCGGGTCATGAACCACGATCTGTCGGAATGCTCGCTTACCGCCTCTTCATCAGCTGGGACGAAGAAACTTGGCCATCCGGTGCCTGACTCAAACTTCGCGTCAGAGGCGAACAGCTCCCGCCCGCAGCACACGCAGTCGAACATGCCTTTGCGCTTTTCGCCATTGTAAGGGTGGCTGCCGGCGCGCTCGGTGCCGTGCTCACGCGTGACGCGATATTGCTCGGGGCTCAGTTGTTCGCGCCACTCCGCATCGGTTTTGGTCACCTTCATCGGGGATATCATCCTGTTGTGAATAGGTTATTCGAAGAACAGCGTGATCGTTTCGGCTTTCATGGCCGGTTTTTCTTCACCCTCGATCTCCACCGTCACCTCAGAGATAATGCGGCAGGTTCCCTCGCCCAAGCTTGCTCGCAACAATGTGACCCGGCCGCGCAGGCGCGAGTTCACGGGCACCATATTGATGAAGCGGATCTTGTTGGTGCCATAGTTGATGGCGCGGGTCACGCTGGCCACCCCGAAAATCTCGTGCACGAACTTCACCACCAGCGACATGGTGAGGTAGCCATGGGCAATCGTGCTCATGCCCAATTCGGCTTGTGTGCGTTCAGGATCAACATGGATCCACTGGTGATCTCCGGTGGCATCGGCAAACATGTTGATCCGTTCTTGATCAACGATCATCCAATCGCTCACGCCAAGCTCGTTTCCCTGCTCTGCTGCAAGGTCTTTCAGGGTGGGAAATGTCCGCATAATGGTTCACCTTGCTCAAATTTGATGAAGCGCAGGAAGTGGCAAATTTAGCCGTTTGTTAAGCCTGAATTTGTAAATTTGCCAAGCCGGAGCAGATTTAGTGTGTTTGGGGTTTTACCGTCAACCGGTTTCGTGGGCACGATTTCGAGCGGTAAATTAAGAAGATTGGTGACATCGGGGCGCGCATTTTGTGTCAAAATTAAATCCGTCATCCTTTGCGTCCCCAGACAATGGGGCCGCCCAGCCTCGAGGTGAGGCCAGCCAGCCTCCGTCGCAGGGGCAGGGGCAAAATTGGGCAATTCCCACGGTTTCGCCGCCCATACAACCGCCCGCTCAGCCCAAGCCACAAGCAGCGCCGCAGTCTGCAATCACCGAAGCGCTCGACGAAATGGCAGCGCTCTTCGATCATCAACCGCTGACGCTAGGTCCAAACTCCTCAGCACGCGCTGCAGCCGCGGCAGCTGAATTGCCGGTAGAAGCGCCTCAAGACGAATCAGCGCTCTTGGCGCCGGTAGACCCTCAACAATCGCCCATATCGCAGGCCCCGGCCGCAACGCCAGCGGCCGCGCCGGATCCCTTTTCAGCCCCTGAGGCGCAAATGCGTTCCGCGGTCCATGAACCCGGCGCAGGCGTTCCCACAGATCCACTACCCACAGCGCCCAGTCCAATGCCTGCGCCGCATCAACCGGCACCAATGGTTTCTGTTCCTGCGCCCCAGAGCCATGACCCGGCTGCGGTCTCACCGTCCGCTGCTCCAGTGGTCTCCGTTCCAGCACCTGCTGAGCCTGAGGCAATCGGCGGCGTCGCTGAGCCCGCGCCGATGGTTTCGGTTCCTGCCCCGGCACCGCAGGTTCCTGAAACGCCTTTCGTTTCTTCTGACCCAGAGCCGATGGCTGCTGCGCCGGCACCGCAGGTTCCCGAAACGCCCTTCGTATCTGCTGACCCAGAGCCGATGGCTGCTGCGCCGGCACCGCAGGTTCCTGAAACGCCCTTCGTTTCTTTTGATCCAGAGCCGATGCCTGCTGAGCCAGCGCCTCAGGTTCCCGAAACACCTTTCGTATCTGCTGATCCAGACCCGATGGCTGCAGCACCGTCGCCGCAGGTTCCCGAAACGCCCTTCGTTTCCCCTGATCCAAAGCCGATGGCGGCTGAGCCAGCGCCTCAGGTTCCCGAAACGCCGTTCGTATCTGCTGACCCAGAGCCGATGGCTGCAGCACCGTCGCCTCAGGTTCCTGAAACGCCGTTCGTATCTGCTGACCCAGAGCCGATGGTTGCTGCTCCGGCACCGCAGGTTCCTGAAACGCCGTTGGTATCTGCTGACCCAGAGCCGATGACTGCTGCTCCAGCACCGCAGGCTCCTAAAACGCCGTTCGTAACTCCTGATCCAGAGCCGATTGCTGCTGAGCCAGCGCCTCAGGTTTCTGAAGCACCATTCGTATCTGCTGACCCAGAGCCGATGGCTGCTGAGCCAGCGCCAGGGGTTGCCGATACGCCTTTCGTTTCTCCTGATCCAGAACCGATGTCCGCTGCCCCGGCACCGCAGGTTCCTGAAGCACCATTTGTATCTGCTGATCTTGAGCCGATAGCTGCTGAGCCAGCACCTCAGGCTCCCGAAACGCCTTTCGTTTCTCCTGATCCAGAACCGATGGCTACTGCCCCGGCACCGCAGGTTCCTGAAGCACCATTTGTATCTGCTGATCTAGAGCCGATAGCTGTTGAGCCAGCACCTCAGGTTCCCGAAACGCCTTTCGTTTCCCCTGACCCAGAGCCGATGGCTACTGCCCCGGCACCGCAGGTTGCTGAAACGCCATTTGTACCTGCTGATTTAGAGCCGATAGCTGCTGAGCCAGCACCTCAGGTTCCCGAAACGCCTTTCGTTTCCCCTGACCCAGAGCCGATGTCCACTGCCCCGGCACCGCAGGTTGCTGAAACGCCATTCGTTTCCCCTGACCCAGAGCCGATGGTTGCTGTCCCGGCACCGCAGGTTCCTGAAACGCCATTTGTATCTGCTGATCCAGAGCCGATGGCTACCGCGCCTGCACCCTTGGCGCCTGACACTGCAGTTGTGACCGATGTTCCTCAGCCGGCGGTTGCCGCACCGGAGCCTGTTTTGCCCGTTGCGGTTCCGGACCCATCAGAAGCTGCCCCGGCGCCGGATGTAACTGTGCCGGTCTCCGCGTTACCGGATATCGAGCCGCAGGTTGCGTTCCCGCCGCTCGCGCCGGATGTGCGCGTCGAGCCCAAACCGTCCGTTCCTATACACGCACCGGCACCGGCTCCCACTGTTCCTTCGGCCGGCGCGCACGTTCAAGATCAAGCGGCTGTGCCTGACATGCCAGCGGTGCCCTTGCCGATGGTGGCCATCCCTCAACCATCTGAAGCGGCGGTCGCCGTGCCTGAGGTGGCGCGGGCTCCAGAAGGCCAAGCGCTCACCCATCCCAGCGATGGAGAGGAGCCTCTTGTTTCTGAGCCGGCGGAAGAGCCTGCTTCGTTGGCGCCGGTCACTTTTTCCAATGCGGCGGAGGTCAGCGCCGATGCGAACGAGATGCCCGATGTTCCGCAATCGGTGATCCAAGCGTCCGTTGCCGCGTTGACCAAGGCTTTCACGCCCCAGGATGAAAATGCGCTGCCCGAAGCCCTCCGCGATGGTCAGCTGTCACAAAGGGGTGGGGCGGGTGCCTCGCCACCAGCCGAACCGATTGGCGTTGCAAATAAACCGGCATCACCCCCACTGCTCACGGACCCGCAGAGCGGCACACCTGCGGCCCCGCTCCAGCCTCAACCAGCGCCGCGGCCGGTTGTTGTCATGCCTGGTGCCCAGCAAATGCCGACCGACGGTGTGCCCGCTGGTCCAGCACCCGCAGCGCAGATGCAGCAGCCACAAGCGGCGCCGGAGTTTGAACCGGCCTCTCCCGCCAGCGTTGTCTTGACGCCCGCTCCGGTGCCCATGCCGGTGCTGCCTGAGCAAAGTCAAACGCCCAGCCCTGCGGTCCAGCAGGCTGTTGCTCCGCCGCAAACCGCGCCGGCGCCAGCAGTTCCGCAAGAACCTGCGCCCATGCCCGCTCCAGCACCTCAGGCCGAGGCTGCACCAGTTCCAGCACCCGAACCGGCTGCCCCCGCTGCGCCCGCGCCGGAGCCCGCTCCGGTGGCTCAAGAGCAGGTTGTTGAGCCCATAGAAACAGCCGATGTTCCAGGCGCCGAGCAGGCCCCGGTCTCAACCGAACAGGATTCGGTGGAAAAATCCCAACGTTCTGCGGAAATTGTGCGCGAACTGCTCGATCTGATGGCAGCACCCTCTGGAAATGTGCAGCCGCAAGAGCGTGCCCTGGCGGCCGACACGCTGCACCGTTTGCTGACCAAAATCCCCGAGAGTTCCAAGATCGAGCTCGCCGAGCGCATCGCCATTATGGACGATCCGCCCGCCATGATCGTGTCGCGGCTCATTCTGGACAGCAATTTGGACGTTGCCGGGATGTTGATTGAGAGGGGGTCTGTCGTAAGCGACCAGGACCTCTACACATTGATTGATAGCGACAATGTTGAAAAGTGCATCCTGATCGCCCGCCGCAGGCTGGTTTCCCCTGGTGTGGCCAACGCACTCGTTGACAAGAATGACCCGACTATTCTGCTTGCCCTGGTGCGCAATCCTGAGGCGAGCCTGTCGCCGTCCATTCTGCAAAGGTTGACCGATCTTGCGCGCACGCAGCCAGCGCTCCAAGCGCCCCTGGTGACGCGCCCTGACATGACCCCGCAAGTGGCTTTTGACTTGTTCTGGGCGTTGCCAACCGAGCTCAGGCGTTATGTCTTTTCCCGCTTCCTCACCGATTCTGGAATGCTCGAGCGTATTCTGCGCGTGACCATTGCGGCTGAAGAAAGCGACTTTGGCGCCGAGGCTTGGGATGGGCAGAACTTCCCGCCTGACGAGCAAACCGCTGAAGCGGCCAGTCTGATAGAGCAGGGCGCGATTGAGGACGCAACACGGATGGTGGCGCAGCTTGGGCGGGTGAGCGAAAGCAGCGCCAAACGCATCATCACCGATTCCAGCGGCGAGCCCTTGACGATCATCTTCAAGGCGCTGGGCATCTCAAGAACCGATTTTGCGGAAACTTTGGCACGCTGGCAGGCCTCTCCGGCCGCGATGCTGAAAAATGATCGGGATATTGAAGAGCTGAAAACCCTGTTTGATGTTCTGTCCTACAATAAGGCGCGCGTGGTGTTGACCTATTGGGACTGGCTGGCACGCAAAGCGGGCGCCCACAACGAAGATGAGGCTTCCGCGACCGCCTGAACGGGCCCATAGCGGCCGCGCAAAGATAGTTCTAAGGAAGATGCATGAAGTTCCGCAACCTGTTCATCGCCATGAGTGTTTTGTGCCTGTTCATTGCAGCAGCAGGCTACAGCCTGCTTTCTGCCAACAATGCCCCGTTCTCAGTGGTTCTCGGCTCGCCGAGCCCTCATTCCAACAAGAGCGATCTGCCCCAGCTGGCTGTTGATTTATCCTTCTCCAAAAATGGCCGGCACCTTGTGGCGTGGCAGAAGAACGGCAAGATTGTCTCGTGGGACTTGAGTTCGGGAAAAGTCAAGGAAATCGGCCGGTCCAACAGTGTTTTCGCCTACTGCACCGGCAAAGACCTGATCCTCAAGGGCAAGGATGACGGTACGCTGGCGGTGGAGACCTTGGGCGGCAAGGTCATCACCTTGCTGGAAGTAGGGGCGATGGAGCACGCAGCTTGGTCGAAAGATTGCTCCAAGTTTGCCTTGGCCCCAAAAGGCAAGAAACTCATTGAGCTTTGGGACGGCGAGCAGATCTTCCAGATTGGCTCGGCAGCCACCTCAATGCCGGTACGAAATGGAATTGCCCTGTCGGCTGACGGATCACAGATCGCCGCTGCGCTGGGCGAACATTCAAGCACGATGGGTCATCGCACCGTGGTTGAAACCTATTCCCCCCAACCTGACGGCAAATTGGCACGGCGTTCGGTCTATAGCGCGGCAAACAGTGTTCTGGGCATGTGGAAAATGGTGTTCAGTCCTGTCTCCTCACACTTGTTCGTGGGCTCACAGGTTGCAGGCAAGTCGGGTTTGCGCAGCTTTGAATCCAATACCGGCAGCGAAGACTGGCACCAGCAAGGGTTCCGGTCCTATTGGGTGCGCGCGCTCGCCATCAGCCCCGACGGAGCCCAGCTCATCAGCGGAGACGAGAAGGGAAAACTTCGTATTTGGGATGCGGCCACGGGAAAACGGCTCAACAGCTATGAAACGGGCCTGGTCGTGCAATCTGTGGCCTTTTCAGCAGACGGGCAACGGCTCGCAGTGGCCTTGTGGGACGGCACCATCAAGATATTGAAGCTGCAAGACACCCTGGCTGCCGGCGGCTAAGGGGTAAACCGAACAATTCGGTCGAATTTTGCGCGCGCAAGTAGTGCGTCTTTCCAACAGGCACGCTTTGCCGACCGGCGTCACAGTTGGGCCTGCAAAGCAAGAGAAATTAAAAAAATAATTTTTCCCCTGTGAACTGTGGGGATAGTGCTCATAACTTGCCATGATTGCGCTCTAGCCTAAACTGGCGTGTCGCGTGAATCGCGCCTTGTGTGTATCAGGAACTCATGGACCCAGCACTGAACATGGCCCCCGAGGCCGCCAATGACGATGACGAAGCCTTCCGCGTTGCGCCGAGCAACCTGGAGGCTGAGCAGGCACTGCTGGGCGCGATTCTGGTCAACAACGAAGCTTGTGACCGGGTGACGGGCTTTTTGAAGCCTGAACATTTCCATGAACCGATCCATGCCCGCATCTTTGAAACCTCTTCAACCCTGATCCGTGCCGGCAAGCTGGCCTCGCCGGTTACTTTGAAGACCTATTTTGAAACCGATGCCACTTTGGCCGAAATCGGCGGCACAGCCTATCTTGCGCGCCTGGCGGCCTCGGCCACCACCATTATCAATGCCGAAGAGTACGGCCGCACGATCTACGAGCTGGCCCAGCGCCGTCAGCTGATTGATATTGGCACCGAAATTGTCAACGATGCCTATGAGGCAAATGTGGAAAGCTCCGCCCGCGATCTGATCGAGCGCGCCGAGCAGGAGCTCTACGATCTTGCAGAGACCGGCAAATACGGCCAAGGCTTTCAGAAGTTCCAAACCGCCCTGACCGGCGCCATCGACATGGCGGCAAACGCCTATGAACGCGCTGGCGGCCTGTCGGGCATCTCGTGCGGCCTCACCGACATTGATGAAAAGCTGGGCGGCCTGCAGCCGTCTGACCTGATCATCCTTGCCGGCCGCCCGGCCATGGGCAAAACATCGCTCGCCACCAACATCGCCTACCAGGTGGCGAAAAGCTATCGTTCCGAACACCAGACAGACGGCACCACCAAAGTGCTTGATGGCGGTGTCGTTGCGTTCTTCTCGTTGGAAATGTCGTCAGAGCAGCTGGCCACACGTATCTTGTCGGAGCAGTCGGAAATCTCGTCGGAAAAAATCCGCCGCGGCAAGATTACCGAGAGTGAGTTCCAGCGCCTTGTCACCGTCAGTCAGGAGATGTCGACCCTGCCGCTCTACATCGACGACACCGGCGGCATGAACATTTCCCAGATCGCAGCGCGCGCCCGGCGCCTGAAGCGTCAGCGCGGCTTGGGGCTGATCGTGCTCGACTATATTCAGCTGGTGAGCGGCTCGTCGCGCAAGGCAGCCGAGGGCAGGGTGCAGGAGGTGACAGAGATCACCACTGGCCTGAAAGCGCTGGCCAAGGAATTGAACGTGCCGATCATCGCGTTGTCTCAGCTCTCGCGTCAGGTGGAATCGCGCGACGACAAGCGCCCGCAATTGTCGGACTTGCGTGAATCTGGTTCGATCGAGCAGGACGCCGATGTGGTGACCTTCGTGTTCCGCGAAGAATACTACCTGCAGCGCCAGGAGCCGCGGGCCGGAACCGCCGAGCACTTCGACTGGCAGGCCGAGATGGAAAACCTTGTCGGCACCGCTGAACTCATCATCGGCAAGCAGCGCCATGGTCCCACAGGCACGGTCAAACTGCAGTTCGAAGCCAGCCTGACACGGTTCTCAAACTTCATCGCTGACGATCACCTGCCTGAGATGTACGAATAGGCGGTTGTTCGAGGCGTGAGCCATTGCTGGCAAATACTTGAATCGATTCAAGTTCTTAAGTCTCTTCACTCAAAACTTCAGCTCTGGTAATGCCCGCTCTGTACCGCTAACAATCACCCCGTTGGCCCATGGCATTCCAATGAACAATGTGCTTGGTTCGTCAACGGAACAAAGGACACGCTGGACTGGGCGAACGCCTGCATTTTTTGATGACCTTCAAAATTGATGACGAACATGGTCCGAAGACCGCCACAGATCAGCCGGCTTACCCCGGCGCCGTCTTGCAGATTGACCTTTCGGCTCTCGCGCACAATTACCGTATGTTCGCCGACGAGGCCGCCCCGGCCGAATGTGCGGCCGCGGTTAAGGGCGACGCGTACGGCTTGGGTATGGAACCGATTGCCAAAACGCTGTGGGATGCAGGGTGCAGGACCTTCTTCGTTGCTCTGACGCAGGAGGGGCTTACACTTCGCACTCTGCTGCCCAGCGCCGTGATCTATATATTGAATGGTCTGCCTCCAGGTGCAGCTGAGACCTTGGCCCGCGCCTCCTTGCGCCCGGTGCTGAGCAGCCTCGAAGAGGTTGGGGAGTGGGCCGCCTGGTGCCGTGAGAATGATCAGCGCCTGCCGGCAGGCCTCCACATTGAGAGCGGCATCAACCGTCTCGGGTTGACTGCTGCAGATGTGGACCACTTCGCAGCGCGGCCTGAACTGTTGGACGACCTTACCCTCAGCCTTGTCCTCTCACATCTTGTCTCCGGCGATCTTCCAGACGAGGCCATAAACGCAACGCAGGTTGAGCGCTTCGAGACGTTGCGGGCCAAGCTGCCCACAGCGCCGGCAAGTCTGGCAAACTCGCCGGGAAGTTTGAGCGGTTCAGCCTTCCGGTTTGACCTTGTTCGGGTAGGAATCGGACTTTATGGCGGAGAACCCTATGCAGTGGGGCCAAGCCGGGTTAAACCGGTGGTGCGTTTGATCTCGCACCTGGCCCAGGTTCGTGCAATTGCAGCGGGGCAGAGCGTTGGATACCGGGGAACATGGACCGCTGAGCGTGACAGCAAAATCGCTGTCATTCCTGTAGGATATTACGATGGTTATCCCCGAAGCCTTTCTTCAGCCTCAGATTTGCCGCATGCATGGGTCTCTGTCGAAGGTCACCGCGCGCCGGTCATTGGGCGGGTTTCAATGGACATGATCACCGTGGATGTTACCGATCTGCCAGACCACCTGGCTGTTAGAGGTAAAGAGGCCGAGCTCTTTGGCACCAGCCCGACGGTTGATGAACTTGCCACGTGGGCAGGCACGATTTCTTTTGAAGTATTTACCGGTTTAGGTTCACGCTTCGCTCGCGTATATTCGCGAAACGAATCTCTTTAGGGGCACATCGGGACAGGGCTTGGACGATTGAATATTTTTGCAACAATTGGCCGATTTGTTCTTGCGATGTGCGCGGAAATCGGCCGTCTGGCGATCTTCACGCGCAATAGTGTCTGGCACTGCTTTGCACCCCCGATCTACCTGCGCCTGATTTTGCAGCAAATGCTGCGCATCGGCTACAACTCACTGCCCGTGGTCGGGCTGACAGCGTTCTTCACCGGCGGCGTGCTGGCCTTGCAGATCTACATTGGCGGCACGCGCTTCAACGCGGAAAGCCTTGTGTCATCCATCGTAGCGCTGGGGATTACCCGCGAACTTGGCCCCGTGCTTGCCGGCCTCATGGTGGCAGGGCGGGTGTCTGCCGCGATTGCCGCTGAACTGGGCACCATGCGGGTCACCGAACAGATTGATGCGCTGGTGACCTTGTCCACGAACCCGTTCAAGTATCTGGTGGCGCCGCGCATAATTGCCGCTGTGCTCTGCCTGCCGCTCCTGGTGGCGGTTGCCGATACGATCGGCATTATGGGCGGATGGATCGTTGGCGTTAAGTCGCTTGATTTCAATTCGTCCGTCTACATCAAGAACACGGTCGATTTCCTGGAGTTTGGGGACATTTTCTCCGGCCTGGTAAAGTCTGCTGTCTTTGGCTTCATTATCGCGTTGATGGGCTGCTACCACGGCTACAACAGTGGCGGCGGCGCACAGGGCGTGGGTAAGGCGACCACGAACGCGGTTGTCTCTGCCTCGATCCTGATCCTCGCTGCCAACTACGCGCTTACCTCGCTGCTCTTCACAACCTAGTCGCCATGGACACTGAAACGCCCCGCAAAATTCCGCCGCCGCCGCGCAAGCCCTTGCCTCCGCCGCCTGGTGGGGTGGTGCAGCCAGCTGTGCCGGCCGCGGATCCGACGCCCGCCCCGGAACCAAAGTCACCCATCCACATACACCTCAGGGATCTGCACAAATCTTTTGGCCCCAAGCATGTTCTGAACGGCTTGAACCTGGAAGTGCCGCGCGGGGAATCCGTTGTGATCATCGGGGGCTCGGGCACGGGCAAATCGGTCATGCTGAAATGCATTTTGGGCATCCTGGTGCCCGATCAAGGATCGATCCTGGTGGATGACAAGGAAACCGTCGGCCAGTCCGCCAGAGCGCGCGAGGCCATGTTGCGCCACTTCGGCATGCTGTTTCAGGGCGCAGCCCTGTTTGACAGCCTGAGCGTTTGGCAGAACGTGGCGTTCGGCCTGATCCAGGGCCGCAAGATGCGGCGCGACGAGGCCAAGGACATCGCCTTCACCAAGCTGGCGCAAGTGGGGCTTGGGCCGGAGGTGGGGGAATTGTCACCTGCTGAACTGTCCGGCGGCATGCAAAAGCGGGTGGGCCTGGCGCGGGCCATTGCGGCTGATCCGGATGTGATCTTCTTCGATGAGCCCACCACGGGGCTCGACCCGATTATGGCTGACGTGATCAACGATCTCATCGTCAAGTGCGTGAAGGAGATCGGGGCCACGGCGGTGTCCATCACCCACGACATGGCGTCTGCCCGCAAGATCGCCGACAAGATCGCCATGATCTACAAAGGCGAGATCATCTGGGAAGGCCCTGCTGACGAGGTGGACAATTCCGGCAATGATCACGTGCAGCAGTTCATCAACGGCTCGGCGGAAGGTCCGATCCAGATGGAAGTGCTGAAGCCCTGACGGCCGCCTGCACCATCGTGAGCAACCCGCCATCCTTGCGCAGACAGGGTGCACACTCGGGAGCAAGCAGCACGCTCAGGGCTATGGGCTCCTGCTGTCGCGGGCGGAGGGACTGACGCCGATAACTTGAAGATGAACAAAATTCTCACTCAAAAAGGCCAAATAGCCCGAATCGTAACGATAGTTCAGTGCCTTACGCGAAATTGGGTTCGTTTCGCAGAATCGCGTTTTTTCCCGGTTTTCCGCCGCTGAAGATGAACGGCCTGATAGATCTAAACCACCTATAAAGTGGCGTCAAGCAACCAAAGTCATGCTGAAAGATTGGAATACATCGTTCGGCAACTCACATGAATTTATCGGGGAACGTGGCCGCATAAGCGCCCAATCATCAAGGAAACGCCGACGATCTGCCCGTAAAAACGTCTGGTGATGGATTCACATTGACCGTCGGTTTGACAGAACGGACAAGGGGCGAGATGACCCCTTTCGGCATTCCTGCATGGCTACAGCAATGTCAGCACTGCGGACAAATCGACCAAACTTGATTATCGAGGATGGCTGATTTGCGATATGTCTCGCAATGTCACTTTGTGCCATTAGCTGCCATCCAGAAAATTGGGGGAGACCGACGGAATTGCCCCAAGTCGGAAGTGCTGGCCGCTCCGTGGCGACGGCAGAATTAGCTCCTTTAACCACCGTCGTGCTTACGGGTATTCGCGATCAAATACGTTTGACTTCACTAGTTGTCGTTAGCGATCTGCACATTGATCGATGGATTAGCCGACATTCGTCCAGGCTGGAGCTTTGCCTTTGCGCCTGTGATGAACTTTTTTCGCAGGCGGTCAGATTCAAGTTTTCTCTCCACCGCGGCTAACCCACCAGCCGTTTCGGCAAAAATTGATAATTCAGCAAGTTCCTGCTGAGCGACGGGCATAATAGCCGTATCCATGTAGCTGGATCGCTTGTGATCGCGCGCCACCTTGCGCCCAATGGTGGTGCACTTGTAGGTGAAATAGGCGTATTTGGCGGTTTTGGTAATGCATTCAGCCAAAAGTTTGGCATGAAATATACCGATCGGCTCACGCGGAAAACCAGGCCGGCGGTCGGCACGGTATTTTAGCCGGATAACTCCGCCTTCAAGAGGATGCAGACCTTCGATCATATACATCGCCTTAAACTCGGTCATCATCATCGCAAGCCGTTTCGGGTTGCCACCGGTCGCAGCATGTCGCCGGGCCACGGTTTCTATGTGGTCCCACGTATAATAATTCGACCACGCTTGGTGATAAGCCTCCTCCCATTCATCGTCCGGCATTTTCCCGTGGTGGCTCACTCGGTGGTAATTGTCGTATTTGTTTAGATCGGGATCCATCCACGCGCCTTGACGCACCATATTTCGGTGATCCTCAGAACCGGGCAGTGGCGTTAACATGAACAGCTCCAGCATATCGAGGGGCAGCTCTTCCTTGATAATTTCGATATCCCGCAAGATCGAGGCTTTGCTGTCCGCAGGAAAACCCGTGATGTATCCTGCCCAAGTGTAGGCACCCACATCCCGCCATTTCTGCAGCATTAGCCGGTAATCTGTGATCTTGTTTTGATGCTTCTTGGCGCCGATCAAATTGTCCGGGTTGATGTTTTCCAGTCCGAGAAATACACGCCGGCAGCCGGCCTTTCGCGCCTTCTCGATGAAGTTGGGTATCATATGACATTGAGTGTCGACCTGGATGATCAGGCTAACCCTCAGGTTCTCGCTTTCGCGCAGCGAAATAAGGCGATCAAAAAACGCCTCCCAGTCTTTGTTGCGGGCCAGATTGTCATCGGTGATGAAAAATTTGCGAATACCCTGTGCTGCATTTTCGCGCACGATCCGTTCTAAATCATCTGGGGTGCGAAACCGGCTTTTGCGGCCTTGTACATTAATGATGGTACAGAAAGAGCACTGGTAAGGGCAGCCGCGGCCGAGATCAAAACTGGAGCGCTGGTGAAGGGTACGGTCCAGTTCCGCTGGAGGAAGGTACGGCGGGGGTTCGCCATCCAATGCCGGCAAATCACTGAGGAAATTGTAGACGGGCTTTAGTTCGCCGTTCCAGGCGTCTGTTATAACCTGGTCGAGCCGGTGTTCCTCAGCCTCTCCTGCGAACATGCTGATGCCCATGTCCATGGCATCCTGAATCTCAGACGGCAAGGCGTCCAACATTGACATGCAACCAGCCACGTGAAAGCCGCCCAAAATCACCGGCAGTCCTGCAGTCAGGAAAGGGCGCGCCAACTCAACCGCATGCGGGAACTGGTTCGATTGGACGCCAACAAAGCAGATTAGGCACTTCCCGCCACTCGCCTTTATGTCAGAAATAATGCGATCAGGCCTAACCCGACAATTGGTTTCGTCGTAGGCCTTTAACTCAAAGTCGACGGTGGGGCCTAAAATTTGTCGGTTTGCCCCGTCAGCGGCAAGGCCATATAGCACTGCAAGCGAATTTGATGGAACGATCGAACGCACCCAGGTGATCGGGTAGCCGTCGTCATCATAATGTGTCGGCTTGATCGCTACAAAATGAAATGTGTCTTTCCGCCTCATTTGCATCACAACCCCACTCACTAACAAATGCCGCCGGGAATTATGAGCGTAACATTCCATAAGAGCAAGTGTTTAAGAGACAGAAGGTTTCGTGCCCGCGGCGTGCTCAAACGAAAAGAACATTTGGTTCTAACCACTTCCCAGCCCAGTTTGCCCGTTCTGAAACCTCATCTTGCAACGCGCGACCGGGACATTCATGGCGGCAGATTTGAGAACTTCGAATTTTGTCAGAGCCATCCGCTCTGCCTCCAACTTCAGACATCCCAGGGCCTGTGTCGGCACAGTCGAAATTAGCGCAAAGCGGAATGGGCGCTGACGAGACTGCATGTCCGTTTAGGGTCTTGGGCGTGTAAAAACGCTTGGTGATTGTTGGTTCAACCAGAGCTGAGCGCAGATTTGTGCTTTGACGGGATTTTTTTGCTGATGGACTCCCTGAGTGGCTTTTGAGGCTCTATGGTGCTGTTGGGGGCATTCGGCGGACCAACATGGCTCAAAGCGGGCCTCTCACGCCCGCAGTGCCGCCGTCAGTGGCTTGATGCCGATGATGTTCATGGCCCGGGTGAGGTTGTA
>JAAEUE010000139.1 GCA_024227565.1 Alphaproteobacteria bacterium
CCCGCAGGCCGTGCACTTGACGATGTCCACCACGGGCAAGCCGTTGGCGCTCATGTGAATCGCATCGAAGTCGCAGGAAACGTCGCAATCCCCAAGGCCCAAGCAACCCCAAGCGCATCCCTTGCCACCACCGGTGACCAGAGCCGCGCCGCGGCAATTCTCGTAGCCTTCGTATTCAGCGATCTGCTTGGCCTGTGCGGCTCCACCGGCGCAATGCAAACGCGCCACGCTGCGATCCAGATCGCCGGCGGCCACCCCCAGGAAATCGGCCAAGGCCTCAACCCCCTCGGGACTCGCCACGGTGCAACCGCTCGGGGCGTTTTCGCCCGAGAGCAGGGTCACCGCGAAAGCGGAACAACCGGGTGTGCCGCAGGCGCCGCAATTGGTACCGGGCAACAGGTCCTCCACCTTCTCCAAACGTGGATCCTCATCCACGCGGAAGAATCGATAGGCCACAACCAGAATCCCCGCGAAGAACAACGCGAGGCCCAGCATGATGGCGGCAGCGGTGGTGATATCACCCATGGATGGTTCCGATTAAGCGAAAGGGGCGGCGCG
>JAAEUE010000140.1 GCA_024227565.1 Alphaproteobacteria bacterium
CCTTGAGGCTTTCCTGCCACGTCCAGGCAGTTCCATCCCAAGCATCATCTGCACATGTCACGTGAATGACGGTCTAGACACGCCCCCGGTACACGGCAGTGGGGAACATATAGAGAACACAACTATCCATGTCAAGGACTATTTTCATGTATATTTACGTGTGCCGGGTTGTGGGGCTTTTGGCCTGAATGTCCGCTCCTGCGCCAATCGCGTTTTCACTTATGTTGGCGGCCAACACATCCTCCAGGAAGGTTGCCGACAATTCAGATCTGCCGCTTACGTTGGCTTTGGCATAGATGCTGCTCGCCTGCTGGCGTAGCGTCTTTTCTTTCACGGTGCGTAAGGTTGCAATCTCCGCAAAGGAAAATCCTTTGAGCAGAAGCCAAGCAACGTCTTGCTCTGCCTGCGTCAACTGCCAAGACCGGAAGCATTCCTCAACATGCCCGCTCA
This sequence comes from Alphaproteobacteria bacterium, assembly GCA_024227565.1. GTDB lineage: Bacteria > Pseudomonadota > Alphaproteobacteria > Rhizobiales > CAJQND01 > JAAEUE01. Next base: position 451 of record JAAEUE010000140.1, read on the forward strand.
GCTCGCCCGATAGCTGGCCCACCAACTCCTGCTCCCGCTTCAAGGTCTTTCGCATCTCAATGCTTGCTTCAATTTGCAGCCAGAACAGCCAGACTATGCCCAGGATGGCAACAAACTCGAAGATATGGTGGACTTCGAACGCGGTTTGAGGGTTTGACAGTTCCTCGTGTATGTCGGCAGTCATCGCCATCATGGCCAGTGCCAGAACGAGGGTCCTCAAGAGGCTGGTGCTAAATGGCAACTCGTCGATCCTCTTTGTCGTCTTCGGTGCCATTGATGAGCAAACGTGACGGACGTTTTCCGTGGGCCCGAGCCGTGCCCGTTCTATCGCCGGTTTGCCGTTTTTGGTCAAGCGATCTGCCATGCTGCAGCCTGAACCTTAGTTGTACAAGCGCCAAAATCAGTCGAATTTCAAATTCGAAATCGGCCCCTGCTCGCCTCACCTGCTTAAGACGCGATGCCGATCACCAACTGCAATCAGCCCAGTTTGGGGAAATTGCGGCAGTGGTGGGGCCAATTGAGGTGGTGTCTGGGCCAAGTTTTGATCCAAACGGACAATCCATTGGACAAACCTCCTACAGGTGTCCACCAAACCTCCTAATGCGCGGTTTCTAGACCCTTTGTTCGCTGTCTTGAACCCGGCGGCCTCGGCTATTCCTGTGAACCGTTTCAATGATCAGGTGCTGGGTGGCGCAACGTTCTTTGTTTGGGGCCGCATAGCCTGCGGCAATTCCCAAACCTACGTGCAGGGAAGGCGCATGCAATGACATCTGAAAAATCCCCGACCGTCCGGAAAATCGACACCCCGACATTTCTTCTCCATTGGTCCATGGCGTTGACACTCCTCGTCAGCCTGGCAACAGGCCTTCGCATCGCGGCCGACGATGAGCAGGGAGGATGGGCCCAATCGGTCAGTTGGGCCTTGCCGCAGGGAAATGTCGTTAGCTGGCACACTTGGGCCGCGCTCGCGCTTCTGCGCCTTGCAGCTGCCTATGTCTGGTTTCTTTTGCGGGCGCGCCTGACACAGCGCGTTGCGCTTGGCCGAACTTGGGTTGAGAGTTTGAAGACGGGCAATTGGCAGCAGCGTTGGAGAGCGGTCAACATCGCGCTGTACTGGATTGCCTTTGCTTGTATTTTCCTGGCCAGCGCGAGTGGCATCTTGCTGTTTGCCGCACCAGGATTGCTCCCCTATGTGACGGTGGCCACGGTCCACCAGGCCGTTGCTTGGACGATCCTGTTTTATGTGGTGCTGCATTTTGTTGCGCAGCTTTTGCAGGGTGGGATTGGCCAAATCCTGAAAATTCTGCGTCCATCCCCAGCTTACGGCGCTGCAGCCGCAACGGCAGTTCTGGCGGCGGCCGGCACCGCCAGCGCGTTCTACGGCCTGGAATGGAGCGCAGGGCACACGCTTGAGGTCAAGCAGACCCAGGCCCCACCCCTGCTTGACGGCGTAGCAGACGACCCGGTGTGGACGCAAAGCGGCCGGGTGAAGGTTTTGACCACGCGCGGCGCGAACCTGCCCGGTGGCGAAACCCCCGTCACGATCAGAGCAGCCCATGACGGCACCGATCTCTATGCCCTGTTTGAGTGGCCAGACAGCACGCGCAGCCACAAACACCTTCCATTGGTCAAGACGGCCCAAGGATGGAAGGTCATGCAAAAGGAGTTCGGAATCCAGGATGAGGACGACTACTACGAGGATAAGTTCGGCGTCATGCTCGCTTACACCTCTGAACTGGCGGGCGCCGGCACGACGCATTTGGGAAAGCGCCCCCTGGCAGGAAAGCCAGGACCCTCTGGCGGGCGCGGACTTCACTATACAACCGACGGGTCCATCGTCGATGTCTGGCATTGGAAGTCTGTGCGTTCAGGTTCTTCGGCCATGAATCAGATTGACGACAACCATTTCGGACCTCCGCTGGAGCCGAACCCGAAAAAAGCCCGTTACACCGGCGGCTACACTCAAGACCCCAAGTCTGCCGGAGGGTTCAAAATGAATTGGAGGTCTTTCGAGGAAGGCATCGTGGAGCCGGTGCGGCTGCCCCGCAATCCGGCATATCTTGAACGCTTTTCCGGCGTGAATGCGGATCCCAAGACCGGGGATGAAATTTCACTATGGATGCCGCTCAAAGAAACGGTTCCCTACAGCAAGGCGCTGGACACCTATCCGATCGGCACGATCATGCCGTCTGTGTTGATCGACGGACCGTTCCAAGGCGACAGAGGCGACGTGCAAGCCGTTGCCCGCTGGAAAGACGGCTGGTGGCGCATGGAGGTGAAACGCAAGCTGGACACCGCCTCGCAATACGACGTGGCTCTGGCTGCCGGTCGGCCGATTTATCTTTGGGTGGCAGTGTTTGACCATGCGCAGACCCGCCACTCTCGACATCTTCATCCCGTCAAACTGGTATTGGAGCAGCACTGATGACAGTGGTTCATATTCGAGGCTGGCCAGAGATCATCGAATTTCACAGAGGCACAATCCTGGATGCTGCGCTCACCAGCGGTGTTCCCGCGCCTCACCAGTGTTGCAGCGGTGAGTGCGGCACCTGCAAGTGCCGTCTGATCAAGGGGCTCGTCAATCATGGCAGTCATTTGCCGGACGCACTCAGCGACCAGGAAAAGGCGGACGGCTGGGTGCTGGCCTGCCGTGCACGGCCAAAAACTGATGTGGAAATTGAGTTTAACAAAGATTTGGATGAACAGCTGCCGGTCCCGCAACGGCGCAAAGCCCATGTGCAACTGTGTGAGCGGCTGAACGCAGACGTCATTCGCATTGTTCTATCGGTTGAGGGCAGCGCCTTGCCGTTTGTTGCGGGACAGTTTGCCCGTCTGCGTTTCGGCAATTTGCCGGCGCGCGACTACTCTATGGCCAACCTGCCAGGCGCACGAGATCTCGAATTCTTCGTTCGGGAAATGCCGGATGGATTGGTCAGCGGACATGTCGCAAGGCACTTGTCTGTCGGTGATCTGGTCGGCATTGAGGGTCCGTTTGGCAATGCCTATCTGCGCGCAGCCAAAAAAGAGGCGATCATCGCGGTTGCCGGCGGCAGCGGCCTTGCGCCAATGCTTGCGATTGCCCGCTCAGTGGCGATTGCCCCAAACCCTCAACCGTTGCATTTTTACTTTGGTGTTCGGCGTGAAGTTGATCTGTTCGCCTCTCAAACCCTTGCCCAATTGAGCAGGAGGAACCCACGCATGTCCGTGCAAATCGTCTTGTCGGAGCCAGCACATGGTCAGGACAAGTTTCGGGAGGGCTTCCCGCACGAGGCGCTTGCGGCAGATTTTAACGCTCTATCGCAAACTCAAATCTATTCTGCCGGGCCGCCTCCCATGGTGGCGGCGGTGTCCCAGGCGGCTCGAATGCTTGGGGCACAGTCCGATGACATCCACAGCGATCCCTTCACCTGCCAACCACGCCGTAAATCAGGTTCTATCGGCAGCGCGATCACCCGCAGTCTTGGCTTCCTTGGTCTGTCTGGAGGGTCATAGAAAACGGACCCGGCCGCACCGGCGCCTGAACATCAGTTCACCACCAGCTCCGCCGGCGCGTGGGTCACCTGTTCGCAGGCACCGTCCGTCACAATTGACGTATCGGCCAGGCTCATGGTGAGGCCCGTGCGGTCATCCAGCAAGATCATGTGGAGAAAGAACACCATGCCGGGCTCCAGAACATCCGGGTGATCTGCCCAGATCATAGGCCAGTCCATCCAGGTGGGCGGGTAGGAGATACCAAGCGTGTAGCCGCAGGCGTTCAGGGCGGCATGGCCCAGACCCGCTTTCTCCAACGTTGATCTGTGAGCCTCGAAAAGCTGACCCACCGTGTTGCCGGCGCGCAGGGTCTGCCGGCAGGCCTCCAGCGCATCTTGCGCGGCGGTGAACATGGAAAGCTGCTGTGGGCTGGCTTTGCCGGTGACCACCACGCTCATGGCGCAGGCGTGATAGTGGCGGTAGGCGGCGGCGAATTCGTGCTGCACCTGGTCTTGGGGCGCCACGGTTTCCTTGCCGGTGTGATAGCGCACCATCATGGCTTCCTCACCGGCGCCCATGGGCCAGCGGCTGGCGCTAGGATCGCCGCCGCCTGCCATGATCGTGTGCAACATCTCGCCGTAGACCTCGCCCAGAAAGACACCCGGCACGGTCTTCGTGTTGGCCACCTCCCAGGCCGCATCGCACAGCGCGCCGGCTTTGCGCACATAGGCAAGCTCCGCAGGGCTTTTGATCAGCCGAACGATGCGCACCACATCGGAGCCATCCGCAGTTTCACAGAAGCCTTCCAACGCCGCATCCACCATCTTGCCGCGTTGGGCGGTGAGGCCATAGGCATGGTATTCCAGTCCGATGCGTTTGCCGCCACAGCCAAGGTTGGCCAGCATCTCGCGTAAGTCATCACCCGGGGATGCACCTTCCCGGTCTGCCCAGATTCGGATGTCGTCCAAGACGGAAGTCATGGCCGACTGCAGCCGGTCGGCTGAACGGGTGAGCAGGGCCATGCGGCCGTCGGCGCCAAAATACATGCCTTGAAACATGGTGTAGCCCGACGTGTCGTAGCCCGTGAGATAGTACATGCTCTCTTGGCGGAACAGGACTATTCCGTGCATCTTTGCAACCTCAAGGGCCTTGCAGGTGCGGGCTTGCCGCTCGGCAAATTCGTCGGTTGAAAAATGTAATGCCATGTTGACCGGTCTCCCAAACATCTGGACACATCTGTTTTTACTTGAGCTATCAATCAATAGCCGAAACCAAACTGCGAGTGCCCTTGCGTGTCGTCGGCTAACTTGGCAAGATATCTAGGTTAGTGAACTGTCACACACTAAACTTAGACGAACAACAGGGGCAGTGACGGGTTTGAACGCCGGGATGTCCCCGGCGGGAGCAGGAGGAATTGAGAGAATGTTGAAGACAACCAAAATGTTTGCCTTGGCGGCCACAGCGGCGCTGGCGCTCGGTGCGACGGCGGGGATCGCCGTGGCTGCCGATTTGACCATCGCTTCGTGGGGCGGCTCTTATCAGGCGGCGCAAAGCAAGGCGATTTTCCAGCCGGTGGCCAAGAAGCTCGGCATCACCATCAAGGAAGAATCCTATGGCGGCATTTCCGATGTGCGCCTGCAGGTTAAGGCCGGTGCGGTTACGCTTGATATCATCGACACCGGTTCGGGCGGCGGGGCCCGCGGCGGCGTGGAAGGCATTCTTGAGCCGCTCGACTACAAGATGATTGATGTGTCGAACTTCGTTGACGGGACCCACCTTCCAGCGTGCGTCGGCACGATCACCTTCTCGACCGTGGCTGCCTACAATACCGATACCTACAAAGATGGCGGACCAAAAACCTGGGCCGACTTTTTCGACACCAAGAAGTTCCCGGGCAAACGTGCCTACCGCTCCAAATATCACGGCGCGCTTGAGCCGGCCCTGATGGCGGACGGTGTTCCCAAGAGCGAGGTCTACAAGGTTCTGGACAGCAAGGAAGGCATCGACCGGGCGATCAACAAGATCCGCTCGATCAAGGACGACATTGCCGTCTGGTGGAAGTCTGGTGCCCAGCATGCCCAGCTCATGAAGGACGGCGAAGTGGACATGACCACAGGCTGGAACGGCCGCTTCGACGTGGCCATCAAGGACGGTGCAAAGACGGCCTACAACTACAATGACGCGCTTTTGGACTATGACTGTTTCGGCATCCCCAAGGGCGCGCCGAACAAGGAATTGGCCATGAAGTTCCTGGCTGAAGCCTCCAAGCCTGAGTACCAGGCCAACATGCCACAATACATCACCTATGGCCCGACCGATAAGAAGGCCTATGAGTTGGGGATCATTGATGATGCGGTGGCCAAGACCCTGCCATCGCATCCGCACAACGCGGAAACCCAGCTGGTTGTGGACAATGGCTGGTATGCCAAATGGGAAAAATACGCGTCTGAAAAGTATCAGGAAATGTTGACCGAATAGGTCTCGCGTTCCAAACAAGACCAAGGCGGCACCCCTCGGGTGCCGCCTCACTATCTGGGTAAATAAGGGGTGGGCTTGTGAGCGATAATCTGGGGCGTGGTGAGGCGCTACCGATCTTCATCGGCAATGTGACGAAGACCTACGGCAAGGTGTTTGCGCTGGACGATGTTTCACTGGATGTGAAGCAAGGTGAGTTCATGACCCTGCTAGGGCCGTCCGGCTCGGGCAAGACCACGTTGCTGATGGTGTTGGCCGGGTTTACCCGTCCCGATCATGGCAGCCTGAAGTTTGGTGACCGAGAGGTCATCCGCACGCCGCCGCACAAGCGCGATGTGGGCATGGTGTTTCAGAACTATGCCCTGTTCCCCCATATGAATGTTGCGGCCAATGTTGGCTTTCCGCTGAAACTGCGAAACGTGTCTGGCCCTGAGCTGGCAGAGCGGGTCGAGGGCGCGTTGGAGACTGTGCAGCTTGGCGGCTATGGCGAGCGCGGCATCGATCAGCTTTCCGGCGGCCAGAAACAACGCGTCGCGTTGGCGCGCGCGATTGTTTTCGAGCCGCGCATACTGTTGATGGACGAACCGCTTTCGGCGCTCGACAAGAAGCTGCGTGAGCACATGCAGATCGAGCTGCGCCATCTGCACGACAAGCTCGGCATGACCACGGTTTACGTCACCCACGACCAGCGCGAGGCGCTGACCATGTCTGACCGCATTGCGGTGATCAACCACGGCAAGCTGATGCAGCTGGATGAGCCGCGCACGATCTATGATTTCCCCGCCAACACGTTCGTTGCCGATTTCATCGGCGAGTCCACCTTCGTGCCGGTATCGGTCTCGGGCGGCAAGGTCAGCTATGACGGCACCGCCTTGCAAACGGCAACAACGCCGGACGGTGCCGGAAAGTACAATCTGATGATGCGGCCCGAGCGCCTTGCCTTTGTCTCCGGCAAAAAGCCCAAGGACGTGAATGTGTTTAAAGGCACGGTGAGCGAACTGGTGTTTCAGGGGGAGAGCTTCCTGATGTATGCGGACCTGAGCGACGGGACCCAGGTTGCCGTGCGCGGCGCGACACAGAAAGACGCCATGGCCAATGTGCCCGAAGTGGGCGCTGCCGTGAGCTTGGGGCTGCACAAAGATGACACGGTGCTGATCCCGGACACAGGGGACCTTCCCGCATGAGTGTTGCCGACATCCTTCATCCGGGCGCCGCCGCAGCTGGCGATGCTGCCCCAAATGCAGATGGGCTCAAGGCCGACGCAGCCCTGGAGCGCATGAAGCTGTTCGGCCTGTGCTCGCCGGCGCTCTTGCTGGTGGTGGTCACCATGGTGCTGCCGGTGGTCTGGCTGTTCTATCTCTCGTTTCTCAGCGACGAAGGCACTTTTTCGCTGGAGCACTACGAGCGCCTGACGGCCAGCAAGGCCTATGCCCGGATTTTCTGGACCACCTTCAAGGTGAGTATCCTGACCACGATCATCTGCGTGGCAATCGGCTATCCGTTGGCCTATTTCCTGGCTCAATTGCCCAAGCGGGCTGCGGCCTTGTGCATGATCACCGTGCTTCTGCCGTTCTGGACCTCGCTTCTGGTGCGCACCTATGCGTGGCTGGTGCTGTTGCAGCGCAAGGGGCTGGTGAACACCTGGGCCATTGAACTGGGCCTGTGGGACGAGCCGATAAAGATCGTCCACAATTTGAACGGCACCCTGATCGGCATGGTGCACATCATGCTGCCGTTCCTGGTGTTGCCGGTCTATGGCTCCATGAAGGCGATCGACACGGACTTTGTGAAGGCGGCGTCCAATCTGGGAGCATCGCCCGTGAAGGCGTTCTGGAAAGTGTTCTTCCCGCTCTCGCTGCCTGGCCTGTTTGCCGGCGCGCTGATTGTTTTCGTCTTGTGTTTGGGCTTCTTCGTGACGCCGGCCGTGCTTGGCGGCGGGCGTGTGATCATGGTGTCCATGAGCATTACCGACACGATTGAGCTGTTCTTCAACTGGGGCGCGGCCAGTGCGCTTGGCGTTGTGCTCTTGGTGATGACCCTGGGCACGCTGTTTTTGGCCTCGCGGCTGCTGAACCTCGACAAGATCCTCGGTGGCGGCGGCGGCGGGGGAGGGCACTAGGTCATGAGCTGGTTCTCAAAAGCAGCCTCTGAAACGCAGATCACGCACGGCAGCCGGGTATGGCTCTACATTTTGGCCGGGCTGGTGATGGTGTTCCTGGTGGCGCCCACGGTGATCGTCATCCCGATGTCGTTCTCTGAAAGTCAATATCTGGAGTTCCCGCCGCGCACCTGGTCGGTGCGTTGGTATGAGCACTATTTTGCCTCGTCTGAGTGGATGGCAGCAACGCGCACCTCTGTGTTGGTCGCGTTTTTCACCATGCTTGTGGCCACCCCGCTCGGGGTCATGGCGGCCTACGGCCTGTTCGTCTCGAACTTGCGGTTTGCCCACCTCATCTTCCTATTGCTGATCTCGCCGATGATGGTGCCGGTCGTGCTCATCGCCATTGGGGTGTTCTACGTCTATGCAAAGCTGAAGATGGTGCATACGGTTGGGGGGTTGGTGCTGGCCCATTCCATGCTCGCCATCCCGTTGGTGTTGATCGTGGTGAGCTCGGCTCTCAAGAGCTATGACATGAACCAGGAAATGGTGGCCCGCAGCTTGGGCGCGTCGCGCTTGCGCGCGTTCATGGTCATCACCCTGCCGCAGATCCGGTTTGCGCTGATCACCAGCGCCCTGCTCAGTTTCATCACCAGCTTTGACGAGGTGATCGTCGCATTGTTCGTCTCAGGCGGCGACAACGCCACCTTGACCCGCAGCATGTTCATCACCCTGCGCGATCAGATCGATCCCACGATTGCCTCGATCTCAACGATCATGGTGCTGGTGTCCACAAGCCTCCTGGTGATGGCGCAGATGTTTGGGCAGAACAAGGACGGCACGTGAGCTTTCCCTGCAAACGGGGCTTATCCAGCTCGCAAGCTGCGCGCAAAGCGGCGTAGGTCGCCGACGAGAAGCTCCGGCTGTTCGAGCGCTGCAAAATGTCCGCCATGGGGCATCTCGGTCCATTGCTGAACGTTGTAGAGCCGCTCAACATACGAGCGCGGCGGCCAGGCCAACATTTCAGCAGGAAAGAGGGCGCAGGCCGTGGGCACTTCAACGCGCTTGTGGTCGTCCGACAGGACGCGGCCACCTTCCTCGCGCCGCCCATAGTAGATCCACGACGCCGTGTTGAACGTGCGTGTGGTGACGTAGACCATAATGTTCGTGAGCAACTCGTCCTTGGTGTACACGCTCTCGATGTCATCCCCTTTGGTGTCCGACCAGGCGTTGAATTTTTCCACCAGCCAGGCGGCGATGCCAACCGGGCTGTCCATCATTGCATAGCTCAGGGTTTGTGGCCGGGTCGCCTGCTGCGTGCGGTATCCATCCTGCATGATCTGGTCTTGCGCGAACTTGGCTTCCCAGGCCCGTTCCTCGTCGGTTTGGGGGCCGGCCGCATGGCGCATGGTCAGTATGTTGATATGTATCGCCTGGCAGGCCGGTGCGTGATCGAAGCCCAGCCAGGAGGAAATGGCACCGCCCCAATCGCCGCCCTGGGCAAGGTACTTGTCGTATCCCAGCACGTCGGTTATGAGTTCGTTCAGAACCGCGGCCATGGCGCGCGGCCCGTAGGGGCGCGGAGGGCGGCCTGAATAGCCAAATCCTGGCAGCGAAGGCGCGATCACGTCAAACGCATCCTCCACATTTCCGCCAAACCGTTCGGGATGGGCAAGCGGCTCGACAATTTCCATGAACTCGACAATGCTGCCTGGCCAGCCGTGGGAAATTAGAAGAGGCATCGGGCTGGGGCCGCTGCCCTTTTCGTAAAGGAAGTGCATGTCGATGCCGCCGGCCGGCGCGGTGAAGTGCGCAAAGCGGTTGATCGCGGCCTCTTGCTTTCGCCAATCAAACTCGTCCAGCCAATAGGCGCACAGTTCCTTCATGTAGGTGAGGTTTGCGCCATACCCCCAGCCGCCGTCATCGGGCATCTCGTGCCAGGGAAAATTCTCCACCCGGCGCCGGATGTCCAACAGGGTTTCTTCGGGAACCGCAACCTGAAAAGGATGGTAGGCGGCAAGGGTCTGGTCGGTTGCGCTCAACTTCACTCTCGTATGATGCTTTTACACTTCGCTCGTTCTCACCCTCAGAACTGACAGATCGATCAGGTTTGTGGGAGAGACAGATGCTCTGGAAAAATGGGACAATTCTTGTTTCTCGCCCAAGCGTGGGCTCAGATCAGCTTGCGCACCTCTTCTGCGATCAGCTTGACGCCGTCTTCGAGTTTCTCAACCGGCACGAAGGCAAAGCCTAAGCGAAGGCCGTTTTTCCGGTCTTGTGCCAGATAGAAGGCCTGGCCCCGGTCGATCAGCACGCCGCGCTCGCGCAAGCGCGTGCGCAGAACGGTTGCGTCGAAATGGTCCGGTCCGGTGAGCCAGAAGGATGTGCCGCCCTTGTTGTCATATTGATTGAGCATGTCCAGATGGGTTGAAATTGCATCCCGCATGGCCTGCCACCGGCGCTTATAGCGGCGCTCGAGCTTGCGCAAGTGAGCATCGTAGTACCCCAGCCTTAGAAACAGCGCGACGACCTCTTGGATCAAGGTTGGCGGGTGGCGGAACATGGTGCCGCGCACAATGCGCGCCTCGCGAATGATGTCGCGGTGGGCCACCATGAAGCCGATCCGCAGTCCCGGCGAGATGGTTTTCGACAGGCTGCCGATGTAGATCACACGCTGGTTCCGGTCCATGGACCGCAGGGAGGGCGAGGAGCGGACCTGAAAATTCATTTCCGCCTCATAGTCGTCCTCGATGATCACGAAATCTTTTTCCTCGGCCGTTTTCAACAATTCTGCGCGCCGGTCCGCAGGCATGGTCACCATGGTGGGGAACTGGTGGCTTGGCGTGGTGAAGACCATCTTCACGCCGGCGGGTATGGCCGATGGGATGATCCCCTCACGGTCAATCGGCACGCCCACCATCTGTGCACCGGCCATCTGGAAGGCGTTGAAAGCACCGAAGAAACCGGGATTCTCCACCGCAATGGGTTGATCAAACTGGGCAAACAGCGTGCCGAGCACCGACAGGGCGTTCTGCGCCCCAAGGGTGATTAGAATTTCATCGGACCTGGCGACGATGCCGCGCGAGCTGAGCAGCCGCTGGCGCAGTTGCTCGATCAGATAGGGGCTGTCGCTTTCCACCGAATCCCCGGTCCAGAGCGAGACGTTCTTGCGCCCGAGCGCCAGCCGCGAACACTCGCGCCAATCGTCCACGGGAAACAGGTCCGGATCGATCTGGTTGTAGATGAAGGGGTAGGGGTAGCTTCTCCAATCCAGCGGATTGTCCAGGGGGATGAGTGCGGACGGCGCGAAGTTTACCGGCGAGGAGACCTTTTCGTCGTCGGCCTGATCGGCGTCTGGTCTTTCCGGTTCTGAGAAGATCTCACGGTTCACATAATACCCTGACCGGTCACGTGCGGTGATCAAGCCGAGATCGATCAGCCGCGAGTAGGCGGCAAAAACCGTGTTGCGCGAAACCCCAAGCTGGTCGGCCATCTGCCGGCAAGAGGGCAGGGGCACGTTGGGTGAAACCGCCCGTGCAGAGATTGCCGAACTCACCAGCTCACAAACCTGGTCACGCCGGCTCAGGTTGGGGTTGTCCGGCAGTTTGCGGAAAAGGGGCAGGAGGTGGTTCATTCGACTTTACCTTTGCTGCAGGCCGGATCAGGAAAACCGATCCCTCCGGCTCTGCGCGCTCATCTCCCCCGGAAGTGCACTTTCGGCGCTGTCCCGACTGTCACCTCTAATCGCATTATCTGTCACTTTTCGTGCTGCGTACAATACTGATTAGTTGCCGGTGAACTTGCAAGTCTGGGAAGGATGATCCAACAATGGCTTTTAAAAAGTATCTGAGAGTGGCCGCCGCAGCGGTTGCGCTGACAATGATGGCCGACGGCGCCATGGCGGAAAAGGTTCTCAAACTCGGAACCGTTGGCTTTAAGGGCATGCCAATCGGTGACGCGATCGACCAAGCTCTCATTCCGACCTTGAAGAAGGTATCGAACGGGAAGATGTCGATCGAGCCGCATTACCGCAAATCCTTGTGCAGCGAACAATCATGCGGCGAACAGGCGAACCAAGGGCTTCTGGCACTGTGGACCAGCTCGACGGCGAATTTCGGCAACTTCGGCACGGCGCTGGCCATTTTTGATCTGCCTTATATCTTCAAGTCCATTGAGGACGCAGACCGGATCTCTTCTGAATGGCTTGCCAAGAAGCAGTGTGACGTCGCTGCCGAGCAGGCCGGTCATGTGTGCCTCACGGTTTATTCTTCCGGCGGCTTCCGCCAGCTCGGCAATGCCCACGGTCTGGTCCATGTGCCTGCAGACATGAAAGGCATCAAATGGCGCGTCACCAAGAGCCCCATTGAATACACCCTGGTGAAGAACTGGGGGGCGGTTCCGGTCCCCTATGACTGGGCGCAGCTTTATCAAGGCCTGCAAACCGGCGTTGTCTCCGGCCAGTACGTGGCGACCCCATGGCAGCATGTGGCAAAGCTCCACGAGGTTGCAAAATACTTCACTCAAATCGGCGGGTCATGGTCGGGAAATCAGCTTTCCATCGATAAGCGTCAGTACGATGCGCTCACCGACCAAGAGAAGGAATGGCTGCACACGGCTGCAAAAGCCTTTGGCGAACATGTTCAAAAACTGGATCGTGACTGGGTGAAAGCCGGCGAAGACAAGATCAAGGCAGACATCAAGGAATGGTATGTGCCATCCGATGAGGAAATGAAACTCTGGAGGGCTGGTGCCGTTGAGGCCTGGATCAACGCCAAGGGCTCGTTTGACCCAGCCACCGCTGAACGGGTTTTGAAGGAACAGGGGATGACCGACTTTATCGCCCAACTGAAGGAAGCGGGCGCCCTTTAAAGCCGGCGGTTGCCCTGTCAATTGACAAGATGGCGCGGTCACTCCCCGCGCCATCTCTCGTTTTGCACTTCGAAAACACGTATGCTTTGAGGCATCGACCGGGGAAACTGGGACCTGAACCTTAATGGAAAGTATCATTCTCCTGCTCGTCCTTGTGGTGCTCATCATGCTGGGCGCGCCGGTGGGGTTCACACTGATCCTCATTCCGGTTGTCTACATTCTGATCACCGATGCAGCGCCGATGATCCTGATTCCCAGTCAGATGTTCAGCGCCATTGATGCTGTGCCTTTGACGGCCATCCCGTTCTTCATGCTGACGGGAGAGCTGATGACGAGCGCGACGATCACCGACAGGCTGGTGGAGCTCAGCCAGAGGATGATTGGCCGGATGCGCGGCAGCATGGCGCAAGCCAATGTGTTGGTCTCGATGTTTTTTGCCGGAATGAACGGGTCGGTCGTGGCCGATACCGCCACAGTGGGATCGCTGATGGTGCCGGCCATGAAGAAAGCAGGCTACCCTCCCGCCTTTGCCGCCGCGATCACCGCCGTCAGCTCCACGATCGGAGGCATCATACCACCCTCCATCATGATGATTGTTCTGGCGAATGCCGGGGGCATATCGGTGGGGGCATTGTTTGCGGGCGGTATCGTGCCTGGCATCATGATCGGCATATTGCTGATGGTCATCAACTACTTCATCGCCAAGCGGAATGATTTTGAGCGCAGCGAAGAACCGTTCAGCTTCAAGGCACTGGCCGTCTCCAGCTATAAATCCTCGTTCGCCCTGCTTATCCCAATCGTCCTGGTTGGGTCGGTGGTGTTCGGCATTGCGGGTGTTGTGGAAGCTGGCGCACTCACCGCGACAATTGCCTTGTTTGTGGGGCTCTTCATCTACCGGACGATCACCTGGAACAATTGCAGAAACGCCTTTGTGCGTGCGTTTCGCAATTCGGCAATGGTCTTCATCATCATCGCCGCCTCAGGGCCGTTCAGCTGGCTGTTGACCTCGCTCGGCGCCATCAACGATCTGGAACACTGGTTGCTGAGCTACACTTACAGTCCGTTGATGTTTGCCCTGGTTCTGGTGCTGTTCATCTGCCTTTTGGGAATGGTGATGGATTCAGCGGCCAATATTATTGTGGTTGGTCCAGTGCTGGTGGATGTGATGGTGAAGGCGGGCTATCCGGACGTGCAGGCCGCGCTCATCGTGGTGGTCGGTTTTCTGATTGGATCGGTGACGCCGCCTGTCGGCGTTGCATTTTTCACCGCCGGGGCGATTGCAGAGGTGCGATTGGAAAAAGTCGCGGTGGCAATGTTGCCCTATCTGGTTGCCCTGTTCGCGCTGTTGTTCGTACTGATCGCCGTGCCGCAATTTACCATGTACCTTCCCCAGGCATTGGGGTTTGTGAAATGATCCGCCGGGGATGCTCATCATGCTAAACGCCATCAGACAGATCGACATTCTGGTCAGGAAAACGCTTACGGCATTTTGTGGAATTCTTCTTTTCTTGATGGTCGTGTTCGCCGTTTACAACGTGGTCATGCGGTACGTCTTTGAGGATCCTCCGGTTTGGGGCGACTTGCTGACGGTCCTCAGCAATATCTGGCTCGTGTTCTTTGCCCTTGCTCTGACGGTCCGGGACAAGGACCACATTGCCCTGGACCTGATCTATTCCTGGCTTCCGGTCAAAGTGGCTTTCCTCATCCAGCAGTTCTGGACGCTGGTCATCTTCTGCCTTGGACTTGTGATGATCATCTACGGATTGGAAGCGGTGGCCACAATGGGCGGCAAATATTGGGAGATGTGGTATATTGCCTGGGAGAACGGCCAGATTGTTTTCAAACCAAACTACATGCCGAAAAAATATGCCATTGCCATCGTCCCCATCTCCGGAGTTCTGGTCTGCCTCGCCGCGATTGCTTCAATTGTCGAAGACGGTCTGAAGATGAAAGCAGACACCTACAAACAGGCCGTGGATGTGAGCCTTCCAGTCGAAGGTGGCCAGGAATAGACGCCCACCGGCCAGCCTGCGCTTTCGCACTTGCAACATTCTCCTAATCAGCTATAACCCGCGCTTCGTGAGGCTCCGGTTGGAGGCTGAACGGGAGGCTGGCCCATTGGGGCTGGTAGGGTTGCAAATCGGCAGTTCGGCTCCCCGTGTCTTCGTCCTTTTGAGTTCATCGGCTTTTGAGCCTGTTTCGCCAGGCTCTTAAGGGGCTCTGCGCCGGAGGTCACGAGTGTTGAAACGCAATGGAAAAGGCTCCACTTAATGGCCCTTTATGAGCATATCTTTATGGTGCGCCAGGATGCGTCGTCCTCTCAGGTCGAAGCGCTGACGGACCAGTTCAAAACCGTTCTGACCGAAAACGGCGGATCGGTTGCCAAGGCGGAATACTGGGGGATCAAATCTCTCACCTACCGCATCAGAAAAAACCGCAAGGCCCACTATTCTCTGCTGAACATCGATGCGCCCAGCGCAGCGGTGGTAGAAATGGAACGCCAGATGCGCATCAACGAAGACATCATCCGCTTTTTGACCATCAAGGTTGAAGAGCACGAAGAAGAACCTTCAGCGATGATGCGCTCGCGCTCGCACCGGGACGACCGGCCACGGCGCAAGTTCGACGATGATCGCCCGCCCCGCGGCGACCGCGATGATCGCCCGCCCCGCGGCGACCGCGATGATCGCCCGCCCCGCGGCGACCGCGATGACCGCCCGCCCCGCGGCGACCGCGATGACCGTCCGGCCCGTGCCGCAGCACCGGCAGCAGAAAACAAACCGGCAGCAGACGCTGCTCCGGCAGAGGAGTAAGAGCCATGGCAGCACCAGGTGGTGGTGGTGGCGGTGGACGCCGTCCGTTTTTCCGTCGGCGCAAAACGTGCCCGTTCACCGGCGAAAATGCGCCGAAGATCGATTACAAGGACACACGGCTTTTGCAGCGCTACGTATCAGAGCGCGGCAAGATCGTGCCCAGCCGCATAACTGCGGTTTCGGCCAAGAAGCAACGTGAATTGGCGCGGGCGATCAAACGCGCGCGTTTCCTGGGCCTGCTGCCTTACGTCATCCAATAGAGGCCCTAGGCCTTGCGTCCCCGCGTGGGCGCTGATGACGGACAGCAGACCTGAACTTTAAACCCGGTTGGGACGGGGCTAGTTTTTAGCACCCGTCTCTAACCGCTGCGAACAGCGGGACAGCCTATGCTCGGTACTACACCGACATATTTGCTCGTGGGCCTTGTGGCCGGTCTTGTCGCGGCGCTGTTTTTCGGCGCGGTGATCACCGGTTCTGCGGTGTCCATCGGCCTTGTCTTTCTTATTCCATTGCCGTTGTTCGTGGCCGGGCTTGGCTGGGGCGTGGTGAGCGTGCTTGCCGGCGCTGTTGTGGGCATTATCGCGCTGGTCTTCATGGCCGGTTTCAAGGTGGGGCTGGCCTTTGCGCTGCAAATGGCGGCCGCACCTGTCATCCTCTCTTACCTTGCGTTGATCTCACGGCCCGCACCTCCTGGCCCGAACGGGGAAGAAAACGGCGTCGAATGGTACCCCGAAGGCAGGCTTGTGCTTTGGACGGCGGCCATCATCACGGCAATGATCGGGACCATCGTGCTGGTTGGCGGCATAGACAAGACCATGCTGAATACGTGGGGCACGGAAGCCATTGGCCACATGACCAAGCTGCAAAAGCAGGTGGCCGGAGAGGGCGGCAACGCGGATGCGCTGGATAATTTTAAGGCGGCATTTGAAAGTTTGGTGCCGCACATCCTCTCCATCACGTCCTTGGTTTGGATGGTGATGACCCTGGCCGTATTCGGCTTGGCGACAAGGCTGCTTGGCGCGGCGCGGCGCAACATCAGAACCTGGGCACCGTTTTGCCGGCTGGAATTCCCGCGCGGGGCCACAATTGCTCTTGCCGCCGGTGTTGGCGCAACCTTTCTGCCCGGCCAGCTTGGCTTGATCGGCGAAGCGGGAATGGTGGCCATGGTCACCGCATTCTGCCTCTTGGGGCTGGCCGCCATACACGGGATTTTGGAACATAGCGGTGCGCGCACGCCGCTTCTGTTCTTCGTCTACACCGTCATTTTCTTCTTTCCCTTCGCGCTGCCCGTGGTCTTGGCGCTTGGGTTCGCTGAACACACCGTGGGTCTTAGAGCCCGCTTTGCCCGGAAGGCAGGCGGATCGTCGGGGCCTTCGGCAACCTGAAATTATGAGAATTCAACAAATCTAAAAGGAGTACGAAACATGGATGTTATTTTGCTGGAGCGCATCGCCAAACTGGGTGCGATGGGTGACACGGTTAAGGTCAAGGACGGCTTTGCCCGCAACTTTCTTTTGCCTCAAGGCAAAGCACTGCGTGCCAACAAGTCCAACATGGCGGTGTTTGAGGCACGCCGTGAAGAGCTTGAAAAACGCAATGCTGAGATGAAGCTGGGCGCCGAAGATGCCGCCTCGACGGTCGACGGTTCAAGCTATGTGGTGATCCGGTCTGCCGGTGAAGCCGGCCAGCTTTACGGCTCGGTCTCAACCCGCGACATTGCCGCTCTGGTGGCTGCTGACGGCGCAGCTGTAACCCGTAACAACATTGTCCTGCCAAACCCGATCAAAACAATCGGCATGCACGAGATTGAAGTGAGCCTGCACGCGGATGTTTCTGTAACGGTCACATTGAACGTTGCCCGTTCCGAAGACGAAGCTGAACGCCAGGCGCGCGGTGAGGATGTCTTTGCCGAGGAACAAGATGAGGCCGAAGAAGAGGCCATTGCTCCTGAAGAGGTGTTCGAGGACGAAACCGTGGCCGCCGACGCATCTGCCGAGCTGGCCGAAGCTGAGGAAGCTGAGGAAGCTGCCGATGTTGCGCAGGCCGAATGGGCCGCATCGGCTGAAGCTGCCACCGCTGAAAAGGCTGCTGCTGAAGCTGAAGCAGAGGACGGTGCTGAAGCAGAAGCCAGCGACGATGCCGAAGCTGAAGCAGAAGACGGTGCTGAAGCTGAAGCCGGCGACGATGCTGGTGAAGCCTCAGACGAAGACGCCAAGTCGTAGTTTCTGCCCCCTCATCCAAGAACCGATTGAGGGTTTGTCTTTCCCGCGCTCCTGCTTTCGTAGGGCGCGCGGGGGCAAGAGGGGACGGTCAGGTGTGTTCGCCAGCGTGCGCTGGCGGTAGCCGGTAAGCGAAGACTGCCGACAGGCCCGAGATGACGGCCGCCACAACAAGAATTGTGGTGTAGCTCTGGGCGCGGTCGAAGAGATATCCCGCAAGCCAGGGGAAAATTAGCCCGGCAGCACCCCATGCGGTGAACACGCGCCCGTAGGCTTTGATGCCGTGCAGGGTTCCGAACAGATAAGAAATCACCGCAGGGTAAACGGCGATGATGGCCCCGTAGGCAAAGCCTATAAGGCCCAGCGCCACCAGCGCGGCGAGCGGACCTGTGGAAGCCAGCAACGCAGCCAGGCCGCATAGGCTCAGCACCGGTAAGACCGTTAGCACCCGCCGGCTTCCGAGGGTGTCGGTCGCCCATCCGGCGAGTACCCCGCCCGCCATGTTCCCCACAGCCACAAACACCGGTGCCAGGACCACAAGGTTCTTGGCCGCGCCGGCGTTGGCGGCCAGGCCCGTGGCATGGCCGATCACCATCAGCCCAGCTGAGACGCCCGCGCCATAGGCAAACCATAAGTGTGCCAGAACGCGCGTTGAACTTTCATGTCCGTGCGTAGCTTCAGCAGGCGAGGCGGTGGCAAAGCGCGCCTTGGCCACATGCATGAGGCCGGCGGCCAAGAGGCCTGCGGCGATCACGACCAGCGCCAGAGCTTGCAGAGCCAGCGCAATGCCGGCAGCGGTAAGGATATGGTCCAGGAAACTGGGAAACACGGCGGCGCCCAGGGCGTAGGCGGCCGTCGTGATGCCCATGGCGAAGGCCTTGTTCTGCGGGTTGGCCTGAGCTGCAATTTGCAGGGCATAGCCGTAACCAAAGCCGTTTGCGGCGCCAAACAAGACGCTGTAGCCGAGCCACACGCCCCAAAGGGCATTCGCGAGCGAGGCAATGATGCAGCCTGCCGCAGCTGCGCAGCAGGCAGCGAGCGCAAACAGGGCAGGGCGCAACGCGCCGAACACCAGGTGCCCGGTGAGCACCGCCAACGTGAGGCAGACAAGGGCGAGCGAGTAGGTGAAACTGACTTCAGCCCGGCTGGCCGAAAAGGCCTGTTCCATGGGTTGGAGAAACACCGAGAACGCGTGCACAGACCCCAGCGCGAGGGTCAACACCATGGCCGCGGCCAGCACCAGGTGGCCGTTGACGTTGGTGCTGTGGTGTTCTGCGTCCATCCAAGCGCCGTTTTAGAGCAACCTCCGATCAGACGGAATTGTCTGAGCGGAGATAAGTTGCCCTAGAGCCTTTCCTGTTCATATTGAAACATTTGATGGGAACAAATCAGCCCATCGCCAAGGCGCGGAGCGCAGCGCGATGCGGTGCATCGGGCAAGCTTCGCAACGCGGGAGATGGGCTGATTTGGCCCACCGAAGGCCAC
>JAAEUE010000141.1 GCA_024227565.1 Alphaproteobacteria bacterium
CCCGGCTTGCAGGGCGTCCAGAATCTCTTGCGGACTCTGGCGGTTGAGGTTTGCTAACACCACTTCTAACGGCAGCGGGTAGCCGTCTAGCAGTTTCAGCAGGCGGCGGAATTCTTCGCTTTCGCGATAGGCTTCGCGTTGCTTGCGGTCTTTGACATGGCGTTCCAGAATGCGTTCGGCTAAGGTGGACGCGGCTTCATTATCCAGCCCCGGCAGGTCGTAAATGTCGCAATCCCGCAGCGGCGCGTGTGCGCCTTTGAGCAGCCATTCCTCGCCGCCCCGTGTGCCGAGCAGGACGAGGGCGCTGCCGTTGAGCAGGTCGTACAGGAAATTCCGCAGGGCCGCGCGTTCTTCCGGCGGCAGGGTGTTGCGGATCGCCAAATGCTCGCCGGTGATGGATTCCAGGTTGTCTAAAATCAGCAGATGGCGTTCGCTGCGGAGTTTCTGCGCCAACATCTGCTGCTGCGCGTGCAACGGCATGGCGCGGAATTTCATGAGGTCAAGGGAACCCACCCCTAACCCCTCCTGGGATGGGAATACACCCCCCTGGCCCCCCTCAAGGGGGGAATTTGGAGCGGAGGACGGTATAATTCCCCCCTTGAGGGGGGCCAGGGGGGTGTTAAAGAGTTCTCCCGCAATCCCATCCATAATCTGGTGCAGCGAGTAGGCTTTTTCGTCGTAGCCAAAGTAGAAGATGTGATCCACAAAGCGCGTGGTCTGCCACCATTCGGCGAGGTGATGCAGCAGGGTGGTTTTGCCGGCGCCGCCCATGCCTTTGATCAGCAGCAGGTTGCGGCGTTTGCCCTCACTTTCGCTGAGCAGGCGTTTTTCGATCTGCAAGATGTCCACATCCCGGCCCACAAAGCCGTAGGCTGGCGCAGGGGCGCGGTAGCGCGCGGCCTGTTCGCTGAAATAGGCGACTTCTTCTTCGAAATACATCTTCCGCAGCGGCAGGGCGGAAGCTGTCTGCGCGCCGCCGGTCTGGTACACGACAGGCAGAAGCCAGTCTTCCAGGCTGATGCGCTGGTTGAAATAGACATCCCGCGCTTTGTCGTTAAACAGGGCAAACCGGGCATGGCGGATGGCGACGGCAAGATCGCTCTGGTCAAAGAGTTGCTTATAGAGCGTCTGCATCATCAACGTTGCCGCGGTCACTGTGACCGAATAGCCCATCGCTAACACGGTCTTGACGCCGGATTGCAGCAGGCGGCTCGCTAATGAGGTTTCCCGTTCCCCCACCTGTTTGCCGGACTGGCAGGCGTTCAGGATGGCAATCGGGATCTGATGATGCATCAGCAGATCGGCAATTTCTCCGGCTTCCGCCAGGTCGGATCTTCCGATCTCCTCACCTTCAAAGGCAAGGAAGGCTTGCTGTCCTTCGTATGCGCGTA
The DNA here is from genome assembly GCA_024227565.1 of Alphaproteobacteria bacterium. Taxonomy (GTDB): domain Bacteria; phylum Pseudomonadota; class Alphaproteobacteria; order Rhizobiales; family CAJQND01; genus JAAEUE01. The sequence continues at coordinate 1,392 of JAAEUE010000141.1, forward strand.
TTTCGGAGCGTCCGTAACGCGGCATTTGGTAGGTGTGGCAATCAGCGTTGGCTTCGGCTTTGAGGACGCCTTCGAACTGCGCGTAGGTCATCAACGCGCCGTGCAGATCGAAATGGATGATGTGATAATAGCCGGTTCCGTGCTGGTC
>JAAEUE010000142.1 GCA_024227565.1 Alphaproteobacteria bacterium
CAACGGATATCGTTTTCCGAGCCGTTGGTGTGCAGCGGAATGTCCGGGCGCTCCAGCGCCGCCAGAAACTCTTGCTTACGCCGGTGATGCCTTTTCAGCAGCCTGTCGAGGGTGACAAAGCCGGTCTTAGTGGTGAAGATGCTTTCGAAGCGCCGCCGCAGCTCATATTTGCGCTTGGGTGTCGGATCGCGGCAATAGTCCTTGATGTCGGCATAGAGCCACCAGATGCGGTGCCGGATACGTTCCTTGGCCTTGCGCTGGTGTTCGCTAAAGGTGTCCAGCATGTAAACCAGCCGCTCGCCATGAATCCAGCACAGGGCGTGATCGCCAACCCGGAACTGACCGGCGCCATCAGAGACGATAATTGTGCCCTCCAGCAGGCCCATCGCCGCAATCCGGCCCCACAAGGCCCCCTCGCTGGCGATGCGCACCGGGTCGGGATGGGTTCTGAGTTTGGCAAACCCGAGCGTTTCAAGATGCGCCATCCAGGCATCGCGACTGGCAAAGAAGCGAGTTTCATGTCCGGCCAGCTGCTTGACGAGCATGGAAGGCAGGTTGCGCTCGC
>JAAEUE010000143.1 GCA_024227565.1 Alphaproteobacteria bacterium
GCGAGCGATGGTTCCCTGGTCTACTCCGTGCCTTTCGCCAAGGCCTCGGATCTGGTGCTACGGGACGATTCAAGCGTATCCCAGGGCATTCCCACGGTTTGCATGCCCCTGGCTTTCGACCCCAATAGCGGTCAGGTTCTGGTCGCCAGCCATCACGGATTGATCACCACGTTCGATGCAACGGACGGGCGCGCACGCTGGAGTCTGCGCACGCGCCGCCGCAACCCGCGCGAGCGGGGTTGGCCGGGCTCGCGCCGCCCATCGATCTCGGAACTCACCGCTTGGGTGGCCCCTTTCGACAGCGACTTTCTGTACACCCTCGACCTTCGACGCCAGGCGCTTTCGCCGCTCAAAGAAGACCCGACCCCCAAGGGTCTGCGATTGGATTTGGTCCATGCCGACACCACGGGCAAGGCTTTCCTGGGCCGCCGTGGCCGCCACGAAACCCTGTGGTATGAACCCAAGGCCGGCGCCGCCCAATACTCGGCTTTCCTGGGCCGGCAGGAACACCTGACCGGGACCCTGGCCAGGACCCGGGACGCTTGGCTGTTCGCCAGCACCCGCGGCCTCTACGTGCTCGACCCGGCCCGCGAGTGGGCCTTCACCCACCACTACCCCCTGCAAGACCAGGGCGCCGGAATCGGCGGAAACGTCTACACTCTTGGGGATCGCGTACTCGTTTTGGGCGAAGATACGCTTTGGGTTTTGCATTGATGCAAGGTCCCACCCCGGCCGCCCAACCCACCACTCCACCATGCAAGCAGTCAGCACCTTCATCCACTTCACCGAACGCCCCGCAACCATGACAGATGAGTGGATCTCAGGGGCCTACCGCGCCTTGTGCGAGCGGGCGGACAGTGCCAGCGACGATGCGCAATGGGTGGGTTTGTGCAAGGATTGGAACTCGCTGAAGGCGTATGTCGAAGGCGAAGATTCCCGGCGCAGTTTTCGCTTCCGACAGGACATGAATGACTCCGCCCTGGAAGAACAGGATCGCATCATGCGCGAGGAGATCATTCCCGCCGCGGAAACGGGCGATGCGCTGCTCGGCAAAGCCCTACTCGCCAGCGACCACAGGGATGCGGTCGCCAAGCACTTTGGCAATCAACTACTGGATGTGCTGTCGATCAAAGAAGGCCCCCTGGCCCCCATCAATAGCGACCTGCGCATCCAGGTCAGCC
>JAAEUE010000144.1 GCA_024227565.1 Alphaproteobacteria bacterium
ATTGGTCTCTTCAGCCCTGGAGCATAGGCCCTCAGCATAGGGGCGGGCAATTGCGGTTGCGTCGACGGCCATGACTGATTAGATCTGCTTGGCCAGCGATGCGACGATATCCCTATGCGCCTCGGCGTCGACCTCTCGCTGTAAAATCTTGGCTGCGCCTGCGACTGCCAGCTCGGCAACACGCTCACGCAGCAGGCCACGGGCCCCGACTGCCTCCTGCTCAACATCCACTTTCGCGGCGGTCAGGATACGGGCGCCTTCAGCCTGCGCATTGTCCGTGGCCTCATCGCAAACCTCACCCGCACGTTTCTGGGCTTGGGAGACAATTTCAGATGCCTGCATCTTGGCTTCATGCAGCACTTCCCTGGCGCGGTTCTTGGCCAGTTCCTGCTCATGTTGCCCCCGATCTCCTGCAGCCAGTCCATCAGCGATACCATTTTTACGCTCTTCGAGCGCCGCCATGATCGGGGTCCATACAAACTTCATGGTGAACCACACGAACACAACAAAGGAGATAAGCTGTGCAACCAGAGTCAGATTAATATTCATCTGGGAATCACCTTGCGTTGATCGA
>JAAEUE010000145.1 GCA_024227565.1 Alphaproteobacteria bacterium
CGAGCAGCCGCTGAATGGTGTGCAGGTCACAGCCGCTTTCCAGCAGATGGGTGGCAAAGGCATGACGTAACGAATGTATGCCGCCCTGTTTGTCGATCCCGGCGGTCTGTTTGGCAGCATGAAAGATGCGGTGCGCCGTCACCCGCGAGATCGGTTGATCCGTGCCGGTGCGGGCAAACAGCCAGATCCCCGGTTTGGCGAGACGCCAGTAGCAGCGCAACTCGTTTTGCATGGCTTTCGACAGCAGGCCATAGCGGTCCTTGCGCCGTTTGCCTTGCTCAATGCGGATGCACATCCGCGTTCCATCGATGTCGCCAACCTTGAGTTTAACCGCCTCGCTCACGCGAAGGCCCGCACCATAGGTGGTCGTCAGCAACGCCCGGCCGCGCGGGTCCCTGGCTGCTTCAATCAGGGCGCGAACCTCCTCGCGGCTGAGTATATCCGGCAAGCGCACGGGCTGGCGGGCGAGGGGAATCTGGAAACGGGGAGCCTCCCGCCCCAGGGTCACCGAATAGAAAAACCGCAGGCCATGAACATAGCCATTGCAGGTCGCATGGCACAGACCCCGCACCTCCACCAGGTGCGCCAAAAAGGCTTGCACCTCGCGCCTGGTCAGCTGGTCCGGACTGCGGCCATGAAACTGCGCCAGCTGCGAGACGCTGTGCAAATAAGCTTTCCGCGTTGCATCCGCCAAACCGCGAACCGTCATGTCTTCAATCATCTGCTGGCGTAACCGGGTCATCATCTTCTCCTGGATCAATGGTTGATCCGGGAAGGAGACGGCCTAATCAGCCGCAGGAGAATGGCTACCGAAAAAAAACACGCCGGACAGGAAGACCAAAAACTCTATCCCAGCACGCCTGCCGCGAAGCGGCTTAGTCCAATGAATAGGTCTTTATGTTCCGTGTGGCGGAACATAAGGCTCATTGGGCTATGCCGCCTGGTGTTTATTTTCGTCTTGGGGATTGAATGAGCGCCGGGGCGTCTATGGGGATAAATTTGACGCCTGTGGACCCGGAGATTTCTGCTTGCTTGCCGGTTCTAACGGTATTCGATTTGGTTTTCGAGGGCGGCTAATGCCTGTCTTTGTTTGATTTCGCCGATTTAACCGAAGCATGGGCGCACGGTTCCATTGCCCGGATTTGCACCGGGCCTTTCCACTCGAATTCAGATTGTCTACGGCCCCGGTCATTGCGGCGGCGCTCTCTGGCGCGGGAAGGTTTGGATGATGCGCAAGGTGCCTTTGCCGCAGTGGCGGCAGGCGGAAAGGCTGCGGCCGGTCAACCGTTCCATCATTTGTTCTGTGGTCTGTGGAGATCTAGCGGGCGGCTCATCCTGGCCGAGTAGCGTGCGGCAACGGGCCAGCTTTTCGCGGCGGTGACGGTTGGCCAGCAGACCGTAATGGCGGATGCGCATGAAGCCGGAGGGCAGGACGTGCAGCAGAAACCGGCGGATGAACTCCGTGCCCTTCAGGCTCATGGTTTTGAGTTTTGAACCGTCCCGGTAATCGCGCCACCTGAAGCTGACAGTCTCGCCATCCATGGCAACAAGCCGGTGATTGGAAATGGCCGC
>JAAEUE010000146.1 GCA_024227565.1 Alphaproteobacteria bacterium
CTCATGCCATCATAAACACCGCCAAGTGCCAGCAGACGACAAACCTGCCTTGGATCGGCACAGGTCCGCGCAAGGCAGCGCAGTGTCTTCGCATCATAATCGGATCGTAAGGTTAAGGCTGCTGGCATTGGAAACCCTCCGTTGCCAACTTGAACCAGACAACAGCTGATTTGGGAATCCCCCATGATTCATAAATCAACGCCTTTGGTATAATGCCAAATGTCTGTCGATACTTTCCTGCAACGCTTTGGCCAAGGTACGGCGCTCTGGGGCTGACAAGATGTCGCCAACGGATCGTCTCTTCTGGCCCTCTGAAAGAACAACACGGTCTTCCACATAACGGTCGGTGGTCAGCCGCACTTTGACCCAATAGGGATTAAAATCAATTGTTCGTCTCTGTGTCACCGGGCTCAAACAACACACGCGGATTGCCCGGCGCGACACTTCAACGATTTCGCGGTTTCGCACCGCTTGGCTATTGCGCCACAGGCCGTAAACAAGCCCGAATACGGTCAAGAAAACCACAGCAATAATCGGCCAGTATCGCAAACCGCCGCTGGTGGCCAGAGTGATCCCAAACCCGATAACAACCCCAGAGATCAATATAGCCATCCCCTTCGCGTTCAAAGAACGATGGGGCCAAATCAGGAATGTCTCCACTGGCTCCCGGCTCGCGAGCGCCTTACTTGATTTGTGGTAAAGTGTCATAGCAATGGAACGGTGGTGGAGAGGTGAGCGACCATTCAAGTGTGGTCGCACCCGTTCCCCAGGGGTTGTTGCCGGCTGGCTGTTTTCGCCGGAACGCAAGATATATCCCAACGAAGAACACGGCCGTGCCCAATACCGTTAGATACGAGCCCAGCGACGAAACGAAGTTCCAACCCGCATAGGCATCCGGATAGTCCACATAGCGGCGCGGCATGCCCGCCAATCCAGAAAAGTGTTGAGGAAAGAAGGTGACATTCACGCCGATGAAGCTAAGCGCGAAATGCCATCTCCCCAGGGTTTCGGAATACATGTATCCGGTCATCTTCGGGAACCAGTAGTACCAGCCGCAAAACAGCGTAAACAGCGCTCCGATGGACATGGTGTAATGAAAATGGGCCACAACGTAGTAGGTGTCATGCAACGACCGGTCGATGCCGGCGTTGGACAGCACCACACCGGTGACACCGCCGACTGTGAACAAGAAGATAAAACCGAGAGCAAACAGCATCGGCGTTTTAAACTCGATCGATCCACCCCACATGGTGGCGATCCATGAGAAGATTTTCACACCCGTGGGAACCGCGATCACCATGGTTGCAAGAACGAAATAGGCTTGCGTGTCCACATCCAAACCCACTGTGTACATGTGGTGGGCCCATACCACAAAACCGACCACACCAATGGCCACCATTGCATAGGCCATACCCAAGTAACCAAACACCGGCTTCTTGGAAAAAGTGGCGATCACCTGGCTGATAATTCCGAAACCCGGGAGAATGATGATGTAGACTTCCGGGTGGCCGAAGAACCAGAACAGGTGTTGGAACAAGATCGGATCACCGCCGCCTTCAGGTGTGAAGAAAGTGGTGTCGAAGTTGCGGTCGGTCAACAACATAGTGATGGCGCCGGCCAATACCGGCAACGACAGGACCAGCAGGAACGCGGTCAACAGGATAGACCACACAAACAGCGGCATCTTATGCATGGTCATGCCTGGCGCACGCATGTTGAATATGGTGGTGATCAGATTTATTGAACTGAGGATCGAAGACGCGCCAGCCACGTGTAGCGAAAGAATGGCAAAATCCACTGCGGGGCCAGGATGGCTTGCGGTTGAATTGGGAGGATAGGCTGTCCAGCCGATACCTGCTCCAAGGTTGCCAGGCGGACCTTCGACAAACAGAGACGCCACAAGCAACGATAGCGCCGCCGGCAAGAGCCAGAAGGACAGATTGTTCATCCTTGGAAACGCCATATCGGGGGCGCCGATCATCAATGGGACGAACCAGTTGCCGAAGCCACCAAACAGGGACGGCATGATCATGAAGAACACCATGATCAGCCCGTGACCTGTCAGGAACACATTGAACCCATGCCCATCGGTAAAGTATTGCATGCCCGGTTCTTGCAGTTCGAGCCGCATGCCAATGGACATGAAACCGCCCACAAGCCCGCCCACCACGGCGAAAATGAGATACAGCGTTCCGATGTCTTTATGATTCGTGGACAATAACCAGCGGCGCAGTCCGCGTGGGTCCTCATGCGCGCCAGCAACTGCAGGTGTAGCCATTGAATAATCTCCCCTTGTGTGCCGAGGCAGCTGCCAAGACGCGGATCTGTTCAGCCGCCACGTGTTTAGCAACGGCTCCACCTGCGTCAGTCCTTATTCATAAGATTCTTATTTCAGACACAGAATGCCAAAAGGAACGAATAGGCACAGGTTTGACTTTGATCTAAATCAAAATGGAAATGAGTCTTTCGAAACTAGATCGACATGAGACTAGGTCTCATCCGATTGCAGGTGCGGCACATGGCAAAAGCCCTGGGGCGCAACATCAAGGGCGGCATTGAACTTGCTGGACATGTTCTGAAAAGCGATCAAGCCTGTCAGCTCAGTGATTTCATCTTCCGAGAAATGCGCTGTCAGGTTCTTCCGCATTATGCCGGTCACCTCAGCATCGGTATGGGTCACCGCTTCGGCAAACATGAGGGCAGCGCGTTCGACCGGCTCAAACATCGGGCTACTCTGCCACTCGTTCAACGCCAATATTTTGTCCGGACACACGCCACGTTTCTCCAAGGTGGCGGCATTGATATCAACGCAGAACGCGCAGTGGTTGATTTGAGAGATCCGGACGGTCACCAACGAACGCAACGCCGGGTCAAGCGGCGATGTGCGCCGATTAAGCGCGCCGTACAGAAGCGCAAGCGCAGCAAACACCCAAGGAGAACGGGCCCATAGAAGGCCTGGTTCAAGCACCTCGCCGTAGGTGCGTTTCTGCTTCCAGAAGAACATGCGGATAAGCCAGGGGTAAGCTGAGATTGGTTTCGAACTGATTTGCATGACCCTTAACCCGAATGTTACTGCTTCAAACCCGTGCCCCTCATGAGCACCATCGATGGCCTGGTTTCTGATGGTAGAAGCCGTTGGAGAACGGTGCCTCAAACTCTGTCTCGGCGAGTTTGGCTGTTGCTTCCTCTGCACTCATCTTCTTCTGCAGCACGGCCTGGAAACATTCGGCCGTGCTTCCGGTCCCGATGCTCTGCGGCGAGATGCGAAAACGAGAAATTCCAGCAGCAATCAGTTCTTGCAACTGGCCCACCAGATTGAGGCAGCTGTAGGATTGGGTCTGGACACCGTTGATGGTGAGGAACGGACGACCCTCCTGCGTGCACAGGACCATGCCGTCGGGATCTTGATCACAGACGAACAAGCAGCTGTCCTTTGTCTTGTTATGCGCTCGCGCATGATAGCACCGCGCCGACAGGGCAAGTGGAATACGCCCATAGACCTGCACCTCTAGTTCGCAGCCCAGGCCGGCCGCCGTGTTAGCCATCGCCGCAATGGCATTGGCCGGCAATTCCGGTGGGAGGCAAACGCTGCGGGCACCGTTGGCGCAGAGGAACTCCAGGCTCTCTTCGTTGTAGACATTCAAATAGGGGCCAACCGCATGGGGCCGGCCACCCAGGTGCCACAGAGCGGAGGCATCATTCGCCTCAATATACAGTTCATCGCTCGCAGCTACGCGCTTGACGAGCCGACGGTCGATCTTGCTCGTCACTTCTGCCAGAGTGGAAAACACAACTCGCTTGCCTGCCGCTTTCAGGCGGCTGACAACCTCTTCAAAGTGCCGGTCGAACAAGGGTGCGCGCTTGGAACACACCACCTCGCCAATGAAGACCGTTTCCACAGGCATCTCGTCGGCCACCTGAAAATAGAAATCGCGCCAGTGTTCTGCAGGCCAGTTGAGCAACACCGGGCCGAGCGTCAGAAAAGGTTGCATGCTTATCTCCAGGTCTTTGAGCCGAAGGCGCCCTGGGTCTCCTTGCCGCCCTCGGTGAGAGCCAGAAGGTCGCTAATGTCTGGGTCGGCCCCAGCATGGTATGCGTCTACAGCCTGGCGGAACGCGGACACCACGGCACGCACATAGGCCCGTGAGCGCTGGCGGCCTTCAATCTTCAAGGCGGTGACGCCGGCACGCATCAGATCGGGCAGCAACTTTGTGAGGTTGAGGCTAACCGGTTCTTCAAACGCGTAGTAGCCTTTTTTGGGAGCGGTGTCGTAGCGCCCCTTGCAGATTGTGGGATAGCCCGTTGTCTGGCCGCACGAAACACAATCGATAGCGAACTCCCCAAGGCGGGTCGTAAGGTTTTGATCAGCATCTTCCGCATAATGAACATGGCTTGCAGGAGAGCAGACACCATCCATGTTTGTTGACTGACCGGTGACGTAACTGGTGAGCAGACAACGCCCCTCAGCCATCATGCCGATATTGCCGAAGATAAAGGCCTCGATTTCACATTCGATCTCGCTGTGGAGTTCCGCAATCTCTGCAACGGTCAATATGCGAGGCAGCACCACACGCTTGATGCCAAATGACCGACAGTAGTAATTTATGGCCTCTACCGAGGAGGCGCCAGCCTGAACTGAAAGATGAAAACGCTGAGCAGGGTGAGTGCGGGCAAGATAGGCTCCCGCACCGATATCCGCTGCAATGACGGCATCAACGCCGATGGACACGGCATCATCTATGGCTGCTTTCCAAATGTCAGTGCGCCCGGCGGTGGGAAATGAGTTGATTGCCGCCAAGACCTTGGCTCCTTTATCGTGGGCGTAGGCCACTCCCTCAGCCATTTCGGCAACGGTGAAATTTAGCCCCGGAAAATTGCGTGCATTTGTCGGGCCCTTAAGTCCGCAGTAAACTGCATCAGCGCCCGCATCCACCGCCGTACGCAAACCGGCAGGGGTTCCAGCCGGGCAGACAAGTTCAGGCTTCTGTAATCCTGTCATGGTCTTCTTTCTGCGAAGTCGAAAATCGCGCGGACTGGCCGCGAAAACGGGCCGAAGGTGGCGGCAACATCATCGGCAAGCGTTGAATCCATGTCGTCCAGAGCGTTGCGCAAAGCAACAATCGCTTCCACATCGCCAGTTACGCTCAGTTCCCGATTGAAGAACAATGCATCGCTGTCCGTCTTCGCGTCGATCATTCTCAGCAAGGTAACAAAGCTGCCAGAGATCCGCACATCATGGCCTACAGTATTGCCGCGATTGTGAGCCCTCAGTTCCGGCCTGTGCGGATCCGGCTTCAGCAGCAAAACCACGGGCAGGTCGGTGGGATCGATCAGAAAATGCTTGTGACAAGCCTCTCCCATGCGGGCAAACAGTTCGGGATGCCGCCCAGCTACCGAAGCCACAATGTGTCCCAACAGGGGTTGCAGCGCAAACACGGGCAAGGGAGGCAGCAGCCGGGCAAGGCCTGGTGATCCGAGGCCGGTGCGGCTTGGCGACCCGGGGTGTGGAGGCATCTCAAACACCAGCGCGCGCTAAGTCACATTGAGGACGAGTTTTTGCAGCGGATTGAAAGACCTTCTGTCACCCTCCAACTTCCAGTCCGGCACAAGTGCCTTTGGACACAGGAACTTGGTGAACTGCGCCATCAAAATAAATCGGTCTCGGGACTTTGCCCGGCTGCCATAATGCAGGCAGCGGCCGGTGTCACACGCGGCCAATGTTCCCGCCGGACCAACAATCCGCACCACCGCATCCTTACCCACAATGCTTTCAACCCTTTCATCATCAAGCCGTTCAGATCGCCGCTGAGCAAAAACTTTGGTGCTTTTGACTTTCTCAGAGTCCGCAGCGGACAGGGTCGTGAAAGGACCATTCTCAAGATCGACGTCGTTCAGATACACAATGATCTTGAGTTGGGTCTCGTCCTCACCATCGTAGTGGTAGAACTGGCTCTCCGACATTTTATCGTTGATCGGCGACCACCACATGTCGAAGCGCGTAAGCACAGGAACCTGCCCCAAATAGTGACTGGCCAGAGCCAGGAGCTCATCGGACAACACAAAATCAGCAATTTCAGGCCGGGCCAATAGCTCGGCATGGCCGGCAAGCCGCACCAGAAAGTCTCGCTTGCGTTGGCGAGCCGGTTTAACGACCTGCCCGGTTGCCTTGAGTTCGGCCAATAGAGCTTGCGCCTCCTGCGTGGCCGCCTCTCCTTCAGGCAGGGCCGCGTTATCAAGAAATCCCGCCCCAGCCTTCTTGAAGCTGTCGAAGTCTACACACCGGGGCTTGGGCACTTTGGAGAGATAGCTGACGCGGCGTTCTTCTTCGCCAGGCGCCATGACCCGCTTCGCACCTGTGACCACGAAATCGCGCATTCCTCTGGGAATGCCAACCTTCTGAAGCCGTTTTTGAATGCGCACCGAATCCACGGATTTCGCTGGAGCACTTGTTGCCATGGTCAATTTATCTCCTTTTGATTGCTGGCCGCCTCGGCGGAATGCCGAGGCGCCGTTATGCAAAGTTCGAACACTAAATAGGCCACCTACTCGGCCGCCTGAGGCAAGGCGTCGGCAAAACGTGGCATAACTTCCTCTGTAAACAGCCGGACGCTGCGCATAACCTTGTCGTGCGGGACTCCAGGGAAGTTGGACCAAACCTGGAGATGCTGCAGATTGAGTTCAGATTGAAGCTCCTCAATCTTTCCGGCCACATAATCAGGAGTGCCGAACAACATGTTGCGAGGATGCAGAAAATCGTATGTGAGCAGATCCAGCTTACCCGGCGTCTCGGGCAATTCTTCGCCTGGGTCCATGTGGTTGCCGAGGCCCCGCCAGTGAGCGATCCACCTGAGATAGGTGAGAATACCTTCACCAGCCAGCTCTCGCGCTTCCTCCATAGTATCGGCCACGAACATATCTCGGACCAAAGATATTCCTTCGCCCAGCGGCACATCACGGCCTTCGGTCTCAGATCGGGCCTGGCGGTACACCTCGAAACGCTCCTTCAATGCCTTGACCGTTGGAATCCACATGATGGCCCCGAGGCCATTTCGACCGGCCCAGTCGATTGAGCGGTGCCCGTCCACCACCTGCCACAGCGGCGGATGGGGCTGTTGCAACGGCCGCGGCACGAGGCCAATTTTCGTGAGCTTGTTTGTCTCAGGTTCAACGAAGTCCTCATTGGGGGGGCTCATATCGTGTTGCCACGTGAAATCGGGGGCTGGGTAGCTGTAGAACTCGCCTTGATGATCGAACAGCTCTTGCGTCCAGGCCTTCTTCATGATTGTCAGGGTTTCATCGAACAGGCGGAAGTTGCGTGCTTGATCCTTGAGGTTGGCATCAAGGTTCATGTGAATGGCTTCGCGTCCATAAACGCCCCTGCCGACCCCGCATTCAACCCGCCCGCCGGACAAATGATCAAGCATCGCAATGTCTTCAGCAACTCTTAGGGGGTTCCAAAAAGTGACGATATTGGCAGCCTGCCCCAGACGAATGGATTTGGTGCGCGCCGCAATATCGGCACTCATCATCAATGGATTGGGGCAGGCATCCATGCCTTCGTGATTGAGGTGGTGTTCAGTGAACCAAATTGAATCCCAACCGGCCTCATCGCAGTGCACCGCGATGTCGCGCACTTCGCCGACGACCTGATCGTACGGTTTTTGTGTCCAGTTAGTGATATTGCAGAAATAGCCGAATTTCATGATCGACCTCCTTTTTGTCTGTAAACCAAAAGCAGGTCGGACACCTATTATGGTCGCTGCCCGAAACTCGACCAGGAATAGGCGGACAATACGCAGCGTTCGAAACGCGCGTATTTGATCTGGGTCAATTTGCGTTGCAAGGTCGATCTCACCCGATGGCGTCGAGTCAGAGTCCTACGGGTCACTTTGTTCCTGATCGTGAAATCCCCAAGTAGCCTGATCTTCACCAGCCACAAGCTGGGCCAAAGGCGTTTTTGATCTGAATCAAAGCACCCATCTGCATCTGTGTGTGAATTTGCCTTTCCATTGAACACGAAAGCGAATTATGCGGTCAGGCAAAATGGCAAAGTCCGACAGTGGGTCCGACCGCCAATCCGGGCCCACTAACCTGAGAACTCTACTCACCAGGCTCGCAAAAGATCACCAAGATCATCTGAAGCTCTGCAATCTGCTTGAAGAGATTGCCGACTCGCTGCCCCATGAAGTCGATAAATCCAAGTGTCAAACCGCGATCAATGCCCTCATACAAAGAGGCCAGGTTCACCATGCACTTGAAGAAACCGTTCTTTTCCCACAAATGCTCGCGCTCGCGGGTAATGATCAAGATTTGCGTTCAACGCTATCGCGACTCATTGATGAACATAGAACAGATGAGGGACATTCGGATGAGGTCATAGAGCTCCTAGGGACGCTCTTTGCAAACAAAAGACTAGAGAACGCTGAAGCCGCAGGCTATCTGCTGCGCGGGCTGTTCGAGGGACTAAGGCGCCATATCGCGTTCGAGAATGAGCATGTGCTTCCCAAAGCCCGCGAGCTTGCTGCCGGTTCTGCATCTGGCGTTTAGGCACGACCAGTCTATCAACCAGATTGAGAGTGCCGCGGCCTATCCAAGCCCTTCCAGATGACCCTTAACTAAAGACCGGAGAGGTTTTTTAGCTTCCGCATGTCGGCAATCGAGATTCCTCGTTTATTCACCTTGTCGATTATCCCGGCCTTTCGAAGGCTGGTGAGCTGCCGGCTGACCGTCTCAATCGTAAGACCAAGAAAATCAGCAATCTCTGATCTGGTGAGTGGGAGATCAAATTGGACAAGCGCGCCGTCGCCAAGCTCCGCTTCCGGGTTGCTGTGCAGCGCCGTCATGTATAGAAAGTTCGCGACTTTCTCCGGCGCTGTTTTGCGCCCCAATGTCACCATCCATTCCCGTGCTTCATCCAACTCTTTCAAGCTTTGTTCAAACAGCTTGCGTTCAAGGTCCGGCGTTTCATCCATAAGGCGTTCAAGAACCACCCGCGGGAAACTGCACAGCTCGACATCGGTCGCCGCTTCCGCAGCGGTTTGGCTATCGGTTCTCAGTGGACGGCCCAGAAAATCTGGAGCGAACTGCAATCCGACAATCTGCTGGCGTCCATCTGCAAGCAACTTGCTCAACTTGACCACGCCCGAAATGATGTTGGAATATCTTGTCACTGGTTCGGCGTCACGAACGAGTGTTGCCCCCAATTCGTGCTTCCGGCGCGACGCTCTCTTGTTTAGCTCAATCAGCTGCTCTGCACTTAAGGCACCACAGATCCCCCGGTGTCGTGCTTCACACGCCCTGCACAGATTGGGGATATCTGAGTTGTGAATGTCCTTACGCGATCGAGCCACCGAGGCCTCCATTTGCCCGCTATAACGCAGTTCAGCAAGATCTATGCGCGCCCAATTGATGCAGGCAGGTGGTATTCTTCCTGCGGATGCAACAAATGACATTGACCAGCGGACGTTCTCAACCGCCAGAGTGTCTCATGGTTCTTTGTGTCCAGCACCATTTCCGTTTGGTGCAGGACTGCCTTCAAAATTTTGCGCTGCTTGTCAGTCAACAGAATATACCACAAGCAAGCGAAGACAAACCTGCCGGGCATTTTTATTGCCAATAGCATGCACATTCCAAATGCTTCGAGCCACTGATATGCTGACCACATGAACAGCAAAATTGCCCGAAATCTGACGATCAAGCAGATTCGTGCCTTTGTCAGCGTTGCGAACTTGGGTTCATTCAGCCAGGCCGCTCAGAAATTGGCAATCTCGCAGCCGGCGCTATCATTGACCGTGCAGCAGTTTGAGGAAATCGTTGGCGTTGCCCTACTGAAGCGTACTACCCGTTCTGTGAAGTTGACAGAACATGGACGGGAGCTTCTGCCGAAAGCACAGAAACTTCTAAACGATATCGAGGCAGCAATTGGTGAGACCCGCGCTAGTGCAGAGCGTAGGGAAAACGAAATCAAGATCGCAGTTCTGCCCTCCGTGGCCATTCGAATTTTACCTGAGGCCATGCGCGCTTATCGTGAGAACGCGGCGCAAGCAAACATCCGACTGCAGGACGATAACGGGCGCGGCATCCAGTTGCAGGTAAAGAGTGGCGCAGCCGATTTTGGCATCTGCAACATCTGGATGAATGATCCAGATCTCGACTTCGTACCGTTCATGCGCGATCGCGTGGGCCTTGTGTGCCACGCCGGTCATCCACTCGCCATGCGAAAACACGCCCTAACATGGTCACATCTTGAGCACACGCCGTTCGTTGCCATGGCAGCCGACACTGGCATCTGCCGACTGATGGAAGGCGTGGAGCGCTTGCCGCGCTGCGTTCAGGAACCAGCCCACACGGTGCTGACCATTGCCGCTCTCGCCGGAATTTTGGAGAACCGTGAGGCGGTATCGGCGCTGCCGGCTCTGGCTGCACCGGACTATCTGAATCCTTCGCTGGTCTACCGCGAACTTTCGGAGCCGGTGATCCACCGGGAACTTTGTCTGATAACTCCGAGGGACCGCCCGGTGCCCGCCACCGCGGAGAACTTCATGCGCTTCCTAAAGGGCCATTCGAACCGCATCTGCTCAATGTTTCCCAACAACACCGTGGATGTGCCTGCCCCGGCAGATTGATTTATTTGTTTTTCTGATAAATCGATCCATTCTTCAAATTTTACTTCGTGCGCCCCTGTCCCGACACTGCTGCTCTCAGACACCACCCCAATGGGAGGACAGAAAATGCTCTCGGCAATAGCGGAAAGAATGCGCCCGGAAGAAGAGGTCATGGACCTGACGCGCTTGGGATCGCTGCATTCGTCGACCCTCAGCTTCATGCGTACGCTGGTGCGCCATATTATGAAGGAAGAGTGGACCATCGAACGCCGCGTCTTCAATCTCGACGACGGCGGCCATGGCACCGCCATCTATCAAATCGCGACGCCCAACGACACATTCAGCTTTGTGCTTTTCTCAGAACAATTGGCCGATGAAGACCGCAATGACCGTGTGATCGCCACCAGGTGGGACCTGACGATGGCTCTGTGTGAGGGCATCGTTGACGATATCTGGCTTGAGGACCTGCGCCGAAATGTTCCCAGACAGGAAGCAGGACGCGTCGATGCACGCGTCTTCAGCCTGTCACGGGCCAACCGCAGCTCGCGCCTGTTCTCATATGTGCTGGACGAGCTGTGCGCGGGCCGCCAGCCCGACGTGGAGCGCATTGCAGAAGTGGGCTACCTCTATCGCACCACAGCGGTTTACGGCAGCGGCAAGCTGGGTATGGCGGACTGGAATAAGGTGTGCACCAAATTCCCTGACTTCGCCCGCCCATACGCGCCGGAAATGTTCATCTGCTATCTGCTACGCCAGTTCAGCCTGGATCAGATCGACCACATTGCAAAGTCACGCGCACCTGACAGTGCCGTTGCTCTGGACGACCGCCTGAAACGTTTCTTCGGGATCGGCAACTCAACAGGTCTGGGCATGGCCCCCTACCTGGTCAATCACGGCGAGCTCTTCAGCCAGTGGGTGGAGATGCGCGAAACGGCCCTGGCGCAGGTTTTGCACAAAGCAACGCCTACCGCATGGCGCATCAACCTGTTTCACGACCTTGTAAAACGCGCGACCAAGCACTTTGCGCAAACCCGCACAAGCGACGAAGAACAGATCGAGCGCAACCGCGTGCTGGTGGCCGAGCTCGCTGAAGTCGGCACCTGGGTTTCGAATCGGAATGACAAGCTCACGACCTGGTTCGATCTATCTGACCACGCAAAGAAGACGTGGAGCCTTGAAACGCAAGAACTTATCCATGCGATTTGCATGGAGATCCATCCAGAACTGGTGAACGATCTGGAAGACAACTGCACCTTGGTGCCAAAGCCGAGCGTCGACCCGGCCATGACCACGGCCCGGCTGCGCCAGTTGATCGAACAGCGTTATGATTGGGCGCTTGAGATCGATTTTTCCGACCCCTCCTCCAGCGATGCTTTCTGGTACCGCTCTGAAGAAAAACTTGAGCCGCGCCTGGGGTTTGTTGGGGCCGATCCCGGAGTTGAAAAACAAATGCCGCTGCCCATCGGACGGCGTGTGCGCGACTGCTACGATGCGCTTGTAGAAGACTTGGCTGCCCACCCTAAGAGCGATGTGATCCACTTCCTGCTGCGACGCCCGTCACAGAAAAGTATTGTGCGCCGCATCCAGACCATGTCGAAACACAAGTATGCCGAAATCCGCGCTAATCTGGCGGACCGGAATGTCCGCCCCATGGATCTTCTCCGCTGTAAGCTTGCGTTTTTTGGCGTGAGCAAGTTCGATCCACGATCGAAGCTCTGGGTGCGCAACACGATGTACCAGGGTGCGCCATTGATCGACGATATCGGCAAGACCTATGACAGTTGGTTCCTGCCGCTGAAACCTGAAATGAAGGAGGCCGGAGCATGAACGTTTCCCGCAACGAAATGATCGCGGCAGTATCGCGAGCCTATGAGGGCGCGGGCCACCAAATTGGTGACTATGAAGATGCAGCTCAATTGGTGACGTTTTCGCAAATGTGTGGGCTTGGCGGCTTTGAGGCCATCACCGTACCGCCGGCGGGTCCCAAGGGCGGCGCGACGCCGCGCCTGGTTTTTGAGAACGATGCTATGGCGGTGATTGATGCCGGAGGCGCGGATGTCTGTGAACACGGATCGTTGGCGGCACATCTCGCCTATGCGAAGGGGCAAACCTCATGCATCGCCACGGTGCAACTGGCCAATTGCCGTTATCCCGCGCTGATCGTCGGCTGCCTGTCCCTGATTGCACAACAGGGTGTCTTTGTTTCCGGTTATTGGCGTGATGGAGATGGCATGCATGGAGTGAGCTTTGAAGGCGGCGCAGTCTTTCCGCACTACTGGCGGATCGATGCCCCGACCAATGCAGGCGAGACTTCCACCATCACCATCATCTGTACCGGTCAACCTGCTCTATTGGCCGATGCGGTGTCCCATCAGGCCGAACGACCCGGCGCTCAGCGCCTCGAACGCACCGCCCCGCAGATTGCTGGAGATTATAACCAAGCGTTGGAACAGGGAATTGCCGTGACCAAGCAGGAGTGGGAGGCATTGAACGCGGCCGCATGGCCGATACTGGTTCCCTCCAGCGATCATTCCAGGGCGGGGGCAGGACCCACCTAACACTACGAACGACCCGAAGAGCGCGTTCCCGCGTCAGCCTACCAATTTGATGTGTATCAAATTGCAGCGCCGGTCTCTGTGATCTAGTTGCCCGTCAGCACCACCGTGTTTTTGAGTAAGAGTGTCGTGAGAGGCAAGGAATGGATCAGCTATCGGGCGCCGGATTATCGACGGCAATTCAATCAGATAACACCTGCGCCATGATGGGGAACGAGGCCATTGCCCGCGGCGTGTGGGAGGCCGGAGCGCGGGTTTGTGCAGCGTATCCCGGTACACCGTCAACGGAAATCATGGAAGAAATCGGCACCTACCCGGCCGAAGACGTCAACGCCGAATGGTCTTCGAACGAGAAAACCGCACTTGATATTGCCATTGGTGCTTCATTTTCCGGCGTGCGCGCCTTTACCTCCATGAAGCATGTGGGGCTGAATGTGGCTTCCGACAGTCTCATGTCGCAGAGCTATATCGGCGTGAACGGCGGTCTGGTGCTCGGGGTGTGCGACGATCCGGGTATCCACAGCTCACAAAACGAACAGGACACACGGCTGTTTGCGCGCTTCGCCGGGGTTCCCGTGCTTGAGCCAGCCGATGCCCAGGAGGCGCTCGACTACACCCGCATTGCCTTTGACCTGTCTGAACGCTTCGACACCCCGGTGATCGTGCGCAGCACCACACGAATTTCCCACACACGTTCAACCGTCCGCACGGGTTCCCGCATTGAACCCAAAGCGGGCATGTTTCATGACGACATCACTAAGAATGTCATCATCCCGACCCACGCCCGCCTGCGCCACGGCCCGGTTCTCCAGCGCGAAGCAAAGATCGGCGCGTGGTTCGATCAGTCCGGTCTGGTCACTTGGCTGCGAGGCTCTGGGACAAACGGCGTTATTACGGTTGGCCCTGCTGCGGCTTACGTGATGGAAGTCATGCCGGATGCTGACGTTTTGAAACTGCCTTCTTCCTTCCCGCTTGCAACCGGAACACTTAAAAAGTTCATCGAAAGCGTTGAGAACGTGGTCGTGGTGGAAGAGCTAGAACCCCTGGTGGAAGAGCAGTTGAAGGTGCTCGGCTACAAGGTGGAAGGCAAGAAGTACTTTCCACGTGAAGGAGAACTATCACCGCAGAACGTCCGTGAAGGATTTGAAAAGTGTGGCTTCCTGGAGCCGTCCAACAGGACCCCACCGGTCTCAGGCGAAGCCATCGCCCGTCCACCGGTTCTGTGCGCCGGTTGCCCGCACATTTCTTCTTATATGGCACTGAACGCAGTGAATGCCCGGGTCGCCGGCGACATCGGCTGTTACACTCTTGCCGCCATCCCGCCTCTGCATGCCATTCACACCACCGTGGCCATGGGCTGTAGCATAGGCAACGCTGTGGGCATGGCTCGTGCCGGCACGGACGACAGGCCCGCCGTTGCGACCATCGGCGATTCCACATTCCTGCACTCCGGCATTCCGCCGCTGATAGATGCTGTCTACAGCAACGCCAACATCACGGTGCTGCTGCTGGACAACCATATTACTGCGATGACGGGCGGCCAGGACCACGCCGGCACCGGGAGGAATTTGCGTGGCAAAGAAGCTCCACGCGTGGATTTCGCTGAACTCTGCCGCTCTCTCGGGGTGAAGTGGGTGCGAGAGGTGGATTCCTACAACATCGGGGCAATCCACCGGGACGTTCGCGAAGCCACTGAGTACAAGGGCGTCGCGGTGCTCATTTCAAACCGGCCCTGCGTGCTTGATCCGGCAAAGATCAAGGGCGAACCAGTGCAGGTGCGAACCGAAAAGTGCACTGCCTGCCAATCCTGTATGAACCTTGGATGTCCGGCAATTACCTGGGACGATGAAATCTATGACGGCCACCGCAAGATCTTCATTGATCCGGCCAGCTGCATTGGTTGTTCCATGTGTACGCAATATTGCCCGGTCGACGGCATCAGGCCGTTGGTGAATTAAGCCATGGATGCTAGAGCCAATCGCAATGTTACCAATGTGCTGATCGTGGGTGTGGGCGGCCAGGGCGTTGTCATGGTCTCCAAGGTTCTGGCCTTGCTGTGCCAGCAGCAGGGCTATGATGTGAAACAGTCCGAAGTGCACGGCATGGCCAAGCGCGGCGGGGCGGTGTTTGGTCATGTGCGGTATGGCGATGTTGTCCATTCGCCAACCATTCCTGCCGGCGAGGCGGATATTCTGGTTTCGCTGGAATGGGCCGAGGGTATGCGATGGCTCGACCAGCTCAATCCGGATACAGGGATCTTCATCTCCGACACCCACAAGATTGTCCCGCCCTTTGCCTGCCGAAATCGCCGGCGCGGCCAGGTGCCGGTCTATTCAAAGGAAACGCCTGCGGAAATCTTGGATGAGGTTGCGCAAGGCTATGCGCTTGACGCCGCCGGCATCGCCACCCGTCTGGGAAATGAGCGCGCCGCCAACACCGTGCTGCTCGGCCTCATGTCTACCGCACTGGGTTTTCCCGAAGAGGCCTGGCTAGATGTAATCTGTGATTTCGTCCCGGCCAAATCCGTGGAGATCAACAAGGCTGCGTTTCTTGAGGGCCGCGAATGGGTGAAGACGGCCAGCGTTCCCGAGGCGCCCGTCGTAGCGGACCCGATGCCGGATCCCGGCCCGGAATTCCGCAACGAACTTGAGATCATTCCGGCCTGGTGCAAGGGCTGCGATATTTGCGTGCGAATGTGTCCGGAAAAATGCCTTGAGCTGAATGCCGATCAGGTGGTGGTCATTCCGCGTCCGGACGACTGCACAGGCTGCCGTATTTGCGAGTGGCTGTGCCCGGATTTTGCCATCAAGCTGCACACCGTTGCGGTGGTCCAGCCACATACAGATGAGATTCTGGCGGAGGTTTGAAGGAACATGTCCCAGGTTCAACGGCAGAACATACAAGGCAACCAGGCCTGTGCCCTCGGCGCGATTGCTGCCGGTTGCCGCTTTTATGCGGGCTATCCCATCACGCCATCTTCAGAGGTGGCCGAAGTCATGGCCCGAGAACTTCCCAAAGTGGACGGCATGTTCATCCAAATGGAAGATGAGATCGCCTCCATGGGCGCGGTTATCGGCGCCTCGTTTGGCGGGGCCAAAGCCATGACCGCGACGAGTGGACCCGGCTTTTCACTTAAACAGGAAAATCTCGGATACGCGGCAATGACAGAAACTCCGTGCGTGGTCATTAACGTGATGCGTGGCGGGCCCTCAACCGGCATGCCAACCCGGCCCGGACAGGGCGACGTGATGCAGGCGCGCTGGGGCACACACGGTGATCATCCGATCATCGTGCTGGCACCTGCTTCGGTGAGTGAGGTCTATTCAGAGACGATCCGCGCCTTCAATCTCAGCGAACGTTTCAGAGTGCCTGTGATCGTGCTTTTTGATGAAACCATCGGTCATCTTCTCGAAACGGTGGAACTGTTGGCCCCGGCACCCGAAAGCTTGGATGAGCGCAAATGGGCCAATGGCGACGACAATGCCTATCTGCCCTACGGTGAGACGGAAGACCTTGTGCCGGCTATGGCGCGCCCAGGCGACGGTTTCAGGGCACATACCACAGGTCTCACTCATGATGAGCGCGGCTTTCCCACCCAGGACCCGGCCATCGCCAGTCGCGCCGTGGCCCGCTTGCTGGAGAAGATCGAACTTCACAGCGATCAGATCGCCTCCTATCAAACGCTTCATTGCGATGATGCAGACATCGTGATCGTTGCCTTCGGCATTGTCGCACGGGCG
Source organism: Alphaproteobacteria bacterium (assembly GCA_024227565.1). GTDB lineage: Bacteria > Pseudomonadota > Alphaproteobacteria > Rhizobiales > CAJQND01 > JAAEUE01. The sequence continues at coordinate 16,900 of JAAEUE010000146.1, forward strand.
GCGCAACGAGCCGTGAAAACCCTGCGCGCTGAAGGCATCCGCGCCGGACTGTTCCGCCCGCGCACGCTCTGGCCATTTCCTGAACAAGCCCTCCTTGAGGCGGCCAATGGGGCAAAATCACTGCTCGTTGTTGAAATGAATGCCGGCCAACTGGCTCTCGAGATTGAACGCCTGTGCGCAGGTAGAGGTGCCGTTCACCGTCTCAACCGTATAGACGGCGAGGTCATTGCGCCCGCGGAAATAGCAGACGCAGTCAGACAGGCGGCCCCATGAACATCGCCCCGCACATATCTGCAGAACAGTTCGACATTCGCGACTTCATGAGGCTTGAAGCGTTCCCACATTTCCTCTGCCCGGGCTGCGGCCATGGCATGGCCTTGAGAGCGCTCATGTGGGCGCTTTACGAAAACAATATTTCAATGGACGATCTGGCGGTGGTCACCGGCATCGGTTGCTCCGGTCGGCTTGGCGCCTACATTGATGCCAACACGTTTCATGTCACCCATGGCCGGCCACTCGCCTTTGCCACTGGGCTGGCGCTCGCCCGGCCTGATCTGCATGTGGTTGTGATCACCAGTGACGGCGACTGCCTGGCGATCGGCGGCAATCACTTGATCCATTCCTGCCGGCGCAACGTCAACATGACTTGCCTCATGTTGAACAATGAGGTTTACGGCATGACCGGCGGACAAGTGTCACCCACCACGTCCGCCACGCGCTACACCACAACCACGCCTGGTGGAAATCATGAACCGGTGTTCGATGCCTGCAAACTGGCGGAAGCTGCGGGGGCCAGCTTTGTCGGCCGGGAAGTGACCATGCAGGTGCCCACCTTGAAAGATCTGGTTTCAGAAGCTTTGCTGCACGACGGTTTTTCCTTCGTTGAAATCATCTCAGACTGCACGGAAATTTTCGGCCGCAAGAACCAGTTGGGGGACTCAGCGGAAATGATCCTCTCCCAGAAGGCAGCAACCCGGCCGGATTCCTATGGCAGCAAGGTGGACACCCCATTCCGCCCCAACCCCTTGCCCACCGGCGTTCTGGCACGCGCCAACCGGCCCGAATACCGGGCCAACTTGGTGCCGGCAAAGCAAAAGGAACTGGGCGGTGGATAGAGAGCTTGAGATCCGTCTTAGCGGCTCCGGTGGGCAAGGTTTGATCCTGGCGGCGGGCATTCTGGCCGAGGCGCTGACGACAGAGGGCCGCAATGTAGCGCAATCGCAAAGTTATGAGCCCACGTCGCGCGGCGGGCTTTCCCGTTCTGATCTTGTGGTCAGCGATGGCGAGGCCGACTATCCGCTGGTGAGCGAGATTGATTGTCTGGTCATCCTCGATCAGGTGGCTGTGGCCGCTTCGCGAGACATGATCCGGCCGGAGGCTATCGTGGTTACGGACGCAAAGACCGTGACCGAGCCGCCCGCGGGCAGTTTCAGACTGGCCGAACTGCCGTTGTCCGAAACTGCAATCACCCTGGGCAACAGGCGCATTGCAAATATCGTCGCGCTCTCCGCACTCACCGCTATGGGTGGATTGTGCGATCGGGACGTTCTCAAACAGACAGTCCTCAGACGTTCTCCAAAGACCTATGTGGATCTCAATATGGATGCACTGCACGCGGGCTGGGAGCTTGCGGAGCGCTGCGTGTGAAACTGATTAATTACGGAATGAAAAATATATCCATGAGCGATGCCCTGAGCCCCGATCAACTTGAAGAGCGCCTCTATCAGATCGGCGCTGAGCGCTATCACAACCTGCATCCGTTCCACAAACTGCTGCACAAAGGCGCCCTGAACAAAGGCCAAGTGCAAGCCTGGGCGCTGAACCGATACTGCTATCAGGCCGCCATTCCCAGAAAGGACTCGGCCCTGATGAGCCGCGTGGAAGACCGGGAACTGCGGCGCGAATGGATTCATCGGGTGACCGATCACGACGGTATGGAAGATGACCCCGGTGGCATTCAACGCTGGCTCATCCTGACACGCGCACTCGGACTTGATGATGACTACGTGACCTCCTATGCGGGTGCGCTGCCGGCCACGCGTTTCGCGGTAGAAGCCTATGTGCGTTTTGTCCGCGAGCAAGACCTCCTCTCGGCGGTAGCATCGTCATTGACCGAATTGTTTGCGCCGAAAATTCATCGCGAACGCATCTCGGGCATGATCGAAAACTATGATTTTATAGACAAAGACATCATGATCTACGGCATCCGGCGTTTGAAGCAGGCGCCAAGAGACGCCAAATTTGCATTGCGTTACGTGCGCGAACATGCACGCAGACCAGATCAGCAAAAGGCGGTGTTCGATGCCCTGATCTTCAAAACCAACGTTCTTTGGGCCCAGCTCGATGCGCTCCACCACGCCTACTTGGAACCACGTCAGATTCCGCCCGGCGCGTTTGTCCCCGATGATCCATCAGAGTGAGCAGCAGCCTTCTCAGAGATCATCTTTAGCGCCGTAATTCACTTATGTTGCGTAGCACAAAGATTGATTTTGATCTGAATCAAAGACGCAAGTTGTCTGTGGCGGCAATTATCCTGGTAATTGTGTTTGCGCATTAGGTCGAGTTTCGGGCAGCGACCTAAAGAGGTGTCCGAGCTATGTGTGGCTCAACGACGGTGAAGGTTGCGATGAACTATTTGGATGACAATAATCTCAAATCATTAGATGCAGAAGCATTCCGGGAACAAACACCGTTTCCCTGGATCAATCCGGCCGGGTTGGTGACCGAAGGTGGGTTCGCCGAACTGCGCGATAACCTTCCGGACTTTTCATTGTTTAGAAAAACCTTCGACAAGCCGCGAAAGTATGGCCAGAAAAGCCATGACCGCTATGCCTTGAAGTATA
>JAAEUE010000147.1 GCA_024227565.1 Alphaproteobacteria bacterium
GACAAGCTGATCTCGGATGCGCCCAAAGAGCGGTTGGAGGTTCTCAACAAGTTCAGACAGGACCTTGTTGAGATGCTGCCCGGTGTCGGGCGCTGGTACGACAATGTATAGACAGGTTCCGGAGATGTGGCCGTCTGCCCCTGTCGGACCTTTGCGGTCACATCCCTGGAGGCAGTGTGACCAATCTTGGTAGGGTGACCGGCACCTCGGGCCGCCGCGTTTGATTTTTTGCTCTGTCAAAAGCCACAGCGGCTATCCCCAAATCGGTTGTCACCGCGCGTTGGAAAACCAAACTTTGCCGTGGGCCCCGCTACCCGGACAATGTCGGTTACACCGGCCCGTGGGACACCGCCCAAACAGCGAGCGCATGACATGAGCACAGACACATTTCGCCAGTTGCTAACGGAAGTGGGATCCCTGCTCCCGTTTCAGGAGGTTGTTGAGTTCGAGGAGGGACCAAGTTGGTTGGCGGCTTTCGAAGAAGAGACATTTGTCGTACTCGATTGGCTCGACGAGCCACGGAGGGTGGTGCTGCATGCTGATATAGGCATGCTGGCGAGTGAGGAAAAAGCGCGGCTCGCCATGCTGGAGCGGATCGCGCGCTACAACGCGGCCTGGCGCGAGACCGGCAGCCTGCGCATTGGCCTCGATCCCGACGGCACGCTAACCCTTTTGCTCGATCTGCCGCAAGCCGGGCTTGACGCCGCCTGGTTGTGCGGCGTGCTGCGCA
>JAAEUE010000148.1 GCA_024227565.1 Alphaproteobacteria bacterium
CGTGTTCCCGATGAAACACCTGAAATGGCATCCAGGCGCACCCTCGCTCAACTTGCACGAGCATGTTTGCGAGAACCCGAATGGTGCTTCGCGCATAAAGTTCCACTTGTGCACCCAAAGCGTCTTGTTCGTCCGCTTCCGGAGACAGGGCTGCACAACGATTGCAATTTCCGGCCCCATCAGCCGGATCTTCTGGACAAGTACAAGTAATTCGTGTTCGAAACGCTGCGCTGCGACAGGTGGCACTTCAAGCAACACCAGATGAGCTTGCGAAAGCTCATGTAAGGGTGCTTTCACGTTTGTCAACATGTCATGCAACACAAAGCTATTGAGCAGATTTCCGGCGATACTGTCGCCCGCTGCGGCCGATTTCCTCGGTGAGATCCAACTCACGAGGGCTCCTGCCGGAGGTTCGGCCCTCGCCTGCTCCCTGGCTTCGGAATCTCGCCGTCCACCAAAGAGCCCTCATAATTCCGGAGGGGGCGGCGAATTCGCCGCTGCTGCTGCTGCAAACCGCACGGCCATAGGTAGCCGTGGCGGCGCCGCTGGTGGCGGCGGGATGCCTGCAGCGGCTTCGGGCACTCGCCGTTCACTGCTGGAGGATGCCTCTGTTGTTGCGGCTCCAGGCTTTTGCTGTCCACCGCAATTGGTCTTCCTTGCCAGCAAGGTCAGGGTGTTCTCTTGACTGGTGCTGCCCGGCTGATATTCGCAGCACGGAAGCACGAGGTGGCCGGAGGGTGCGACTTCGAGCTGGAATGCGTCGGTCCCCGCAGGTAGGTGCTGTTCAATGTCGCGGTCTCCCGGCCCCTGAAAGTATAGCTTGAG
>JAAEUE010000149.1 GCA_024227565.1 Alphaproteobacteria bacterium
GACGTTGGGCTCACTGTAGACGCTTTGATTGAGAGCTTTGATGCCGCTTACCCGAGATCATGACGCTGCAAAGATTGTCTGGGCGGAATCGCGCTTTGGCAACGGCCCCAATGGCTTCCGCCAACCCCGTCCCGCCAGTGGCGCTGTTTTCCAGCCCTCACCCACGCCCCACCAGGGGAATCGCTTTTGAAAGTTTCGAATTCCCGGATCACCTGATCTGATTCACAAGGGGGTTTTGCAGATCTGAGGGAACCTGGCGGATGAATGAGTTTTCTGCGCTTTTTGAGGGTGTTAGCGATCCGCGCCGGAGCAATGCGACGCGGCATGATTTGCATGAGATGTTGATGATCGCGTTGTTGTGCGTTCTTTGCGGCGGTGAATGTTGCCACGATATGTCTCTGTTCGGGCGCACCAAGGAGCGCTTTTTGCGCCAGTTTATGCGGCTTGAACATGGCATTCCGAGCCACGATGCGTTTTCGGACCTGTTCAACGCGCTTGATCCCGGGTCGTTTCAACAGGTGATGGGCCGCCTTTTAGGGGACTTTGCCGCCAATCTTTCCGGCGTGATTGCGATTGACGGCAAGGCGTTGCGGCGCTCGTTCTGCAAGGCGTCCGGCGCCTCGCCGCTGCATCTGGTCCAGGCTTTTGCCGCAGAAGCCCGGCTGGTGCTGGGCCAGGCCCGGGTGGATGAAAAGTCAAACGAGATCACCGCCCTGCCGGCGCTTCTGGCCCTGCTTGATCTCAAAGGCACCACGATCACCGCCGATGCCCTGCACACCCAGCGGGCAACATCTGAGGCCATTTGCGCCAAGAAGGGCGATTATGTTCTGGCCCTGAAAGCCAATCAGGGCAGGCTTTATGAGGATGTGAAGCTTTATCTCGATGATCCAGAGACAGCTGGTAATATTCAGTCCTTTCAAACTGTTGATGGAGATCACGGGCGCATTGAAACTCGTAGCGCGTCCCTCTGCCATGACATTGACTGGCTGCAGGAGCACCATGCCTGGCCCGGTCTTGCCGCCATCGGCAAAGTGACGGGCACCCGTGAGATTGCCGGCAAAACCACCACCAAGACCCGCTACTTCCTGCTCAGTTCAGCTCTGGCGCCGGAACGGTTTGCCGAAATTGTCCGCCTGCACTGGCGCATCGAAAACAGCCTGCATTGGGTGCTCGATGTTACCATGAACGAGGATCAGGCCCGGAACCGCAAAGGCCACGGCCCGGAAAATCTCGCCATGCTGAGACGAACCGCATTGAACCTCGCCCGGACAGAACCCACAAAAGGCTCAATGCGCGGCAAAATCAAAAAAGCCGGATGGAGCGACGATTTCATGCTCGATATGATCAGAGAAGCTATGACGGTTTAAAAGCGATTGCCCTGGCTTACGACACAGGGGAATCGCATTTGGATTTTTCGTTTAGGATTCTGGGCTGAGGGTTGCATTGTTAGCTTTGATGGATTCTACCCGTCGCCGCTGTGATTGGCCAAGCGGAGGCGGGAATGGAAGGTTTTTTTATTTGTTTTCAGGATCTTGAGGATCCGCGGACGGGCAATGCTGGCCGTCATGAATTGCTTGAGATCATGGTGATCGCCCTGTGTGCGACGCTGTGTGGTGGCCAGACGGCGGTCGACATGGCCGAGTTTGGCCGCGCCAAGGAGGCGGTTTTGCGGCGTTTTCTCACCCTTGAGCACGGCATTCCCAGCCATGACACCTTCAGCCGGATTTTCCGGCTTCTCGATCCCGACCGGTTCCGGGCCTGTTTCCAGACCTTCATGAGCCGCTTCGCCGATGCCTGCCAAGGCGTTGTCGCCATCGATGGCAAGGTGCTGCGGCGCTCCTTCGACAAGGCCGCCGGCCAGTCCGCCTTGCACATGGTTTCGGCCTGGGCCTGCGAGCAGCGGCTGGTGCTTGGGCAGATCGCGACGGACGCCAAATCGAATGAAATCACGGCGCTGCCCAAGCTGTTGGAGATGCTCTCGCTTGAAGGCGCGACCGTCACCGTGGACGCGCTGAACTGCCAGCGCGACATCGCAGAGCGAATTTTGGAAAAAGGGGGCGATTATCTGTTTGCGCTCAAGGCAAATCAGGGAACCCTGCATCAGGACGTGATGGAATTCCTCGACGATCCGCAATGCCAGGACATTGATACTCATACTGAAATCGACGCTGACCATGGCCGGATCGAGACCCGCGCGGCCATGGTCTCAGCCGATATCAGCTGGCTCCAGGAGCGCCACGGCTGGCCCGGACTGAAGGCCATCGGCAAGGTGATCCGAACCCGCGAGACAAACGCCAGGGTCAAATCCCGGACCGCCTATTACCTGCTCGGCGCCGTCATGACGGCCACCCGCTTCGGGCAGGTGGCGCGCGCTCACTGGGGTATCGAGAACGCCTTGCACTGGTCGCTCGACGTGACCATGAACGAGGACCAGGCCCGCAACCGCAAGGACAACGGACCGTACAACCTCGCGATCCTGCGTCACCTGGCGCTGAACCTGATCAGTAAAGAGGACTCAAAGGGCTCCAACCGCGTCAAATTCAAGCGCGCCGGCTGGAACGACGACTTTCTGCTCAAACTCCTGGCCCAAATTTGAAATGCGATTGCCCTGCCGCAAATCCGGTTACACGTTGCAATGTGCCCGAGTTTGATTAAATGACTGTGATCAAACTGGACAGCAAGGAACCTGGTGTGACCTCCGAGACAACTAATGGCGCTAGCGCCGCCTGGCATGGCACGACGATCGTCACCGTGCGCAAGGGCGGCAAGGTGGTGGTGGCCGGCGATGGCCAGGTGAGCCTGGGCAATACGGTGATCAAAGCCAATGCCAAGAAGGTGCGCCCACTCGGCCAGGGCAATGTCATTGCCGGGTTCGCCGGCGCCACGGCGGACGCCTTCACGCTCTTGGAGCGGCTCGAAGCCAAGCTGGAGCAATACCCCCAGCAGCTTACGCGCGCCTGCGTGGAACTTGCCAAGGACTGGCGCACCGACAGGTTCCTGCGCCGTCTGGAAGCCATGATGATCGTGGCCGACAGCTCGGTGACCCTGGTCCCTACC
>JAAEUE010000150.1 GCA_024227565.1 Alphaproteobacteria bacterium
CCTTTGTAGCCGTGGCGTTTGACGCCTTCGATCCATTTAGGATTGACCACGCGGGAACGAACCACGCGGCCGATTTCCTCGTCCAATGTGCGGATCACCGGGCGTTCGGGGCGGGAATGATCGTTGTGATAGACGGGTCGATCGCGACCCTGCAGGGCGCTCACGGCTGCTGCTGCTCCGCCCTCAAACTGGTAGTAGTCGTCGCTATCCAAGAGGTCGTGCTCCCGGTTGTCCTGATTTTGCACCACCGCTTCAACCTGTGTAAGGCGTTGTTTCAATGCGGGTTTCGCGTCCTTCCCCTCGGCATTGACGCCATAAGCGTAGCCGCCCCATTCAACGTAGGCCTCGGCCAGGTCGTCTTTGTCGGCCCATAGCCGTTCGTCGATCATGGCCTGCAGCCCGGCACCATAGGCGCCGGGTTTGGAGCCGAACACCCGGAAAGCAGCGTCGCCACCGCCTTCGGCCCGGAACCTTGCGGCGGCGGGGTTCATGGCATCAGGTTCGTCAAGTTCCATCACCGCGCGGGCGGCAGAGTCCACAAGCGCCATCTGCTGGGGGAAAGCGTCGCGGAAAAAGCCGGAAACGCGCAGGGTGACGTCAACGCGGGGGCGGTCGAGGATGCTGAGCGGCAGGATTTCAAAGCCGGTGACGCGACGATTGGCGGCGTCCCATTGCGGTTTCACCCCCATCAATGCCAGCACCTGGGCGATATCATCGCCACCGGTGCGCATGTTGGCGGTGCCCCAGGCGGTGACCAGCATGGTGCGCGGCCAGTCGCCCTGCTCCTGTAAGTGCCGTTCGATCAGCAGGTTGGCGGATTTCCATCCCAACGCCCAGGCGGTGGGTGTGGGCACGGCGCGGCTGTCCACGGAGTAAAAGTTGCGCCCCGTCGGCAGAGTATCGAGCCGCCCGCGTGTCGGAGCGCCAGAGGGGGCGGGGGGGACGAAGTTGCCGTTGAGAGCTGCGAGCAGGCCGTTGCCTTCGGCCGGGCCACAGGTGCGGACAGCGGGCAGGACGGCGGCGTGGATTTCCTCCATCACGGCAATGGTGCGTTTCCATGTCGGATCGGGCGGTGTGCCCTGCAGCAGTGCGCCTGCCAGCAGTTCCAGACGCTCCACTGTATCTCCTGTGGTCCGCCAAGGCTCTGCGCTCATGGCTTTCAGAACCTTGGGGTGTTTGGTATCCCAAGCCTTGCCCATCGCGCAATCGAGCGGGTCAAAGCCAAGGTCCAGATCGTCCGCCAGCGCCCGTTGCAGCGAGGCATTGCCACCTTTGCCATCGCCGCGCGGCACCCGCACCAGTGCCTGCACCAGATCACGCTCCAGCCTGCCATCCGGTGACTGGCCAAAAATATGCAGCCCGTCGCGGATTTGTGCCTCTTTCAGCTCGCAAAGGTATTCATCGAGTTTGGCGAAGTCGTTGTCCGGGTCGTCACCGGCCATGCCGGCGTCAAGATCGATCCCCGTTGCAGACGTCAGCGTCAGAATTTCCTTGCGCAGATGGGTCAGGCGGCGCGGGTCAACTCCTGCGGCCTCATAGTACTCATCAACCAGTGCTTCGAGATCCCTGAGCGGGCCATAGGTTTCAGCGCGGGTCAGCGGCGGGGTCAGGTGGTCGATGATAACAGCAGCGGTGCGCCGCTTGGCTTGCGTGCCCTCGCCGGGGTCGTTGACGATGAAGGGGTAGATATGGGGCACCGGCCCCAGCACCGCCTCGGGCAGGCAGGTCTCGCTGAGGGCCAGAGCCTTGCCTGGTAGCCACTCCAGATTGCCGTGTTTGCCCATGTGGATCAGCGCATCGGCGCGAAACTGATTGCGCAGCCAGAAGTAAAAGGCGAGGTAATTGTGCGGCGGCACCAGATCAGGCGAGTGGTAGGTGTCTTTCGGGTTGATATTATAACCGCGCGCCGGTTGCACGCCGACGACCACGTTGCCGAATTGGAAGATTGAAAGGGCAAAGTGGCCGCAATCGACCGAACCGGGAGAATAGAATGGGTCCTGTTCGGGCTTGCCCCAGCGCTCTTCGATCCGGTTACGCACCTCCCAGGGCAGTTGCCCATAGGCAATCTGGTAATCCGCCATCGACATTTCGACGCCCCCAGAACGACCAGCGCGGTCGGTCAGCCAGTTGGTGGGCCCGGCCATGATCCGGGCCATCAGCGCGTCGCTGTCGGTCGGGCTGTCGTGCAGGCTGTAGCCTTGATCAGCGAGCAGGCTGAGCGTGTGCACCGTTGCGGCCGGGGTATCAAGACCGACGCCATTGGCCAGCCGCCCGTCCTTGTTGGGATAGTTGGCGAGGATGATGCCGACGCGGCGGTCCTCGGTTTTGGTGTGCCGCAGCTTTGCCCAGTTGGCGGCAAGCTGCGCGACAAAGTCGATCCGGTCGCCCCGCGCCCGGTAGGCGGCGATGGGGCATTCAGTGGCTTCGTCAAAAAACGCCTCACCTTTGAAGGAGATGGCGCGCGACAGGATGCGGCCATCAACCTCGGGCAGGGCCACGTTCATAGCTATGTCACGCGCCGAGAGACCGGCCAGACCTTTGTCCCAGGCTTGTTCCGACGATCCGGCCAGAACAACCTGAAACACCGGTGCCTTGTTTGCAAAATCCGCCGCCAGCGGGTTTTGTGAGGGGCTGTCTGCGGCATGCGGAGAACCGACGGCAAAGCTGGTGCAGTTCAGGATGACCGACGGCGGCGCGGTGGTAAGCAGAGTTTCCAGCGTGGCGACCGACACCGGGTCTTTCAGGCTGGCGACAAACACCGGCATCGGGTTCAGGCCCTGGCGCAGCAGGGCTTTGACCATGCGGTTAATCGGGTTGAGGCCCGCGCCCTGCACCAATGCGCGGTAGAATACGAGCGGGACAACCGGGGCGTCGGCTGTCCAGTATTCCTCGATGTTGGTGAGATCGGCAAGGCCGGAACCGGGCCAGTAGACACCCGCGCGCAGCAGTGGGCTGGCTGTTGCCGGCTTTTCTTCTCCACCCAGCATTGCTTGCGTGTAGCGCAGAAAGTTGACGTTGTTTTCCGGCCCGCCCTCAACCAGATAGGCCCATAGGTTTTCCCAGTCCTCACGGGCGATGGTGGACAGCCGCCACAGCTCCTCGTCCGGTTTGTCGTCGCCGGGCAGGGCGGCGAAGGGGATGCTGGCCTGGCCAAGATGAATGGCGTATTGCTCCAGCCCGTATTTCCAGTAGCCGCTGCCGCCCAAAACCCGGGCGACCACCAGTTTGGACTTTGCTGCGCAGTTTTGAACGTGCAGGTCGACCGACATCGGGTGTTGCAGATGGGTGAGGTTGGCAAGGCGCAGGCTGCCAGCTGTATTGCCCAGTTCCGCACGGGCTTCTGACAAGCCGGCCAATTCGGTATCGGCAGCGGAGATGAACACCAGATTGGCTGGGGTCTGGCCGAGGTCCACCGGTTCTGCGCCGTCGTCGATGCTGCCGGGTTGGGCTTGCAAGAGGTGCATTATTTGCGGGCCTTTGTGAGGGTCGATAGGTCAGATGCCTCCGGCGGAAGTATTTTGGCTCGAAAGAAGCCGGGGGTCGGCGCGAACATCAGAGCGGTTTTTCCATATAGAGGCGGGCGGGGTGGGCGTTGTAGTTGCCAAAGACCGGGCATTCCCGGTAGCCGCGCCTTTTGTAGAGCGCGATTGCAGCGGTGAGTTTACGGGCGGTTTCGAGGCGAACGAGCGGCTGGCGGGTAGTGCGGGCCTCGGCTTCCAGCCGGTCCATCAGCGCGGCGGCGATTTTACGGCCGCGCTGTTCCGGCGGCACGAACAGGCGCTTCACTTCTGCGTAGCCGTCGCAGGCGCGAAGCGCGACACAGCCTACGGCGGCGGTGCCCTGCCAGGCGACATAGAAAGTGATGCCGGCTGCGCTCAGTTCTTCAGGCGAAAACGGTTGGCATTCGTCGGCAGGCAGGGTTTCGCGGATTGCCGCATCGCCGTCGGCCAGCAAAGCGCGGCCTTCCGGGCCGAGCGGATCCGTGGGGCGAACGATCAGGCCGTCGCTGTGCAGCGGTTTTTCCATGAACAGGCTGAGTGGATCATCGGGGTAGTTGCCAAAGGGTCCACGCCGGAAGTATCCGTGTTTGGAATAAAGCGCATGGGCCTGTTTCAGCAGATGGCCGGTTTCCAGTCGCAGCAATCGCAGGCCCTGCGCCAGGGCTTCCTGCTCCAGCGCCTGCATCAGCAGATCGGCCACGCCTTTGCCCCGCGCGGTTTTGACGACGTACATCGACTTGACCTCGCCATAGCCGCCTTTCAGTGCCAGGGCGGCGCAGCCCAGGGTGTTTTCATCCTCGGTGGCGGTGAAAAACCGGATGTCTGATGTACCCAGTGCGTCAACCGACAGGTAGTGGTTGGACTCTGACGGAAACAATTCTTCCATCAGCGCGTGGGACGCTTGCAACAGCGCCGTCGCGCCGGGCGCGCGCGGGTCGTCAAGTTGAATCGCGACCGTCATTCCTGCAGGGCTGAAGTGATTGCGGCCTGATCGAGACCAGCCTCACCGATCACAACGAGCCGGGTGCTGCGCGGTTCTTTGGCGGCAAACGGGCGGTCGAAATAGGTCTCAATCCGCGGGCCCACGGCCTGGAGGGTCAGGCGCATGGGTTTGCCAGTCACGGCGGCAAAGCCTTTGAGGCGCAGGATATCGTGGCTGCGGATGATATCGGCAACCCGTTCGGCGAATGCAGCTGGATCAGAGATTTCACCGCACTCGACCACGAAGGTTTCGAATTCGTCGTGGTCATGGTCGTGGTGGTGATCGTCTTCGCGATTGTCATCGTCGTCATGATGATGGTGATGATGCACCTCGTGCCGCGCCTCCAGATCATCCTCGGCACCGATCCCCTGACCCAGAAGTACGTCCACTGGCAGCGCCCCCATTTTTGCCTTCACCACCTGAACACCGTGGCGGCTGTCGTTCCGCAACTGGCTGATCAGACCGCTGGCCTCATCGACGCTCAGCAAGTCGGATTTGTTGACCACGATCATGTCAGCGCAGGCGACCTGATCTTCGAACAGTTCGGACAGGGGAGTTTCGTGATCCAGGTTGTCATCCTGCTTGCGTTGGGCATCAACGGCGGCCTCGTTATGGGCAAAACGGCCTTCGCTGACAGCTTTGCCGTCCACCACAGTAACCACGCCATCAACGGTCACCCTGGTGCGGATTTCCGGCCAGTTGAAGGCGCGGATCAGAGGCTGGGGCAAGGCCAGACCGGAGGTTTCGATAACAATATGGTCCGGCGCGTTGTCCCGGCCCAGCAGTTTTTCCATGGTTGGGATGAAATCATCGGCCACTGTGCAGCAGATGCAACCGTTGGAAAGCTCCATGATATCGTCTTCAGTGCAGGTCTCGTCGCCACAACCTTTCAGGATATCGCCATCCACGCCCAGATCGCCGAATTCATTGATGATCAGCGCGATGCGCTTGCCATTGGCATTCTGTAGTATGTGGCGGATCAGGGTGGTTTTTCCGGCACCAAGGAAGCCGGTGACGACAGTGGCGGGGATCTTGGCAGGCATGGGAATGCTCCTGATGAAACAGAAAAGTCGGAGCAAATTCTCGCTCCGACGATCATTTTCAAAAGTTTAGGGCGGGCACAAGCCTGCCCCTTGGTCCGGTCAGGCGGTTTGGTACAGACGTGGTGTTACC
>JAAEUE010000151.1 GCA_024227565.1 Alphaproteobacteria bacterium
CCGGATCGCAACAATAAACGGTTCAAAAAACACCCATTCCCCATCTTCCATCAACAGCCGAGCCACAATAGCCTCCTCAAAAGCTACCGTGAATCACATCTCAGATGATTTGGGAATCCAATTTGTCAACAGGACCTAGGTATGAATACTTGCCGAAGATCGAAACTCCATCGAATACCTCAAAACTCGCACCTGCTATGGCTTGATAGGCAAAACGGTTGTCATTGCCGTTCGCCAACACGAAACCAGGCAAACCCGGACCACGTTTGAAGTCTAGATGAATACTTGCTACGCCAATTCCCCCTCCTGCGAAGAGCTTGAACTGGTCAAAAAGCTGGAAATCATAGAGCACGTTTGCCATTACTGTGACGGCAGACACATCTCCGGTGCTATCAAGCGGGATACCGATGATAGTGAAACTGTTCTTGAGATCATTCTCGCGGTAGGTCACCTCTAGTTCAGTGCGAAAATTCATAGGCAACTGAGTGCCAACTGCGCCTTGAACTGCAAACCCTGTGTCAAAGTCATAATTGTGAGCACCAGCAGGGAACATTAACCTTTCAGCACCCAAAAATACCGCACCGCCTGCGGCGGAAAGGTAGATATTAGGTGAATATACAGGCTCGGTTTCTTCGGCCTTGACGGAAGAACTTCCAACAACCATTGCTAACGCGCAGGCACTTGACAAAATTAACTGACGCATTTTTTGCTTCCCATAACCCCGTCGGTCTTCTCCCGACTTCTATTCTTATTAACGCTAAAAGCAACGTTCCGCGCCTAGTTGTGAAAGAAACTGTTCCAACGCCTAATTGATTGCAAGGCGAAACGACCATTTGCGGGTGAATCTCCCATTGTGTGTTGTTTCAGCAACACGGCAATTAGTGGCACATGGCAGACATCGCGCCAGCGAAATCTAATATCCGTTTTTGCCCCAGGAACAGCCACCAATCACCGCCGGAACACATGCAGCTTGTTGCCGTCCAGATCCCGGCAATACGCACCGTAATAGCCTTCCGAATAATCCCGTGGCCCAGGAGCCCCCTCATCTGAACCGCCAAGCCGGATCACCGCGTCGTAGAACGACCGAACCGCGTCCTCGTCGGCCAAGCTGAACATCACCTGGCTGCCGTTGCCGAAGGTGGCCGGCTCGCCGTTGAACGGTTTCAGCACCCAAAACTCATTGCGTCCACCCGGCGGGCCATAGCCGATCTCCCGCTCCACCGTCACCAGCCGCTCAAACCCCACCACGGCCAGCACCTCGTCATAAAACGCACCGGCCGCCTCCAGATCGTTGGTGCCCACACATACGCCTGCAAGCATCACCCGTTTCTCCCCATGGTCCTGTTGTTGCCCGCCGCCCTGCCCCGTTGGCAAACCGGCACCAATCGGGCATTATCGCCCTCATCAAGCCAAGAGGTTCCCATGATTGCCGAAACCCTTCAAGAGCTGGTGGCCCAGATCCCCGATGGGGCCAGCATCGCGCTGCCGCCCACCCGCAGCGGCCCGGCCATTGCGGCAACCCGCGCGCTCATTGAGCACGGCACCAAGAACCTGCATCTCATCGCCATCCCAACCTCAGGCCTGCAGGCAGACCTGCTGATCGGCGCAGGCTGCGTGGCAACCATGGAAAGCGCCGGGGTCACCCTGGACGAATTCGGCCAGGCACCAAGCTTTGTGAATGCGGTGAAGGCAGGCGCCCTCCAGCTGAAAGACACCACCTGCCCGGCCCTGGTTTCCGCGCTGCAGGCGGGCGAAAAAGGCATCCCCTTCATCCCCATGCGCGGGCTCATCGGCTCTGACCTGTTGAAACACCGGCCGGACTATCAGGTGATCGACAACCCGCTGGCCGATGGCGCCGACCCGATTGTGGTGCTGCCCGCCATTGTGCCCGACTTTGCCCTCATCCACGCCCCCCTGGGCGACCGGCACGGCAATGTGTGGATCGGCAAGGCGCGCGAATTGATGACCATGGCCCATGCCGCCAAGCGCACCCTGGTGAGCGTGGAAGAGGTTGTGGACGAAAACCTCATGGCCGATGAACTAAGAGCGCCGGCCACCATCCCGGCGCACTATATCACCGCCATTGCCCGCGCGACACGCGGCTGCTGGCCCATCGGGCTGCAGGGGTGCTACGATACGGACGCAGAGGCCCTGACCGCCTATGCCCGGATGGCCCGCACGCAGGAGGGCTTTGACCAGTTCCTCAAGGACGGCCCCCGGCCGGCCCAACCGGTCGCTGCTGAATAAATGGGCTACAGCTCAGAGGAACTGCTGATCTGCGTCATCGCGCGATTGCTTGAGGGTGTGGACCATATTGCCGTGGGCGTCTCCTCGCCCATTCCAGGCTCTGCCGCCCTTCTGCAACGGGCCTTGTCGGACGGCGCCACCCGCGTGACCGTGCTCAACAGCCGCCACCTGCAGGCCCTGAACGACGGCGTGACCGAGCTCTTCGACATGGCGGCCCAAGGGCGCATTGGCGCATTCTTCCTGAGCGGCGGCCAGATCGACGGCAGCGGCAACATCAACCTGGTGGGCGTTGGTGACTATCCCCAAATGAAGGTGCGCTGGTCCGGCTCGTTCGGCTCTGCCCTGCTCTACTACCTGGTGCCCAAGGTGATCTTGTTCCGCGACGAACACACCCGCCGCACCATGGTTGAAAAGGTCGATTTCATCAGCGCGCCGGGCACCAGCGAAGAGGGCATCCACCGCCCCGGCGGTCCCCATGCGCTGGTCACCAATCTGTGCGTCTTTTCGTTCGACAAGGCCAAAGCGCGCTTCTGCCTGGAGACCATCCACCCTGGCCACACCCTGGAAGAGGTGCTCGACAACACCGGTTTTGAGTTCGACCGGCCAGACACCGTGCCGCAAACGCCGGTGCCCGAACCGGAGCGACTGAACCTGCTGCGCGGCTCGTTGGCTCAGCATGTGGCCGATCCCTATCCGAAGTTTGCCGCCCGGGTTTGGGGGGTGTAGCCATGCGCTGCCTGATCCAGAGAGTCTCGCGCGCCGATGTTAAGGTGGACGGCGAAACCATTGGCGAAATCGGCCAGGGCCTTTTGATCCTGGTGTGCGCCATGCAGGGCGATGAAGAAGCGCAAGCCGTTCAACTGGCCAAAAAGGCTACAAGCTTGCGCATCTTTGCCGACGAAAACGGCAAGATGAACCGCTCGCTGCTCGACATTGGGGGCCAGGCCCTGATCGTCAGCCAGTTCACCCTGGCCGCCGACACCTCGCGCGGCAACCGCCCGGGCTTCTCCAGCGCCGCCCCGCCCGATCTTGGCAACCAGCTCTATGAGCGCTTTGCAGACCTGGTGGCCGGGCATGGCGTGACGGTGGCCAAGGGCCAATTTGGCGCCGATATGAAGGTGTCGCTCATCAACGATGGCCCAATCACCATTTGGCTGGAAACCTGAGAGCTGAAGAGGAGAATTGGAGGCTGGGCCAGGACTTGAACCTGGATTTCCGGATATGCACTCCGGCGCAGTGACCTTTTGCTACCCAGCCTCAGTATTCTGGAACGCATGCTCACGAAAACGTGAGCGTGTCGTTATTAGTGATAATTCTGAGTGGTTATTACTTTGTGAACGGATCAATTCCGTCCTGCTGATTGGCCCCCTGTCAATCTGATCTCGCGAACAATTTATGCCATTTTGCATGAAAGCCTATGTCATAGATGGCACATGTATCGCCTTCTCCTGGTATGCCTTGGCTTTTGTTCATTGATCGGCCCGACGCTGGCCCAAACCGTGCCGGAGAGCCTTCATGTGTTGAAGGGGCGCATTATTCGCGCCCTGGCCTTTGAGCCAGGTGATCCGAACCACATCCTGGTGGGCCAGAAGGCACGAAAACCCGGCAGCGGCTTGGTGTTCAAGAGCCTGGACGGCGGCAAAACCTGGCGCACCCAGAACGCAAATGCGGCCCTCAACCCCGCGGCAACCGACGTGCAGGCGGTGGCGGCGGTGTCAAAATCGCTTCTTCTGGCCGGCACATGGAAGCAAGGCCTGTTCGTCTCCAAAAACGGCGGGCGAAAATTCGGGCCGGTCCGCGCCGTTGCCAACAATGACATCCGGGACTTTGCCGTGACCGGCACAACGCTCTATGCCGCAAGCTCGCAGAAAGGCGTGTTCCAAAGCGACGACAAGGGCAAAACGTGGACGGCGATTGGCCCGGCCAGAGCCGCGCTGTGGTCTATCACCGCCGCGGGCGGCCGCCTCTATGCCAGCTCCCTGCTGTCCGGTGTGTTTGAACGCAAGGGCGAGGCTTGGAAGAAAATTTCTGACCAAGACAAGGTCTATGCCACCGCCGTTAACGAACGCGCCGGGAACAGCCTGGCGCTGGCGGCGGAAACCGGGATCTACATCCGCAAAAAGGGGCGTTGGCAAAAAGCCATTGCAGGAGAAACATTTGCCGACATCCTGTTCTCCCCAACCGGCCTTCTGATTGCCGGATCATGGGAGAACGGGCTTGTAGTCCTGTCCCCGGATGGCCGCCTGGTCAGGCGCCTTTTGGCCGGAAAATCAGTTGTTCATCTGCACATTTCAGGCGAACGCCTGTTTGCGGGCACATGGGGCGATGGCCTCCATATTCTGCCACTTAATGGCGTTTTACCCTGATCGGCCTGGCCTGTTTTTGAAAGGTTCGCGGTCGTTTTAAGGCTTCCCTAACCTTGAGATCAGATCACCCGGTTTGTTTAGCCCCGGATTTACCCCCGCCGGATACTGTTGCCACACATTCGAGGGCCGTGGGAAGCAAGAACAAAAATGCAAGTTCGCGACAGGCAACATAAACGGATCGTCCTTCTCGTCGGTCTCATCATCGCCATTTCATCCATCTCCCTGGGGCGCGAGCTTGCGGGCCTGATGGACGGGGGCCTTTTGAACGGGCTGATCAGCGCGGGCATCATCGCAATGATCGCCACCGTGTCCATAATGTTCTGGCGTTCCTCGCAAGACACCAAGTCTTACACTGAGCTGGTCTATTATGACGAGCTCACGGGCCTGCCCAACAAGCGCCATTTCGACCAACGGCTGAGCCAGGAACTGGACCGCTGCAAACGTCATGGCGGCCTTATGGCCACCATGTATTTCGACCTGGACCAATTTAAAGCGATCAACGATTGCTACGGCCATTCCGCCGGCGACGCCGCCATTCAGCAATTTGGCGAGCGCATCAAGGAAGAAGTTAGAAACGAGGACGTTGTAGCCAGATTGTCGGGTGACGAATTTGCTGCCCTGGTCACCGAGCTGCGCACCCCCAGCGATATCGTGATTCTTGCCGAACGCATCATCGCAGCCATGCGCAAGCCGATACATTACAACGGAAAAACCATCTACGTTGGGGTCTCCATCGGCGGTGCCATCATCGAAGATGGAACCATTGATGCAGCCGAAGCCATGCGGCAGGCCGACTTTGCCCTGTTGCAGGCGAAGAACAACGGGCGCAACCAGCTTCAGCTCTTTGATCCGGAAATGGCTGAAACCATCAATGCGAAAAAGCGCATGGAATCCGACCTGCGGGAAGCCATCGACAATGACCGGCTGCATCTGGCCTACCAACCTCAGGTTTCGCAAGATGGCCAAAACATTTTGGGTGTGGAAGCACTGGTGCGCTGGGACCACCCGAAGACCGGGCCGATTTCGCCTGTAACCTTTATCCCGATTGCCGAGGAAACCGGCTTGATCGACACGCTTGGCGAGATGATCCTGCGCCGCGCCTGCCTCGATATCGGTGAGCTTGAAGGCACCAAGCTGGCCGTCAATGTCTCACCGGTGCAGTTCCGCCAGGAGAGCTTCGTCGACGTTGTGCGCGATATCCTTGTGGAAACGGGTTTTCCGTCCCATTTGCTTGAACTTGAGATCTCCGAAGGGATCTTCATTTCCAATCCGGAAAAGGCCACCAAAACCATCAAGAAACTGCGTGAGCTTGGGGTGCGCATCGCCTTGGATGATTTCGGCACCGGCTATGCGACCTTGGCCTATTTGCGCGAGTTCAAACTCGACCGCATCAAGATCGACCGCTCCTTCGTCAAGGACATGGAATGCTCGACAGACGCCCAGCGGCTGGTCGCCACAATGATAGAACTGGGCAGCGGCCTGGGCTTGAGTGTGACGGTTGAGGGGGTTGAAACCGCCGAGCAGCGCGATCTGTTGTTCGACAGCGGCTGCGATGCGCTTCAAGGGTTCTTGTTCTCCAAACCTGTTCCGATGGAAGAGTTGCGGCATCTGAACCTTGACACCGATGGCAGCATGCCTGTCAGCACCCGCAAAATGGCGCTGGCGAGTTAAGGGCCCCCTCACCCCGCGTGACAAATCTCGCATTTTGTGCCATCCTCTCTGCGTTAGTCCTAAAGACAGGAAGTCCTGCCAATGCCTATCCGCATGATGCTTGCTGGCCTTCTCATCGCCGCTCCGGCCCTTGCCGGAACAGCTTATGCCGGCTCTGATGTGGCCAAGCCGGCCGCCGTCAGCACCCAGCAAAGCACCCCGGCGCCTTCGGCAACCACACCGGCTGCCACGCCTTTGCCCTCGGATGTTGATAGCGGCTATCCCGGTGGATGCCCGTTCGGCCACGAGAAGACCAAATCTGCGGCCACGTCCTGATCGCTAAGGCTTGGCCTTTGCCCTGATTGGGCCGTTGAAATTCCGGTTCTGTGTTTGCCATGCTCATGTGGGCGTGCGGTCAAAGTTTGTTTCTATCCCATCTTTTGGAAAAGCCTGTTGGGCCCTGCCGATTTGGTGCTAAATGCGCGCCTTGGCCGGAACGAGCAGACATGATGACAAGATTTGAGAAATCCTTCACCCAGCAAGAACCCATTCCCGATGAGGCCATCAAGGCCGCCGTCGAGGTCATGAATTCCGGGCGTTTGCACCGCTACAACGTTGTGCCGGGCGAGGTTTCCGAGGCCGAGCAGCTTGAGGCTGAGTTTGCCGCCTATATGGGCGTGCCCTATTGCTTGGCCTGCACCTCGGGCGGTTATGCCATCCACATTGGCTTGCGCAGCGCAGGGGTGAAACCGGGCGATCTGGTGCTCTCCAACGCGTTCACTCTTGCGCCTGTGCCCGGCGCCATCGAAGCGGCCGGAGCCAAACCCGTGCTGGTGGAAACCGGCGATGATTACTGCATCGATCTGACAGACCTGGACGCCAAGGCGGGCACAAGCGGTGCCCGTTTCTTGTTGCTCTCCCACATGCGCGGCCACATCGTGGACATGGACCAGATCATGGAGATCTGCACCCGCCGTGGCATTTCCCTGGTGGAAGATTGCGCCCACACCATGGGCGCCACCTGGAATGGCCGCAAGAGCGGCACCTACGGCAAGGTGGCCTGCTTCTCCACCCAAACCTACAAGCACGTAAACTCAGGCGAAGGCGGCTTCCTAACCACCGATGATCCGGAAGTGATTGCCCGGGCCACCATCTATTCGGGCTCCTACATGCTTTATGAGCGCCACGGCGCCGGCCCTGAGGCAGAGGTTTATGACAGCCTGCGCCTCGATGTGCCCAACATGAGCGGGCGCATGGACAATTTGCGCGCGGCCATTTTGCGCCCGCAACTGAAGCGGCTGGATGAGCAATGCGCACGCTGGAACCGGCTTTATGATGTGTTGGAAGAAGGCCTGCGCAACCACCCCAACATCAGGATGCCGGACCGGCCAGCCAAGGAAGGCTATGTGGCCAGCTCCATCCAGTTTGCCCTGCCCGGTTTCTCCCCAGAGCAGTTCCAGGAGTTGCTGAAGCGCTGCATTGAACGCGGCGTTGAACTGAAATGGTTCGGTAACCCGGTGCCCAACGGCTACACCAGCCGTTATGACAGCTGGCACTACCTGGATGTGCCCGACCTGCCGCGCACCATTTCGGTGCTCTCCACCATGTGCGACATGCGCATTCCCCTGACCTTTGACGAGGCAGACTGCCGGACCATTGCCGAGGTGATTTCAGCCACGGCACGCGAAGTGGCCGAGGCGCCATAAACCGCTCTCAAATTTGATCCAGATCATGGCAATTTCCTTCCCGTTTGCGAGTTTCGTCCCATCGCATCAAAAGGCTATGGAAAACCATGAATCACCGCCACCGCAAAGTACTGCACGCCTTCTTCGCCCATCCCATCAATGCAAACATCCACGTCCGTGAGGCTGAGAACCTGTTCGGCGAGCTCGGCGCCGACGTCTCGCACACGAAATCTGGCCGCATGCATGTGGCGCTGAAGGGCCATTCGGCCAATTTCCCGGTACCCCACCACAGCTTCCCCAAAGGAGAGGTGATGCAGATCCGCAAGTTTCTTGAGACCTGCGGCGTGGATCCGGAACGCGATTTTCCTATGTAACTACACTAAATTTAAAAAGATTAGAATCAACATGCTAGCACGCGAAGTCATGGCTTCCCCTGTAGTTACAACTACAGCTGACGCCGCCATCACCGATATCGCCGATCTCATGCTGAAACATAAGGTCTCAGCCCTTCCTGTCTTGGATGCGGACGGCCAGGTCATCGGCATTGTTTCAGAAGGCGACCTGATCCAGCGCGACGAGATCGGCACCCTGCCCCACCGCTCCTGGTGGCTCTCTGCACTGGGCACCAAGGCGCAACTGGCCGATGAGTTCATCAAATCCCATGGCGCCACGGCCAGCGCGGTGATGACCGCAAATGTGCTCACGGTGAGTGCGGATACGCCGCTGCAAGAGATTGCCGAGATTCTGGAGCGCAAAAAGGTCAAGCGCCTGCCGATCCTTGAGGACGGCAAACTGGTGGGCATCGTCAGCCGGGCGAACCTGCTGCAGGCCTTGGCAATCCAGCGGGGCGCCGCCCAGGATGCGCCCAGCCCGGAAGACCGTGACCTGCGCCAGCGTTTCCTCGACACCCTGAAAGGCGAGCCCTGGGCCAACAGCGCCCATCTTAATGTGATCGCCAAGCAAGGCGTGCTCTATTTATGGGGTCAGGTGCGCTCTCAGAAAGAGCGCGAGGCGCTGGTGCTGGCAGCAAAGGAAACGCCGGGGGTGAAGGATGTGGTGGATCACACCGATCGTAGTGTGACGGTTTACTGATGCAATGATGAGATCCGATCGAAGCGGTTTAAGAGGCAGCTTCGTAACGGCTGAAGATCTCTGTCGTCTTATCGGCCTTAAACAGAATGACGTCGTAAGCCTCGCGCTCAGATTCCGGCCCCATGCCCGGCGATCCGTATGGCATTTCGGGCACGGCAATTCCCAGCGCGTCCGGTTTGTCAGAGATCAGACGCCTGATGTCGGCCGCAGGGACGTGTCCTTCGACGAGATAGCCGTCTATGACCGCCGTGTGACACGCGCTGAGTTTCAGGGGGACACTCTTTGAGAGCTTGAGCTGCACCAGGTCAGCAGGGTGCAGCACCTCGGTTGTGGGCGCAAAGCCTTCGCGTTTCAGAATGTCGACCCAAGCTGTGCAGCAGGCACAACCACGGCCTTTGTAAACATGGATGGCGGTACGCAATTGCGCGAGCGCTGGAAGAGCGGAGATAGCCGGCAAAAGGGCCATGCAGGTGAGAATTTTGCGGCGCGTGTGCATCACTGAGTGCCCCTACCCTCCGGTCACGCTCATGTGCCGCGACATGGACGGTGTCTTGCTGGTGCGATCAATGATGAAATCGTGGCCTTTCGGCTTGCGCCCGATGGCCTCGTCGATCGCCTGGTTCAGCAACCCATTGCCGCTGGAGGCCCGCATGGGCGCGCGCAGATCAGCGGCATCGTCTTGGCCCAGGCACATATAGAGCGTGCCGGTGCAGGTCAGGCGCACCCGGTTGCAGCTTTCGCAGAAATTGTGGGTCATCGGCGTGATGAAGCCAATGCGGCCGCCGGTTTCCTTGACTTCCATGTAGCGGGCCGGACCGCCGGTCTTGTAGGGGATATCCTCCAGCGTCCAGCGCTCGCGCAAGTCAGCCCGCACAACAGAGAGCGGCAGATACTGATCGGTCCGGTCGCCGTCGATCTCGCCCAGAGGCATGGTTTCGATCAAGGTCAGGTCCATGCCGTCGTCATGGCACCACTTCATCATGTCGTCGATCTCATGGCTATTGACGCCTTTCAGCGCCACCATGTTGATTTTCACATGCAAGCCGGCCTTGCGCGCCGCCTCAATGCCCCGGTCCACCTTCTCCAGATCGCCCCAACGGGTAATTTCGTGGAACTTGTCCGCATCCCGCGTGTCGAGCGAGACGTTCACCCGGCGCACGCCGCAGTCATAAAGCTCATCGGCAAACCGGGTGAGCTGCGAGCCGTTGGTGGTCAGGGTCAATTCTTCCAGGGCGCCTGAATCCAGGTGCCGCGACAAGGAGCGGATCATCGACATGATGTTCTTGCGCACCAGAGGCTCGCCGCCGGTAAGGCGCAATTTCTTCACACCTTTTTCGATGAACGCCGTGCACACCCGGTCAAGCTCTTCCAGGCTCAACACGTCGCGTTTTGGCAGGAACGTCATGTGTTCTGACATGCAATAGACGCAGCGGAAATCGCACCTGTCGGTGACCGAGACGCGAAGATACGTGACCGCCCGCCCGAACGGGTCGATCATCGGAGAGGTCTGCTTGAGACCATCCACCAAAACCGGTTCTGGCATGTCACCTGATGTGTTGCTCACTGACCGCGCCCTATTTCTCGTTGCTTGTTTGCATATAAGGGTCGCCGCCTTTGCTTACAATTGCAACCCACAACTTCGTCGGCCGCGATCGCTGTGCCTCCAATCTGCACTTAAGGCAAAATTTAGAATTGCTCTTTATGCACATTATTATGACAATTAGAGAACAAGGAGGATCAACGATGCTTTACTTGCTTAGCCCTTTTGTAGGCCGGATTGGCCGGGGTCAATGGTGGCTCGCACAACTTGTAATATTTGCATTGTGCTTTTTCGCCTCGCTTATCGTCATCATTATGTTCCATGACCCGACCGCCCCGGGATTTGAGCGCGAGTTTCAATCGAGCCCAGTTGCAGGGGTCATCATTTTGGCGGGCGTCTGCATGAACTGTTGCGCCTGTCTGAACAGACTGCACGACACTGGGCGTTCTGGCCTCTAGCTCCTGAGCTTTTTCGTGCCGTTTATCGGCCTTTTTCCGATGATCTATTTTTGCGGCATTGAACGCGGCAAGGACACGGCTCAATCTCGCCCCGCCAAGAGGATAAGAGCGCCCCAGCAACACAGCCAAGCCGCGCTCCCGAGCGTCCCGACTTTCGGGCGCCGCTAGCTGATTACGATCAATCCGTGCAGACCTGATCGGGTTCTGCACGGCTCCTGTCAGCAACTGTACCGCATCATGGAATAGTGAAGCGGTTCAGCTTGCCCTGCGTCGCCAATGGGTCCACACTCCATGTTGGAATCGTTCGAATTCCAGGGAACGCTCAAGAAGACCTGATAAATCAGGCACATAACAAAAAGAAGAGTGGTGGATGGCTGCTGCAGAAGCCGTGAAAACCGAACCTACGGATGAAGATGTGCTACGCGCGCAACTTTACCGCTTGCTCGCGCTCTATCTTCAAGCCCCCCCGAAACAAGCAGAACTGGATCTGGCCGCCCAGCTTGCCGGCGACGATAGCCCGTTGGGCCAGGCGATCTCCACCGTGGCGCGCATCGCTGCCAAGTGTGAGGAAACCACCACAACCCAGGAATACAATGATCTTTTCGTCGGCATGGGCCGGGGCGAGCTCTTGCCCTATGCCTCTTACTACTTGACCGGCTTCTTGAACGAAAAGCCGCTCGCCAAGCTGCGGGGCGACATGACCGAGCTTGGCATCAAGCGCCAAGAGGGCATCAAAGAGCCCGAAGACCATGCTGGCGCCTTGTGCGAGATGATGGCCGGCCTGATTGAAGGCGACTTCGGCGATGGTGGCCTGGAAGGCCAAAAAGAGTTTTTTAACAAGCATTTGAGCGCCTGGATCCGGCATTTCTTTACGGATCTGGAGAACGCCAAATCGTCTGTGTTTTATGCCGCCCTCGGCACTGTTGGAAAAGCCTTCATGGAGATCGAAGAAGCCGCTTTCCAAATGAGCTGAGGGAGGATTCTAAGTTTCTGGTCAGGGCTGCAGACCCGGCCTGAAAGATGAAGATGAGAGTGCCGGCAAAGGCACCGAAGTTGGGAGTTGAAGAAGACTTAAGCTTAAGCAACGCGCGATTGGCCGTTCTGGCCGACCGCATAATTGGAGGAAGAAGCGACATGTCTGACAAAACTGTCGAGGCTGGCCGCCGTGACTTCTTAAAGCTTGCCGGAGTTGCCGCCGTAACGGGTGGAACTGCGCTGGCTGCAGGAGGAACGGAAGCTGAAGCCGCTGAAGTCAAATCAGATGCAGGCTTGTACCGGGAAACCGAACACGTCCGCACCTACTACGATTCTGCAAAATTCTAAGACCAACGCAGGACGTAATTGACTTCAACCATATCCCTCATACCCCAGGGATACTTTCGGGGCCGCCAGCGGCTCCATAAACGAGGAGAATAATATGCTTAGGAAGAAGACAGGTGGGGTGGCGATTGGCCCCCGTTTGTCATCGGCCCTAACGGAGCTCACCGGCGGCGCGATTGACCGCCGCACGTTCCTCAAAAGGTCCGGCCTTGCCATCTCAGGATTGGCAGCGGCATCGGCTTTGAAGAACGGCATGGTGACGAAGGCCGAGGCACAGACCGCCGCGGGCGCGATGGAAATCAAGAAATCCGTCTGCACCCATTGTTCGGTTGGCTGTACAGTGCTTGCTGAAGTGCAAGGCGGTGTTTGGGTTGGGCAAGAGCCCGGCTATGACAGCCCGTTCAACCTGGGCGCTCACTGCGCCAAGGGTGCAGCGGTGCGCGAACACGCCCACGGCGAGCGCCGGCTGAAGTATCCGACAAAGCTGGTAGACGGCAAATGGACCCGGATGTCCTGGGACGATGCGATCAACGAGATCGGCGACAAGCTTCTGTCGATCCGCGAAAGCGCCGGCCAGGATGCGGTTTATTGGCTCGGTTCTGCCAAGCACAATAACGAACAGGCATATCTGTTCCGCAAGATGTACGCCTTCTGGGGCACCAACAACGGTGACCACCAGGCCCGCATCTGTCACTCCACCACGGTTGCCGGTGTTGCAAACACCTGGGGCTATGGTGCGATGACCAACAGCTACAACGACATCCACAATTCCAAAGCGATCTTCGTCATTGGCGGCAACCCCGCTGAAGCGCACCCGGTATCGTTGTTGCACTTGTTGAAAGCCAAAGAAGAGAACAACGCCCCTCTGATCATCTGCGACCCGCGCTATACGCGTACGGCTGCCAAGGCATCAGAATATGTCCGGTTCCGTCCGGGCACGGACGTTGCCCTGATCTGGGGTATTCTCTGGCACATCTTCGAGAACGGATGGGAAGACAAGGAATTCATTCGCCACCGCGTATGGGGGATGGACAAGATCAAGGAAGAAGTCGGCAAATGGACACCGGAAGAAGTTGAAAAGGTTACCGGTGTTCCAAAATCGCAAATGCGCCGCGTTGCCCGCACCATGGCTCAGAACAAGCCTGGTACGGTCATCTGGTGCATGGGCGGCACCCAGCACACCAACGGCAACAACAACACCCGCGCTTACTGCGTTCTGCAGCTTGCGTTGGGCAACATGGGCCGTGCCGGTGGCGGAACCAACATCTTCCGCGGCCACGACAACGTGCAGGGCGCAACCGACTTCTGCGTTCTGTCCCACTCGCTGCCTGGCTACTACGGCCTGAAGAAGGGTTCGTGGAAGCATTGGGCCCGCGTCTGGGACGTCAGCTACGACTATATCGCCGGCCGTTTCGCCGACGAGAAGCTGATGCAGTCCAAGGGCATTCCTGTGTCGCGCTGGATCGATGGCGTTCTTGAAGACAAGGCCAATATCGACCAACCGGATAACTTGAAAGCCATGATCTTCTGGGGCCATGCACCGAACTCGCAAACCCGCGGGCCGGAAATGCAGCGAGCCATGAAGAAGCTGGACATGCTGGTGGTGGTCGACCCCTATCCGACCATGGCGGCCGTCATGCACGACCGCAAGGACGGGGTCTATCTGTTGCCGGCCTCAACCCAGTTTGAAACCTATGGCTCGGTCACGGCCTCCAACCGCTCGCTCCAGTGGCGCGAAACGGTTGTGGCGCCTCTGTTCGAAAGCCTTCCAGACCAGACCATCATGTACAAGCTGGCCAAAAAGCTCGGCTTTGCTGATGAGATGTTCAAGAAGGTCAAGGTTGAGAACGACGAGCCTTTCCTTGATGACGTCACGCGCGAATTCAACGGCGGCATGTGGACGATCGGTTACACCGGTCAGTCTCCAGAGCGGTTGAAGAAGCACATGGCCAACCAGCATACCTTCGACCGGACGACACTTCGGGCCAATGGCGGTCCATGTGATGGCGATTACTACGGCCTGCCTTGGCCTTGCTGGGGCACCGCGGAAATGAACCATCCCGGCACGCCAAACCTGTACGATCCGTCCATGCCGGTTGCTGAAGGCGGCTTGAACTTCCGTGCCCGTTTCGGTGTGAAAGCGCCAGACGATTGGGGCGGCGACAACTTGCTGACCGAAGGGGCCATCGAAGGCTTGTCCTATCCTGTAGGCAACGAGCTGAAAGCCGGTCACCCGGAATTCACCATGGCTATGCTCACAAAACTCGGCTGGGATGGAGATCTCACAGCTGAAGAGCGTGCATCGATTGATGCGGTGGCGGGTGAAAAGACAAACTGGAAGACCGACCTTTCCGGCGGTATCCAGCGCGTCGCCATCAAGCATGGTTGTGCTCCGTTCGGTAACGCCAAGGCCCGTGCGGTCGTGTGGACATTCCCGGATCCGGTGCCGTTGCACCGCGAGCCGCTTTACACGCCTCGCCGTGACCTGTTGCCGAAGTATGCAACCTACGCAGATAAGCAGGCCTATCGTCTGCCGACCAAGTATGCCTCTATTCAGGTAAACGACTATTCCAAGGACTTCCCGACGATCCTAACGTCTGGCCGTCTCGTGGAATATGAAGGTGGCGGCGAAGAAACACGGTCAAACCCGTGGCTTGCCGAACTGCAGCAGGACATGTTCGTCGAAATCAATCCTCGCGATGCCAACAATAGCGGCATCAAGGAAGGCGACATGGTCTGGGTCAAAGCTCCGCCGGACCACACTGGCGGTGAAGGCGGCAAGGTGAAGGTGAAGGCCCTGATAACCGAACGGGTTGCTTCGGGTGTTGCCTTCATGCCGTTCCACTTCGGTGGTCACTTCCAGGGCGAAGACCTGCGCTCGAAATATCCAGCAGGCGCTGATCCGTATGTGCTTGGCGAAGCCAGCAACACGGCCCAGACCTACGGCTATGACAGCGTGACCCAGATGCAGGAAACCAAATCGACCCTGTGTCGCATTGAGAAAGCGTAAGGAGAACCACAATGGCTAGAATGAAGTTCCTTTGTGACGCCGAACGCTGCATCGAATGCAACGCCTGTGTCACGGCTTGTAAGAACGAGCATGAAGTGCCGTGGGGCGTAAACCGCCGGCGCGTCGTCACCATCAGTGACGGCAAAACCGGCGAGCGCTCCATTTCGGTGGCTTGCATGCACTGTTCATCGGCCCCGTGCATGGCCGTCTGCCCCGTCGACTGTTTCTATCAGAACGACGATGGTGTGGTCCTGCACAACAAGGATCTGTGCATTGGGTGCGGATACTGCTTCTATGCGTGCCCGTTCGGCGCGCCGCAGTACCCGCAGCAAACCAATTTCGGAACCCGCGGCAAGATGGACAAGTGCACCTTCTGTGCCGGCGGTCCGGAAACCGATCATTCCGATGCGGAGTTCAAGAAGTACGGCCGCAACCGGATTGGCGAAGGCAAACTGCCTCTGTGCGCAGAAATGTGCTCAACCAAAGCCCTGCTGGGTGGTGACGGCGATCAGGTGTCGGCCATCTACCGCGAGCGTGTCATCGCCCGCGGCTTCGGTTCAGGTGCTTGGGGCTGGGGCCGGGCCTACCCAGGCGGCGGCTCGTAAGGCTGACCTGTTGCAAATGTTGGCCGGGGCGGCGTCCGTGTGACGCCGCCCCGATCGCACATATTGTTCTTTAGTTCCTTTTGATGGGATCGCCCCTTAGGCGGTCCGTTCGATTACTATTACGCTCAAGGAGGGTGGGATGACCAAAGTCCTAGCCGCAATCAATGTCCGTCATTTGCTGATCGCGTCGCTCTTCGTGATGTTTGCCGCCTTTGGCGCCAACATGGCGTCAGCCGACGTGCGCGGGCCGGCACCCAAGCAACCCGACTTGCAATACCTCAACGAAGACAGCAACTTCTGGGGCAAGATCCGCCAAGGCCAGGAAGGCCGCGGTGGACAGCTCATTCAGTCGCAAGGCGAAGACTGGCGTCTTTTGCGCAATGGCCCCTTGCTCAAATACACCGCAACCGGCCTTGGGGCGATGGTTGCTCTGCTGGCGCTCTTCTTCCTCATTCGGGGGCGCATCAAGATCGAGCATGGCTGGTCGGGCTGGACCATCGAACGCTTCAACATGCCAGAACGCATGGGCCACTGGATATTGGCCGTCTCGTTCATCATTCTGGGGCTCACGGGCCTCAATGTGAGTTTCGGCAAGCACGTTCTAATGCCGCTCGTCGGCAAGGATATGTTCTCAACCATCTCAGTTGGCGCAAAGTATCTGCACAACTATGTGGCTTTTGCCTTCATCTTAGGTCTGGCCTGGGTATTCATCGCCTGGATTAAAGACAATTTCCCACGCTCGGTCGACATCAACTGGCTGAAGCAGGCCGGCGGGTTGTTCTCAAAAGGCGTTCATCCGCCGTCCCACAAGTTTAATGCCGGGCAAAAGCTGATCTTCTGGTCAGTCATCGTAACGGGTGTCTCGATTTCCCTGTCAGGCTGGGCGCTCTTGTTCCCGTTCGAGACCAATATGTTCGCCAAGACCTTCTGGCTCATAAACGGTGTTGTGGGGACCACCCTGCCCACTGAGTTGACCGGCATTCAAGAACAGCAACATGCGGTCACCTGGCACAACATCATGGCGATCGTCATGATCTGCATCATCCTTGCCCATATCTATATTGGCACGATTGGGATGCAGGGTGCGTTCGACGCCATGGGGTCCGGCCGGGTGGATTTGAACTGGGCCAAGGAGCACCATTCCTTGTGGGTGGACAAACTTGAGACCCAAGACAAGCTCGACAAGCAGCCTGATGAAACCCATCAGGCCGATGCCGGCGCCAAAGCGCAGCCTGCCGAATAACGGTACCGTCATGGGGATCAGCAGGACCACGATCGCAGTCTTGCCTCGTGGTCTGCGCATCCTTGCCGTAGCGCTGTTTGGGTTTTCATGGGCCGCACTCCCCTCCATCCCGCTGCAGGCTGAAGAACGCAATCTCAAGGGTCATGGCGGCCCGGTGAAGGCCATTGTCGTCTCTGAAGATGGCACCCGCGCCCTTTCCGGCAGCTTCGACTATTCGATGATCCTGTGGGATCTGACCCCGGGCAAGCCTCAGCAACTGCACGGCTTCGATGACCATGACGGCGCGGTAAATGATGCCGAATTCCTGCCCGGCAACAAGCGCGCGGTTTCCGCCAGTGATGACGGCACCATCAGCCTCTGGGACCTCAAAACCCACACGCTCATCAAGCGTTTCAAAGGCCACAGCCACAAGGTGGTCAAGATCGCGGTGAACCAGGACGGCAGCAAGGCCGTCTCGGCCTCATGGGACCGCACGGCCCGCATCTGGGATCTGGCAAACCTGAGGCCGGGCCCGGTCCTCAAAGGCCACCGCAACACCATCAATGACGCCGCCTTCTCCATCGATGGGAAACACGTCTTCACCGCAAGCTATGACGGCACAATCCGCCAATGGCGCACGTCAGATGGCGAAGAGACCAGTCAGCTCTACAGCCACGGCTGGGGCGTGAACGTGATTGCCGCGTTGCCGGACGGGGAGCGCCTATTGTTCGGTGGCCTCAACGGCTTCATTGGCATCCTCAACATCAAGACCGGCAAGATCGACCGGCCCTTGCGCCCCTCTGAGCGCCCCTTCTTGTCGCTAGCGGTCAACCCAAAGCTCAATCTTGCCGCCGCAGGCGCCGGTGATGGCCGCATATCTGTTTGGGACATGGCCACCTGGAAGGAGAAGTTCTCCTACGAAAACCCCTTTGGCCCGGCCTGGGCATTGGCGCTGCTGAACGACGGCAAGTCGCTCTATTTCGGCAGCCTGGATGACGAGGTCATCTTATGGCAAATGACCCCCGCCAAGCCGTTTGAGCCTGCAGAAGGCAAGTACCCAAGACGCTTTCAGATCACCGAAGGCATAGATCCCGGCGCCTTGCAGTTTGCCCGTAAATGCTCGATCTGCCACACCCTGACGCCAGACACCGCCAACCGGGCAGGCCCTTCCTTGTTCAAGCTGTTTGGCCGCAAAGTGGGCACCCTGCCCGGCTACAGCTATTCCAAGGCCCTCACAAGCCGCTCGTTCACCTGGACTGGCGAAACCGTAGAGGCGTTGTTCGCCGAAGGTCCGGAAAATTACGTGCCTGGCACCAAAATGCCGTTGCAGAAGATGTCCAATCCGCAAGAGCGCAAAGCCCTGATTGCGTTTCTGAAACACGCCACGGAGACCGGTAAGCCGGCAAACGAGGCCTATGTGTCATACGAAGCGGTCAAGAAGAAGCAGAAGAACTAGGGCAGGACGCCCCGTCCCGCACTCCTGACATAAAGATGTCAGGAGCA
This sequence comes from Alphaproteobacteria bacterium, assembly GCA_024227565.1. Classification (GTDB taxonomy): domain Bacteria; phylum Pseudomonadota; class Alphaproteobacteria; order Rhizobiales; family CAJQND01; genus JAAEUE01. The sequence goes on from JAAEUE010000151.1 coordinate 18,699, forward strand.
GTCCGCTATGATTGAGCCACGATCTGCCCACAAACAACCACACATCCAGGGCCAATCAGGAGAGCGAAACCCATGTTTGTTGTACTGCTCAAATTTTCCGAAAACAAAGCTGACGCCGGCCAACATATGGACGGCCACAATGCCTGGCTCAAAAGCGGCTTCGACGACGGCGTGTTCCTTTTGGCCGGCAGCCTCCAGCCTGGTCTGGGCGGCTCGGTCCTGGCCCACAACACATCCTTGCCGGACTTGGAACACAGGGTGAGCAAGGACCCGTTCGTTGCGGAAAACGTGGTGGTTGCCGAGATTCTCCAGATCAGCCCATCGCGGGCCGATGCGCGCCTGGAATTCCTTCTCAGCTAGTCGCAACAGCCATCCCAGGACTGCTGCACCGCCCGTGACATCCCCGCGCAGAAAAGGTAAAACGAAACCTCAAGCGACCACTACACAGAGGATCACATGAAGGCCTTTATCGCAGCGCTCATCGCAGTTGGGGTTGTCAGCACGGTTGCCGCCCTGACCATGAACAATTTCGCCGGATCCAGTCAAAGCAACAACACCTCAAATTCCGTGCGCATCAATTGAGCGCGAAGGTGAGCATCACCAAATCCAGAGGCGTCGTTGGGGCTCTCGCACTGGTCGGCCTGCTGGCCTCCAGTCCGGCGCGGGCAGACAATATGGAGGGCCTGCGTGACGTCATGTCGTCCGTTGTCTCCGTGCTGCCGCGCACGGCTCCAGGGCAAGCCAACAAGGAAGAACCAGAAGGCTCCGGCGTGGTGATCTTCGAAGGACGCCACATCCTCACCGCCCGGCATGTGCTGACAAACGCTCAGGACATCCTGGTCAGGACCTTCGACGGCGTTCTGCATCAGGCACAGGTGCGTGGACAAGATCCCGCAACCGATCTTGCCCTGCTGGAGATTACGGCAGAGCTGAAACCCATAGATCTTGGTGATGACCCTAAAATTGGGGAGGAGGCCTGTGCCATAGGAAACGCCTTCGGCCTAGGCCTGTCACTCACCTGCGGCCTGGTGTCGGCAGTTAACCGCACGGGCACCGGCTTCAACCCGGTGGAGGATTTCGTGCAGACGGATGCCGCAGTGAACCCCGGCTCATCGGGCGGCGCGCTGGTGAACAAATATGGCCGGCTGGTCGGTGTCCTGTCGGCCATCTTCACCAAATCCGCCGATGCCAACATCGGTGTCAACTTCGCCGTGTCCACGGCCCTTGCCCGCCGCGTCGCCACCGATCTGCGCGCCGGCAAGAAGGTGAAATGGAATTTTGGCGGCGCCGGCCTTGGCGCAATCCCCCAGCGTGGGGGGCTCGGCCGCATGGGCGCAGAAGTATTGCAGGTCCGCCCCGGCAGTGCGGCTGAAAAAGCCGGGCTGAAGCCTGGCGATATCATTCGCCATGTGGACGAGAGACGTATAAGAAAACCAAGAGATTTTCGCTCCGCCATGGCCCGGCTGTTGCCCGGCGAAGATGTGGAGATCAAATTTGAGCGCGACAACGAAGAAGAGCGCGTAACCCTAACCGCGCAATAGAGCGCTCACAGACTTTAGAAGGCAAGAACAATGGACGACGATAAATTCAACATGTCGATGCGCAAGTTCCTCAAGCAGGTGGGCGTCACGTCCCAGCAGCAAATTGAGAAGGCCGTGCGCGAGTCTGGAAAGAGTGCGGGCACCGTTGCCGTCAAGATCGTGCTCACGGGCGAAGACGTCGGGCTGGAACATGTTGTGGAAGGCGAGATCGAGCTGGGCTGACCGGCCCCTGCCCTACAGGCCGCATTCCCATGCACTTGCCAGATCCCAAATTTCCTCCGCTCCTCACAGGCCATCCGGTGAAGGGCAAGCCGGGCCCGTTTGAGGTTGCCTGCGCCAAGGCGGCTGCGGGCGAAGCCGGTGCGGGTGATGTGTTTTGGGCGCGCGACACTGCGCGGCTCGACTGGGCCTGCGTGCTGGAGCCTGAGGTAAAAACCTCCAGAGCCCTGCAAATGCATTTCACGGCCATGCTGGCGTTCGGCGATGCCTTTGGCGCGATCTCCCCGCCGGAAGTTGCGCTGCAATTTCGTTGGCCGTCCGCGCTGCTGGTCAATGGGGCAGTCGCCGGGGCCGCCAGAATCTCTGTGGGTCCGGAGAACGACGAGGGCATTGCCGATTGGATGACCGTTGGCATCAGCCTCACCCTAAAGCGGGACCCGGCCGGCTTTGAGCCTGGCGAGGCGCCCGATGAAACCGCACTGGATCAAGAAGGGTGCGGCGAGATCACCCGCACCGAGCTTGTCGAGGCCTTGTCGCGGCACTTTCTCAACTGGGTTCACACCTGGAATGAGGAAGGGTTCAAGGCCGTTCACGAGGGGTGGCTGGCAAAGGCGGAAAGCTGGCAAGACATTACGGCCATCGATTGGGACGGAGAAGTCCACATGGGCACCTTCGTAACCATGGACGATGAAGGCAACATGCTGCTGCAAACCGAAACCGGCATGATTTCCTTGCCCATTGCCAACGTGGTTGAGGCCGGGCCGGCATGAAGTTCTTTAAGGCCATCCGTTTCGATGCCTCCGACGACAATGTCTACCCAAAGGGCGCCGAACCTGATGAATGGGCCGTCTCCGGCTGCTTTGAATTTGCCGACATCGCGCCGGAGAACCTGACCGGCAAGGTGAAACAAGCCTTCACCAACGGTCTTATGGGCCTCAACACCCATGGCCGCACCACATTCGTCACCGTGGCCGACATGTCCGAGGACGAATATGAACAGGCGGTCCAGCTTCTCGTCGACTATTTCATGACAGAGTTCGGCGCGCCGTCGCGCGAGGAGGCCGAGCCTCACGCCCGTGAAGAGATCGGTTACATTGCAGACCTGTGCTCTGAGAAGCCGGTCAACACACTGTTCGCCGTGCGCCGCAGCCTGGATGAAGATGGCAACCTCCACGAGGCCTTCCACGAGATCAAGCGCAGTGATCCCGGCACCATCGATCATGCCAAGATCTGGGAGGTTGTGCCCGATGACGCCTGAACAGGTCACAGCTCCAGATTTCTGGCTCACCTCGGGCTATCACATTCTGGATGAGAGCGAGGATGGCACTCTCACGCTAAGCGAAGAGTATCTGCGCGCCTATTTGAAACGCGCCGAGCTGGCCCCGGTGGAAGAAAGCTGCGCCAACGAGCGGGCCCTGCACGCCAGCCTGCTGGACGACCCGTTCCAGATGGTGGAGCCTGGCCGGATGACCGCGTTGGCCGATGAGGACATGCAGCACAATTTTTCAGTCTTCCTGGGCTTTCGCGACTTCCTGCGCGAGGCCGGCTCCCTTGAGGCCGCATATCTGGCCATTGCCAAGGGCACGGCCCCACTGGCGGTTCCGCCCTTGTTCGTTGACCAAATGGGGCATGCCATATTGCGCAACATCCTGCGCGATGTGGGCGATCCGCTTCGCTTGCGGGCGGCGGAGCTCTTTTTCCGTGATCAGAACGTGTCCACCGACGACGGCGTGGTGATGCTGGCCGATGATGAAACCGTGGAAATGTTTGCCGAAACCGGCGGCTTCGGCTCCCTCGGCCAACTCATCAAAGAGGCCAACACGCCGTTGAGAGAGGTGCAGCTTGACGTTCTGCATCAAGACAACAGCGCGCTCTACTGGCCGCGCTCTGACCGCTTCGACACGGTGATCGATTTCCGTTTCCTGCAGCCGGCCAATGATGCCTTCTGCCGGGTCTTGGAAGCCTGGGTGGGCCATTTCCTCAATCTCACCGTCAACGTCCAGCCCAAGGCGCGCATTGATGATGAGAAATGGACCTGGCACATCGGTATGGATGCCGAAGCCACCCGCATCCTCAATGCACTCTACGAAGGTGCAGACGTGGGCGAGGCGGAACTGGAACAGATCATCGCGCTGTTTGAGATGCGGGTTGAAGACAAGGGCGCGCTGAGCCCGGCCGTTGAAGGCCGCCCGATTTATCTGGGCCTGGCCAAAACCACCTCGGGCAAGCTGAAAATGAAGCCGCAGAACCTGCTCACCAACCTGCCGTTGGCAGCACAGGCCTGAGCGGCGGCGCGGCGGCATGGCTGAACCAGACAGCATCCTCGATGGCTCCGGCGCCCGGATTGCAGCGGGTCTGATCGCGCTGGCCTGCGCCGGTCTCATCTTGTTTATCAACTGGCATGTGCTGTTCCCGCCGCCCAAGAAGAACGCCGACGACGACGCCAAGCTGAACCCGGAATTTGTGGCCTGCCGCGATGCCCGCTTGGCAACGGTTGAGAAGATGAAGCAGGAGGGCGTGCTCACCGCCGAACAGTTCACCCAGTTTTCAGCCCGTGCGGTGGACACCTGTGCAGGGCAATTCCCCCCCGGCGGCTAGCCCGCACATTCGCTTCTTGGCTTGCCACTTCACGTGAACGTCAACTGAACGTGATCATCAGGGTCAGTTCAGTCCCGGTTGCCTATAACCCGCATTAACAGCGCCGCATTGCGGCAAGAGAAACTGTCTGAGCGATTGCGTTTTGTTCAGAACAATATGCAGGAGCCAACACAGAAAGAAGCGTCCGGCGGAACATCACCGCGGGGCGTGAATCTTGCGCCAATACATGCAATCGCGAAGTCGTCCTCATGTTTGGGCGGCTGGCCGCACCTGGCCCCCAAATCCATACAGATTGAGGACTTGAGAACGATGATACACAAACTAATTAAACTCCCCGCGGTGTCGGCCATTGCGCTTGCTGCCGTGACGCTAACCGCAACGGCGGGCCAAGCGGCAGAGAACCAAGCAATTCTGGAGTCTGTAAGCTTCCAGACCCAGGCCGTGCCTTCCACCATCCGTGTCATATCGACCGACGGTGTGCGGTGGAACGCAATCCAAGAAGGCAATGTCTCGCTCCGCGCCAAGGTGGCGCTGGACACGGCCGGCGCAGGGTTTGTCCGCGATGTGGGCATCGTGCTCGGCGAATGTGCCGGGCTGTCCTGCCAGGGCCTGCCCTATGTTTGGAAGGAAACCACCCTGGTTCGCGACTATGCCGGTGAGGCGAGCCTGGTGTTCCCAACCTCATTGATCCCAATTTCCACCCCTGAGCAGACGGCCAGCATACCGCTCGGCGATCAGCTGATCTCGCGTTGCAATGAAAAGTTGACCGCTTCTGGACCCGTTGCGCTCCACAGCTTCAACCATCCGGTCCGCACAACATTCATCGCAGATACCGACCGGCACGAAGGAAATCTGGCAGCCTACGACGTTCCGGCCAACGAGAATCCGGATGTGGTTCCCCATGCCGATTTCGCCCGCTCTGCCGCCGTCATGGTCAAGGTGGTGTGCGAAACCCCGAACGGCATTGCCCAGGACGACAATGGTGAAGTTCAGGACGAGCAAGACGTCGCCGACCTGCCGCAACCGCAGCCAGGAGGCGGCGATCTGCCAGTGCCGATCGACCCTGATCTGCCGCTGGACGATGGACCGCTCTTCGATCCTCCGTTTGATCCAGGTTTCCCCGGCGGCGACCCGACGCTGAAGCCGTTGAAGGTCACGGGCAAGCTCAAGCTTCGCGAATATGCCAGCACCGACAAGACCAAGCCGCGTCTGGCCTATGGCGTGTTCAAGATCAAAGTCAATAAACCTGGCAAAACCGGCTGGAAAGTGACCTGCACAGGCGGGCGCCAATGGTCGGGCAAAAAGATCGCCATAAAGGTTGGTCCAAAGAAATGGCACGCGGTCGCCAAGGTGAATTTCCACATTGCCAAGACCGAGCTGGTGAAGTGCAAACTGCGCTCAACCTCAAAGTTTGGCCACCCGGTGCTGGACACCGCTAAGCGGCTTTACAAAGTCACGCCTGTTAACCCAGGCATTGGCGATGAACTGGCCGACGGCGGCGATCCGCTGAAAATCACCGGTGTGCTGGGCCTGTTTGAACTGCCCGGCACCAACAAAACCAAACCGCGCAATGCTCAAGCCAAGTTCGCGATCTTCACGAACCGGCCGGGCAAAACGTCCTGGAAGCTGTCGTGCACCGGCGGCCGGAACTATAGCGGCAAGCACACGGTCACCAAGATTGCGTTCAAGAAATACCGCCTTCGGCTGAAACGGACTTTCCACATTGCCAAATCCGAACTGGTCAAATGCGTGCTGCGCAGCAAAACGCTGAACAACAAGTTCCTGGCCAAGGACAAGCGCTACTACAAGGTGAAGTTCAAGGTGAACCCGGAAGTTGGCGGTGGCCCCGGCGATCTGCTTGATCCGTTGAACCCAACCCATGATGAGGGCAAAGGCCCGATTGTGGTCAACCCGGTGGTCGGTTCGGTCAAGCCGGTGTGCATTGGCGGATCGGTTATCTCCACACGCAAGATGCCTCCCAAGCACTCATGCTTGTGCCCGTCCAACAAGAAGAAGCGCAAAATCGGCCGCAATGCCTTCAAGTGCTCTGCCAAGTTCGCCAAGGTGAAGCCTGGCAAGCTGAAGGAGAAGCTGGAAGCAGCCAAGAGACTGCGCGAGCTGCGCAAGAAGGAAGCTGCAAAGCGGGCCGCTCTGAAGCGGGCAAAGGCCAAGAAGGCCGCTCAGAAGGCTGCCGCTGCAAAGCGTGCTGCTATCAAGCGGGCCGCGGCCAAGAAGGCTGCTGCTGCAAAGCGTGCTGCCATCAAGCGGGCCGCAGCCAAGAAGGCTGCCGCTGCAAAGCGTGCTGCCGTCAAGCGGGCCGCAGCCAAGAAGGCCGCCGCCAAAAAGCGCGCTGCTATCAAGCGGGCCGCGGCTAAAAAAGCCGCTGCCAAGCGTGCAGCTGCCAAACGGGCCGCTGCTAAAAAGGCAGCTGCCAAACGTCTCCAGGCCAAGCGCAAGAACAAGCGCGGGCTGAAGGTGAAACAGTAAGCACCGAACGAAACCCAAACCAGAACGCGCAAGGTGCAAGCCTTGCGCGTTTTTCATTGAGGCAGCTTAGCCGCACCAACCTGTTTTCTCAGGCTCATCCACCATCTCGCCGCTTCCGCGAAACGCTTCGGGCATATCGGCAAACTTGGGCAGGCCATCTGCAAGGTCCATCACCCGTTCTGCATAGTAGATGTGGAAAGCCGGCACGAAATTGAACCCAGACCCCACCAGCGTCATGGGATAGACCACCGTCATTCCGGCCTTGGGCTTGTGGTTGGCGACACAGCCCCCACACACGGCACACGACACACGGCCGCTTGCCTCATTAGATGCCGACGTGATGGTCTCACCACCCGAAATCATCACTTGCGCACTGGGCCAGATGCTCCAGGCATTGAGCGGTGCAGCATGCCATTTGCGGCATGAATGGCAGTGACAGATGGCCGAGGCTGCAGGTTCGCCTTGAACCGAAACCTCAACAGCGCCGCAATAGCAGGTCCCTTGGTACTTGGTATCTTCCACGTTCACGATCAGCTCCTCCAGATAATTGCCAGATCATCGACCAGTGGGCCGCCTGTGTGCAGATATTCACCCTAGGGTCTGGACCCTAGTCCTTGTCGGATACCCCTGCTTCGGCAAACGTAGCCATGCCGCCGTGGGTTGCCAGAGCTCCCTTGATGATGGCCACGGCCAGAGCTGCGCCAGAGCCCTCCCCCAAACGCATTCCCAAATCCAACAGAGGCGCTTTGCCGATTTTCTCAAGCATGCGCACATGAGCCGGCTCAGCAGATTTGTGCGCCGCCCAGCAATGGTCCAACGTGCCCGGATCCATGGCGTGGAGAACGGCCGCCGCGGAAGTTGCCACAAAGCCATCGATCAACACGGGAACCCGTTCCATGCGGGCTGCCAGAATGGCGCCGGCCATGGCCGCAATCTCGCGCCCGCCCAGCCGCCGCAACACCTCCAGCGGATCGCCAAGCTGGCCTTCGTTCAACCCAATCGCCGCGCGCAAAACCTCCGCTTTGCGCTTCAGCCCCTCAGCATCCACACCCGTGCCGGGCCCCACCCAGTCTTCCGCCGCGCCGCCGTAAAGGCCAAAGGCGATGGCCGCAGCAATGGTGGTGTTGCCAATGCCCATCTCACCGATGCAGAGCAAATCACAGCCCCCCGCGATGGCCTCCATGCCGTAGGCCATGGTGGCGGCACATTCCGCCTCACTCAGCGCCGGTCCTTGCGTGATGTCTTCGGTGGGCATTTCCAGCGCCAGCTCAAACACCTTCAAACCCACATCAAACGCGCTGCAAAGCTGATTGACCGCAGCACCGCCGGCCGAAAAGTTAGCCACCATTTGCGCCGTAACTTCAGCAGGAAACGCGGAGACCCCTTGCGCCACAACCCCGTGATTACCGGCAAACACCGCACACAAGGGCCGTTTCACCTGGGGCACCGCGTCGCCCTGCCAGCCGGCCATCCAAATTGCGATCTCTTCCAACTGGCCGAGCGAGCCAGGCGGTTTGGTGAGCTGGCCCTGGCGGTCGCGGGCTGCATCCATGGCGGTTTGGTCGGCCTCAGGCATTTGCTTGACCAGGTTGCGGATATCGTCAAAAGGAAGGCCTGATTTTGCGGCAGCGTCCATCACCAAACTCCAATCGGACTCAAATCATTAAACGGGCTTGCGCCCTATACCCGCTAGCCGCAATAAAGGCGATAGGTATGAGAGACGATATAGACACAGAAAGCGGCAAGGCCACGCAAAATTGGCCGAACAACGTGCGCATCAGCCTGATGTTCCTGAGCCGTTTGCCCGTTCCAGACGTGCGCAACCACCCGCCCAGCCTGGCCTCGGCCATGGGCGCGTTTCCGCTTGCCGGCCTGCTGATCGGCCTTTTGGCAGGGGCAGCCTGCGCGCTGGCCTCTGGCGTGGGCCTGCCGGCAAGCGTCAGCGCGGTGGCCGCCATCGCGTTTCTGGCTCTTTTAACCGGAGGCCTGCACGAAGACGGTTTGGCGGACGTGGCCGACGGTTTTGGCGGCGGGCAAAGCACCGAGCGCAAGCTGGCCATCATGAAAGACAGCCGCATTGGCGCCTACGGCATGCTGGCGCTGGTGTTTGCCGTCTTGCTCAAAGTCACCGCGCTCACGGCCATTTTGCAGGCCAATCCAGGGTTTTTCGCCCTTTTGGCCCTGTTCGGCGGCCTTGGGGCCTGGTCGCGCAGCCTGTGCGTTGCGCTTATGGCCACCACACCCAATGCCCGCGGTGAAGGGGTTGCGGCCCATGCCGGCCAGCCCGACCCTGAGGTTAACCGCGCCGCGCTTGGCCTGGGGGCGGCCGCATTGGGCCTGCTTATCTGGCCTGCTTTCGGACTTTGGGCCACACTTGCCGTTTTCGCCAGTTCGTGCGCCGCATTCTGGCTGGTGAGGCGCCTTGCGCTTCGCCACATTGGTGGGCATACCGGTGATGTTGCCGGTTCGGTTCAGATCGTTACTGAAACAGTGATGTTGATGACACTCACTGCCACAATTTGAGCTGAAAATGTTTACGTTTCTCCCATTCTTCGCTGGGATAATAGCGCCATGAATGACCAGGTTTCGCCGCGGGCAGACAGTCCATGCACAAAGATTTGCGTGGTCGACCCGGAAACAGGCCTGTGCATTGGCTGTGGACGCAAGACGGCGGAGATCGCCGGCTGGCTGCGCATGAGCCCGGATGACCGCCGGGATGTGTTGCAGCTTCTGCCGGAACGCTTGGCCACGATGACGCGGCGCAAACGCCGAAAAGGCGGAGCGCGCGCCAAGCGAGGAGAGTTGAGGGATGATATTTGCGCTGGGTAATGTCGCGCTGATTTTGGCAGCGCTCGTCCTGTTCTTCCTGGCTGACCCGTCCACATTCTTCTGGTTTCTGGAACCAAGCCACTCGACCTATGCCTTCTTCGGCCTGCTGGTGGCCCTGTTTGGCGCCGCTGAATGGCTGAACGCCCAGCGCTGGGAAACCCCGATGCGCCTGATGACCTCGTGGGTCACCACGGCGGTGGCGATCGCCATTTTGGGGCTTCAGATGTTCAACACGGTCGACCTTTCCGCCCTCACCGCGCCCTTTGGCCAGCAAGCTCAGCAAAGCGCCAAAGCCCAGCCCCCAAAGCGCACCAAGAAGCGCACCAAGCGCTCTGCCGCGATTGAGCAGGCCACCACTTATGGGGAGGTGGAAATCCGCGCCGCCCGCAACGGCAACTTCTACACAATCGCCGGCATAAACGGCACCAGCATCAAGGTTCTGGTGGACACCGGCGCAACCTATGTGTCGCTCACCTACGAAGATGCCGAAGCGTTGGCGCTGGATCCCTTGAACCTGGAATATTCCATCAGGCTGCGCACCGCGAACGGCATCTCCCACGGCGCGCCGGTTGAGCTTGACGAGGTCACCATCGGGGGGATCACCGTAAACAACGTGCAAGGCGTAGTGGGCCAGAAGGGCGCCAAGAGCATCACCCTTCTGGGCATGAGCTATCTGTCGCGCGCCGGCGGCTTCAAGATTGTTGGAGACCGCATGATCCTCGGCGAGTGAGCGGCCTGTTTTTTTGCACGATTTCTTGCACATTTGCCTCGTAAACTTGAGTTAAACCCGACCTGCCTTTCTGAGCCCCATCTGAGGACCCTGCCGCAATGCTTGCCCCACCCCGCGACGACCTGATCCCCAACACGTCCGAATACGAGCGCCTTGCCCTCGTCAAAGCCACCGGCTTTCGCGAATATGACGCCCGCTGGCAGTTTGAAAAGGAAATCAACCTCAACGGCATCCAGGCTCTGGGTCTCGGCCTGGGCACTTACCTCCACCAGCGCGGGATTGCCCCGCACATCGTGGTGGGCCATGATTTCCGCGGCTATTCGGCCTCCATCAAGATGGCCCTCACCTCAGGCCTCATGGCCGCCGGCATCACCGTGCACGACATTGGCCTGGCCCTTTCGCCCATGGCCTATTTCGCCCAGTTCGAGCTGGATGTGCCGGCGGTTGCCATGGTCACCGCCAGCCACAACGACAACGGCTGGACCGGCGTGAAGATGGGCTGCGAGCGCCCCCTCACCTTCGGGCCCGACGAGATGACGGCGCTCAAAGACATCGTGCTCGGCGGCAAATGGGACTACCGCACCGGCGGCGGCCTCGTCCACGTCACCGACATGGCCGAGCGCTACATGGCCTCCCTGGTTGCAGGGCCCCCCATCAAGCGCAAATTGAAGGTTGTGGCCGCCTGCGGCAACGGCACGGCGGGCGCCTTTGCGCCGGAAGTTCTGGAGCGCGCCGGCCTTGAAGTCATCGCGCTGGATGCCGAGCTGGACCACACCTTCCCGCGCTACAACCCCAACCCGGAAGACATGGAGATGCTCCACGCCATGCGCGACAAGGTGTTGGAAACCGGCGCCGATGTGGGCTTAGGGTTCGACGGCGACGGCGACCGCTGCGGCGTTGTCGACAACGAGGGCAACGAGATCTTCGCCGACAAGGTTGGCGTCATGCTGGCCCGCGACATCTCGGCCCAGCACCCTGGCTGCCAGTTCGTGGTGGACGTCAAATCCACCGGGCTCTTCCTCACCGACCCTGTGTTGAAGGCCAACGGCGCCCGCACCGACTATTGGAAGACCGGCCACAGCTACATCAAGCGCCGCACCACCGATTTGGGCGCCATTGTGGGCTTTGAGAAGTCCGGTCATTTCTTCTTCCGCAAGCCTCTGGGCCTTGGCTATGACGACGGCCTGGTGAGCGCCCTTGCGGTGGCGCGCATGCTGGAGCGGGCGGGGGATAAGACCATGGCGGACCTCTACCGCGACCTGCCGCAAACCTGGGGCACCCCCACCATGTCGCCGCACTGCGCCGATGAGGCCAAATACGGCGTGGTCGACAAGGTGCGCAAGCACTACCAGAAGATCGCCGGCAACGGCGAGCGTGTGGCGGGCCAGCCGATTCGCGAGCTGATCACCGTGAACGGCGTGCGCATTGTGCTGGAAGACGGCACCTGGGGCCTGGTCAGGGCCTCCTCCAACCAGCCTGAACTAGTGGTGGTGTGCGAGAGCCCCACGGCTGAGGAGAACATGAAGGCCATGTTCAAGAACATCGACATGCACCTGAGCGATTACGAGGAAGTGGGCGAATACAACCAGAAGATCTGACGCCCACGCGTGGGCCGCGCGAAGATGAACGAGATTTGCAACCATTAAGGCCAAATAGCGCTATTCGGCGTTGCTTTTCAGGTGGTTACGCGAATTTGGGTTCGTTTCGCAGAATCGCAATTTTTCCCAGTTTTCCGCGCGCGAAGATGAACGGCGCGAGGTGATGTTATTATGTATATACATAATATAAACGAGGGTGCCGTGGCGCGCGTGCGCTCAAACACACCAGAACGGGTATGTCACCCGATTGCAACACAGGGCAACAAACAAAAGTAATGAGCGGCGAAAAAGTGGCAATACTGCCAACTTGGAGGTAAAAATAAGCAGATGGATGACGTGTAGAGCTGTTTTCGGCTCTTGCCTCAACGTGAGAAACGGTGGAACCAATGAAACTTCTCCGCTCAACATTTGCACTTATTTCCCTTGTCTGGCTGTCTCTTTCTGCCCATGCGGCAGGCGAGCCGCCGCGTTTTGACGGCATTTATGGCGGCTTTGTTTCCGGCTATGGGTTTGTGGATCAGGGCAGTTTTGTGCTGAACAACAACACGACACATGGATTTGATCTGGAAGGCCCGCTGGCCGGGCTTACCGGCGGCTGGAACTGGAACCACGGCGCGTGGCTGCTGGGTCTTGAGGCCGATGGTCAAGCCCTTGGGATGCAGGACACCATCACGTGTAACGGGGGCTGCAATGTGACGGCGGATATTGATGGCCTGATCACGGCGCGGGGCCGGGTGGGCTATCTCTTTGGTGATGACCAGCAGATTGCGGCCTATGCCACGGGCGGTTTGGCTCTGGTGTGGCTCGGCGTACGCAACAACGGGGGCGCCCCGCCGCTGAGCACCGAGTGGACCGAGGTCACTTATGCGGTGGGCGGCGGCATTGAGGGTTATCTGTTCGGCACAGACTGGATGTCGTCCAAGCTGGAATATCTTTATGTGGGGCTTGATGCCAAACGGACCGCACTGGTGAACACGGCGGACTCGGGCCGCTACAAGTTTGAGGGCATGCACCTCATCCGCTGGGGCCTGAACATCCACTTCAACTGACGCGGGGCTGGGGGGCGCCGGGGGGATGGCGCGCATCCGTGCCGCCTTCTCCTCGTCATTCCTGCCCTCTCTCCCGCATCCCTGCCCTTTCTCCCGCATCCCTGCCCTCTCTCCCGCATCCCTGCCGCCTTCCCCTCGTCATCCCTGCGAAAGCAGGGATCCACACGAGCCAGCCACATGCTCAGGGCTGTGGGCCCCTATGTGTCTAAGATTTGCTATGGATGATGCGGGAAGGAGACTGTTGGGCCTCTGGTCCTTTTGAGACCGTAAGCAGGCTAAGTCCCTTCCCGCGTTTTGCGTTTTAACCTGAACAGTTGC
>JAAEUE010000152.1 GCA_024227565.1 Alphaproteobacteria bacterium
ACGGGCAGGCCGGTGTGTTTTCTGCTGCGCCCCGGCAAGCGGCCTTCGGGCGCAGAGGCGGCGATGGGTCTGCGGCGGGTCTGCGGCGGGTCTGCGGCATGTGATCCGGCGTATCCGCCGGAATTGGCCCGGCGTTGCCATACACTGACCGGCAGGTGAATGGCACATTCACCGAAAGGGGCCGTGCGCGGCGACGGACACCATGGAACGCCTGAAGTCATGGAATTTCCGGAGCAGCAGGGCTGTTTCCATATCCTCGGCCTGCCCATTGGCCCTTCTCGGGCATTTCCAATGCCCTGTCAGGCAGCGGGCAGGTGAATGCTTGCATTCGCCGAGAGCGGGAAACAGCAGGCTGAAGACCCTCTCGGCACCCTGGAGCAAAGATGTGGCAACACGCTGGCGGCGTGGGAACAAGGAAAAACTCCGCCGCTTTTTCCAGACCCGGTACGGGGCCGGAAGCTGGTCAAAGGAGCGCCGTGTCATTGCCCGCGTTGAGGCTTCCTGGCAAGGAACTGACGTGCGCTTCATTGTCACCAACCTGGTGGGCGGACGCAGCAAGCATCTTTACGAAAAGGTTTACTGTGCCCGTGGCAAAATGGAAAACCCCCTTCTCGGGCATGCAGGCATGCCCTGCCAGGCAGCGGATCAAGGAACACAAACTCTACACCAAGTCCGACCGCACTTCCTGTCATCGTTGGGAGGCCAACCAGTTCCGCGTTCGGCGGGAAAACCGTCCACTGGACGCTTTTCTGATCCGCCTCACTCTTGCACACCGGTGCCTACTGGTTGCTGCTGAAATTGCGTGGCTCAGCCCCAAGACACTCGCGCTGGTGCAGCGCGACTTTTGAAACCCTTCGACGCACGTTCCTGAAGATCGCGGTGCGCGTCCGGCAGTTGAAGTCCCGCATAAGCATTGCCCTGCCGACCGCCTGCCCGCACCGGGAAACGCTGATCCTGTTACTGGGACGCATCAACGCGCAAAGCCCATGAGCAACGCGGCATCAGCCGCCCGAACGCCCAAGGATATCAACCTTCAACGCACACCCCAAACTCAGATCAAACCTTCGCCGTCAACCCGGCCGATCCAGCGCGCCGGAAAGAAATAGAT
>JAAEUE010000153.1 GCA_024227565.1 Alphaproteobacteria bacterium
GCAACTGGTTCCGGCCGCTGCCGAAGTTCAGGGTTCTGTGCGCACCGCCAGTTGGTGGCAAGTTCGTCAACCCATTTACAAGACGTCCGTCGAGAAATGGCGCAACTACGAAACGCATATCGGCCCGCTCATCGAGGGGCTCGCAAAGTACCGGCAACCTGAACGAGGCAGGCCCGGCTAGATCCATCAAATGATTCAATATGAACGGAGGATGCTCTAGCCTGATCTATTCACGGTAGCTGGTCGCCTGTGATTTTTACCAAGAACCGCTCTGTGCTGCAGCTTTCCGGTTTGCTCGTGGGACGTTTTGCGCGTGTGCTTGAAGGGCGTGCATCAGGAAAAAGACAAAAAGATAGCTCAGCCACCTTGCCAGCAGGCGCAGGTTGTGGCCGGCGGCGGTGAGGATGGCGTTGATGGCATCGCCTTCAGGCCCCTTCAGGCGATTTCGCTCCAGATGGCCATCTTGTTTCATGTGACCGATGACCGGCTCGATGGCGCTTCGCCTTTTCATCTCGCGTTTGATCGTCGGTGACGTGATGGCCCTTGTGTGGGAGATGATGACGTCGAGCCCGTCGCGTTCGACTTTGTGGCCGCGATAGCCGCGGTCAACATAGGCGCGCCGGACCCGAACGTCGGTCAGCTGCTCCACCTGATTGATCTGACCGGCCAGACTGTGGCCGTCATATGGATTGCCAGGCAGGGCCTGTGCGCCGACAACGAACTGCCCGCCTTTGGCTTTTGCATTGATGGTGGCGACTGAGGTTTTGACACCGAACTCGTAGCGGGTGCGGGCCTTGCCTTTGCCGATGCACTCCACCTCCGGCGCGTGCAGGGCGTAGAGCTTGTTCTTGTCACTTGGCTTCTGCTCGAAAATCCGGCGCGTACGCTCCAGCACCGATGCAAAGGCGGCTTGGGCACCCGCATCGCCGGCAATCTTGCGCTCAATATCGCGGATCAGCCGCCCCAGCCATGTTCTCAGTTTGCGGACCCATCTCAAACCTTGCTTGGAGCCGCCGGTGTGCATCAGCCGGGCAGCTTCCTTCTGGGCTCGAGGGGCCAGGCGCGTGAAAGACTGGCGCAAGTTGAGGCCATGCTTGCGCGCCGCCCGGTTCAGCCATTCAATCGCCCGGACAATGAGACGGCTGTCGGTCGGGTGGGCAATGGCCTTGGTCTGCACTGTCGTGTCGACTGTAATCCGCTCAAGCTGGCGGGGGCTGACCGCTTTGCTCTTCACCGCAACTGCAATGGTCTCAGCCAAAAGAACCTCCAGGGCCTCAGCCCCGATCCTCTGGCGCCAGCGCGTCATGGAGGAACGGTCAAGGGGCAGCTCATGCTGGAAATAGACTTCCCCGCAGAAGGATTGGAAATAGGGATTTTCCAGCCAGGCCGCACAAACCTCTTCGTCCGACAGCCCCTTCATATGCTTCAACAGATGAAGCCCGGCCATGAGCTGCGTCGGCAGCCCGTCGCGCCCTTGTGTATCGTCATAGTACGCCCCGAACGCTTCATCAAACCGCGCCCAATCAATCAATCGGGCCAGCCGCACAAGCTCATGGTTTTGATCAATGATGTTCTCAAGCAGCATCCGAAACAGATCGCCATTGCTCGGTCCGGGTGTCTTTGGCGGCATGATCGAGGCTCCTCAACAGGTTGCGTCACTCACACTCAGCACACTCAGCCTCAAAGGGGAATCCCCAAAACAAACCTGCAAGCCAAATCACAAGCTTTTTGCTGATATCGGCCTGAAACCTTGCGAATTCGAATACTTTGAAATACGGATTAGCGAACGAAAATCATACCCTTACGAGTTTTTCACGGGCGACTAGCAACAGTTTCGGACCGCTTCTTTGGCGAAAACGGCCCTTTTTGCAGATTTGGCCGCACGCACCGAAAGCATCCCAAGCCAGGAAATCTGGATTGAGCGCGGCGGAACTCTGCCCCGCCCACTGCCTTCGCCTCAAGTGACCGAAGTGGATCCCGGCTTTGATGATTGTGGCGAGTGCTGGACTCTGCGCTCCGTCGAAGTGCCTCA
>JAAEUE010000154.1 GCA_024227565.1 Alphaproteobacteria bacterium
GGCTGGCTTTGACCCCATAGGAGAACGGCACAAGTGAAAATTTGATGTCACTGGAGGACGAGCCGCTGGCGGTATGCAAGCTATTGATCAGATCCTTCGCCGCATTTCGCATCGTGACATATTTCTTCGCGCCATTGAGATAGTCATCCATGGACCCTGAGTAGTCGAGAATCAGGGAAATCTCCGCCGTGCCAACCTGAGGCACCAGCGCCGTCGCGTCGGATTGCAGCTGCATCTCGTCGACGGTTTGTCCCGACAACATACTGGACAACTGCATGAATGCCGTATCAACCGACAGGCTCTCATCGGCGCTGATCACATTGTTGTTGATGGAAATGAGGTCGCTGGGAACAGTCATCCCGTACCCGTCAGCGTTGAAGTTTGCCTCAAAGAATGCCTTGCCAAGAGCTTTGCGATCCTGATCGTCGGCCAGCCTCAGTGAACCGGCCGCCAGCACCGCAGTGTCAAGCGCCACCTGCAATTCGTGTTTGGCCACCACACCGCGACCATAGTCAACGGCCATGCCTGCTGCGATCAGGAAAGGAACGATTGCAAATCCAAATATGATTGCAACGTTGCCGTCCTCGTCTGACCGGAATTTCTTTAAATGCTTCAACATGACCTTGGCCACCTCTGCCGCTTCTGCTGTTTACTCAAGTTCCCGTTCCGGTTTGTTCTTGTGTTGGATCGATGCTTCAAACTTACGCCCCTCCGGCGTGGCGACAAGCTTGGGCATTACACCGGTTTATTATGCGAGACAGTAGGCGGGATTTATCTTAATAGCACCTTAACCCCCTACATTTCGGAGGACTTTGAGGCCTGATATCCATTCTCGTAGAAAATTTTTGGATAAGTGGTTTGCTCAAACTTTCTGCAAAATTTAGTAAAAAATGTAACGTCCGCTTTCCGGCACGATGCACCTGGTGAGAGGATTGGGGCCAAAGGCGCTCAATCAGCATTGGTGTTTGAACCAAACGGCGCCTAACGCTATGAACACTGCGCAATCAGGCCCGGAACCCATGTGATGACAGAAGAGAAAAAGCCAAACCGCAAGGAACGCCGCGCCGCGCGCGCTGAAGGCAACCTGGACACCACAGGTTTTTTACGCATCGCCGACAGTTTTATTGATCTGGCGAACCGTCACAACCATACTGTTAACGCCACGCAACTGCACATGGCCCTGATGTTCGCTTCGGCGCGCTACAGCGCATATGTAGGGAAAACCGTGTTGGATGTTGATGACCACGAGGCGTTTGTGAAGCAGATGACGGGCGAATTTCAGGACTTTCTGCGTCAGCACCTTGCCGACGACGGCTTGGCGCGCCCTGAATAGGACAGTGTCGAAATTTGAGATTTGCAGTCCGTCATGTGTCGCTCAGAAGTGAAGCAGGCATGGTCTTTATGATTATGGAACGACAATCCATATTGTGAGATAAGCCTGCGGGCTTTGTGTTGCGGGAGGGTTTTAGGTGACACAGGAAGATCGAACCGGAAAGGCGCAGTCAAGCAGCCGCGCGTCCGGACATGTTCAATCGCTATCGCGGGCGCTCAGCTTGCTGAATGCGCTTTCAGAGCACAGTCAGGGCCTGTCCCTGTCTGCAGTCGCGCATGAGGTAGGCCTCCCCACCTCCACGGCGCACCGGCTTTTAACGACACTACAAAATGAGCGTTATGTGCGGTTTGATGCCGACCATTCTGCATGGCTGGTGGGTGTTCAAGCCTTCAGAGCCGGGTCCGCGTTCTTGCGCTCCAGAGATCTGGTAACGACGTCCAGGCCCTATATGCGGCGTTTGATGGAACAGTGCGGCGAGACGGTGAACCTGGCCGTGTTGGACCGAGGCGAGGTGATTTACCTTGCGCAAACCGAAACCCATAAAATGATGCGCGCAATTGCAAAGCCTGGAGGCCGGGCTGAAATATTTTCTTCAGGCGTGGGCAAAGCCCTTCTGGCTTTCATGCCTGAGGGTGAAACCGATCAGTTGCTGCAAAGAATTAGTTTCTATCAGGAAACCGAGAACACTCTTGCGAATGTTCGCGACCTGCAACGAGACCTTGAGGCAATCAAGCTTCGTGGCTATGCGGTTGACGACGAAGAAAACGCAATAGGGCTGCGCTGCGTTGCCGGTGTCATCTTCGACGAAAACGCAAACCCGATGGCCGGTTTGTCCGTCTCCGGTCCTGCCGCTCGGGTAACCGAAGCGAGAATTCCGGTGCTGGGTGCCGCAGTTTCACAAATCGCCTCTGAAATCACCGCCGCAATCGGGGGCCAGACGCTTGCCCGTGAGAGCGCTTGACCCCATATAGACGCAATATTTAACTGTAGTCTTCAGCGCTGGTGAGCGCTGCTAGATCTTATGAGAGTGGTACAGAAATATGAGCGAAATTACCCGCGATCAGGTGCTCCAGCAATTGTCGAAGGTGCGTGGGCCAGATCTGAAGAATGATCTGGTTGCAGCCGGGCTTGTGTCGGAAATCGCGATTACCGGCAGTGACGTCTCCTTCTCGCTCACGATCAATCCAGCCGAAGCCGAACGCCTTGAACCCATGCGCCAGGCAGCCGCGCAGTCGGTTGAAGCGCTAGACGGTGTTGGCAAGGTCCTGGTTACATTGACGGCAGAGCTTCAGAACGGTGCAAGCAACGGCGCTGCTCCTGCCCCCTCCGGCGCGGGCATGCCTCATGTTCACAAAAGCAGTGGCAAAAAGCCTGGCGCAGGAGCAGGTGCCCCTCCCCCTCCGATGGCTGGTCCCCAAGGCGCGCCTGGCGCCGGCAAAATGGCGGGCATTCCGGGCATCAAGCACATTATTGCCGTAGCCTCGGGCAAGGGCGGCGTCGGCAAGTCAACAACTGCCTGCAACGTGGCGCTGGGGCTTTTGGCAAGCGGCGCCAAAGTCGGCATTCTGGATGCCGATATTTATGGCCCTTCCATGCCCCGGCTGCTGGGCATCACCGGCCAACCTCAGCCCGGCGAGGGGGGCAAGCTTGAGGCCATGCAAGGCTATGGCCTCAAGGTGATGTCCATGGGCTTCCTGGTTGAAGAAGATACACCGATGATTTGGCGTGGCCCCATGGTCATGTCTGCCCTCACACAAATGATGCGCGACGTTAATTGGGGCGAACTCGATGTGCTGGTGGTGGATATGCCTCCTGGTACCGGCGATGCCCAGCTAACCATGGCCCAACAGGTGCCTTTGGCGGGCGCAATAATTGTTTCCACCCCACAGGATCTGGCGCTGATCGATGCACGCAAAGGGTTGAACATGTTCCGCAAGGTGGACGTACCCGTTTTGGGTATCGTGGAGAACATGAGCTATTTTGCCTGTCCAAAATGTGGCGAGCATTCGGCAATCTTCGGCAATGGCGGCGCACGGGCTGAAGCAGAAAAAATTGGGGTAACATTTCTTGGTGAGGTGCCACTGCATATTGAGGTGCGCGAGCGTTCAGATGCCGGATTGCCGATTGTCGCGACAAAACCAGACAGCGAACATGCTGAAATCTACCGACAAATCGCCGAAAACACCTACGCGCAGTTGCAAGACGGCACCCCCGGTCGCAAGGCAGCACCTGCCATTGTGGTTGAATGAGGCGGGATTTACGGTTAACCAAACATTAATTTTGCGCTAGCCTTACCCGTAAGACTGTGCGGAAACAGTGTATTATGGGTTGATGCGGATGTCGGAAACAGGGAATTTTCCATGGCGGCGGTACTATATTTACTCGGTCTGATCTCGATTGTGCTTGGCGCGATCGTTGCGGCCGATCGGTTTGTTGACACTTACAGCTTGGGGCTAAGCTTGAGTGTGGCCTATCAGGCGATTGTGGGCGGAATATTGTTATTCGTCATGGCCCGCCTGTTGCAGCACGCCGCTGCAACAGCTCGGAACACCGAGAAGTTCTATCAGCAGGTTCTGCAAAATTCCGGCACGGCGAGCGCCCTCACGGCAGCCACGGCAGCTGTGGCTAAGGAAAGCAAATCTGAACCCAAGATCGAAGCTCCTGCCAAGGTGGAAACAGCAGCCGAGAAGCCTGCCGAACCTGCTCCTGCACCTGCCGCAGAGGCCCCCGCACCGGCAGCGGAGCCGGCTGTTGAAGAAAAGCCCGCTGAAGCTGCGGCGGCGGCACCAGAAGCTGCCGCGACAGAGACACCTGCTGAAGAGCCTGCAGCTGCCGCAGGTGATGGGGAGCCAACCATTACCGAACAGCTCGAGTACCGCGGCTACATGATCGACAAGCTTTCAAACGGCAAGGTCGACGTGCACACCGCCGAAGGGCCAATGCAGTTTGAAAGCCTGGAAACGTTCCAGCGTGAACTTAACATGTCTAACGGCTAAGCCCTATCAGGCAACCAAGCTGGGCCTGGCGGTGAGCGAATTCTGCCCCCTGTCTGGATTGGGCTCAACCTGCAGCCCCAACAAACCGCCAAGCTGATCTGCCCCGCCGACATAGGTGCCGTCTATCCAAATCTGCGGGACCGTGATGGGCGTTTTCGCCCCCACGATGGGCTTCACCCGGCCAATCATCTCATAGAGCGCACGCGGATCTCTCACCACATCGTGGTAAACATATTCAACACCAGCCTGCTCGAAGTACTCTTTTGCCCGAACACAGTGCGGGCAGGACGCTTTCCCATAGAGGTGGTTGCCGGACACACCAGCACGCTCCACATGGGCTGCAATAATCGCTTCGGTTAAAACGCCCCGGTTAAGAGCATGGCCCTGGCTCACCAGCTTGCCTTCAACCATAACAATCGGTGCGTGCCAGCCTCCCTTGGGCAGAGGCTTCCACCACTCGGTCAACCAGTCGCGAATTTCCAGTTCCACCGGAATGCCGGCAAGCTCAGTCTCAAGCGTATCGTTAATGACGTCAACCGTAAGAGAACATTCTCCGCAAGGGATGTTGACCTTGAACGGCCCCCACGCCCCGGCCCATCGATAAAGCGTCAGCTTCACTGCTTGTGCTGTCATTGCGTATCTCCAGGGTTAGCTTTGGGCGCGAACCTATGCCCAGCCTCCTGAAAACACCAATCAATGCCGTCTGAATTGTCCGTGACCGGATGTTACTGCTATGCAGCCGGGCCTGAA
Organism: Alphaproteobacteria bacterium; assembly: GCA_024227565.1. Taxonomy (GTDB): domain Bacteria; phylum Pseudomonadota; class Alphaproteobacteria; order Rhizobiales; family CAJQND01; genus JAAEUE01. The sequence continues at coordinate 5,080 of JAAEUE010000154.1, forward strand.
GGCATCAGATCATATGGAGCGACCCATCCGGGCAATTGGGACAATCTGTCCAGCCAGGCCCCTATCTCGGGATAGTCGTCCCAGGATGCCCCAAACTCGTCTGGCCAGAACAGATATCCACACAAAGAGAGGTCGGCGATCGTCGGCTGGTCCGCGGCAACGAAGTCACGGCCCTCCAGGCGACTGTTCAACACCTTAAAGGCACCGTGCATCCGGCCGCCGAGAAAATCGGTCACCGCCTTATCGGCATCCTTCATGAAGTTGGTCATGAACCGATACGTCGCCGTGTAGCTGGTGAGCTTGTGATTGTCGAACAGGATCCACCGGAGAATCTCACGGCGCTCATCATCTGTTTGTCCGCCGAACTTTCCGGTCTGCTCAGAGAGATAGTTCAGAATCACGCCGGTTTGCGTCAGGTGCACGTCGCCGTGATTGAGGACAGGCACTTCACCCATCACGTTGACATTCTGACGATATTCTGCGGAACGTGTTTCGCCGTTGAAGAAGTCCACCCAATGTTTCGACCAGTCGCACCCGGACAGCTCGAGCATGATCGCCGCCTTATAGGCATTGCCGGATTCCTTAAAGCAATAGAGTTCAAATTCGGCCATTGGCCTATCTCCTGTTTTGGGCAAAGAGCGCGCCGGGTTAGCGAACGTTGAGCACTGAGGTTCGCGCGCCCCTCACCACAGCATTTGTGACCGAGCCGTGAAACAGGCGCTGCATTTTTGTCAGATGCTGGTTCGTGCACACAATGAGACGCGAGCTGCTGCCGTGGCGGATGATCTGTTCGGCGGGATCGCCCGTGCCAATTTTGGTGGCCTCTACGTCGATCTTCATGGACTTCAAAGTGGCAACTGCGTTGGCCACGTGTTCTTCGGCCAAGTCCTTTTCCTTCTTGGTGCGGGCCACAGAAAAGATTGTGATGGGTTCGTCGGCAAAATGCGCCAGGACCCCAGCTTGTTTCACGGAGTCTGCGGCCATGTCGGTCCCATCGGTGCAGATGAAAAAGCCCTTCTTGCGCTCACTGGCGCGCGCAATCATCACCGAGCACGGCGCCAGTGTCATAATCTTCTGGTCAACACCAGCATCGAAGAACGACCGCAATTCACCGCGCCATCTCGAAGGTTCCCCTAGGATTACAAGATTGTAGGGCCCAAGTTCATATTGATCGAGAATACCCGCAGCCACATCGGGCGCCGTTTTCAGCTTGAGGACCACGCTGCGTCCATCTGCATGGCGATACTCAACCTTATTATCGCCCACAGGATCGTTCCAAGTGTCCGTGTGCGAAGCCTCGGCCTCCCAGCCATCCGGGCTGAAGCCGATATCGTTCAGAATTCTGATGGCATGGTCGAGATATTTGATGCCGGGCAGGTCCAGGCCCCACTCCAGCATGTTTTCGCGCGCCACGCGCACTTGAAGGCCGCCAGAGCGCATCCCCTGGTCGATGGCCCTCACGTAAAGGATAATGATGTCGACTTCCTGACGCGTCCCTAAGCGGGCCGCCATGCGGACCGCTTCGTAGGAGGCATCGGACCCGTCAACGCAGGCCAGAATCCGGAACCTGCTCCGGCGTTCTTCGCGCAACTTTTCAGCTTCGCGCCGCGCCTGTTCGACGCCTCTGCCGTTACTTTTTCTTGCTCGTCCAAGTGCCATAGGGTTTCAGTCAGGCTAGTTTTCCAAGAAAGGCCAATAGAAGTCAGCCGCCACCAACAACAAGATTATGGAAACCACCGCCATACGCCAGCCTACTTTCAGGAAGTCAGTGGTTTTCAAATAGCCGGACGCATAGACAATTGTACAGGCCGGTGTGCCCACAACTGTGAGATAGGCGAACGCTGAAGAAACCGCTGTGATGAAACCGAGGATGATTGGGCTCTCCCCGGCAACACTGGCCACCTTCAGGACAATCGGCCCCAGCACGGCCACCGCAGCGCCGTTCGACATTGTGTTGGTCACCCCTGTCGTCAGTACAGAGATGGCGGCCCAAAGACCCAGACCATGATCTGCACCTAGCGGTTTCATCGCAGCCAGAAACGTGACCGCAATCCATTCAGCCGCCCCGGTTTCCTTCATCTCCACGCCCAGAGAGATGGCGGCCGCATAGAGCAGCACCACGCCCCAGTTCACACCAGAGTTCAGATCTTCCCAGCGCACGAGCCCAGCCACCAAGAAACCGGCGGCCCCCATGATTGCGATCGTGCCCATGCCAAGGTCTTGAGAGAAGAATATCCAACCCACCAGAACCAGGAAGAAGATCAGGATGGCCACCCAGTCGCTCGGATGCAACGGGCCTTGCATCTCAACTTGCACCCGCAGTTTGGCAACGGCGCGCCCCAGCGTCTTGTACTCAGGCTTAAAGGTGAGAAACAGAATGCCCGTAACCACCGGCAACTGCAGCAGGAACATGGGATAGGCGTAGGTCATCCAGCGTACATAATCGATGATGTATTTCTGGGTTTCCGGATTTGTGGGATCGAAGAAAAACTCTTTCCAATAGCCGATCATGATGGCGTTACGCGCACCGCCAGAAGGCGTGCCGATACCGGCAACCTAACAGCCATAGGAAATTGAAAACAACAGGACGGCGGCAAGCCCGGCAACTTTTTTCGGGTTGGTCGAGGTCAGGGTGATCAGAGTGATCCCGACAGGCAGCATCATGGCGGCCACCGTGTGTTCGCCGATGAATGAGGCCAAAATGCCAGAGACAACAGAGATGCCGAAACAGATGTTGATGGTCTTGGTTCCGGTCATCCGCACAATCAGCCAGGCAATGCGCTTGTCCAGCTGTTGCTTCACCACAGCCACGGCCAACATCAGCGAGCCCATGATGAAGAGCACCGAGTCCGTCATCAGGGTTTTTGCGACCTTGGTGGAATCCAGCCCAAGCAGGGTCACCTGCCCCACAATGATCAACAGTGCCACCGTGGGCAGCGGCACCGGCTCTGTGATGAACAAGATGGTTGCCACCACCGACATGGCCAGCACGATGTGGGCATCGCGCGACATCCCTTCTGCTTCGGGCAGCGCCATCAACAGTGCGCCCACGATCAGCGCAAAGAAGAACCAGCGCTTTTCCCAGAAGTAATAGAGATTGATCTGTTGCCGCAGTACGGCGAACCGCTGATAGCCTCGACGCCGGACCTTGGAGGACCAGTCGTGGGAAATGTCTCGAGCTCTGAGACTGTCAGTAACCAGGCTGACTGTACTCACCTATTTCAGCTCCCCAGCTTGCGCGCATGACAGACCATCATGATCATGATAGACGTCACCCACAAAGTGCCCTCCCCCGGCGGAGAGCACGAAACCATCAACCAATAGCCTTGCGTCTCCGCAACCAAATTTGAGGTCACCCCATGTCTCAGCTCGACACCGTATTGTCCCGTATCGACCAGAACATGGAGCAAAGTATCGAACGGTGGTTCGACCTGCTCAAAATTCCCAGCATCTCGACAGACTCAGCCTACAAGGAAGACTGCCTCAAAGCTGCTGACCTTTTGAAGAACACCCTGCAAGACATTGGCTTTGAAACGACGGTTCGCCCAACATCCGGCTTACCTATGGTGGTAGGCCATCATGTGCCGGACACATTACCGGCCGATGCACCTCATGTGCTCTTCTATGGTCATTATGACGTCCAGCCCGCTGACCCATTAGAGAAATGGAATACGCCACCGTTCGAGCCGGCACGCATCACGGGAGAGGACGGCATTGAAAAGGTATACGCCCGCGGAGCCGCCGACGACAAGGGCCAATTGATGACGTTTGTCGAAGCCAGTCGCGCCTGGATCGAAACGGCGGGTCACTTGCCGGTCAAGGTCACCATTCTATTTGAAGGCGAAGAAGAATCCGGTTCACCCTCTCTCGATGCGTTCCTGGAGGAGAATACTGCCGAATTGAGCCGGGATGTGGCGCTGATCTGCGACACCAACATGTGGGACAAAGACACCCCCGCGATCACCACGCGCTTGCGCGGGATCATGCACGATGAAATTACGGTGATCGGTCCCTCGCGCGATCTGCATTCGGGCCTTTATGGCGGTGTGGCGCGCAATCCGATTCGGGTTTTGTCGCGCATCGTTGCTTCACTGCATGATGATGAAGGGACGATTTTGGTCCCAGGATTTTACGACGGCGTTGCCGATGTGACATCAGAAACCCGTGCCCAGTGGGAAGAGCTGAATTTCCCCATGGTCGAATTCCTCGGCGATGTCGGGCTCAGCCTGCCGGCCGGCGAGGCTGCCTATCCGGCCTTGGAACAGCTCTGGGCCCGGCCAACGTGCGATGCCAACGGAATCATTGCCGGCTATACCGACGAAGGCACAAAGACCGTGATTCCGTCGCGCGCCACTGTAAAACTTTCCTTCCGTCTGGTCCCTGGTCAGGACCCGCTGGCCATTCGCGAAAACTTGCGCGAATTCGTGCGGGCCCAGTTGCCGGATGATTGCGATGTGGAGTTCATGAACTTCGGGGCGGGCACGGCACTTGAGGTTCCGCTGGACGATCCGCACCTGCAAAAAGCAGCCACTGCAATGGGTGCAGAGTTTGGCAAGGACACGGTTCTGATGGGCAATGGTGCCTCTATCCCAATTGCCACCAGCTTCAAAGAACAGCTCGGTATGAACAGCCTGCTTATCGGCTTCGGGCTCAACGACGATTCAATTCACAGCCCGAACGAGAAGTACAACATGCCCAGCTTCGTCCATGGCACACGCTCATGGGCACGCATCCTAGAGGCGCTGGCCGTCTAAGCAGCACCAGACATGGAACACGTAGGCGCAGGGCTTCTGCTGAAGCAAATGATCATCGGGGCACTCGTGGTCTCTGCCACAGTGGCCCTTCATGCTGAGGTTTTGAACCTTCTGTCGCGCAGATTGCCGTGGCTGGTGAACCTTTCCCACCACTGGCCGGCGCGCATCGCCGACACCGGGTTGATCGTCATTGCCGTTCACGTGGTCCTAATTGCCCACACGCTTGAGGTTTTCTTGTGGGCCATCGTGCTCTTGCTCACCGGCGCGGTCACGGGGTTTGAGCCGGCAGTCTACTTTTCCCTGGTGTGCTTCACCACCTTGGGGTTTGGCGACATCACCCTGCCAACCGAATGGCGTTTCCTCTCAGCCATATTAGGCGCTAACGGCTTCCTGTTGTTCGGGTGGAGCACGGCCTACATGGTCGAGTTCATCCGGCGGACGCGTTAGCCCGGCCATCATGCGGATTTTCAACGCCTCAGACCGGTTCACTCTTCCTGCAACGCCGGCGCAGTTGAAAGACATCAAGCGGGCGGTGCGCGCGCTGTTGGACTTTCATGCCGCCGAACCCATCGAAGAACACGGCGACACCTTCACGTTCTCCACTGCCACCTTCATGCTATCCAGCCGCAAAAAGCCCCTTCACCGGTTCTCCAGCGGCCAGATTACAGTTACCCAACTTCCCGACGATCAGGCGGAGATCGCGTTCGACGTGCGACTTTCGCCGATGAACATTTTCGGATGTGTAGGCGCGGTTATCGTCGGGCTGATGTTTGCCTTCATCATTCTCAACCGGCCTGAGATCTCGCCCTGGTGGGCGCTGGCGGCGGCGGGAGCTGGGCCGGTGTTTGCCTACTCGGCAAAGGACCAGTCAGTGTCACGTGCCAAGCTCGCCTTGCAGGAGGCTGCTGCCCTTGTCGATCGCACTTAGATCTGGTCGTGCACCTGGGTATCGACCGCGCCTGGCAGAGAGGCTTCCAGCAATTCCAAATCGTCAGAACAGTTGCGATACGCGGTTTTCATGCCCGGCGGAATGACAAAGGCATCTCCCGCCGTCAGGTCATGGGGCTCACGCCCTTCCCCGACCAAGGTCATAGTGCCGTTCATGACAAAGGAAAACAGAATGTCGGTGCCATGGCTCGTCACCGGCGGTTCTGCGCCATTGCCCTTGAATTTGGCAACCTCCACGCCGGCAACCCCTTTGGTGGCTTCAGCGATGCCTGTGTTGCGCGCCTCAAAGCCCGCCAGGCGCCAGGGCGCCCAGGTGGCCTCGGCCGCCTTGTGATGGCAGAACCTCTGGCCCTGAAACTCCCGCTCTGGGTTCACCGTGCCATTGGGCAGGTCCATGTCATGTTCGATGGTGGTCACGTGCTCGGCCGGAACGCCGATCTCGATCACCTGCAGATTGTCTGATGCTTCCAGCACCCGGTGGCGGATTTCAGGTGGTTGGATCACGCAGTCCCCGGCCTTCAAAATGAAGGGCGGCCCTTGGTCTTCATAGACCAGGCGCACCCAGCCATTGTAGCAGAAGATCAGCTGAAACCCGATGGTGTGGTAGTGCACCATGTCAGGCACCGGCCCGCCGTCTGGAATGCGGATGTGGGACGCAATGATACTGCCGCCCAGCCGGTCGGGGATCAGGTCACGATATTGCATCCCGGCCCGGCCGATGACCCATGGGGTCTTGTCTTTCAGACGGCGCACCACGAATGCATGCTGGGTTTGCGGCATCACCATGGGCGGTTCAGCGTCCACCAGTTCAACGCGTGTGCCATTGGGGGCCGTAAGCTCGCGCGCGCCGCCTCCAAACGCTTCAGGGTCCTCGCACAGAAGGCGCAAAGTGCCGGGCGCTTCGGACGCGCCGCGCTCCAGCCTGATGCACACCCCATGACCTGACAACACGGCAATGGCCGGATCATCCGCTGGGAAAATTGAATCAAGCCGGAACCCGAGCCGCTTGGTAAAAAACGGCAGATCCTCCTTCAGATCGGTTGTGGGCAACCTGATCTCCGCAGCCACGATCGCTGTGGATGGATCAACTTTCTGAGTTTCGTTCATCGCTAGGCTCCATTTGCCTATATGGCCCGTTGCTCCGGGCTGTGCTTCCTGGCTAACTGGAACCTACACCTTCCGCCCTAAGGGGAGCACGAGAAATGTCGACGCAGCCTGAACCCGCCCGCGATTTGGTCGGATACCGCAACGCTCCGCCCCAGGCCGACTGGCCAAATGAGGCCAGGATCGCAGTGAACTTCTGCATCAACTATGAAGAAGGCGCAGAGTTGTGCATCCTCAACGGCGATGAGCGCCCCGAGACCCGGATTTCCGATGTGGTGGTTGATGCGCGTTACGGTGCCCGCGATCTCAACATTGAATCCAGCTATGAGTATGGGGCCCGGGTCGGCTATCGGCGCCTGCTCCAGGCGTTCACAGACCGCGGGCTTGCCGGAACCGTAAATCTGGTGGGCTCTGATTTCGTGACCTACATCACGGACGCCTTTGACTGCCTCTATGCCGAAGGCACAAGCGTCCCGAAGATGTTGACCATCGGCCTCCACGCCCGCTTGCTGGCCCGCCCGGCCCGCATGGGCGCGCTGCACAAGATCATCGACCACATGCTTGACCACGACAAGGTGTGGGCCTGCAAGCGTGGGGATATCGCGAAGCATTGGGCGGAATGCCACCCATTCGAGACTTAGCGCTTGGGCGGGATCGTGTAGGTGAACTGGGCCCAAAGGGATTCCCAGACCGGGTCGTTGGCCGGATCTTCAGCCTCCAGCGGCCTGAACACAACCGCATTGAGCAGGTATTCAAATCCTGGCTTGGCGGGCACCACGACGCGGCCCTCCTGGTCCGTGCGCAACAGCTCCAACGCCACTTCTTCGGTCGGTGATCTGGTGAAAACCTCCACTTGTGCTCCCACCCGGGCTTTCCCTTTGAAGAGGAGCCTGACGGGGACACCATCCTTCACATCATCTTGGTAAGGATTGGCCCCTGCCACGAACTCAGTTTCCAGACCTGTCTCCGCATCCTGGCCCCGTCCATGGCCCACAGCAACAAGGCACTTGGCAAACCGGATAAAGCGTTCCCGAAATCCTGTGTCCGGCAATCCGCGCGCGCGGTGCAATTTCAAAACGTCCTGGACGCCCTTGTCGCGCAACAGGCCTTCGAACTTGCCCTCCTCCTTGTAGCTGATGAAGAAGCCGGCCGTCTGATGCACGATCACCCCTAGGCCTTCGCCCGACACGGCCATGTCGAGCGCCAGATCATCTCCCAGCCGCCCGGTCACCTTGATGGTCTTGCCACCGAGCAGAATATCGAAGCGCCTAAAATCTTCCGGGATATAAGGACTGGTGTAGCCTTCAAACTTGTCGCCAGTGAGCAGAACCGCCACCAGCCGACCTCCGGCCTCCACCTTGTAGCGTTCAGGCGATATCCAGAATTCATGGGCAAAGCCTGGAGCGCTGGAAACAATGGTGAGCCAAACCACAGCAGCACAAAAGAGCAGCTGCAGATTGGATGTCGCCGTCATGTGACCGGCCAAAGGCCTCATGATGCGGAAATTCATTTGAAAGGCTCGCAAATAATCAACCGCCGAAGTTTGGATGGTAGATGGACCCTCAGTCTAAAGAATGTGCCCAAGGCTTGCCACCCCGCTTCCATTGCCAAAGCTTGCCGTCCTTCGTAAGGGCGATCGTCGTTGACGAACCTGCAGCCGCAGCCAGAACGTTGCCGAGAACCGCCACCGGTTCGGTCCCATATTCGCTTCCCCAGGCAAACAGCGTTCCATTTTTCTTGATGGCAAGCGTGTGAGAGGAGCCTGTCGCGATGGCCGTTGCACCTGACATGATCTTGCTCCACCGTATTGCCTTGTCGCCGAGCCCGTGTTTGCCGACTGGGCCGTAGATGTTGCCGCCTGTTCCCAGAACATCGCCGTTCATCTTGAGCAAGATCGCATGACCCGTGTGGGCGGTAATCTGAGAAACCTGCGATGCGGTCGTTACAAATTTCTCGCTCGTTGCCAACCGCCCATCGCCATATTGGCCACGGTGGGCCTTGCCTTTGACGAACAGGTCGCCCGACTTGGTGATGTAATAATTTGCGCCATCCCCAACCGCCGCCTCAACCACGTTGTTCGCGGTCTTCACAGCCTTCCTCGAGAGCTTATCGATCCACCAGAGTGTCCCGTCTGGCTTAACCGCCAGCACTCCTGTGCGCCCCGCGGCAAATCGGGCAACCCCAGTCATCATTGTCTGGGGTTGCGAAAAACCATCCCGGTAGCCCAGCAAGTCGTCGGCACCGGTCAGCACATAGTAGTTTGTGCGGCCGACCCCGACCTGAACTGCGTCCGTTGCCACTTGCTTTGGCCTGCTGGAGCCTTGCCACACATAGGCGGAACCGTCGATGATCGCCATCTGCCGGTCGTAATAAGCCGCCAGCAAGGGTGAAGAACTATCGGCAAACGCCGGAGCTGCAACAAGGCAAAAAGCAAAGACAAGCCCCGCAAAGATCCCAGGCCACCACCAGTGCCCAGGCCTGGCCCACCTGGACAAACGCACGCCCGGGTCAGATGCCAGCTTTATGGATCGGTCCACTTTGCTGTTGCCTCTCCAATATGTGCGAGCTCACGCTCCTTGAGCGCACATCTGCTATCTAGCCCCGCCCAAATGGCCCACTGACCAGCGCAGGCCCTTGCTCCGGCAAGGCGCTGCTCACATGGCACAGGACGCCGTCTGGCCCCATCTCCACAATGGGTGCCCGGTCGGGGCTTTCGCCCGGCCCTTTGCGCAGAATACGCATGCCCTGCCCTGCAGATCCATCCAAAAGGGGCCATCCGGCTTGCGTGGATGAGAATTTCATCAGAGCGTGTCCCATCGGCTCAAACGCAGCAAAGCGCGGCCACAGGGCCGGATCGGCCACACGCTCGGGCAAATCTGAGTGCGGATCCAAAACGAGCTCTTCGCCGCACACAATTTCATCGCACTGGGCAATCTCGCCGCCCGCCGAAACGCGCGCGTACACCCCGCAGAAATTGTGCCCAAAGGCCGTGTTCATGATGGCAGGAAGATCGAAGGCCCGCTCTCCGGTTCCAGGCTCCGTGGAGGTCATGGCACAGCGTTGCACGGGCCTCAACACATCCAGATTGAGATCCCCGATCGTAAGCCTCCGGCCTGGCCAGGAAAACTCCTCCCAAGGCTCCAAGCCGTCGATATAGAGATTGCCCCGGAAGCGCTCGCGCTCAAGCGGGTGGCCGGCTGCCTCGGCAATCACCCGCACCGTTGCAAGATTGATGATGGAGATCCTGGTGTCGGTGAAATCCCAGTGGCCATGGCCCGGCGTCTGCTCAACCAGACGAGGCGCGCCATAGGGTCCCGGCTCAAAGTGGCTCTGGATAAAAGCGTCGGCCGCACCGAAGCTCTCCGGCTCACCAACGGTGGCTTGGGCACTGCTGCCATCAGGAGCACTTACGGTGAGAACGCCTGCATCATCCAACGCGCAGCGGAAGGCTGCCAACTCAGGGAAAACGGTAAGCTGCAGAAACGTGCGTGCTTGCACCCAGCCGCCCGGCTTGGGCTGCTCCTCGCGGCGCCCATTGGTGAAGGCGAAATGGCGGTCGAACGGCAGTCCGCCACTCGCCTCGAGTTTAACGCGCGCCAGGCTTTCGGGCGTCCAGCCCTTCAGCGGATGGCGGTGAATATCAACAATATGAACCATGGATTATGGCGAACCTTTGAGGGAAGCTTCTCGGCGAACCGTATAGATACCCGACCCGACAATCAGTGCAATCCCGAACAAGGCCCAAAAATCGGGAAACTCGCCCCACACAAGATAACCGGACAGCATGGCCCAAACCACCAGCAGATACCGAAACGGCACCACCACCGACAATTCGGCAATGCGTACGCCGACAATCAGCATGTGAATGCCGAGCATCAAAAAGGCTGCCGCTACCCCCAGCATAACCAGTGTGCGCGTCTCGAGCGGCGCCCAGGTTTCAAAAACGCTGTAGGCTCCCGATGCGACCATCACCGCCAATGCCGAGGCCAAGGTGATCAGGATCGATGGGGTATCTGTGTTGGCGCTGCGCGTAAGCAGATCGCGGGCCGTTACGAACACAACCGCCAACAACGCACTGAAGGCGAACAGGTTGAACGCACCTGTGCCGGGCCGGATGATGATGAGAACTCCGAGAAAACCAACGGCAACCGCACTCCACCGCCGGGCCCTCACCTTTTCCCCCAATATCACGGCAGAGGCAGCCGTGATGGCCAAAGGGATTGCCTGGGTGATGGCGGAAACATTGGCGATGGGCATGTGGATGAGGGCTGCAATGTAGGCGAACATGGCAAACGTGTTGACCACGGCCCGCCCCACAACCGCCGGCTCAGCCATGCGCTTATACTGACCCATAACCCCCATCCAGGCGCACACGGCCAGCACCAGACCCACCGCAAACCAGCCCCGCACGAAGATCAACTGCCCAATAGGCAAATCCACGCTGGCCAGCTTCACGATGGTATCGTTGGCCACCAGGCAGGCGGTGCCTATGCCGAAGGCACCAGCGCCATGCAAGTTTCGCGAGGGCAGCCGTTGAGGTTCGGCGGCCAAGCTCATGGATGTCCGCCGTTTGCGGGTGCTTCTGGCTCCTCATCGTCAACCTCCAGCTCGAACACCGATTGTGAGGTTTTGACCAGCGGGGCAAACGGGCTGCGGTCAGACTGAGTGCGCTTGGGCCCGAACATCAGCCGGTAGGCAATGAACAAGGCGAACAAGCCCAGGGCAGCTGAAATGAAGAGGAAAAGCCCCCCCGCACCAGCCACATCCATGACGGAGGCTGCAACAAATGGCCCAATGGCTGCGCCAATCGAATAGATCAGCAACAGGCCGCCGCTGGTCTGCACCAGCTTTTCGGTGGGGATGCTGTCATTGGCATGGGCCAGGCACAACGCATAGAGCGGCACCATGAGCGCACCATGCAGTGCAGCCAACGCAAACACCCCGGCAAACGAAGACGGTGACCAGAGCGCAATCAACAGACCGGTGCCCACGCAGCCCGCCGCGGTCGGCAACAGCACCAGACGACGGTCCACCTGGTCGGACCAACGCCCCAAGGGCCACTGCGAGAGTGTACCACCCAACACGAAGGCCGCCATGATCACCGTCACTTCAAACACGCTCATGCCCCTGAGCTGCCCAAATACAGGCCCTAACGTCCAAAATGCGCCCTCTACCGCCCCCACAAGAAAGCACCCAATGGTACCGGCCGGAGAAATCGACAGAAGGCCTGATAGTTCAAGTCGTGCGGTCGGTATCGGTGTGGGTTCAGACGTAGGCGTAAGTGACAGCGGCACCACGGCCAGGCAGAGCAGAATGGTGACAACGCCGAACAGGGTGGGAGCGGCCGGATCGGCGGCATTGACCATCAGTTGGCCGGCCATGGTCGCCACATTGGCCACGATGATATAGACCGACAGAATGCGGCCCCGGTTGTGGTTGTCCGACTGGTCGTTGAGCCAGCTCTCCATCACCATGAACACGATGGACAAAGTGAGCCCGGAGAGAAATCGCAGGGCAATCCACAAAAAGATGTTCGGCCAGACCGGGAACACCAGCGTAAGCGCCGCTGTGAGCGCTGCAACCCCGGAAAACGCCCGGATATGCCCAACCGTCCGCACCAGCCAGGGGCCAAACAGGCAGCCGGCGATGAAGCCGCCGAAATAGGCGGTGCCCAGGAAACCCACCAGTTTGGTGGAGAATTCCTCGATCCCGGCGCGGATTGGCAAAAGGGTTTGAAACAGCGAAACACCAGCCAGCACAAACACTGCGCCAACGAGGATCGTCACGATCGTGCGACTGGTACTGGGCGATGTGCCGCTCATTGCGCCATTATACCGATAAGGGCTGATTTGAGGCCAGCGGTTCTTGCAGCCACCAATTGACCGACATTGATCAAACACCGTCCGCACGCGGAAAATGTCCGTGCACACACGAATCTCTCTTTTTCTTGATCAAATGTCAGATGCAGACCGAGCATTCTTCATTGTAAACCCCAATCCGCACAACACATACGGTGTCACACAAAGAACAGAACTGCCCACTAGATAAACGTTTAACCCCCAAATTGAGTTCCACAGCTGGAGACGAAAATGAAAAAAGCATTGATGACCGGATTGATGATCGCTGGTTTTTTCTCAACAGCCGCCCTCGCCGGCCCGCAATATGTTGATGAAACCGGTTACGCTGTCAGCGGCTACGACGTTGTGGCCTACCACGGCCTGAAGCAATCGGCAGTTGGCACAAAGCAGCCGCAAGCGGTTCCCGGCACCACAAAGCATGTGGTTGAGTACAATGGCGCCAAATGGGCCTTCTCCACTGCTGAAAACGCTGCAACCTTCAAGGCAAACCCGGCCAAGTATGCTCCTCTTTACGATGGCCATTGCGCCTATGGCCTGTCTCAGGGCGGCAAGGTTCCGGCCAACCCGAACCTGTGGCGAATTGTTGATGGCAAGCTCTACTTGAACATCACCCCGAATGTGGTTGGTTTCTGGGAAAAAGACATCCCCGGCTTGATCAAAACGGCCAACAAGAACTGGTCGAAGAAAGAGACTGGTGCAGCATCCAAAAAGAACTGGACCGCTATCAACGCCAACGATGGCACGTACAGCACTGCTGCCCCGCTCAGCAATTGATGCTACACTCACGCCCGCCGCGGATTGCTCCGTGGCGGGATGAGTTGCTATAGAACACTCTTTAGAATTTGCCGTCCTAAATACTGCAACCAGGAGAAATATGTCCCCATGAGCAATAAAGTTGCCGCCACCAGCAGCCTGGCCATCGCCGCCGCCGTTGCTGCAGCATTGACCACCGCAACCGTGACCACCACACCGGCACAAGCTGCCGGAAAAGAAAAGTGCTACGGCGTTTCTTTGGCTGGCCAGAACGATTGCGCCGCCGGCCCCGGCACCACCTGCGCCGGTACTTCCACTGTAGATTACCAGGGCAATGCCTGGACACTCGTGCCTGCAGGCACCTGCGCATCCATGGATCTGCCCGCAGGAACCGATGGATCCAAGCGCGCCGGTTCTCTGGAAGCTCTCAAGCGCGACCTGCCGTCTTAAGGCAGGCGCAGCGCCTAAATCTTCCGCCGGGCCTCAGCTGGCCCGGCGGCATATAGATTTGACCCTTTTGACCTAAAAAAACCTTCATGACCAAGCACCGCCCCAACACCAAGGATGCCATTCCCCAGCGCGCCGGTGTTGGTCTGAAGGCCTGCCATTATGACGATATTCTGGACGGCAAGCCGGATCTGGGTTGGTTTGAGATCCATGCGGAAAACTACATGGGCGAAGGCGGCATGCCGCATCATGTGCTGAGCCAGATCCGCAACCGTTACCCCATTTCCTGCCATGGTGTGGGCCTGTCCATCGGCTCTGCTCGAGGGCTGGACCCAGCTCATCTGGACCGCCTGAAAAAGGTTGTGCAGCGCTACGAGCCCGGCTTGGTGTCTGAACACCTGGCCTGGAGCACCCACGACAGAGGGTTCCTGAACGATCTATTACCCGTGCCCTACACCGCAGAGACCGCCTTCCGCGTTTCCGAACATATCGACCAGGTGCAAACACACCTGGGTCGGCAGATACTGCTGGAGAACCCCTCTACCTATGTGGCGTTCGCCGAGAGCGAAATGAGCGAGATTGCGTTCTTGAAAGAGATCACCGAACGCACAGGCTGCGGTCTCCTGCTCGACGTCAACAACGTGTACGTTTCGGCCACAAACCAAGGCTATGCGCCAGGGGATTATCTGACTGAATTCCCAGTGGACGCTGTGGGAGAAATCCATCTTGGCGGCCATGCGAACGATCGCGATGACGATGGCCGCACTCTGTTGATAGATGCCCACGACCGCGCCATTGCCGCCCAGGTCTGGAAACTTTACGAAGACCTGATCGGCCGCATTGGCCCGCGCCCCACTCTCGTGGAGTGGGATAACGACGTCCCGGCTTGGCCGGTGCTGTTCACCGAAGCTCAGCGCGCAGATGCCATTCTCGCCAAACAACCGGCCGGCGACGGAGCCAAATCCCGTGCCGCTTGAGGCCACACAACGGGCCTTTGCCGGCGCGCTCTTAGACCCCGAGGCACCCGTACCCACCGGCGTGGTGGATCCCGAGGGGCGCCCGGCACCTAAGCGCTTCGCTGTTTACCGCAACAATGTGACCGTGAGCCTGATCGAGGCCCTGGCCACCGCCTTCCCGGTGGTTGAGAAAATCGTCGGCGCAGAATTCTTCGCTGCCATGGCCCGCGA
Source organism: Alphaproteobacteria bacterium (assembly GCA_024227565.1). Taxonomy (GTDB): domain Bacteria; phylum Pseudomonadota; class Alphaproteobacteria; order Rhizobiales; family CAJQND01; genus JAAEUE01. The sequence continues at coordinate 20,131 of JAAEUE010000154.1, forward strand.
ATTTGTGCGCGCCCATCCGCCCACCTCCCCGCTTCTGATGTTTTATGGTGAAGCCTTTCCGGCCTTCCTCGCCGCATTTGAGCCGGTGAAACATTTGGCCTATCTGCCAGACATGGCCACGCTCGAACAACTGCGCCGCCGGGCCTACCACGCACGGGACGCAGAACCACTGGGGCCGGAATTTTTGGCCGCTGTGCCGCCTGAAACCCTCGGAACCCTGCGCGTCACGCTGCACCCAGCTGCACACATCCTGCAGTCAAACCATCCCATCCTCTCCATTTGGGAGTGGAACAACGCAGCCAGTTCCGATCAGCAAACAGCCTTGCCGGAAGGCGGCGAGCATGTGCTGATCACACGTCCTGAACTGGATGTTGAACTGCGCCGCTTGCCCGTGGGAGGAGCACACTTCCTGGAAGCCTTGCAGAGCGGAGCCGCCTTGGGCGAGGCCGCAGCGGCGGGAGCGGCAGCCGAAGGGTTTGATTTGACCACGAACATAACCGGCTTGATCGAAAGCCGTGTTGTCACCGATTTTACTGTTGATGGAGCTGCCTAATGAAGAGTTTAGTGAACGCCCTCACCCGCTTGCATAACGGGGTATTCGGCTTTTTCGAGCGGCTGTTTGACGGCTGGTTCTTGGGGCTTTTGGCCCGGGTGGTGTTTTCCAGCGTCACCTTATTGTTTTTCTGGAACTCCGCCAAGACCAAGATCGGCACCGGCCTCCTGACCCCGTCAACCGGCGCCTATGCGCAGATCTTTCCCAAGAAGTTTGAGGCCGCCGGCTATGACGCAGATGCCATGTCCGGTCTCGACACGGCGATTGTGCTGGCAGGAACCTATGCCGAATTTTTGCTCCCCGCCCTCATCCTCATTGGCCTGTTCACCCGTTTGTCTGCGGTGGGCATGATTGGCTTTATCGTGGTGATGAGCATTGTGGACATCAACGGCCATGGCTTGGATGCAAAAACCATCGGCGCCGTGTTCGACCGCATCCAGGACGGTGTGGTGGCCGACCAACGCCTGTTGTGGCTCTTCCCGCTGGTGTACCTGGCGCTGAAGGGCGCTGGTGTCATGTCTCTCGACGGTGTGTTCAGCCGAACCCGGCGCAGCGCCAGCGTGGAATAAGCTCTAGGTGCGCCGCCGCCGGCGACGTTTCTTGCGGCTGCGTTTTTCGTAAAACGCGTTGCCGCCAGCCTCCAGCACGTAGTGCATGTTCTTGTAGGGAAAGCTCAAACCAGCCTGGTGGAAGAACTTGGCGCGCTTAACTCCTGGGTGCCGCTTCCCGGCAAGGATGGCGTCGGCAAGTTCGGCCAACTCTTCTTGGTTGCCGCGCATTTTCCGTCTGAGAACACCTGGCGCAAACTGCCGACGCTGCCCCACAACACCGCAGACGCTGGAGGGGAACTTCGGCGATTCCACCCGGTTCATCACCACGGTTCCAACCGCAAGCAAACCTTCGCGGCTGGAGCGGATGGACTCAAAATACATCGCCCGCATCAGGCAATTGCGTGCGCCCAAAGAGCCAAAATGAGGTTTGCTGTAGGAGGCATTGACCACGCTGGGAAAGCCATCCTCGAGAACCGGACCTGTTTTGCAGGCACTTAAGCCAACCGCGGCGGCCGCAATCAGTGTGGAACGGGAAAGAAACTTCAGGCTCATCAGGCACAACCGTAAAAGGGATGGCGAACGACGATTCGCAAATTTCGGCCCAAACTAGGCTTGCAGCGTTAACGTTTGATTTACCGCCCCCCGAAACTGAAACAATTTGTTTGAGTTTCAGCGCCGACCCGCAGAGCCACACTGACGCGGCAGTAAAGGCTCAAAACGGCGAAATTGTGCTGCCGGTTACGCCGCACCGCCCCCCATCTGCTCCGATCTGGCTTTCAGCAAAAGGCTCGGCGGGATGGCGAGCAGCGAAACAGCCGCCATGGCCAGCATCGCCGTCCCCAACCCGGAATAGTCACTGAGCACGCCAAACACCGTAGGCCCCACGATCGCGGACAAGCTTGAAACCGTATAGATCATCGCAAATCCGCGCGATTGCCGGTTGCTTGAGATCAGGTCTGCGATGGCTCCATAGGTGATCGATGTTGAGCCTTGCAGAAACATGCCCAGAACGGGAAGCAACGCAAAGGCGGCCATGGGCGTGCCCAGTGCAACGGCAACAATGCCGAGCGCCGTAGCACATTGGGCGAGTACGAATGCACTGCGAACGCCAATACGTTGCGCCAAATATCCGCACCCCGCCTTGCCGAATATGCCCCCGATCAGGGTGAGCACCACCGCGAAGGCCGCAAGATGGGTAGCAATGCCCTTCTCCGCCACGACGAACACCACAAACACCAGAAAACTTGTCTGCACCGCGGTGTCGAGAAACACCGTGATACACAAGGCCATGAAGCCTTGGCGGTCCTCAATGCCCCAGTCCCCGGAGCGGCCCGCTAGCTTTGGAGCCGAGACCTCATCGCTATCTTTGCCGCCATCGGATCTGCGCAGCCCAAAGAACACAAACAAGGCCGCAAGAAACGCAATCGCCGCCAGGCCAGCCACTACCCCTTGCCAGGCCAGCCCGATGCCTGTTGCCAGGCCGAACAGGCCGGTGAACAGCAGCTTTCCCACGTCGCCGGAGGAGTTGTAGATGCCAAGCGCAGAGCGCCGCGTGCCGGCGTCATGGCTGTTGCTGATCAGGGAGGACGACAAGGCATGCTGGAACGCGCCGCCGGTTCCCAAAACAAGCAGGCTGAGAAGAATGGTCCAAAGACCCGCCGCAAACGACAGGCAAAGATATCCAGCACCGGCACAGATCAGGCCGAACACAAGAAGCCTGCGCTCACCAAACCGCTCTGCCAAAACGCCCGACGGCATTTCAAGCAGCGAAGAGGCGCAGTTGTTGGCGGCCCGGATGATCCCCACCTGGGCGTAGCTCAAGCCGAAGGCCTGGGCCAAAATAGGCATCAACACATAGAGCGCAGCGCCCAAACCATCCTGCACGGCGTGCGCACTGCAGCACAGGGCAAGCGTAACCTTGCGCTGCCTTTGGCTTTCAACCGCCTTGTGTGAGACCGCGTCGATCTTGGTCTAGCCCCCACCGGCCCTGATTTTCGCCCACCAGTCCTGCGCCTTCAGCCGCGCCGGCGCCCCGCGACGCTCCTGCCACCACAGGGCAAGCTTGCGGTATGGCCCTGTGGCCAAGGCGCGGAACACGCGGTCCACCCAGCCATCATAGCGGCGGTTGAACGGACAGACGCGCATGCAGATCGCGCAATCGGTTTTCAGCTTGGCCCAATAGCCGAAACATTTCTCACAGTCTGCCGACCATTTCTTCACGCCTGACAGGGTTGAGCGGTTATGGGCAACGCTGTCAGGCGCCCCGAACGGCAGCGCGCGCGGCGGGCAGGCGCCGGCGCAGCGGGTGCAGATCTCGCAATATTGCTTGATGCCCAGGGGCTTTGGCTCATCAACCTGCAGCGGCAGGCTGGTGAAGATCTTGGAAAAGCGGATGCGCGGCCCAAACTCCGGCGTGATCACCATCTGGTTGCGGCCATATTCGCCAAGTCCGGCCTTCACCGCATAGGGGATGACCAGGGCCGTGTCGTTCATCGACCCCACCGCCTCATAGCCCAGATTGCGAATGTAGGTGGAAAGCTGAATGACGATCTGGGTCTCGTGGGAATACTCCAGGCCCGTCGATGCCCCCGCCAGGGCTGAGGGATAGGTGTCCACCAGATCGGGATCCATGGCGTGCCCCATGACGATCACATGGGTGATGCCGTCCGGCAGGTCGTTGGGCGCGGAGGTAAAGTCGCGGGTGTCCACCCGGGACGAATAGTGCCAGCGTTCATCCACCTCGGTTATGCCCACCAGGTCGGCGCCAAACAGCTTGGCCAGCCGCTTGATCTCTTCAGCCTCTTGGCCGGCGTCCTCCACCGGCACCTTGTCGTTCGCCACCGGGGTGTCGTAGTCAATCGGGGCTTGAAATCCCTCGCGCTTGCCCTCTTCGCCGCCGCGGCTTGAGAGGATGTCGGACACCGCCCAGCTGGCATTGCGCAGGGCAAAATCCTTCTGGCTGAAGCCTGCGCCCCGGCGGGTGGCGAACTTCATGCGGTAGGATTTGAAGAACCCCAGGGTGTCGTCCGAGCTCACCTCCTCGTCCCAGAACGCCCGGGTGAATATGTCGTTCCTTTGCTCGAACGGCCTGAACTCAGGCGAAACCTCAATGCCCAGCGCCGCGTCGGACTGGGCAAACTTCTCGTTGAGGCGGGCAATGTCCTCGGCGGTTAGCCCCGGCTTGGGCGGCTGGTTGGAGGGCCAAGTCATCCCCCGCTGTTCTGGCGGCGGACCTCGTTCATGAAACGGTCGCCGATGACAACGGGGTTCATCTCGATCACATCCACCGCAACATTCCCGCTTTCGCATTTGGAGACGATGACAGTCATCTGATCAGACGCCAGCGCCGCCTTCACCGCACCGGCGGTTTCCTCCGCGCTGCATTCCACCACATTTTCACAGCCACACGCTTCGGCCACCGCGGTGAGCGAGGTTTTGCGCCCTGCATAGGTGGGCTGGTCGCCGGTGGAGCCATAGCTGCCATTGTCGATGATCAGCAGAACAAAATTGTCGGCCACATTGTTGGCGATGGTCGACAGGGTGGCCAGGTTCGTGAGCACCGAGCCATCACCGTCAATTGCCACCACCTTCTGCGGCTGGCTCAACGCCAGGCCAAGGCCGATGGACGAGCACAGGCCCATGGTGCCCAGCATGTAGAAGTTGCTCGGCTGGTCGTCCAGCTTGTGGAGCTCCTGGGAGGGCAGCCCGATATTGCACACCACCAGGGTGTCGCTGATGATCGGCAGGAGGGTTTTGAGAATATCGTATCTGATCATTGTGCCGACCCCCAGAAGCGCGCGTCTGTCAAAATCGCCGTTGGCTTTTTGGCCATCTGCGTGTGTTTCAAAATCCCGTCCAGTTCGCCGACCTGGTCTGCATGGCTGAAATGATAGGTGGGGATGGCAAGCTGGTTCAAAAGCGCCTTGGTGTGGACCGCCATTTCAACCTGGCAGGCCACCTTCTCTCCCACTTCGCCGCGATAGCTGATCAGCATCGGCAGCGGGATCTGATAAAACTGGATGAGGGTCGCAAGCGTGTTGACCACAACGCCCAGCGCTGTGTTCTGCATGATGATGCACGGTCGCTTGCCGCCCATATAGGCCCCGGCGCAAAGGCCCATGCCCTCGTCTTCCTTGTTGGAGGGCACATGCATCACCTGATTGGACTGGTCGAGCACCTCGATGACGCCGGCCAGCTGCTTGCAGGGCACGGTTGTAATGAAGCCAATCTCGTTCTTGATCAGGTCATCCACGATTTTGCGGTCAATAGCATTGGCCATTGGTTTGGGGTTTTCCTCTCGATGCGTTCAGGGAATTTCCGCCCTTTTGAACATGAAACGCTTATCAGCGCCAAGCAAATTCCGAATAGGTCTCGCCGCGCCGCACACAGGCCAGCGCGTGGCCGATATAGGGCACCAGATTGTCCGGCAGCGCGCCATAGGCAAACCAACTCAGGTCGTCGCACTTGTGGGGCTCGGCATTGTGCACCGTGCCTTGCCAGGATGTGCATCTGAAAAACAGGGCCATGCGTTCATCGCCGCGTTCGCGGTGCATCAGGTGGACGAACTCCAGTGCGGACGGATCAACCGAAATGCCCGCCTCCTCGCGGGCCTCGCGCATCATGCCCACCTTGGCCGGCTCATCGCCGTCCAGGTGACCGGCCACCAGGCTGTAGTTGCCGTCCTCATAACCGGTTTGAAAGCGGCGCAGAAGCACCACGGAGCTCTTCTGCTCCAAAATGAGGTGCACTTCACCAATGAGTTTGAATCGGTCTGTCATCGGGGCTTTCAAGGTCAGTTGGAGCAAACGTGGGGGCTAGAGAATTCGCCCTTTTTAAAATCAGTTTCGTGTGCCAGACTATTCGCATTGTTCAACAATCGAAAGGAGGTGATCCAATGTCGAGTGAGAAATTGTGGGATTGTGCCCATCAAAGCGAGCTTGCTTGTGTGTCGGAGCAACCTCTGGTGCTTACGTAATTCGCAGAGACAAGATCGCATTTGCGATCTGACCTGATTGGGCATTAATCCAATCTCACGGAGGGGCCGCTGACGCGGCCCCTTTTTGTTGTGGGATCTCCAAGGCCTCCTCATGCACGTTCTTCTCTCCTCGTCGTCTCAGTGCAGGCATGACGGAGGGTGAGATCCGCATCCCTGGCGCCCAATTCCCGCATGCCTGGCGCCTCAACTCCCGCATGCCTGCGAAAGCAGGGATCCACCACCGGGAGCCAACCACAGGCTCCGAGCTATGGGCCCCTGCTTTCGCAGGGGCGCGGGTGTGTGGAGGGTGCATCCCTCTCATCGTTATTCGCGCTTCCCACCTTTCGTCATCCCTGCACCCTTTCCCGTCATCCCTGCGCAGGGGCGCGGGAGGAGAATGCTGCCGCCCTCGGGCTTGACCCGA
>JAAEUE010000155.1 GCA_024227565.1 Alphaproteobacteria bacterium
ATGCCCCCAACAGCACCATAGAGCCTCAAAAGCCACTCAGGGTGTCCATCAGCAAAAAAATCCCGTCAAAGCACAAATCTGCGCTCAGCTCTGGTTGAACCAACAATCACCAAGCGTTTTTACACGCCCAAGACCCATAGGAGAAGTGTGGGCGATGACCGATTGTGGCCGCGATACACTGGCAAGGGACGTTGTGTGACCGGATTAATGGTGTCCGCTTCAGGTGGCAATTCGGTCATGTTAAGTCATATTATCCAGATATTAGTAGGTGCAAGCCTCCGTTGGTTTGGCAAGCCAAAGTCGCCCTGGGCTGTCGGAAGCAAGTCTAGAAAATATCCATTGCTGGCGTGCAATTTAATGGATTTGCACATGGATTGGGGCGGCGTTGTCTTCGAATCCGCTTTCGCCTCTTGCGTTTGGTCTCGGCTTTACGCCTCTTTCGCTTCCGCTTTACTTTGCGCCGTTTTTGGGTGCGATCGAAACAGCCCAATTTTCCATTGTCGGCCTTCGCGGCCTTTGTTCCTTTTGGGCAAGAATAACAGGTTGCCCCATTGTTGCCGATTTCCGTTTTCGCATATTGTTGGCCATGCCGCCTTTTGCACTTTGCGATTGCGCTAACTACATACTTTCTCGATTTCACGCTGGCGCAGCGAAGGGATTCATTGTCGCCAATCCAGTCAAATCCTGATTCACAAACACACCCGGATCTACCATTCGCATCCGGCTCACTCGCGCGGGAGCGGCCATGGTTACGCTTGCACCTATTGTTGTGAGCGGTTGCAGCCCTACGTCGCCGGGTTTCTGCGCAGGATTTTGTCGCGTTCGACAAACGAGTGTTCAACCGGTTGTAGTAGCCTCGGCTATCAGAGAAAGATTGGCCGAATTTGATCGCCCGACGCGCCGCTTCCAGACCTGCTTCAGAGCAACTGCCGCTTGCCGCTGTCAACTGGCCAGCCACGGCGCGCATTTTCCTAATCCCTGCCAGGTCCTGGTCAATCCTCCAGTCAATGTCATTGCAGACCATTTTTCTTATGCTTGATCGCTTAAAGTCGCGTTGCGCTCTGCCGCGCGTTTGACGCAGAATTGACTCAGCCTCTGCGATGCCGCCGGCATCCCCGTCTCGCATGAGCGTTTGTGCCTTGCGGTACCTCACGGCGACGAGCATGGATTTTTCCATCAGTTTGCGTACGCCCGCAAGGACGGTGTGCTGTTTCTTGCCACGTTGCTTTTGGCGGTCAGCGTGTTTTCGAAGCTGAGCAATATGCGCTGAGAATTTGCCAGGATCACAACTTGCGAGTGTTTGTTTTGCGCGGCGCCATGCGTCCCCCATTCGTTTGATAGTGCCAAGTCCACGGTCAACACGGCCCGCCAGCTTCTTGCAGTTTGTCAAATCCTGGTTGTTCTTCAGGCCATTAAGCAGTTTCTGGGCATTCTTGATACCGGGAACGCCGTTGTTCTTGTAGTTATTGCTCGCGATATTAAACTGTGCCGCCAGTTGATCGCATTTATTGACCTCCGCGAGTTCTTCAGCAGCTGGTCTATTTCTAGACGCCGTTGGCGGAGGGCCGCAATCGGCCTGATTGGATCCCACCTGGCAGCCCGATGTTGTACCTTTCGGTGTCGCGTCGTCGGTTTGCTTTTTCTCGGCAAGTTTTTTCTCCTCGCCCTCTTTGTGCGATGGCTGGCAGCTTGCTTTGTTGTCGCTATATGTGCCCTGAGGTATGAACCCCTTATCCAATCCGGTGCCACCCGCGCCCTCTTTTTCCGGTCCACAATCTGTGCTGGGTTTCTTTTCTGCCTTTTTTCGGTCGCCTTCGGCGATATCGGCATCTTTTTTGTCTGTGTCCGCGATTGGTTTTGCGCAGGCCGTTGCGCGGTCAACTTCTCGAGCAACGCTTTGCTGCGACGCTTCCAGCTCTTTTAGCGAGGCCCGCAAATCGGCGACGCCAGCATCACGCCGTTCTTTGAACTCCTGAAGCAATTGTTGATAGGCAGGTAGCGCGCGGTGGATTTCGCCTGCACCCCGCTCGACACAGAAAGCGCGCATTTGATCAAAAGTCCGGGGACAGGAGGCCAGAGACAACGAGCCGTTTGCCAACTTCTCATATCTAGCTCGATACGCGGTCAACCGAAATTGATAGAGCGCATGCGCCGAGTCTGATAACTCGCCAGACTTTTTCGCAAGAAGCGTCGAGACTTCTAGTAAAGTTCGTCCCGTATCATGAGCGGTAGCTCCGATCTTTTGCGGCAATCGTGCGGCACCAAGACCCCACAAACCTCCAGGCACACGCATAACATTTTGTCCTGCTTGTCCGAGGGCGGCGCATTTATCGAATAGCGGCCTTGCCGCGCTATCCAACGCTGACTTGAGGTCACTCACCTTTGGCGGCTCCGCGCCGTTCAATACACCGCTGATAGTTCCCCCGACCCTTCTGCGCGTATCCTCAAGTGAGGAGTTCATGAGCCTTTGCAAATCACCCAAAGACACAAGATCAGCCGCCATCGCAGCCCCATCCCGTTCGCTCGCGTTGCTGGTGTTACAGAATCGATCCGCATCCGCTTTGATTGGCTGTTGAGCAGTGCGTATTTGATCAGCAGCTGAGGAAAGCGCTGACTTGGCGGACTTGATTGCGGCGCCGTGGGAACCGGAAACTGATTCTAGCCTGCTGGTAATGATGTTTTCGGCTTCTGTTATATTTCGTACGGTTTTTTCCAGTTCGCCACTCGGTGTGACCGCCCGAGCCAACCGCTGGCAAAAGGTGCTCATCGAAGTTCGGTGTCGTTCAAGGTCGCCGATGAGGCTGTCGAGTTTATTTAACGCTGCGTCGAGCGCTTCTTTTCCGGATGGTTTACGTTCCGCCGTTTCGCCCGCTCCCTGGGTGTCTCCAGTTTCCGGAACCTCGGTATCAGAAGTCAGCGCCCGGCGCTCGGCATCGGAGAGATCGGAGAGTTCCGCTTGAGAACCGCCATCATGCAGAACAAGCTTCTTGCCTCGTTTTACAGCCGTTTGCGGCGTGTCCTTGTTGCCACAAGCAATTTCTCCATCCAGCACGGCTAACGTTGTTGTGCCTTTCTTGGGGTCCCGCTTGGCTATCGCATCTGTTCCTCGAATGCCACAAAGGGAAGTGCCGGTCCGTACGTTAAACTGACTTCGGAACGCCCAATTCTTGGTAAATGCATCGCCGATCGCCCGATAAACGGCATCGTCTGAAAGCATCGATATTTTCGAGTCTCGGGTGAGGGAAAACACCGGAGCGTCAAAAAACTTTTCCCACCATTCGTCGATCAAGACACCCTGCAACCGGTCAGCCTGCTGCAACGTTTGCCGAACCCCTAGCGTTGTGCTGCTGCCAACGTTGATGGTGGATTGCTTGGCGCCTTCCACTCTTTTGTATCGGATGCCATATGCATCCTCATCTCGCGTGAAGTAGACATTCGACGTACCGGATATAGGATCAGGATATGTAATTCTCGCTCGGCCTCGTTCCCCTGTCTTGACAATGCTGTGGGCAAATAACGGGTCGCCACGCTGCGCCTTGAAACAAACCTCATTTAGTTTCGCGTCAGGAGTGCAAATGAGAACATCTTTGAAAACGCTGGTGAGTTTTGCAATCGGCGGACCAGGTGTCGCCAGGGGGAGCAGTAGGGGATGTTGCGGGTGATACTCAATATAGGCGTCCTGATCAATGTGCGTTGTGCCTTGGGCCAACAGCGGTGCAGACTTGCCGTCAACCAAGCTAAGCAGCAAGAGACACAACAGGTAAATGCTGGGCCCGCAGAATCTGGAGAAGAGCAACGAGCGAACCTGGGATCGCAATACCATCATTGTGAACCGCCACTCTCAAGATCGTCTAGATCTCCCAAATTCTCGGTTTCGCTCGTCTTCTCCTCGTTCTTAACCGCTGTCTTCTGCTTCAGCGCGCCGCGCAATGCGTCTGCTAGTTGTGAGCTGACAAGCCCATCGCTTGACTGTCTCTGATCGGATTGGAATTTCCGAATTGCAGTTTTCGTCTTGCCACCCATCTTGCCGTCGATTGGGCCCGGGTCATATCCGAGATCAGCCAGCATGCGTTGAACGTCAGCAATGGAGGGTGGCCCATTCGCGTCACCGGAGGTGCCTAAGCGTTCGACATACCTTACAATCGGCCCGTTGCGCGGAAACCTAACGGCCAAAAATCGCAAGTCCCCAACCTTGTCGGAGACGAGCAAGAGAAACGAATTTCGACCTTCGTTCTTCAGTTCCTTGGCACGCTTCACCAGATCTGCCAGCCTGGACATTTTGGTCTGCGCTATCTCCAAAATGGCATCACCTACCTTAACGCGTTTCTCAGCGGCGTCGCTGTTCGGGTCGATTTTCGTAATCACCAAGCGGGCTTCTACTTTTGGACCTAGCTTGTATCTCGCACGCAATTCCGGTGTCAGGGCCTCAACTGTCATTCCCGAGAGTTCGACTACTCGGCGGGTTGTGGATGAGGTCTCACTCTTCTTCCCAGTAGTGTCGGCCGTTTCATCCAGGCGGCCAATTTTAAGGGATTTCGTTAGTGTTTCACCATCGCGGAATACTTCAAGTTCTGCAATTGAACCAATAGGCGTTCGCGCGACCATGCGGGGCAGGTCCTTCACCTGCGCGATCACAACTCCATTCCAACGAAGCACAACGTCGCCGGGTTTCAAGCCCGCGATATCGGCGGGGTCGCCTGGTGTCACACGTGATACGAGTGCTCCCTTGGCCTTCGTCAGCCCAAGCGAACTTGCGATTTCATCTGTTACAGGCTGGATTAGCACCCCGATCTTGCCGCGCCGCGTCTCTCCAAATTGCCTTAGTTGATTAACCACGCGCTTGGCGGTCGAAGATGGAATCGCAAAGCCGAGACCGATTGATCCTCCGGTCGGGGAAATTATTGCAGTCGCTATGCCGACCACCTCACCTTTGAGGTTGAAAACTGGTCCGCCTGAATTTCCACGATTGATAGCCGCATCTGTTTGAAAATAATCGTCGTAGGGGCCCGCATTAATGTCGCGATTTTTAGCTGAGACGATACCCACAGATACCGTGCCACCAAGACCAAACGGATTGCCAATCGCGATCACCTGTTCGCCGACGCGCAACGTTTCTGAGTCTCCAAATGTTATGGAGGTCAGAGGGGATACTGGCTCGACCTTTAAAACCGCCAAGTTCGTTTTTGAATCCCGACCGACAATTTTGGCTTTCAGTTTTGTTCCATCGGAAAACCCGACCGTGATTTCATCAGCATCAGCAATGACATGATTGTTTGTGACGACTAAGCCCGCTGCATCGATAACGAAACCGCTGCCGAGTGAGTTGGTCCTTTTAGCTTTGGTTTTATTTTTGCCTCCCTTGCCTTTTGGTTTGGGTTTGAAAAAGTTCTCAAAAAAGGGATCGCCGGCGAACGGGCTATCTTTCGGTGTTGCTCGATCGGCTGTATTGGAGTTTGCGTTCTTTCGGGAAAGGTTTTTTGCCGAGATGTTCACAACGGCTGGAAGAACCCGCTCTACCAAGTTTGGAATTAACGCCGGATCATGAGCATGAGGCGAACTTGAAACCGCGACCAACAACATCGAGGTCAGGGCCACAAGGCGAAACAGCCAATTTGGCCGGCCAGCCGTGCGGACAGTCATTTTACCCTCCTTGTTCGCAGGATGCTTCCTGCACTTTCGAGGCCGCAGCACCATCATTGTGAACTGCCAGTATCAAGATCATCAAGATCTCCTAATTGATCTGTCTCGTTTGTGTTCGCCTCGTTCTTAACCGCCGCCCTCTGCTTCAGCGCCGCACGCAATGACTTCGCCAAACGGGAGCTCACAAGTCCATCACTTGACTGTCCTTGATCGGTTTGAAATTTGCGGATTGCGACCTTTGTCTTGCCACCCATCTTGCCGTCGATTGGGCCTGGGTCGTATCCAAGATCGGCCAACATGCGCTGCACATCGGCAAGAGAGAGTGGTACACTCGGATTATCCGCTGTGCCCGCGCCAACGAAGCGTTTTACGAAAGACTCGGCGCTTTTCTTTAATCCTATGAACCGCACATCTCCCCGCCTGTTTGAGATCAGAACCAAAACAGTTGGCCGGCCATCCTTTTCGAGCTGCGCTGCACTTTTGACCACATCCCCCAAGCTTGAAACTTTTTCCTTGCCCAATTCTGCAATAACATCTCCGGGTGTGATCTTCTGTTCCGCCGCATCGCTTTCAGGATGCACGTTTGTCACCACAACTCCTGCCGTTACCTTGGGCTCGATTTTGAACTCTGCGCGCCGCGCGCGTGTCAGAGCCGTTAGGGTGACCCCCATCCATTCAATTTCGGAGAGTATTTGACTGGAACCCTTGTTCGTGGCCTTGCTGTCAGGCGAAGCCGCTGAGTGCGAGGACTCCTCCAGACGGGCGACAGTGACTTTTTTGGCCAACCTCTCACCATCACGAAAGATGATGGCATCCACCACAGAGCCAGGCGGTGTTCCGGCCACCATGCCTGGCAGGGCCCTCATCTGCGGAACTTCCACGCCGTTCCAGCGCAGCAGCACGTCGCCTTTCTTCAGTCCAGCCTGCTCAGCGGGTCTGCCAGGGATCACTTCGTTGATGAGTGCACCTGTAGATTTTGCGAGACCTATTGCACTTGCAACCTCATCCGTTACCGTCTGAATTCTCACGCCTATTGTGCCGCGCCGAGTTTCTCCAAATTGCCTCAATTGAGCGACCACATTCTTGGCGGTCGAAGACGGCACCGCAAAGCCGATGCCAATTGATCCCCCGCTGGGGGATATTATGGAAGTGTTTACCCCGACCACTTCGCCATGAAGATTGAACATTGGCCCACCGTTGTTGCCACGGTTAACGGCAGCGTCACTCTGAATAAAATCGTCGTAGGATCCCGCATTAATGTCGCGATTCTTAGCTGAAACAACCCCCAGGGACACTGTGCCACCAAGCCCAAATGGATTGCCGATTGCAATTACCTGCTCGCCAACGCGCAGTGTTTTGGAGTCGCCAAATGCTACAGACGTCAGTGGAGCAACAGGCTCCACCTTGAGAACAGCCAAGTCGGTCTTCGCGTCTGTGCCGACAATTTTGGCTTTCAGCTTTGTTCCACCGGAAAATCCGACCGTGATTTCATCAGCATCAGCAATGACATGATAGTTTGTAACCACTAAGCCAGCTGCATCGATGATAAATCCCGAACCGAGCGACTGCACTTTGCGCGGCCGGGAGCGACGCTTTCTCTTGCCCGTTTTGGGATCTTTCGCAAAAAACTCCTCGAAAAATTCTCTGAAGGGTGAGCCTTCAGGGAGATTCGGAACGGAAGGCGCGCTTGTCTTTGCATCTTTGGAAGCCTTGGCTTTACCGGTTGTAGAGATGTTTACAACGGCCGGAAGGACCCGTTCCACAATATCGGGAATCTGCGCGGGATCGTGGGCGTGGATGGAACTGCTCATGATCATAAGTAGCGCCACCAAGCAGCACAATTGAAAGGTCGTTTTTGTTACAACGAACAGCTGCCATTTCTGCATTGGACGCTCTCAATTCTTTCTGAATCCTGCAAACTCAAGATTCATTAACTCGCCCCTTAATCCAGTTCATCCAGCCCTTCCAACTTCAACGGGCCTTCCTCTTCAACAGGCGGGACCATCGAGGTATTTGCCGCCTCATTTTTTCGCTTTGCGGCCTCGTGGATTTTTCGAAGCAGCCATGGTGAAAGCTCCCCACTCTGACGTATTCCTCGATCACGCCGAAACGCTGATATCGCTGATCGAACCCGATTGCCTAGCACGCCGTCCTTTGGACCTGGATCGTACCCAAGCGCGCTCAGATCGCGCTGAAGCTTCAGCACCGCTGAACGCGAAGTTATGCCTTGGGTCGTAGATTTGCGGGCATGTAAAGCGGTTCGCTCGGTTCTTACGGTGGGTGATTTTGTTTGCACCAACGCCAAGCGGATCACCCGCCCCGACCGCTTCACGCGCATCCTCCATTTGCGGTTTCCGGCGGCGAGTGCGCTTACAAGATCCGATACAGTTTCAGTTTTTCGTTCATTGATTTCAGAAACAATGTCTCGTTTGCGGAATCCATTGGTGTTTGCAGTCCGCGCTCCTGGATCAATTATTACGACCCCGCGCTCAAGCGCGCCAAGCTCCAACTCCGTTCCTACGGCTGGAGACAGGTTCGCCATGATTGCGCCTGAAAATGGATTGCGACCGCTGATGAGCGTTTGGCGGCGAGGCGGAATTTCAGGTGCCGCCTCGGCTCGCACCCGTACAGTGTTGACCTGACCGGCACGACTGTAAGTAAGAATAAATGTTCCAGCGGGTGAGATTTCCTTCAGAAAAAGGTCCAAATCCTGAGGGCCGGTTAATTGCACAGCATCAAGTGCAATAAGCACGTCGCCTTTCACAATCCCAGCTGATCTTAGCGGGCTTGACCGATGCAGTTCCCTCACCAACGCCCCTCTGGTGGAGCTTAAACGATATGCCTCAGCAATTTCCTCTGGCACCCTTGAGGCAAGCGCGCCACTCCAACTGCCTTGAACCTCAGCGGCGGCGTTCGAGGCTTGGGCAATTACTATTTGTCCGTCCGAGCTAGCCTCGTTTGCGGCGGTACCGTCAGGAATTGATGTAAGACACGTAACGAGGAGCAAACATAGGGGCCGGACAGGTTCTGAGACCATACATCTCACCGTTCCCCGGTATCGTCGCCTCTTCTCTCAGTCAAGATAACCACAAATATGAACTGCTAACAAGCAACCCACCACTAAGACATCGACAGATGCCTTGTGCACGTTAGTTTATTCTCGTTCAAATTCGGGATTATCTTCAATAGCAAATAGATTAGATTTAGCACTGAACCCACAAGATCTGACCCGTTGAGACGTCTCAATACGAATGAACATCGGACATCAAGATCCTAATGATCGATTGATTGTTCAGTGGTGGTAGTCCTGTGTCCATACAGGAGCACCGAGAGTCTGATCATGGCACGTTCCGGACTCTCTGCTCGACTAAACAGAGAGTCTGAATTCAGGTGGCAAGCCGACATCTGAGGTGAAAACGGACATGGGTGTCTGCTTTTGGGTGAGAACCCGACCACCCGCCACTTAGCTCAACACGGAGATTGATGACCCTGATCAGCCACCCTGATCGGCCTTATGGGGCGGCTCACTCCTTCAGACTTTTGCTTTGAAGGAAATCTTCTGTCAGGCCCGTATTTAGGTTGGCGAACTGATCCCAATAGGTTCGTCCGCGCCAACGGAGGAAAGAGCCAAACTGAAACCAGATCGCAGCCATAGAAAATGCGAAGCCTAACGCCATCCATTTCCAAAAACCAGATTGTTCCAGATCCGATGACATCGATCGGAGCAGTTTTGCTGCTTCGTCAATATCGAAATTGATACTCATGTAGACGGTGTAAAGGGAAAACAGAGAGATGATCACAAAGATAACGGCCTTGAGGTACTCACGTTTGAGGCTGGACTTAATATCCGGTTTCTCGAAGGCGGCAGTGTTGACAGCCAAGCGCATCAGCCGGTTTCCTGGCGTCTGGCCCCACTTGGTGAGAAAAAGAGCAAATATTAACGGCGCTACAAGAGCCAGGAATGGATCGGATATAATATATGTGTGTTGTTTTCCGTTTTCATCTGAATAATAATTTAGATTAACTCTGTATGTATTGTTTTCTTTTTTCCATGTTTTTTGAAATATTGTTGTATAGTGAGATGTTGTCAGCATATTGGTTTGTTTACAGAGAAATTGTTGATGTTTTTGACCCTCTTCGAGGGGGAGGAGCTCATTCATTCGTTCTTTTGCAACGAGATCGTCCCGCGCTTCACAGTTTGTGAGTTTGAGGAGAGCAGGGGCCAAAATTCTTGACGAAAAAGCGCCATTTAGTGTTGCGGCGATAATCGTAACAAAAATACTGCAAATCAAGAGATCAATTGCATAAGCAAAACACCTCCGCCAGAAATACCTATTTTTCATGCTAATCCCCCAAAACTCCAATCTGCTCGATAGTTTTTAGCTTACTGAGTCAAATTTGAACATATCTGTTTATGAAGATTTGAACCGGTAGATCACACATGGAGAATGCTCATATTTTACGGCGCGATCTGATGAGTGTGCCTGGCGCGCCGAAATGAGCTCAAACCATCCGTTTGTGGCGCAACGCATGAATGACCCCATAGGCCACGCTAGCCCCGTCGCCCACTCCCGCCGCCTTGAGCTTCAGTGGTTCACCGCGCCAATTTCACCCCCGCCGCTTCCCGGTCCCAGGTCTCTGCGCTCACCCCCGCCTCGCGCAACGGGAACTTCTGAATTTTCCTCGTCGGCGTTTTAGGCAATTCAGCCACGGCCTCCACATATCGCGGCACCATGAAGTAGGCCATGCGGGGCTCCAGAAAGCGGATCAGATGTTCAGGGTCCAATGTGTGCCCCGGCTTGGCGACAACCACCGCCATGACCTCCTGCTCGGTGTGCGAAGACTCAACAGGGATCACCGCACTTTCCAGAACGTCCGGGTGGCTGTTGATCTCGTTTTCAACTTCCATGGAGGAAATGTTCTCCCCGCGCCGCCTGATCGCATCCTTGGAACGGTCTACGAAATAGTAGTTCCCAGCTTCGTCCCGCATCAACATGTCGCCCGTGTGGAACCATTGGTTGCGCCAGGCGCTCACTGTCCATTCGGGATGGTTCCAGTAGCCGTTGGAAATGATCCACGGTTCCTTGGTGCGCACCAGCGCTTCGCCAGGCACGCCGGGCGGAACTTCCCTGTCATCCTCATCAACAATGCGCACGTCGTAGCGGTCTTCCGCCAGGCGGCCGCACGACTTGTTGTCCACCAGATCAAAGCCCGAACGCATGGGGCAGTTCATCTCCGTGCCGCCCCAGGTGGTTGAGACCAGACAGTCGAACCGGGACTTGAACGCCTCGGTCTCCGGGATCAAGGGCACCATGAGCACCCGCTCAAGCGGGTTGTCTGCATCATCGGCCAAGGGCTCTTGCCCATAGAGGAAGTTCGCCATGGCTCCCAGCAGAAAGCTTGTCGTTGCCCGGTGGCGGCGCACATCCGTCCAGAACGCATGCGCGCTGAACGCGCCGGGAAGGACTGCGGTGGCCCCGGCGATGCAGGCGCAATAGACCAGGGCAAACTGGCCGGCCAGATGAAACAGCGGAAGCGGCGCGTAGTAAACATCGTCCTCCTTGAGCTCAAGCATCTCAACAACCCCATAGGCGTATTCATACGCATGGGCATGGGTGATGGTCGCGCCTTTCGAGGGCCCTGTCGTGCCCGATGTGTACATCACCGCCATCAGGTCGCGGTAGCGCGGCCCGGTGCCTTGCCACGTGTCAGGGGAGGCAAACAGCTCATGATAGTCCCGCAGCTCGAACCGGTCAGACTTCGCCGATGGCCCTGCCCCCACCACATAGAGCTGCTCCAGCGTGTTCAGATCGCCTGCAACCGCCTCGATGCGCTCCAGATAGTCTGCATGCACCACCATGATCTTGGCGCTGGAATCGTTGATCACATAGGACAGGATCGACCCTCTGTAGTGCACATTCACCGGCACCTCGATTGCGCCAAGCTTGGACAGCGCGCACCAGGCCCAAATGTAGTCCACCGTGTCGGGCAGCATGAGCGCCACCGTGTCGCCGGCCTCAACACCGGCATCGGCAAACCCTTGGGCCATCCGGCCCGAGCGGATGTCAACATCGCCATAGCTGTAGCGGTCATCCCCGGTGACGATCCACGGCTTGTCTGGAGATCGCGCAACGCGTTTGGCCAGGACCGTTGCCAGATCCTGTTCGCGCCGGGGATCTGAAAACGGGATCATGGGCTCAGCGGCCCTTGAACGTGGGGTTACGCTTTTCCCCAAAGGCGGTGATCGCCTCGCCGTAGTCTTCGGTGTAGATCAGGTTGGTGATGGTTTGCTTCTCCATCTCCAGGGTCGATTCAAATCCGGCTTCAACCGCGTTCTGCAGCATGCGCTTGTGGTTCACCACAGCAAGCGGCGCGCGGGTCATGATCACCCGGGCAAGCCGTTCGGCTTCCTTCTCCTCCTCGCCCAAGGGAACGAGCTTGTTCACCAGGCCAATGCGGTAGCCCTCGGCCGCATCAATGAACTCGCCGGTGAGCACAAGCTCGCGTGCTTTGTTCAGGCCCACGATCATGGGCAGGAGTTTTGAGGCGCCGCCGGTAATGGTCATGCCGGCATTGGCTTCGGGAAATCCGAACTTGGCATTTTCCGCAGCCACGATCATGTCGGAATCAATGGCGATCTCAAATCCGCCGCCCACCGCATAGCCGCGCACAGCGGCAATCACCACTTTGCGCGCCTTGCGGATGATGCGCGGGATCTCCTGCAGGCTTTCTGTGATGTCCTCGACGATGTCGATGATGGGGTGGATCTCACCGCTCTTGATCCGTGGATATTCTTCCAGCGCAACCTTCAAATCGTCCCCGGCACAAAAGGCATCGCCAACGCTGGAGATGATGATCACCTTGACCGCGTCATCGTCAGCGGCCTGCTGCAGTGTCGAGACGAGAGCCCGTGCTTCTTCTGGATTGAATGCGTTCAGCAGTTCAGGCCGGTTGAAGCGGATCCATCCAATTCCCTCATTGATCTCATAAAGCAGCTCAGCCATGTTTCCTCCCTCGCGCCGTTCGGCTTGTTCTGGTTTCCAGCGACATTTAACACCGAACCTTCGCGAACTTTCAATGCTTGGATCTGCAGCTTGGTTGGATTGACCAAAGGCCCAGGTGAAGGGCGTCCACACAGAGGAAAATGTGTCACCGGCCACCGCGTAATCATGCTACGTGTTCGTATGTAAATGACCGAAAACACCCGGGTTTCTGAGCCTTTGTCTGTGATCTGGCCCGCTGAAAACCCCATAAGAGTGAGCCGCTATGAAAAGCCTTTCGTTCCAACTGATCTCCGATGACACCCCCCATCCCCAAGAGATAACCATTGATCGCACAATCGTCGCCGGCTGGACCGCGCGCAACGTTGCGGCCATGGAGAAGCATATTGCCGAACTGGAAGAGCTTGGCGTCACCCGGCCGGTGCGCACGCCCATGTTCTACCGGGTGTCCTGCAGTTGCCTCACTCTCGCCGATGAAATCGAGGTCATCGGCCATGCCTCAAGCGGGGAGGTGGAGTTCGTGCTGGTCAACTTCGATGGCGACATCTGGCTCGGCACCGGGTCAGACCATACCGACCGCGAGGCCGAGGCCGTTGGCGTGACCTTATCCAAGCAGATGTGTGACAAGCCGCTGGCGGGCGCTCTTTGGCGCCTTTCGGACGTGGCTGACCATTGGGACGAACTGCAGCTCAAGGCATCCGCGGTCATCGATGGTGAGCGGGTCCCGTATCAGGAAGGCCAGGTCAGCGCCATGCTTGCGCCGGAAACCTTGCTTGAACTCTATGCAGCCGAAGATCAGGCGAAGGGCGGGTTTAGCCCAGGCGACGTGATGTTCTGCGGAACGCTGCCGGCCATCGGCGGCGTGCGGCCCGGTGCGCGCTTTGAGTTTGAACTGGTGGACCCGGTTCTGAACCGGCGCCTCACCCACGGCTACGCCGTTGTAGAGCTGCCGATCGAAGGCTAGCTCTCGTCGTAATAGTGGGCTTCCAAGAGCACACAGCCTTCAACTGACTTGAAGGGCCCATGATAGACGCCGGGCGGACGGCAGGCATAGGTGTGTTGGACAAAGGGCTCTCCGCCGTCACCGTTCTCATCATTGCCGACGGTGAGGTCGCCGGACACCAGATAAACCTCTTCCCAATAATCGTGCACGAACGGGGCGGTGGTGAAGACCCCCGGTCCGAACCGCAGCAATCGGGTCCGGTTTCCGGTTTGCGCCTCCTCGTCCAGAGAGCCGGCCAGGATCTTTTGTTGGATGCCTGACGGATAACCCTCAGGGGTGTGCCAGCCGTCCGTACCCATATCCACGGGATGGAATTCTTTGTGTTCTTTGTTGATCGTCATGGAAGGTTCCTATTGTGCTGCAATCTGGTCATCGCCTGGAAGTTCGTCTTCAAGCGCGTAGCTGTCAAGCATCTGATCGACCAGGGCGGTGCAGCTGTCCCAGTCAAAGGTGCGGAAGCTGTGGCCCTTGGTCACGAATGAGGCCCCGGCATAGAACATTTCATACTGGGTATGGCGTGAGGCGAACTCAGAGCCCACCGCGTCCCAGGCCAGCTTGTAGAACTTGACCTTGGTTTCACTGTCTGCGGCCGGCGAGTTTTGGGTTTTGCCGATAAGCTCGCGCAAATCCGGGTTGCCGAAGTCGGCCACGGATGAAGGCAGCATGATCATGCCCCCGCCGGCCAGGTCGCGCAGGGTGGTGATGACTTTTGAGTAGAGCTGCTGGGTGAGAACCTGAGCGGCGTAAAGGGTGTGGCGGTCGGGAACGAAATAGTCGCCGCGCTGGCTGCCCTTCACCTCCATGGCATGCACCATCGCATCCACCATGGCGCATTCGGCCGCCAGATTGCCGAGGGTTTCGCGCACCTGGGGAAATCCGGTGGTTCCGTTCACATCGGCAATGCGCCGGCCAAGGCCGAGCAGGAAGCGCATCTTCACCATCAGGCGCACCTGGGCCTGATAGTTTTGATACACATGGGCCGGCGTGGCATGAAACTGCTTTTGGCACATGGCCAAATCCTGATTGATGAAGACCCGGTCCCAGGGCACCTTCACGTCATCGAAATACAGAACGGCATCATTTTCATCGAAACGGCTGGCCAATGGGTTGTCGAACACCGAAGGCGCGTTCTCCTCGTAAGACTTGCGCGACAGTATCTTGAGCCCCTTGGCATTCATGGGCACGGCGCAGGAGATGGCATACCGTTCATCGCCAGGCTGCAGCGGCTGGATGCAGGTGACGAACACCTCGTTGGCCATAATCCCGCCGGTCGCCAGCATCTTGGCGCCCCGCAGGGTGATGCCTTCGGCATCTTGATCCACCACGCCAGTGGTGAGGAATTCATCTTCCTGCTCATGGGCCGCTTTCGATCTGTCGGCCTGCGGGTTGATGATCACGTAGGTGAGGTAAAGCTCATTGTCGCGCGCATACCGGTAGTAATCCGACAGGGCATCCGCGCGGGCCGGGTCATGCTCTTCAAACACCTCGCGGCCCATGTGCATGCCCGCGATGCAAGACGCCACATGGTCCGGCGCGCGCCCCAGGAAGCCTGCGTGCAGCTCGGTCCAGGCCTCCAGCCCCGTGCGCCGCTCCACCAGCTCGTCGAACGAGGTTGGCAGCTGCCAGATCCTGTTGGCGCGGTTGCCGGTCTCGGGCACCTTGAAGGTCATGAGGTCGAGGTTTTCGTCAGCGCTCTGAAAGTCATAGAGGCGGCCCACGGACGCCACCACATTGCGGAAGGCTGCATGGGTGGTCACATCGTCCACCACAGCGCCGTTCAAATAGACCTGGCGCCCATCGTTCAGGGATCCGATATGCTGTTCACCGTTTTTCACTGTGCATGCCCTTTCATCGATCGTGCAGACAACGCCCTGGCCGGCTGGACCAGCTTCAGGCAACTATCGCAAACTGTCGTTGCCGATGAAAGCATGGCGCGCGTTGAATTGGAATGGTCGGCAGCGCTTGCTGGCTTGCCGATGAATGAACGCGAAGGAGGCCGCGACACGTCGCAGCCTCAGGTTTGAATTCGGTTTTCTTGGATAGAGCGGAAAGGCACGCTCAAGCAAATAGAGGGTTACTTTTGATTTGCTCTCGCGTGCCTTTGAGGTTTAGTTGACGAGGAACTTGATGGCTGTACGGCCAGCTGCTTCCTGCTTCGTCACCTTCTTGCCGGTTTTCTTGTCTTTCACCTTCACCGTGGGCACCACTTTGATGGCACGGGTGGCGAACTTTCTGTACTCGCCGATTGAGGTGAAGGCGTTCTTGGCAAAGTCGTGCTTGATGCCCTTGCTGGCAGCTTTGGTTTTTCTGCACAGGGCAACAACGGTTTCCTTGCCAGGATCCTGCAGTTGGAACTTGAACTTCGCTTTCTTGCCAGGGAAGTGGAACTCCTTATTGGCTTTCAGGAAGTTCTTCTGCTGGAACTTGTTGGGGAAGATCACCGTGGCCTTGTCCTTGGCATCCACATTGATCAGGGTCAGGAAGCAGTCCTGCTCTGTCTTCACGGTGAACACTGCATGCTCATGCACCTTGTAAGACGACTTGTCAGAGAACAGCGCCAGGTGGAATGAACCTGAATTCAGGCGGTCTTTCGCGTCAGGCTTTGCAACACCTTCGGTGGCTACAGCCGTCTCAGTTGCCGCTTCCGCAGAGATCTTGAGGACTTCACCCTCGGTGACCTGCGGAATGAGCGTTGCGAAAACCACTTCGAAGTGATCGCGAGGGACAAGACCCTGTTCCAGGCGACGCTTCAAGGCGAAGGCTTCTCCGCCAGCAGCACCGAGCGCGTCTTTGAACTCACCTTCCAGCTGGCCAAATTCAACCGCTGCCGTGCGCATGGTCAGATCTTGACGCTCATAGAGGTCTGAGAGAGCGTTGACCATTTCCACATCGTTGAGCTTCAGGCGGGGATCCAAGCCAGCGCGCTTCATTGCGGCGGCCCAGGTGCCCTGATCCTCATCCAGCATACGCTTCATGGTATTAGCGTCCGGATAGAGTGCCTTAACGGCGTCGCGTGTGGCCTTGGGGAACGACCGTGTCGCCATGACATGTTTCCGAACGTCATCCTTGGCTTTGCGGATGCCTTGGTCATGACAGCCCAGGCAAGAGATGCCGTTGGTCACAGCAAAGTCCTTGCGGGAAATGTCGCGGACGATCTCGGTCGGGCCTTTGTTGATCCGTTTGCCATCGGCTGTGTTCAGGTAGTAGGCGTGAAATCCGTTAGGCAGGGAGAAGATTGTCTCTCCGCCATCATGACGAAAACTTTCTTTGCCGGTTGGCCCCATGGGAAATGCAAGCAGGCTCTGTCTTTCGCGGTTGCCTGCGAAATCATAGGAGGTCCAGAAAACGCCGTTGGAAATTGTATGGCGTTCGATCAGCCTGTTGTTCTGGCTGACACCGGATTTTTGGAAGCCGGCGCGGTGGGCAAGGAAGTTTTTGATGTTCGCTTCAACATCCAAGCCAAGTTGCTTCTGCAGGCCTTGGAAGGTGTCAGGCAACTTCAACAAGGCATGATAGAGTGCCGGACGCGAGGCAGCAAAGGCGAACCAGTCGCCACGCACGTAAGGCAACTGCGTATTCGTCGCGGTTTGCAGAAAGCTGAACATCTGCGTGTCTGGCTTGATACCATAGGGGTAGGATGCCAGGATCGTCGTCCAGTCATTCTCGGTCCATTTCAAGTCGGAAAGATGGAACCGGATGATGCTTCTTGCCGGATCAACGGTCTCGAGCTTCACCACATCGGAATTTTGACTGAGGCTGTTCAAGAGCTTCACCACTGCTTGGCGGTAAACCTCCATGTTCTTATCAGGTGTGCAGGTGTTGGTGAGGTGAGTGAGGGTAATGTAACGGGTCCCCTTCACGCGGTGGTCTTGCAGTGAATTCAAATCGTTTGCGATGGCCTGAACAATCTGCTCATCGCTCATAAAGTCATCAGACTTGCACGAGGCGGCCACCTGTTGACCCAGAGACGACACCCAATCGCGCAAAGCAGCGATTTCGTTGGACGTGGGCGAGGGGAAGCCAGAATCTTCACCGGTCAGTTCCGCATTGCGCACATCATAAGGCATGTCGGCCCGCACCGGGTCTGCGGTGCGCTTGATCAGTTCGGACGCGTCCGGGTTGCCTGGCAGCACGAACCTTGAATTTGTCGCCAATTCATGAAGTTTCAGCACGTTGCCGAAGTTGCTCGCCACTTTCTCTCGCTTGCCCAACTGACCAGCTTGGTGGCAGCGGGCGCAGTGCTTGTCGAGAACGTCGAACGCTGCCTTTGCAACAGGGTCTTTCGGCGGGTCAATTTTTTCCGCCGCTGGCTGGGTTTCGGCCGCTGCAACCTCGGTTGTCTCGGCTTCTGCCGCTGCGGGCTGTGTTGCCTCAGCTTCGGTTGCCGCAGGCGCGGTTGCTTCCGATTCGGTTGCCGCAGGTTCTTTCGCCGCAGGTTCGGTTTCGGCAGCAGCTTCGCTGTTTTGGGCCGTGGTTATGGTTGAATTTGCATCGTTTGCAGTGCTGAGCTGCACCTGCGCGCCGAAAGCTGCGCACGTGAGCATCGTAGTGAGGAGGGTTTTGGCGAGTTTGGTCATCTTGGCTTCCACTGAACTGGTTTTTTGAACCTTAACAGTTCCAGCGCGTCACGATGTGACATCCGTCACAGCGCGCGCTGAAACTGTTAAGGTTCGGTCCCCGGTGGGCTAAGATTGTTAGTTTTTCTTGATTCTATAATCCTGGTGGCAGGCCTTGCAGTTTTTTGCAAGGGCACCAAAAGCTGTCTTGAAATCGCCTTCGCCAGCCTTTGCCGCTTTGACTGCGGCAGCCGAAGCTTCCTGGAATTTCGCCGTCAAAGCATCAAATCCGGCTTTGTCTTCCCAAATTTTCGGGGCCGCTTCAGTGTCTCCGCCCGTTTTGGAGCTATCAGGGAACATGGATGAGAGACCTGATGCAGATGAGTTCATCACACGCATGGCCAGTTCGGCGGCAAGGCTGTCAAACGGGATTTTCCCTTTTACCATTCCTCCGGCGACGCGCATGGCAGCACCAACATTCTTCATCATGGCCTGCCGGTTCGCGATGGGATCGCTTGCGATGCTTGCAGTGGTGCCCACCAGACTGGCAACGCAGAAGGCGGCAACTTTAATGTAAGTAGTTTTCATATCGATCCTTTGCAAAAAACGAGATTCCGGAAAGCAAATGGTAGCGATAGTTTTTCGTCCGCGCAATGAACTTTAGAGGAAAAACCGCGTAATACTATGACCGCAAATGAAAAATGCTGTAATTGTGACACAGGGCGGAAATCAGGCTTGGTTTACACCCGTTTACGCTGGGGTGTTGCTAAATGGGAACAATGTGGGTCTGATGGAACCTAGATCGCGGGGGAGACGTCTGCGTGCTCGGCCGGGGAGTGGACGAAACAGGAAAAGAGCGATGAGCGTGTCAGTAGGTGGTCGAACATGAGACGGTATTCTCTTGAGGAAAAGAGCAAGCTGCTGCGTAACCACTTTCTCCTGAAAACCCTCTCCGACGAGGATCTGGAAAAGCTTGCGCGCTATTCACAGGTGCAAGAGGTGGAACCTGGCACCGTGATTTTCAGCAAGAGCGATGCGGGCGACAGCATGATGGTGATCATCGCCGGCAAAGTGGTGATCGGGTCGACGTCGGTGGCCGGCAAGGAACTGGTTCTGAACATCATCGGCGAAGGCGAAGTTCTCGGTGAAATCGCATTCATTGACGGCGAAGCGCGCACGGCAGATGCCCGTGCGCTTGAGGAAACCGTCTATCTGGTGTTGGAGCGGCGTTACTTTCAGCCCTTGCTGGACGAGCAGCCAAAGCTCGCCTCCGAACTTCTGGGTGTTCTGTGCCAACGGTTGCGCAACACCACGGACCAAATGGAAGACACGGCATTTTATGAGCTCAAAACCAGACTGGCGCGCAAACTCATGGCATTTGCCCAACATTATGGCGAGGCGTCCAATGAGCTCGACAATGTTGAACTGCCGGTCAACCAATCGGAACTGGGAGCAATGCTCAGCGCAACGCGAGAGAGTGTGAACCGTCAGTTGCGCGAGTTGGCAAACGCTGGGCTCATAGAACTCAACCAGGGCGCCATCACCATTCTTGACCGCGATGGCTTAGACGACCAGGCGCAGGAGTATTCGTGATCTTGCAAAGTCTGAAGGCTAAAGCCGCTGGCAAGGCTCCTGAGAACGATGGCTCCCCGGGCAGCGAGCGTCTTTCATGGCGGCTCACCACGGTGCTCACGCTGGTGGCGACCGCCGCCGTGTTGGCGTTGCGCGCCCTTGGAGGTTTGGAATTTCTAGAGCTTGCGGCCTATGACCAGTTCTTGAGAATGCGTAGCGGGCACTTGGAACAACCGCCAAATGTTGCCGTTTTGGCCATAGATGATGCCGAGTTGGACAAATCAGGCTGGCCATACCCGGACAAGGATCTTTCGCGCCTCATCCAGGCAGGCCTGGATGCAGACGCTGCAGTCGTAGCCATCGACATCTATCGCGGAACGCCTGTGGCGCCGGGTTCAGAGGCATTGAACAAGGTTTTGAAAGAGACAAACAACGTGGTGGGCGTGTTCAAGTTTGGTGCGACCGATGACAAAACGGTCAAA
Organism: Alphaproteobacteria bacterium; assembly: GCA_024227565.1. Taxonomy (GTDB): domain Bacteria; phylum Pseudomonadota; class Alphaproteobacteria; order Rhizobiales; family CAJQND01; genus JAAEUE01. Next base: position 20,255 of record JAAEUE010000155.1, read on the forward strand.
CCCCCTGCTGCCATCGTGAGCAAACTCAGGACTGGTTTCACAGACATGTTGACCGACCGGGGCGATGCTTTCGTCAGGCGCAGTTTGCTCTATGCGGGCGATGGCAAGAGCGTCGCCACAAGTTTGGGCGCACAAACCGCGCGCATATGGCTGAAGGGCAAAAAGATTGTTCCACGGGCATCCCCCGACAACCGCAGACACCTGAAACTCGGTGAGGCGGTGCATGTTCCGCTCCACAAAAATTTCGGTGGCTATCGAAATATGGATGCCAAGGGCTACCAGTTTCTCTTCGACTTCCGGCGAACGCCGGCTGAAGTCCCCACGGTTAAGGCAAGCGAGTTACGGGCCGGCACCGCCGACGCCAAGAAGCTAGAAGGGCGCATTGTCTTCATCGGCGTGACCAGCCAGTCGGTCAAAGATTATTTTGCCGCCCCCGTGCGTGCCGATGCCGCAAAGCGCCAGATCTACGGCGTTTATCTGCATGCTCTTGCAGCCGATCAGCTGGTGCGCATGGCGCTGGGACAAAGCGGCGCGGCGCAGTCTTTGCCTATGCCGCTCACCCTATTTCTCTGCGCCTTGATCGCGTTTGTCTCAGGGGCCGTTATCCGCACCAGAAACCTCTCTCAGGAACAGCTCTTGGGTGCGGTTGTGCTCGTTGTGGCGGTCTCGGGGTTGAGTTATCTGGCCTTTGTCTATGACTGGTGGGTTCCGGTTGTGCCGTTCTTGTTGTGTGGGCTCCTGTCCATGATATTGGCGGTTGGTTTCAAGGAGATCACCGAACGGCGCAGGCGTGCCGCCCTTGCCGGATTGCTGGCCAATCAAGTTTCCCCGGCCATTGCCCGTGAGCTGTGGGACCATCGCCACATGATCCTGGATGGGGGCCGGCCCAAGCCCGTTCGCCTCACCGCAACGGTTATGTTTGTAGATTTGGAAGGTTCCACCAGCAATGCAGACGAGCTGCCCCCAGAAGAGCTTGTTGCTTGGGTGAGCGCATTTCTCGAGGAAGCCGCCAACGCAGTCATCAGATACAACGGTGTCATTGAGAAATTCACCGGCGACGGTCTCATGGCGGTATTTGGTATTCCGGTGCCCCGCACAACTGATGAGGAAATTGCCGATGACGTTCGGCGCGCTTGCGATTGTGCAATCGATATTGCCGAGCGCACCGACCGGTTGAACGAGCGCGCCGCTGCCAACAATACGCCATATACAAAGTGCAGGGTTGGCATTCATACTGGCCGTTTGTCTGCCGGCAACGTGGGCACCAAGCAGCGTATGAGCTACACTGTCATTGGTCAGGCGGCCAATCTGGCGGCGCGGCTGGAAGCCTATGGGAAAGATGACCCGCTTGTGGCGCAAACCCCCTCAGGCGAGGTCATTGACTGCCGCGTACTCCTGAGCGAAGATTCTGCATCGCTGTTGAATGGACGCTATAATTTGGAACCGCTCGGAAAAGCAGATCTGCGCGGTTCCCGTGATAAGATGAAAATATACAGGCTTCCAACCAAGCCCGTCATTGAAACCCTTCAAGGAGGCTCCGAATGAGCATATGCAGACAGAAGAACGTTCGAGCTTGTGTCCTCGCAGTTGGCCTCTCGCTAGGCATGGCTGCGGCTCAACTGGTTTCCATGCCAAGCTCATCGCTTGCCCAAAGCACGAATGAGGAGGTTGACGTTGTCTTTGTGCCGCCTGTCGATGGCGCGCCGGCGGAGCGGATCGGCGCAGGCACCCGCGGCTCCGGGTCTCCAAGCGATCGTCTAAAGTTGATCGTCCCGCAGGGCGGTGCGCTCAGTTCCTCAACTTCGCCGGTGCTTTATTGGTGGATAGCCGCGCCCTACAAAGGCAAGCTGCAGCTCAGCCTTACCCGGGATGGAACCGACGCTCCGTTGCTCGATGCGGTTGAAGACGTTTCCTTGAAGGCAGGCCTGAACACGCTCAGCCTGGGCGATTTTGGTGTGCGGCTGCAGGCGGGCGACATTTACCGCTGGAGCATTTCACTTGCGGGCGGGGATCTCAATGAATCAGCCTTCAGCTATGTTGAGTTTCGTAAAACCGACGTTGCCTCTGGTGGCAACCCGGCAAAAAACGCCAAAGCCCTGGCGGGAGCAGGCATCTGGTACGACGCCTTCGCCCTGGTTGCGGCGAACGAAAAATTAAGCGGAGCCCGCGATGCCATGTTGGGCCAAGTTGGCATTAAACTGACCAACTAGAGCTTATTCCGCTCAGGTTGAGCGGAATAAGCTCCAGATTATCGTTACGAACGAGCAACTTATCTCCGACGAGACGTAACCCTCTGATCGGAGGTTGCTCTAGGGCATGTGTGGCTTATTTGACGATTTCATACTCTAGCGCACCCAAAGACCAACGGACGGCGCGGTTCTTCTTGTCCTTGCGGTGAACTGCCAAGAGATTGGAGGCGAGGTCGGTGACGAACTCCTCTGAATTGGGCACCACCGCTATCGCACGGTTGGCCGCGAGCAGTTGGTCAAGAGGCACTTTGTCTTCGGTCACGATGGCCAAAAGCTTGCCCCGGCCAAGCGGCTTGCCGGCTGCAAACGCGAACCCATAATAGTCATCCGGAATGGTGATCTTGCGGCCCGGCACGATCTCATGGTCACGCCCGTTCTGCAACATGATATCGTTCGGAATGAGCTGAGTAACTTCGCCGTTTGCGTTGACATCCAGGAGAATGAGTGAACCGGGTCTCTTCGCGGTCACCGATATTCTGAATTCCTGGCCAAGGTGCAGAGTGCCGCCCGGTGACAGTTCAATGTGCACATCCGCATCATTCGATTGAACAAGAACTTCGGCGACAGCTTCAGCGGCGCCGGCTTCAGGTTTGCTGGGCGGCTTTTCTGCGGTCTCAGTTGTCGTCTCCTCGCTGCCACCAGACGCCGGCTCGGCGGCAACCGGAACAATCGCCCGGGACAGCGCGCTTGGGTGAGATTCCAATGTGGGTGTAAATCCAAGCTGGCTGCAGCGCGGGTTGGTCTTGCAATATTCTGCGGCTTCAATGCGCAGATAGGCGATCAGTTCGGCGTGGGTCACGGTGCCGTTCTTGTTCTTGTCGGCCAGCTTCTTGCCAACCCCGTTGATGAAATTGCGGGTGAACACGCCGCCACCCAGCGTGTCCCAGGAAAACTGGTTGGCTGAGGCTGCAGACCAAATCTTCAACTTGCTGGCAGACTGCAGAAAACTTGCCTCGCCCCGGTGCGCGCGAACCTGATCAGAGGTTGGCGCGGCACCTCTTGTGCTCAAATCTGGAATGAAGGTTCTTGCTTGATCTTCGGATGTACCGGCGTCCTGTTCGGCCACGCCGCGTGAAATCGTGCCGGAATGACAGGAATCGATGATCACGGTCAGGTCCCGGTCGGACATCTGGGTCAGAATGGCGCCGAACTCGTCGTCGGTGATCTGGTTGCCGCCCTCTTTCGTGGTGTCGATCGGCGACAGGGTTTCGTCCAAGCCGTCCTTTTCATCACTGTTGTTGTCCGGCAGCTGACTGCCATGGCCGGAGTAGTAGATGAACACCTTGTCGCCCGCCTTGGTGGAGCGGATCAGCCAGTTGTTCATGGTGCGCAGCAGGTTCTTGCGCGTTGCCTGGCTGTCTTTGAGAACCGCGATTTCATCGGTCCGGTAGCCCATATGATCCTTCAGGAACTTCTCCATCCGGACCAGATCGCGCGGCGGCCCCACCAGAGGGCGAATATTCTGATAGGCACCAATGCCGATAAGCAGCGCTTTTTGACTGGCCTCAGCCGGAGACGGCAGTGCACTGCATGCGGCAACGGCCCCGGCAACGAGACTTAGGGCGAGGGTATATGATCGGCGAAACTGCATGCGATTGTGTCCTGTTAGTTCGCTGTAAATATCCCGGTGTAGCCAAGTTGAAACGTTTTACCGTCTAAGGCTTGCCGCAACAGCAGGCGCAGTTTTCCGGCAGCCTTGCGCCCATCCAGTTTTTTCAGAGCTTTGATCAGCTGGGCATTCTGTTCGTTGGCGGCGATTGCCACCAGATGATCGGCACCAAAGGGCGCGACCACTTTCAGCGGAAAGCGAAGCGGCTGGCCCTGCTTGAGGATGCCATGGTAGCGCGGGTCAGGGTCCTGGGGAGCAGGCAGGATGAACTGCACGGTGCCGTCAACCGCCAGGTTGAACGCGGTCAACTTGGGATGATTGTGCCCGCCAAGCTGGATCGCGATCTGTTCGCCCGACCGGTGCAATTTGTCATTGGGCTCTACGCGCACCGACAATGGATTGGTTTCGGCCAGCTGAGCCAGATCGCGCAGCAGCAGCCACTTGTCGACAATCGCTTGGGCGTTGGCCGCGCTTGCTTTGGCACCAAGATGGGCGATCACATCGCCATTGCTTGTCAACACATCGCCGCTGGCATAGTCCCAAATCAGATCAGCATTTTCGGTGGCCGCAAGGGTAACGTTTGTCAGTTCTCCGCCCAAGCCGTTGTTTGCAGGCGGATTGACGATGCTCAGAGTTGCCGGCCGGTCGAATTCGTCCGGCTCAGCCTTGCCCACGTTCAGGGTAATCTCGGCAGGCTTGCCGCGGGGTGTCATTTGCGGATGCTGCCGGCCAGAAGAGCGGGTGCGAACCGATTCGGTAACGTACCGGGCCAGCTCAGCTGTGTTCACCTTGCCGTTCTTGTCGATGTCTGCGTTGCCCCGCAGAGCACGCGCGAAGCTCCACGACAAAGCGCCTCGAGGTTTCTGATCAATCTTGATTTCCTGCACCACCTGGTCATCGCGCACGGCGCCGAAATAGACGATGTTGTCCAGGTCTTCCGGGTTCAACGCCGCCGTTGCCTCAGTTGGTTTGGGCAATGGATCATCGACGATCGCGCCGTAACCGCCCAGGCGGGTGCGCAACACACCCGAGCGGCTGTCGAAGCCGCGGGTCATGGTTCCTGAATGGCAGGAATCTGCCAGAAAAATGATCTTCAAATGGCGCGCCTTGGCGAACAACAGGTTGATCTCATCGTCGAGGATGCGCTCACCATTGCCGGGCCGGATGTTTTGAAAACCGGCGAGCTGGAATGTTTCATCCAGGCGGTCGGTCTCGCTGCCCACCACGCGTTCAGGTTCTTGACCGCCATGGCCGGCATAGGAAAAGACGATCGTGTCGCCCGGTGCCGCTTCTTCGGTGAGGTCGCGCCAGCTCTGCAGAATTTTTGCCCGTGTGGCCTCGCCGTCCAGCAGCAGGATAACCTTCTTGGCACCCATGGTGCGCAGGGCACTGTCGATATCGCGGGCATCGTTCACTGCCCCGGCAAGCGAGGGCAGGTGTTGGTATTTATCAATCCCAACCACAAGGCCATAGACCTCGGCGCGCGCGCCAGTGGCCGCGAAAAGACAAAAAGAAAGGGCTAGGAGGAGGGTACGCGCGGCAACCGTACTTACAAAAGCTCTCATCGCAACAACTCTACCCGGCGGCTCATCTGATGGAGCTCTTCAACCGAATATTTCTCCGGATTGGTAGGCTCGAAAGGCTGGCGTTCCCCATGGCCAATGATCTTGATATCGGCAGCATACTCTGCAGCGCTCAAGAATTCTTTGACCCTCTCTGCCCGCCTGATTGAAAGCTCATGATTTGCGGCATCCGATCCCACAGGGTCGGTGTGGCCCGCCAAAGTGATGGACGGGGCGCCTTGTGCCTTGAGGTAGGAGAGCAGATCCTGTGCAGCCGCAGTGCCCTTCTCGGTAAAATCGGCACTGCCGAATTCAAATGTGATGGGCACGGCCACTTTTTTGATTACGACACCTCGGATGGACGGCGCCCCAAGACCTGTGGGGGCGCCGCGGGTGCGCGGCACGGCAACATAATTCTGTGACAACAGGCGCGCTGTTTCCGCCTTGCCAACAATCATCTTGATTGTGGCGGCTGAAGGGGCCTTCTTCGTCAGAGTTGCATCATCGATCGCGTCCAGCGCCTGCTGATAGCGCTTCGTGGCTTCTTCGCGGTTGAGCCTGTCATCAGAAATATCACCGAGCGTGGCAAGAACTTGCCAATGGCGGTAATAGTGCAGGCTGTCGATCAGATCGATTTCCAGCTCTTCCAATTTGCGGCCCTGTTTCAGCGCGGCTTCAACTTTCGCGGTGATGGCGACGGAAACCTTGCGGCCCAGTGCGCGCTTGAAGTCTGCGTCACAATCAGCCCGCGCCTCTGCCTTGGCAAAAAGCGCTTTTAGCGTTTCCACATCTTGGTTGGCTTGATTGGTTTGTTCGAAAAGCTGTGTGCACGTTATAGCACTTTGCGCGGACGTAACTGCGCCACAAAGGATGAAAGCCGCGGTGGCCAAGCTTAGTGATGTTTTTCCTAAGACCATGTCTGAGCCTAGTTTTTTTGTTCTTCGGTTGCGATGTCACCATACAATAGGTCTGACTGTAGGAGAATGAAAAGATCTTTGCAGTGACTCAAGTCACATCGTGGAAATTCCAAAACAGCCCGCATCAACAAGTGTGGCCCTGAGGCTCGCTATCGGGCGAGAAATTCGATAATTTCCAAATTCGATGGCCCGTGCCGGGTGCTTGAGACTGCAAAAATGGCTGAATCCGTCCGCTTGTCCTGGAAAAACGTTCGCGATGCCATTCACGAGCGCATTCTGGATTCCACCTATGGGCCAGGCGACAAGCTTCCCAAGGATGCCCGTTTGGCAGAGGAACTGGGCTGTGCACGCACAACCGTGCAGCGCGCCATGCGCGATCTGTCGGACAGCGGCATCGTGGAACGCCGCCGCAAGGGCGGGACCCATGTGCGGCTGGATCCGGTGACGCGCGCCACCCTGGACATTCCGATCACCAGAAGAGAGGTCGAGCAAAACGACGCGGTCTATGGCTATCAACTGGTGAAGAAGGTTTCCGCCAAGATACCCCCTTCGATCGCGGCGAACTTTGAACTTTCCACCCCAACCACAATGCTTCACATCGAAGCGCTGCATTTGGCCGATCAGCGGCCCTACATCTATGAAGATCGATGGGTGTCTGAACACACCGTGCCGGAAATTGCGGATGTGGATCTTTCCACCGAGAGCGCGAATGAGTGGCTTGTCCGCAACCGGCCCTATAGCCGCTGCGATTTGCGTTTCTTTGCCATAAAGGCAAGCGAGTATCACGCAAAGCTGCTGGACACATCCCCAAACGAGGCTCTCCTCGTCATGGAGCGCACAACATGGATCGGCAAAAATCCGATCACCACGGTCAAGGCGGTCAGCACGCCAGGTTATCAATTGCTGACCCAAATTCAGGGCTCAGCAGGTCCATAATGGGAGCGCGCAGGTGATCCGAGTTCTATTTGTTTGCACCGGAAATGTCTTTCGCAGCCTCACCGCCGAATATGCACTCAAACAGCAAGTGGACGGTCAGGGGCGCCTTCATGTGTCCTCGGCAGGAACCCGCGATGCGCCGGAGATCAGTGTCCGTGAGGATGTGGCCGCCTATCTGATGGACAAAGGGTTGGATGTGTCCAACCATCAGCGCAGGTTGGTCACCACAGAACTGCTGGAGCGGACCGATCTGGTGGTTGCCATGAACACAGATCATCAGAAAACCCTGCATGAACGGCACGGCCTGAAAGCGCCGCTCTATATGGAGGCTTGCGGAAAAGGTGCGCTACCGCTGTTGGATGTGGATGATCTGTTCGCGCGCAGCGAATGGTACAGCCCGGCTGCGATCGGCCATATTCAGCAGATCATCGATCAGATTGTTGCCGCCTCGCCGGCGCTATCCGCGCGGTTGCTTGCCGATAATGCCGGGGGTTAGACAGCCTGATTGCCGCTGACCGTGAGGTTGTCGGGTTGGGGCACGCCGGGTTTGGCAAGATCGCCCGTGACAGGCTTGTTCCAGTGCATGCCGAAAATGGCGCCCTTTTTCGCACCTGAGATAATGTTGTTGCTGATCATGGCCCGCCCGGCGCCCTTGGTGGTGGTGGCTTCCACGCCAATGGGGCAGTCTTTGATCATGTTGCCGGTGGCAACCGCATTCTGCAGATACTGGCCCCAGCCAAGCGCAATGCCGGACCGGGCGGCATTTTCCACCACATTGCCGGTGAGCGCAGTGTCCCCGTCGGCGCCGATGCCGACGCCCCAGCCGTCGTTGAAGCGCTTTCGGGTGATGTTGCGGATCAGGTTGCCGGAACAGACGGCCAAACGCCCGCCTTCGTTCAGGTTTGTGATGGCGATGCCGATGGCGGCCGTGTCGACGATGTTGTTGCTGACCACGGCGCCCTGAAAGGCGAACTCCACGTAGAGCGCAACCTCGTGCAGGTCGGAACAATTGTTCCCCGTGATTTGAACATTGTCGCCGGAATTGCAGCGCACGGCGGAAAATTTGCAAGCGGAGATGACGTTGTCGGACACGGTCACATGGGCCGCCCGGTAGATGTTGATGCCATTGCCGTTTTGGCCCGAGCCACCATCTTTGGCGCCAATGTTCCGGATGCGGTTCTGCGCAACGATGCTGCCGTCCCGGCGTTTTTTCGATTGCCAAATGAGAATGCCGTTGTTTTCGCATTTTTCCACCAGGTTGCCGGTGATCGTCATCCCTGTGGAATCGATGGAGAACAGACCAGCGTTCCGGTTTTCAGCAAACGTGCTGCCGGTCACCGACCCGCCGCACCCCTTCAGTGAGAGCCCGCTGCGCCGCGAGCGCAGGAAACTGCAGCGTTCAATCCGCAATGCGCTTGTGCCGCGGCATTCAACCAGGCCGCCAAGCGTTTCGCCCAATGGGGCCGCAAAATTGCCGTCAAACGTGAGACCATCAAGAGCCACCGTCTTTGTGTCTTCGACCAGGAGCAGGGATTTTCCGCCAGCGGCCACGATCTGGGTTTGGCCGGGAACGCCCATCACATGAAGGGTGCCGCGAATGCTCAATGTGTTGGTGAAATAGGTGCCGCCGGGCAGAAACAGGGTGCGCTTTTGCTTGATCGCCGCGGTAATGGCTTTTTGCAATGCGCCGGTCTGAGGTTTGCTGCGGCCGGGCTTTGCCCCAAAATCAGACGCAACCAGTGCGGTTCGCGAAGCCGATTTGGCATGGGCCCCAGAACTGGCCAAAACCGCCAGGCCTGCGCCAATTCCGGCGCTGCCGGCCATGAAAGATCGCCGCGTCGTGGTCATGAATGTTGCTCCAGATCTGCTTTTGGCAGTATCCGATGCAAAACCTATGCCTTTTCAGCGCTTTCCAGCAGCTCGCGCACGGCCAAAACCGGGGTGAGCCGCCCTTCGGACACTTGCGCTTCCAGGCCGGGCAGGCGCTGTTTGATCGTCTCATTTTGCCGGAACCGGGTCATCATCCGCTCTTCCAGCATGGCCCACATCCAGCGCACCCTCTGATCTTTGCGCCGGGCGTCAAACTCACCGGTTCCGCTCAAGACTTCCCGATGGCGCTCAATTTCCGACCAAAGAGTGTCGAGCCCCTGGTTTTTCAACCCCGAAACCGTGATCACCGGCGGGGCCCAATTCGGGCTCTGGGGGGTTAGAATGTTGAAGGCCGCGCGGTATTCCGAAGCTGCAGCAACGGCACGCGCGGCGTTGTCGCCGTCGGCCTTGTTCACGGCGATCATATCGGCGATTTCCAGGACCCCCTTCTTGATGCCCTGCAGCTCATCGCCGGCGCCGGGCAGCATCAGCACCAGGAAGAAGTCCACCATATCGGCGACCGCGGTCTCCGACTGGCCAATGCCAACAGTTTCCACAATGATGATGTCGAATCCTGCAGCCTCGCACAGCAGCATGGTCTCGCGGGTTCGCCGGGTGACGCCGCCCAGGGTTGAGCCGGTGGGCGAGGGGCGAATGAAGGCGTTCTGGTCTGACGCCAAGGCCGTCATCCGGGTCTTGTCGCCCAGAATGGATCCGCCGCTGCGCTGGCTTGTGGGGTCAACCGCCAGAACGGCCACCTTGTGGCCAGCCTCGGTGAGGTTGCGTCCGAAAGTGTCGATTGTGGTGGATTTACCCACTCCGGGCACACCCGTAATGCCGATGCGCAGCGCCTTGCCCGTTGCGGGCGTGAGGCTGAGCAGAAGTTGCTGCGCCTGATCCTCATGGTCAGGGCGCTTGCTCTCCACCAGGGTAATGGCGCGCCCAAGGGCGGCCCGCTCGCCGGCTTTCAAGGCTTCTGCCAGGGTCTGCAGTTCAGGGGTCATTTGCTCTGAAGCGCTCATTGGCGCTGCTTAGCCCGATTTGCCCGGCACGTCACCCTCTGTGGCGGCGGCAAATCTACTCCGCTGCATCAGCGTAGCCGCGCTCAGCACTCAATTGTCTGATCAGATCCTGGGCAGCTGTGCTGATCACAGTGCCAGGCGGGAAGATGGCAGCCGCGCCGGCTTGTTTCAGGGCATCGAAATCCTGTGGTGGGATGACCCCGCCCACAACAACCATAATGTCTTCGCGCCCCAGCGCGCCCAGTGCGGCTTTGAGATCCGGCACCAGGGTCAGGTGACCTGCCGCCAACGACGACACGCCAATTATGTGTACGTCATTTTCAACGGCCTGTTGCGCCACCTCATCCGGTGTTGAAAACAGCGGCCCGATGTCCACATCAAAACCAATATCGGCAAACGCGGTGGCGATCACTTTCTGGCCCCGATCGTGACCGTCCTGGCCCATCTTGGCGATGAGGATGCGCGGGCGGCGGCCATCGGCATCTTCGAAGGCATCCACCATCTTGCGGGTTTCTTCCACGGCACCTGACATCTTGCTGGCCTCCTTGCTGTAGACGCCCTGAATGGCGCGGATCTCGGCCACGTGCCGGCCCCACGAACGCTCCATAGCGGCGGAGATTTCACCAACGGTGGCTTTGGCGCGGCCAGCATTCACCGCAGCCTCCAGCAGATTGCCTTCGCCGGTTTCTGCAACTTTGCCCAAGGCATCAAGCATGGCTTGGGTTTCGGCCTCATTGCGCTCGGCCTTCAAGCGTTTCAGCTTGGCGTTCTGCTCGGTGCGCACCTTGGCGTTTTCAACTTTCAGCACTTCAATGTTGTCGGGCTCATCAACCTGGAACTTGTTGACCCCCACTACGGTCTGCGCGCCGGAATCGATGCGGGCCTGGGTGCGGGCTGCCGCTTCCTCGATCCTGAGCTTGGGAATGCCGGCCTCAATCGCCTTGGCCATGCCGCCCAGCTCTTCAACTTCCTGAATGTGTGCCCAGGCCTTCTGGGCCAGGTCATGGGTCAGGCGCTCAACATAATAGCTGCCGCCCCACGGATCGATCACCCGGCAGGTGCCGGTTTCCTGTTGCAGGAACAATTGGGTGTTGCGGGCAATGCGGGCGGAGAAATCTGTTGGCAGGGCCAAGGCTTCATCCAGCGCATTGGTGTGCAACGATTGTGTGTGGCCTTGCGTTGCGGCCATGGCCTCAATGCAGGTGCGGGTGACGTTGTTGTAAACGTCCTGCGCGGTGAGCGACCAGCCGGAGGTCTGGCAATGGGTGCGCAGGCTGAGCGACTTGTCTGACTTCGGCTCAAACGGCGTCAGCAACTTGGCCCACAACAACCGCGCCGCGCGCATCTTGGCGATCTCCATGTAGAAGTTCATGCCGATCGCCCAGAAGAACGAGAGCCGCGGGGCAAAGGCATCGATATCGAGACCTGCGGCAACTCCGGCGCGGGCATATTCCACGCCGTCCGCCAAGGTGTAGGCGAGCTCAAGGTCTGCCGTCGCGCCGGCTTCCTGCATGTGATAGCCGGAAATGGAGATGGAGTTGAACTTCGGCATATGCCGCGATGTGTAGCCGAAGATGTCCGACACAATGCGCATGGAGGGCGTTGGCGGATAGATATACGTGTTGCGCACCATGAACTCTTTCAGAATGTCGTTCTGAATGGTGCCGGCCAGCTTCTCCGGGGCCACGCCCTGCTCTTCGGCGGCTACAATGTAGAGCGCCAGAACCGGCAACACCGCGCCGTTCATGGTCATGGAGACGCTCATCTGATCGAGCGGAATGCCGTCGAACAGAGTCCGCATGTCAAAGATGCTGTCGATGGCCACACCAGCCATCCCCACATCGCCTACCACCCTGGGGTGATCGGAATCATAGCCCCGGTGGGTCGCCAGATCGAAGGCGATGGAGAGGCCTTTCTGGCCGGCTTTGAGATTGCGCCGGTAAAAGGCGTTGGAATCTTCAGCGGTGGAGAAGCCGGAATACTGGCGGACGGTCCAGGGCCGGGTGGCATACATGGTCGGGTAAGGGCCGCGCAGATAGGGCGCAATGCCGGGCCAGCCGTTGATGAAATCAAGACCGGCCGTATCTGCCGGGCCATATCCTGGCTTCACGGCAATGCCTTCAGGGGTCTCCCAGCTTTCGCCGGACGCCGGGCTGGTGCCGGCTGGCGAGGCAAAGTCGATCTTGGTGAAATCAGGGATGGCGGTCATGGTGCAACTCCCAAAAGCGCATGGGCGTCTTTCAATAGGGCCAGTATATCACAACCGGCATAAACAAATGTACCCACACCGGCAGCGCCAAGCCCATCGTCCGGGCGCCCGGCCAGATAGACATGCTTGGCCCCGGCTTCACTCAGCGCCTTGGCCGCATCGGCTGCTTTGGCCTGATAGACCTCATCGCTGGAACAGAGGATGGCAATCTGCGCATCGCTCTGTGCAAATGCGGCAGCGGCAGCGGCGCCATCTTCAAACCCGTCATTCTGCAGCGCTTCAATTCCGCCCGCTTCAAACACGTTCGCGGCCCAGGTGGCGCGAGTGGTGAAGTCGGCCACCGAGCCCAGATTGGCGAGCAGGATCTTTGGCCGTGCACCGGAGGTTTGGGTGGCCTGATCTGAGGCATCGCGCAGGGCTTCAAAGGGCTCGCTGGCCCGGTAAGGCGCTAGGGTGTTGGTGGCTGCAAACGCAGATGCCTCCAAGAGCGCCAGAACATCTGCCGGGGTTTCAGCGAGATGTGGAAACTCAGACACGCCGGTCAGGGCATCCTTGCGCTTGGCAACGTTCTTGGCGCGGGCCTCTTTGGTCTCCGCAATCTGGCATTGAATGTTGCCGCTCGAGAGCGCCTCGATGATACCGCCGGCGGCTTCTATCTCCTGGAACCGGCGCCAAGCTTCGGTTGCCATTTCATGGGCCACGCCGTCCATGAACCCGGAGCCTGCTGCAGGGTCTGCCACATGGCCAAGACGTGATTCCTCGCCCAAAACCAGCTGAACGTTCCGGGCCATGCGGCGGGCAAAGCGGTCCGGCAGGCCGATGGCGCTGGTGAAGGGCAGCATGGTCAGGCTGTCGGCGCCGGCCGTGGCTGCAGCGAACGTGGCCGCTGTGGCGCGCAGCAGGTTCACATGGGGATCGCGCTTGCTCATCATGCGCCAGCTGGCTTCTGCATGCAGCTTTAGGGGCGCAGGAGACAAGTCCATTGCTTCCTGCACCCGCGCCCACAGAAGGCGTGCCGCGCGAAACTTGGCGGCAGACAGGAACATGTCCGCATCAACACTCAATACCATCGCCACTTGGCTCACTGCGGTTGCGAGCGGAACGCCAGCCCCCTCCAGCCAGCGCAGATAGGTCACGGCAGCTGCCAGTGCGCAGGCAAGTTCTTGGGCTTCTGAGGCGCCGGCATTGTGAAACGCGCGGCCATCGGCCTGGAACGCGGTTATCGAGCTGCCGGCGGGAACAACGTCCAAGGCATTTTTCTGATCGACTTGCGTTCCGTGTAGGGCCAACTGGCCAATCGGGTCCAGGCCAAGAGTGATGTCGGCCGAACCAGCATCAATGCCCCGTTTTTCGTACAGCGCCAGCAGAGCGGCCGCAGCCTCGGGGCCGCGTTGCCCGGCGTCCAGCCTGAGCGGGATCATGTCCAGATGAACCCCATCCAGCAGCCGGTCGAAGTCTTCCACAGTGTTGGCCTCAACGCCAAAACCTGACGGGCCGCCGTGACCCGACAGCAGCATCGAGAGCCCGCTCGCTCCAGCCTCAAGATCGCGCAACACTTGGGTGTTGGCGTCTTCAACTGCAGGAATATCCACCCGTTGCAGAATGGCCCAACCTTGCGCCGCTTTTTGCGGCACGTCGGCTCCGGCGCTCTGCTCATAGATGGGTTGCAGCTTCAGGCCGTCATAAGTGGTGGTGACCAAGCGCTTGTCAAAGTCAGCGCCTTTGAGAGTTTTATCCACCAAGACCAACCACGCTTCACGGTCTGCGGCGGGAAAGCTGTCTGCAAGGGTCAGGTCGGTCATTTTGGTCACTTCAAAGGCGGGCCATGCTGCACTGCATCATTTGTTATAGCGCACCTCGGGTCAACTGCAAAATGAGCCTTTCGCAGGGGGTGTCACCTCTCCCGCACTCCTGCGAAGGCTGGAGCCAATGGCTCTGAGCCGGCTGTCGGCTTTGCGAAAACCGCTAGGCGGCTTGGTTGTAAGATGCAGGACGCGATTTCAGTCTGAGGCGCCTGAACAGGGCGCTGGTGCACCGCCAGGCCAAGGCTAATGGCAAGCCGGACCTGATTTTAAACTCTTCGTACCGGAAGTTCGCCCGTTTGACCCCGGCGGCCAATAGATCCTTGCGAAGACTTTCGCGCATATTTTCCCCGCCGCAGAAGGAAACAACGCTCCGCGGCAAGTTAGGAACGTGTTCCCGCATCAGGTCAATGCTCAAGCGCTGGCCAGCGCGCGACTCGCAAAGGTGGACATGGAAACTCGGATCTGAGGCAGCGCGATCATAAAGCTCGCTGAGATGCGCCACGTCGTCTCTTGTCCTGCAACAGACAAACAGGTGGATTGGCTCATGATCGGCCTTCAGGTCATCGGCCCACGCAAGAAAGGGGGTTATCCCAATTCCGCCAGCCACCCAAATCTGGGGCTGACCGGTCTGACGATAGCGAAAATGGCCAAAGGCTTGGGAGACCTGTGCCGTCTGGCCGGTCTTAAGGGCGTCAACCAACGCTTCAGTGCCTGCGCCAAGCGGCTTGATGGTAAAGCGGAGACTGTGATTTGAATTCGGTGCCTTCGATATGGTGAACGGGTGAATTTCGCTGTGAGCAGAACTATCAAGCCCGACAAACGCGAACTGTCCTGCATGATGACGGAGCCCTTTCTTTTCCGGTACCAGGGTCACTGAAATGGCCTGCCCGGTGTTTTCGACCCCGGTAACCTTGTAAGGCCTCATGCGGCGCATCCAGCGCACTGGCATCAAGGTGTAGAAGTAGGCCACGAGCCCGAGAACACTCAAGGCCAGGATGTACAAACCCATTGGCGAAGAGTTGGAGAAGGACTTCTCAATGAAATAGGCATGGAAAGCTGCCGCTGCAAAGACCGCCCCCATCAGCTTATGGCTGGCGCGCCACCAATGATAGGGGATGAAAGTTATCAGCGTTATTGCAACCAAAGCCAACAATCCGTTGTAACTCAGTTCTGCCACATCCTCCGCAAGGTCCTCAAAGCGGCCGCCAAACTCCATTCCTTTGATTTCCGGGTCAATGGCTTCATGCAGAAGCACAGCGGCCACCGCGATAATCCCGAGCCACTTGTGCAGGAGGTAAACCCGATCAAGGCCGCCGTACACCAGCTCGACCCCCGGCCAGCGGGTCGCCAACACCATGATCTGTGCCATCGCAATCAGCGCGGCGAAGCCGAGATACTGACTGAAGACGGCAGGCAGGCTCTTTGTCGCCAGCAACGGCGCAAAGTGAAGCAATGGCGCAGCCAGCAGCGCGCAGCAGACGATTAGACCAAAACGTCTCATGTGGATGTATCAACCCTTGGAAGTTCGCCCCCCTATATGGAGGGCTCTGCCAGTTTGGCTATGGAACCAAGGTTGATTGCGGCTGAAATAAGCGAAAGTTTATGCCGAATGCAGCGAAGGACGCCTAGATGTAGTCACTGACGCCTGGAATGCCCTCAACCGCCCGGCGCACAAGATCTTCGCCGCCTTCTTGTTTCGCGTGATCCAGAAGGCCGGTTCCGATGCCTTTGATCTGGTCCATGGAAAGCCCATCGGACTGCAGCGAGCCCACCAGCTTCATGGCTTCGCCGGCGCCGCCGCCCATGAGGCCGCCCAGCATGCCACCAAGTCCGCCGCCGCCGCCGCCGCCTGCATATTCGGCGGCCAGATCGCCGGCGCCCGGCAGCTTTTCAAACAGTTCGCTCACCGCGCCGCTGTCTCCCTGGTTTTGCAACAGCGACAGCACCATGCCCACGGCCTTATGGGCCAAAGCTTCGTCAATTCCGAACTGGCTGGCCAGTTGTGAGATCAATTGCTCCATGAGAGCCTCCAAGAAAGTGCGCCCCGGCCAATGAGCTCGGGGCGGCGTGATTGCTTCTGCGGTCAATTTATAGCAGATTGCGCCGCAACAGAACCCTCACCAACAGATGTGACAGGCAATTAATTTCATGACGGACGGCACCCAGATTTTCATCGGCACGGCGCAAGAAAAACAGTTCCTCAATTTGAAGTTGGCCAACCGACATGGACTGGTCACAGGAGCCACCGGCACCGGCAAGACCGTAACCCTGCAAATCCTTGCTGAAGGCTTTGCTGACCAGGGCGTGCCTGTGTTCGCTGCAGACGTGAAGGGCGATCTGTCCGGCGTATCTGCTGAGGGGGAGCCGAAGGACTTTCTGATCGAGCGGGCCACCAAGATCGGCTTCGACGATTATGGCTTTGAAGCTTATCCGACCGTGTTCTGGGATCTGTTCGGCGAGCAGGGTCATCCGATCCGCACCACAATCACCGAAATGGGCCCGCTGCTGCTCTCGCGCCTGCTCAATCTCACCGAAGCCCAGGAAGGCGCACTGAACATCGCGTTCCGGATCGCCGATGAAGAAGGCCTGGCGGTTCTCGATTTGAAGGACTTGCGGGCGCTGCTCATCGAAATCGGCGAGCGGGCCAAAGAGATCCGCACCGAGTACGGCACCGTCTCCAAGCAGTCCATCGGCGCCATCCAGCGCCGGCTGCTGGTTTTGGAAGAGCAAGGGGCTGAAAGCTTCTTCGGCGAGCCGGCCCTCGACATCAAAGACATTATGCGCACAACCCGCGATGGCCGCGGCTACATCAACGTTCTGGCGGCCGACAAGCTCATGCTGTCGCCACAGCTTTATGCCACCTTCCTGCTGTGGCTGTTGTCGGAGCTGTTCGAAGAGCTTCCCGAGGTTGGGGATCCCGACAAGCCCAAGCTGGTGTTCTTCTTTGACGAAGCCCACTTGCTGTTCGATGAGGCGCCCAAGGCGCTGATTGATAAGGTTGAGCAGGTGGTGCGCCTGATCCGCTCCAAAGGCGTCGGGGTCTATTTCGTCACACAGAACCCACTTGATGTGCCTGAAACCGTGCTCTCCCAGCTTGGCAACCGCATCCAGCACGCGCTGAGAGCCTATACGCCGCGCGAGCAGAAGGCGGTGAGAACCGCAGCGTCCACCTTCCGCCAGAACCCGGACATCGATACGGAAACAGCCATCACCCAGCTTGGTGTCGGCGAGGCTCTTGTGTCCACGTTGGAGAAAAAGGGCGTGCCGTCAATGGTGCAGCAGACCCTGATCCGCCCACCGTCATCGCGGATGGGCCCGGTCGAGGACGCAGAGCGCCGCAAGGTCATCAACAACAGCCCCGTGTTCGGGATTTATGATGAGACGGTGGACCGGGAATCCGCCTTTGAGATCTTGAAGGAGCGGGCCGAAACCAGGGCTGATGCTGCAGAAAAGGCGGCTGAAGAAATGGCCCAGGCCAAAGAGGCCAAGAAGAAATCGGGCGGACGCCGCAGCCGCCGCATGAGCCACACGGAACGTTTCATCAGCTCAGCCGTTCGCACCATTGGCACTCAGATCGGCCGGGCGCTGATCAGGGGCATTTTGGGTAGCCTGCGGCGCTAACTCCCCGCGTCCCTGCGAAAGCAGGGACCCATTGGACCAACCCGCCCGCTCAGAGCTATGGACCCCTGCTTTCGCAGGGGTGCGGGTTACGGCGCCATCAGATACTCTTCTGACTGCATCTCGATCAGGCGGGACGCCGTTCGGTTGAACTCGAACGCATGGTCGCCTTCCGGATAGATCTTGGCCGGGGCAACCGCCGCTGACGCGATCAGGCGCACGTGATTGTCGTAAAGCGCATCGATCAGGATGACGAAGCGCTTGGCTTCGTTGCGCCGGGCCTTGGAGAGCTTTGGGATGTTCTCCACAATCACCGTGTGGAAGGTCTTGGCGATCTTCAGAAAATCGCCAGGCCCCAGCGGTTTCTCGCATAAGTCTGAAAAGTCAAAGCGCGCCACCGACCGGGCCGCCTGAGGAACCACGAGCGTGCGCCCTGTCACCTCAAGTTCCGCGGGTGGTCCGCTCTCGCATTCGGTGAGTTCTTCCCACATGGTCTGCAATTCAGTGTCGGCTTCAGCGCCCAACGGGGTCACGTAAACCTTGTGGCCCATCAGCCGGTCCAGGCGGTAGTCCTTTTCTCCGTCAAGCGACACAACTTGCATCTTCTGCTGCATGAGCTTGATGAAAGGCAGAAAACTGTTGCGATTGAGGCCATGCTCATAAAGGCCATCGGGCTCGATGTTGGAGGTCGCAACCACGATGATGCCGTGCTCGAACAGCGCCGTGAACAAGCGGCCCAGGATCATCGCATCGGTGATGTCGGTGACCTGGAATTCGTCGAAACACAGAACGGTGGCCTCTGCGGCGATCTCGGCGGCCACCGGCGGAATGGGGTCGTTGTGCTGCTTGCGCCAATGGTGCACCCGGGCGTGAACCTGTTGCATGAACTCATGAAAATGGATGCGGGACTTCGGCTTGATCCGCGCCAGGTCGTAGAACATGTCCATCAGCATGGTCTTGCCGCGGCCAACATCCCCGTGGATGTAGAGCCCCACAGGCACCGGGGCCTGCTTGGAAAGGCCAAGCCATTTCATCACACCATTGGGCTCGTTGCCGGGCTCATAAACGTCCAGCGCATCGCACAGGGCATCGAGTTTCTTGGCCACGACGGCCTGCTCAATGTCGGCGCCCAGCTCTCCGCGCTCAACTTGCAAGTGGTATGTGTCGTAGACCCGGCCCATGGCGCGCGCTTATGGCGCGCAAGGCCCGCCAATGCAAGGGCTGAAGATCAGGCGCCCGGCAGCAGCGTTGCCAAAGGGGCCTGTTCCCAGGCATGTCCACTGGCGATGACGCAGGAAACACCCTGCACATTGGTGCGGACCATGCTCCAGGTGCCGCCGGCAGAAACGTAGAGCTCCACCAGGCCTTTCTGATTGGCGAGGCCAATGGCCTGGCGTTTTTCAGAAAAGCGTTTGTCCAGGATTTTGACGATATTGTCCCGCGGGGCACAGAACGACCGCGCCTCGGCTATGTTGGGACTTGCAAACGCGGCAAGCAGCAGGGCTGCGGCCACAAATGCGGATTTCAGCAATCCAAACATTTCACTACCTCCTGTTCAGCTCCAGGGCCGCCAGGAGGCAAGTCAAAGATCGCCTTCAGCAGTTGCCCGGAGCGAAGGGTTCGACGGTAAGGGTCATCCCTTTTCTCCCTGGTCTCCAATGCACGTCGTATTCATGAGATCGGGCTGTGCCCGTTCACGTTCAAGACGCGCCAAACTCACGTGTTGGTGAGGCTGAAATTAAATGCCCGGCTCGACCATCGCCACTTTGGGCGCGTCTTCCCAGGAATGCCCGGCGGCAATGATGCAACTGACCCCGTTCAGGTCGGTCATCACCAGGGTCCATGATCCGGTGTCGGACACGAACACTTCCATAACCCGGCGGCTGGCCACAAGGCCGAGGCCCTTGCGGGCTTCCTTGTATTTGCCGGTCAGGGCTTTTGTCAGCTTTTTGTGCGGTCCGCAGGCCATGCTGGCCTCGGCGGGCAGAGAAAAGCTTAAAATCAAGGCGCCAGCGGCAACCACAGTTGCAAACAGGCGGCGGCACGTCGTGATGGAATTCAGATCGACCATCATTACCTCCTAACGCAAGTTCCGGCTTCACGCCGGCAGGAGGTTATTCAGAAAAGAACAGCCATCTAGACCGGCACCGCAACGCAAACGCACCTGCACTCACATTATTCGCGCCCCTACGCCACCCTTCCCCTCTTATGCTTAACTTTAAGATGGTGCGCGGAATTGGTTAATGCGGGATTAAGCTTCAACAGACGTGATTACACACAAACGTGAAAAGGGCGCATTCGTCTCAATTGACGTTATTCCTCATCCATGCCGTCCTCGGGCTTGACCCGAGGACCCGCTGCCACAAGCTCTAGGCCCTGCCGCATGGGCCCTCGGGTCAAGCCCGAGGGCTACATTCAGACAGTTTTGATCACATCTAAATTCGCCGCGTTTTAGTTCATTGTCGGAATGACAAACTCTGCGCCCTCTTTCATGCCCGATGGCCAGCGTGAGGTCACGGTCTTGGTGCGGGTGTAGAACCGCACTGAATCCGGGCCATGCTGGTTGAGGTCGCCGAAGGCTGAACGCTTCCAGCCGCCGAAGGTATGGTAGGCGAGGGGAACCGGGATCGGCACGTTGATGCCCACCATGCCGATGTTGATGCGGTTGGCGAACTCACGGGCTGCATCGCCGTCGCGGGTGTAGATCGCAACGCCGTTGCCATATTCGTGGCTCATGGGAAGATCGATTGCTTCTTCATACGTCTTGGCGCGCACCACCGAGAGCACGGGGCCGAAGATCTCTTCCTTATAGATCCGCATGTCCTTGGTCACATTGTCGAACAGGCAGCCGCCCATGAAGTAGCCGTTCTCAAAGCCTTGCATGGAGAAGTCACGGCCATCCACGGCCAAGTTTGCGCCTTCCTCGATGCCGAGATTCACATAACCCCGGACCCGGTCCAGCGCCTGTTGGGTTACCACCGGGCCGTAGTCAGCCTCACGGTCAGTGGATGGGCCGATCTTCAGGCTCTCAACCCGCGGGATGAGCTTTTCAACCAACGCATCCGCCGTGGCTTCACCAACCGGAACGGCAACCGAGATCGCCATGCAGCGCTCGCCGGCCGAGCCGTAGCCGGCCCCGATGAGCGCATCGACAGCCTGATCCAGATCGGCATCAGGCATGATGATCATGTGGTTCTTGGCGCCGCCGAAGCATTGAACCCGTTTGCCGTTCGCGGTGCCGCGCGAATAGACATATTCGGCAATGGCGGTGGAGCCAACAAAGCCAACCCCTTGGATGACTTCATTGTCCAAAATAGCGTCCACGGCTTCCTTGTCGCCGTTGACCACATTCAGAATGCCTTCCGGCAGGCCGGCCTCAATCATCAGCTCGCCCAAGCGCAAAGGCAGGGACGGGTCGCGCTCAGAGGGTTTCAGAATGAAAGCATTGCCGCAGGCAATCGCCGGGCACATTTTCCACATGGGGATCATGGCCGGGAAGTTGAACGGTGTAATGCCGGCAGCCACGCCCAGGGGCTGGCGCATGGAATACATGTCGATGCCCGGGCCGGCGCTGTCAGAATATTCGCCTTTCAGCAAATGGGGGATGCCAAGGGAAAACTCAGCCACCTCAATGCCGCGCTGAATGTCGCCATGGCTGTCGGGAATGGTCTTGCCATGCTCACGTGAAAGCATCTGGGCGAGCTCTTCTTTTTCCGCGTTCACCAGGTCGATGAACTTCATCATCACCCTGGCGCGCACTTGCGGGTTCTTTGCCGCCCATGCTGGCTGGGCTGCTGCTGCATTGGCCACCGCGGCGTTAAGTTCTTCGGTTGATGCCAGAGCCACTTTGGCCTGCACTTCGCCGGTGTTCGGGTCGTAAACGTCGGCGAACCGACCGCTGGTTCCCGCGACGTTCTTGCCGCCGATAAAATGTCCGATTTCCTTGACCATATCCTTGCCGCCCCGCCTTTTCAGATCAGGCCTCGAAGCGTCCCTTGTTGGAGTGAAGCTGAGCCGACACTATCGGGCTTTCCATAGGGCGGCAAGATGCAACGCTTAGGCTGCGGCTGTTGGTGTCACCAATTGGTGGGTGTTGGTCTGTTGCGGATTTTGAGGTTGCGCAACTCATCCACATTCTTCACGCCGAGCTGCAGCATGTTGTTGCAATAATCATCCCTGAGCACATTCATCACATGCTGCCCGCCCGCTTCGCCCAGAGCGGCCACCGCATAGAGGAAGGGGCGGCCGAGCAGGCAGAAATCGGCGCCCAATGCCCGGGCGCGCACGATGTCGAGTCCGCTTCTGATGCCGGAATCAAAGATGATGCTCATTTTGCCGCCAACCTCAGCGGCAATTTCCGGCAACACAGAGATGGTGGCCGGTGCCGCGTCCGTTTGCCGGGCGCCGTGGTTGGACACCACAATGCCATCAAACCCGCGCTTGGCCGCTTCCACGGCATCGCCCACGTCCATGATGCCTTTCAAGATCACCGGGCCGTCCCAAAGATCGCGCACCGCTGACACATCATCCCAATCCGGCCGGCCGTGCAACAAGGCGGCAAGGAAGGTGCGCAAGTCAGAATTATCCGTGCGGTATTTCTCCAAAGTCACCAGATGGGGCATCTTGTGGGTCAGCGTGGAAAGGCTCCAGGCTGGATTCCGGGTTGCTTGCCACAGGGTCGCAAGGTCTTTCTTCGGCGGCATGCGCAAACCCGCCTTGAGCTGCCGCTCGCGGGTGCTGGTCACGGGCACATCGACGGTGATCACCAGAACCTTGAAGCCGGCGTCTTTGCCCCGGCGCAGTATGTCGTCGCGCACTTCCAGGTTCTTGGTAGGGTAATATTGATACCAGCCATACTCGCCCACCTCCGGGCCAACGGTTTCCGGCGTCTCGGCGCCCACGGTGCTGAGGCAATAAGGCAGCTTCATCTGCGCTGCGGCTCGGGCCAGGAAGATCTCGGTCTTGGGCCACACCAGCCCGGACATGCCCACCGGCGCAACGCCGAACGGGGCTTCATACTCTTGTCCAAATAGCGTGGTTTTGAACTCTGCTTCGATCTTGCCCGGCAGCATCCGCGGCACGATCTCGATCTCCCGCAAGGCGCTCTCGTTGCGGGCCTTTCCGTCTTCGATGCCGGTGCTGCTGTCGAGAAACTCCCAGGCGAAATGAGGCAATCGGGTTCTGGCGCGTTCTCTCAGATAGTGCACTGAGGGATAGCGGGTCAGGTCGGTCATGGCGGGATGAGCTTGCTATTTGAGATATTTGAAGGAGGCAGTCTTAGCATCAGGCTTGTGCAAAGAACATGGGCAATTGGCCCCTGGCGGCGGAGGTGTCTTGCGCCTTGCGCTTTTCTGAGGCAACTGGTTCGGTTAGCTGTGGGAAGACGAGGGGTACTGACGATGGCAAACTTCGATATGGCGCGGCGCCTGGCGGCCGAAGCCCTGGGCACCGGGTTGCTGGTGTGCACGGTTGTTGGGTCCGGCATCATGGCCGACAAGTTGAGCGACGACGTGGCTGTTTCCCTATTGGGCAACACAATCCCCACCGGCGCCATTCTGGTGGTGCTGATCACGATATTCGGCCCGATTTCCGGGGCGCACTTCAACCCGGCGGTCTCTCTGGGTTTTGCCGTGAAACGCGACCTGCCGTGGACCGAACTGGTACCCTACATTGCGGCGCAGGTTGCGGGCGGCATCGTGGGCACCTTCGTGGCCCATCTGATGTTCGACCTCAGTGTGCTGCAGGCCTCGACCACCGTGCGAACGGGTGGGGCGCAATGGTTTGCCGAATGGGTCGCCGCCTTTGGGCTCATGGCTATCATCCTGGGCGGCATCAGATTCCGGGCCGACGCAGTGCCCTGGCTTGTGGGGCTTTACATCACGGCAGCTTATTGGTTCACAGCTTCCACGTCGTTCGCCAATCCGGCGGTGGCGATCGCCCGCGCCTTCACCGATACGTTCTCCGGCATCCGCCCGATTGACCTTCCTGGCTTCATCATTGCCGAATGCATCGGCGCCGTGTGTGCGGTTCTGTTGTTTGGCTGGCTCCTGGCCCCGGGCGATGATAAGACGGGGCCGAATTCCTGATCCCACTTCACGTCTTGAGGCTTTTATGGGCACGAGCACCCACGAATACGTTGACGATCCCCGCAACGCCGACATCCTGATCTCCATCAACGGAGAGATGGTGCCGCGGGCTGAGGCCATGGTGTCGGTGTTTGATTCCGGCTTCATTTTGGGCGACGGTGTCTGGGAAGGCTTGCGCGTGCATGAGGGCGGGATCGCCTTTCTGGATGCCCATCTGGAGCGGCTCTACGAAGGCGCCCGGGCCATCGACATGGAGATGGATGTTTCTCCCGATGCTCTGGCCAAGCGGCTGTTCGACTGCCTGGCGGCCAATGACATGGGCGAAGGGGTGCACATTCGCCTGATGGTCACCCGGGGCATCAAGGCAACCCCCTATCAAGACCCGCGCGTAACGATTTCGCCGCCCACCATTGTCATCATTCCGGAATACAAGACCGCCAAGCCTGAGGTTCTGGAGCGGGGCATCACGCTCTTCACCACCCACATCCGCCGCACCTCGCCGGACACCCAAGACCAGAAGCTTAATTCACACTCCAAGCTCAACTGCATCCAGGCGTGTATCCAGGCGGCCAAGGCCGGCGCTGATGAAGCTTTGATGCTGGACCCTCAGGGCTTTGTAGCGACCTGCAACTCGACGCATTTTTTCATCGTGCGCCGCGGCGAGGTCTGGACCTCAAGCGGTGACTACTGCCTGGGCGGCATCACCCGCGGGAATGTCATCAGAGTGTGTGAAGAAAACGGCATCCCGATCCGCCAGAAGAACTTCTCCACCACCGATGTTTACAGCGCCGACGAAGCCTTCGTCACCGGCACTTTTGCCGGCCTGTGCCCGGTGCGCGAAATTGACGGGCGCCCGATTGGCCATCCCACCAAGCCGCGCACCGACGGCAAGGTGATGGGCCCCATGACGGGGCGGCTGATTGAGCTTTATCAGGCGATGATCAAGCGTGAAACGGCGCGTCCCTGACCGGTGGGTTGAAAATTGTCACCTAAAAAGGCCATATAGAGCTAATTAAGGACTAAATTCAGCAGCTTACGCGAATTTGGGTTCGTTTCGCAGAATCGTGTTTTTTGCCGGTTTCCCGCCGTTGAAGATGAACAGATTTGGGTGGGTGGTATGATCAATATCACCTATTTAGTGGCAAAACCGTATGACGCCACACCCCTGCCCGTTTCCGCGTTCCTGCCCATCCCCCCCCCCCGCATCCCTGCGAAAGCAGGGATCCATGCGAGCCAACCACATGCTCAGAGCACAAGGGTGTGGGACAGACCCCTCAGCCATCAAGCGTCGCAGCCTGGCCGCCCAGGTGCTCCACCAGAGCGCCAGGCCGAAGGCGGAACTGCAATGGTGCTTGCCTCTTGATCCGCACACTGCCAAAAAGTGGCAGCATTTGTCTGTAGTGGGGCTGGGCAGGGGAAGGGCCGTTTATGTTTGATCCGAAATATTGGCAGGCACTGTCTGATCAGTGGCTTGCGCGCCTGATCGACTGGACCACCGATCCGGCCTTCTATGTGCAGATTGGCGCAATCATTGCCGCGGTTTTCCTGGCCTATCTGATCGCAGGGCAAATCCGCAAACATATTCCCGTGTTCCGCGCCGCCCCTGAAGAGGGCCGGTTTCAACGTGCCCTGTCCGTGGTCTACAGTTTGCGCGATCTTCTCTTTCCGCTGCTTGCGGTCACCATGCTGGCCATTGCGGTGGAGGCCTGCTTGGGCCTGGTACAGTCTGCCTGGCTGGTGCGCATTGCCCAGAGCGTGGGCGTTATCGCCGTGCTCTACACGGCCATCACCCGGCTCATCAGCCATCCCTTGGTGCGCGGCGCCTGTCTGTGGATCGGCATTCCGGTTGCCACGCTGAAGGTCTTCGACTGGCTGGATGAAGCGGTTGGCTTTCTCGACGGCATGGCGCTTGAGGCGGGCAATGTGCGCGTTTCGCTCTATCTGCTCGTTAAAGCGGCAATTGCCGGGGGCGTCTTGTTTTGGCTTGGCCGGATCTCGTCGAACGCCGGGCAAAAGGCCATCCGCGCGCAGCAGGCTTTGGATGTGCCGACCCGCGAACTGTTCGCCAAACTGTTCCAGACGATACTATTCGTTGTCCTGTTCGTCCTTTTGCTCCAGGTGCTCGGGCTTGATCTCACGGCACTCACGGTCTTCGGTGGTGCGCTTGGTGTGGGCCTCGGGTTTGGCTTGCAGCAGATCGCCTCAAACTTCATCTCCGGCATGATCCTGCTTCTGGAGCGATCGGTTTCTGTGGGGGATTACATTGAGCTGGATGACGGCAAGGCCGGCATCCTGAAAGAGCTCAACATGCGCTCCTCCACCCTGGAGACGTTCGACGGCAAAGAGATCAATGTGCCGAACGAAACCTTCATCACCTCACGCTTTGTCAACTGGACGCGCGATGATCCGCGCCAGCGCTATGAGGTGGAGTTCTCCGTGTCCTACGCAACCGATCTTCACATCGTGCCGCCCGCAGTGGAAAAGGCAGTGCTGAAACATCCGCGCGTCCTTACCGAGCCCGAAGAGCCTGATTGCGAATTGCGTGGGTTCGGAGATTCGGGCGTCAATTTTGCCGTGGAGTTTTGGGTCGATGGCCTGGATGATGGCCCCAATAAATTCTCCTCCGACGTTCTGTTCCTGGTGTGGGATGCGCTGAAGGAAGCCGGCGTCGGCATGCCGTTCCCGCAGCGCGAGGTGCGCATTCTGGGGGGCGAGGCCGCGGTGCTCAGCGCCAAAGCCAAGAGTGCCAAATAGATTACGACACCAGGAAGGTGCAGGCCGCAGCAATCGCAACGCCGGCGCTCATGGCCGCATAGGCGTTCCGCACCACCAGCATGACACAGATGGCGGCAAGCACCGCCAGGCTCGTGCGCATTCCGCCCCGGGCGCATTCTGAGACCACAATGGCCACCAGAACCGATGAGGCCATCGTCTTGAGCACGGCCTCAATGCGCGGCGTCATGGCCACGTGGCTCATCAGCTCCGAGCCGGCAATGCGCGTGGCGTAGACCACCAGCGCCATCAGCGCGATGGTGCCATATCCAAAGACACTAGCGTCCATACATGAACCCTCCAACGGCACCGCCCGCCAGGGCGGCCGCAACGATGTTCCAACCTGAGGGCAGAACATGCAGGCCCAGCAGCGCCACACCGGCGGCGGCCGCAGCGGGCAGAACCGTGCGGTGCCCCTGCCAGCGTTCAAGCCAACGGGTCAAAAGCATCGCAGCGAAATAACTCGCCATCAAAACGTCGATGCCAAAGCGGTCCAGATCACCGAATTGCTTGCCGGCGATCGCGCCGATGGCGGTGCCAATGACCCAGGAGAGCCACAAGGCCGCCCCGCCGCCGATGAGGCGCCCGATATCCCGTTCGTCCCGGTCGAAGGCCGCTGAACTGTCAGCAAAATTGGGGTCGCTCAGCACGGATAGACTTGCCAGGCGTTTGGTGCGGTCAACCTGATTGAGCCAGGGCGACAAGGCTGCACCCAACAGGATGTGACGCGTGCTGATCGCCAGAACCACGAGCAGCAGAGACACCAATGTGCCGGTCTCCCACAGCTGCAATGCTGCGAACTGGGCGGCGGCAGAGAAGACCAGCACGCTCATGGTGAGGGTTTGCTCAAGCGGCATGCCACGTTCCACAGCCGCCACACCGAAGGCCATGCCGAACGGCACCAGGAACACGGCAAGCCCCGCCATCTGGCGCAAACCCCGGGCAATGCCGCCCATGGTGAGGCGTACTTCATCGTTTCTAACTGTCATAACAGTTAGATTAAATATTACACCTTGTCTGTCAACCGGTATAACGGTTAGAATGAAGAATGAGCTATCAAGATTACCCAGTTCACCTCATCGGTGGCCGCATTTGCCTTGATTTTCTCAACACCGCCAACTGGAATGCAGATGGCACGGTGGGGGTGGAAAGGCTTGCAAGCATTGAGGATTTGCAGACCTGGATCAAGGCCGCAGGGCTTCATTGCCGTGGGGCCGGATCGCAGCAGGAACTTGAGCAGACCATTCTGCAGTTCCGCGCTTCGCTGCGCAGGGTCGTTCTGTCGGCCGTTCAGAACGCCGACCCGCGTATGGTTGATGTTGCGCTGCTGAACGCGGCAGCGCAACTGCCCGGCAACTATGCTCCGCTGGAAATCTCGAACGATGGGTTTGCCGTTGCTTCCAGCTCGCCGCTTGCCTACGGCCTCGCTCTGTCCGCCATCGCCATGTTGACGGACAGCCGGGAAATCGACCGCGTAAAGATGTGCCCGGGCGGTGGGTGTGGCTGGATGTTTCTGGATGAAAGCGCAAACGGGCGCCGGCAGTGGTGCTCAATGGAGATGTGCGGCAACCGCGAAAAAGCGCGCCGCCATTATGCGCGCACGCGCAGCACCTAAACCGCAGCAGCCTCTGGCAAGTTCGATTTTATCTGCGACAGCGGGCTCAGATTGAGCCAGTCCGCCAGTTTCTTCTTTGCTGGTGAGGTTCCCATCACGTCTAGCCGGTCCGTGCTCATGGCCGTTGTAAGAGTAAGGTCGCCGCGCACCAGATAGATCATGTCCGGCAGGTTGCAGGTCAGATAGAGATCTACATCATAACCTGGATCCTCAAGGCACAGTTCGCACTCATCCTTATGGTTCACGAACCACCACCGGTCCTTGCCCGACGGCTGATCGGAGAAATGCAAGTGGATCACGGAGCGCTCCTTGCCGAATGCGTTGGCCTTCACACTGCGCTCCAGAGTCCAGAGCAACAAACCAAGATCGATCTCCCCTTCGGCCAATTGCCGTCGCGACCAGCGCTGTCCCCAAACCCCGAGCGTTTCCACCAGGGGCACAAACTCCACGCCTGCAGGGGTGAGATGATAGGTCCACGACTTGCCGGTGGCGGAGCGGCGGCGCTCTACAACACCTTCAGCCACCAACTGCTTAAGCCGCCGGGACAGAAGGGTGGGCGACATCAAGGGCACGCCGCGCTGCAATTCTGAAAAGCGGGAGGCGCCAAACGCCAGATCGCGCACAATGAGCGGCGTCCAGCGCTCGCAGAACAACTCGGCGGCCTTGGCAACCGGGCAAAATTGTCCGTAACTCTTCATGGCTTGAACCTCCTGCCTATCACGATAGCAATTCTGCTGATCGATAAGGTACTACACTTTCTGGACTATTTTTCGGGGACATCAGGTTTCATGATAGCTCGAAATTCAAAGCCAAACGGGAACGGAGTGACACCATGGAAGCAGCAGAAAAGGGCCAATTAACGCGCAGTGCGGCAGATGTGTATGACGAATTCTTTGTGCCTTCATTGTTTCAGCAATGGGCCGCGCCGGTTGTGGAGGCAGCGGGTGTAAGGTCTGGCCATGCGGTGTTGGATGTGGCTTGCGGCACCGGCGTGCTGGCCTGCGAGGCAGCGGCACGAACCGGGCAGGAGGGCTCCGTTGTCGGTCTTGACGTGAACGAAGGCATGCTGGCTGTGGCCCGGCGCACCAAGCCCGATATCCGCTGGCAAAACGGCCGCGCTGAGGAACTGCCCTTTGCCGATGCCGCGTTTGATGCGGTGATCAGTCAGTTCGGTCTGATGTTCTTTGAAGACCGAGTGGCCGCTTTGAGAGAAATGTGGCGGGTGCTCCGCCCGGGGGGCGGGCTGGCCGTTGCGGTCTGGGACCGGATGGACACCTCGCCGGGTTATGCAGCCATGGAGCAGCTTCTTCAGCGACTGTTCGGCGACACCGCCGCGCTGGCCCTCCAGGCGCCTTTCAATCTGGGTGACACCGCGCTCTTGCCGCCACTGTTCTCAGAGGCGGGCATTGCGAATGTGCAACTGCAAACCCAAACTGGCACAGCCCGCTTTCCCTCGCTCAGCGCCTGGGTGCACACAGATGTGAAGGGGTGGACTTTGGCGGGCCTCATTGATGAGGCCCAATACCAGGTTCTGCAGAACGAGGCCCAGACCGCCCTTGCAGCCTTTGTTCAAAAAGATGGCACCGTGGCATTCGATGCGCCGGCGCACATTGTTTCTGCGGTGAAGCCCTGAGGGCTCAAACCGCGGGGGGAGAGGGAGGGGTGCTCAAGTGGCCCCGCTTGATCCAGACCCGCGTGCCCTGATCTCCGGCCGTTGCGGTGGTCTGGCCCCCCTTGGGCAAGCGCAGCCAGGATTGCTCTTCGAAGGTTTCGCCTGCCTCCGCGAAGCTGCCGTCCAGAAGCAGCACTTCAAGGCCTCCAGCCTGCCCATCAAGCTCTATCTGGCTGCCGGCAGCCCACCGTTCCAGGCTCACGTGCTCGCGGTCGTCTTCGAACAGCTCCAACACCTCAGCGCCGGGGCGGGCCGGATCTGGCGTGAACGGCTTTTCGGCAGTGTCCACACGCACATGGGTGCGGTCTGCCAGATTGAACTGCCAGAGCTTGACGAAGATGGTGCACCCGGGTTCCGAACCGGGTGTATGGCTCGACTCCGGCGGATTGCGGATGTAGCTGCCGGCGGGAAAGTCGCCGTGCTCATCCTGGAACACCCCATCGAGCACCAGGAACTCCTCGCCTCCGGTGTGTACGTGAGGCGAAAAGGAGCTGCCTGGTGCAAAGCGCACGATGCTGGTTGCGCGCGCCACTTCGTCGCCCAGCCTGTCCAGCATGCGCCGGTCAACACCGGCCATGGGCGAGGCCTTCCACGCCATCTTGCCTGCATGCACCGCAGCGCGTTTGGAGAAGTCACCGTTGAGTTCCATGGCCCATGCCTTTCTTTGATCAATTGGCAATCCGCGGGCGGCCCGAGGCTGTGGCCGAAATGTGCGATTCTATCAGCGTCTGCGTGCCCTCGATATCCGCAGTCTTGTCGGCCCGGGCAAACTTGACCGAAATGTCGCCTGCGCCGGCGGTCTCGGCTGAACGCCGAACTTCGTCTTCCAGGCGAGTGTGCACCTCGCTGAGGGCAGCATCAAGGCTTGGATAGTCCTTTGGCGTGCTGTCGGCAGCGCCCAGGAAGATCCGGTAGCGCCCTTGGTCGGGCTGGGTGATCAGAGCATCGCGCGTGATGCGCACCTGTCCCACCACGGCGCCAACCGCGTTGGCCACGCCGGCATGTTCAGGAATGACCGCATTGGTGCCGAGCAGTTTGGCAACACCGGGATAGTAAATCGGCGCAGAGGCGCCCAGGCCGATGACGGGGATGGAGAGTCTCATCTCCATCTCCACCAGGCCGGGGGCGCGGCCCTCGGCGAGCTGGCGCAGCACGAACAGGGCGGGGTTCGCATCATCATGACCATCATCGTGCATGGCCTGGGTGAGCAGGGCTTGGGCCGAGGTGAGTTCCAACGTGTCGATGATGAACCGCGCCAGCTCTGTGGCGCCGGCCATATAGGGCTGCCCCAGGCCGTCCTTGCGCGAGGCGTAGATCGCCAGGCCGCGCGATACCAGGCGGTTCAACGTGCCGTGCTGCATGCGGGTCTTCAAAGCCTTGTCGAATGCCAGCGGCGCAGGAGTGATCACGTCGAGCAGTGCTTGCTCCTTTTCCGGCAGGGCAGCCAGGTGCGCGCTGCTGCGGCCTACCGCGGTCACGAACACGCCGTCATTGTCCTCGTGACGGCCGCGCTTGGCCTGCCGCTCCAGAGTTTGGTGGACCAGCTCGCGGTTTTCCATGGCAAACAGGCAAAGCGGGATCACGCGCCGGGGGCCAAGCTCCATGCGTAGCTTGGTGCCTTGGGGCACCACCCGAATCTCGCTGTCGCCGCCAAGGCCGATGGTGCGCATATCCACCGCCTCAACCATGGTGCGCCAGCCGCCCACCGTGGCCCCTTGGGTGTCGAGCCGTGGCTGGCCGTCCTGCAGCACGGCGGAATCCGTCGTGGTGCCGCCAATGTCGGAGACGATGGCGTTTTTCTCTCCGGTCAGCCACGAGGCGCCGACCACGCTGGCCGCCGGGCCGGACAAGATGGTTTCGATAGGTTTGAGTTTGGCGACCTCGGCGGAGATCAAGGCGCCATCACCGCGCACCACCATCACCGGTGCGTCTATTCCAACCTCGGAAAAATGCTTCTCGGCCGATGCAATGAGATGATGGATCAGGCTGATCAATCTGGTGTTCAAGACACACGTGAGCGCCCGGCGCGGACCGTCCAGCTTGCTGGAAAGTTCGTGACTGCAGGTCACCGGCAGGCCGGTCTGCTCCCAGATCATGTCCCGCGCCTGGACTTCGTGGGCCGGGTTGCGCACCGCGAACTGTCCGGCAACGGCAACCGCTGAAATCTGGCCGCGCAAGGCTTCAAGCGATGAAGCAAGATAGTCGGCACCAAATGGTGCGTCTTGTGAGCCGTCGGCGTTATGGCCTCCGGAGACGATTATGTACGGATCATCCTGGAGAGCCTCGGCTAGGCCGGCTCGGCCGAGTGCGTTTTCATCGAAGCCTATCAGGACCAGACACACCCGCCCGCCCTGGCCTTCCACCAGCGCGTTGGTGGCAAGGGTGGTGGAGAGCGATACCAGTCCGATTTCGGCGGCCGGAAGCCCAGATGCCTCCAGCGCCGCGGACACTGCGCCGGCAATGCCAACCGACAGATCATGCCGTGTGGTGAGCGCCTTGGCGGTCTCGATCACGCCTTTGTCTTCGTCGAACAAAACTGCGTCCGTGTAGGTGCCGCCGGTGTCGATGCCCAAAAGTATAGACATAATCTATCCGGAGAACTTAGGCGTTTGCCGAATGCCGGTCGGCAATCAGGCTGATGATTTCGAACATCACCGCGGCAGCAACCATGGAGGTGATGTTGTTGGGCTGATCCTTGGTGGGCATCAGGCACACAACATCTCCGCCCACCACATTGAGCCCGCGCACGGATTGCACCAGCTCAACCGCTTCATCGATATTGAACCCCCGGCATCCGGCCTCAAGGTTCGAAACCGCCGGAGCAATGGTGGGGTCCAGGCAATCCAGATCAAAAGTGATGTAGAGCGGGGCATCGCCGATGCGCTCGCGGATGATATCGCAACACTTTGCGGCGCCTATTTCCCGGTAACGGTCCATGGTGATGACCTCATAGCCAAGGTCATAGCTCGGCTGCAGCCAGTCCAGCGAGCGGGTGTTGCCGCGCAGGCCAATCTGAACACTTTTGGTTGCATCCACATGCCCTTGGCGCACCAGATAGCTGCCCCAATGGGCGGCAGATTTCTTGGCGCCCAGGAAATGGTCAAGCTGGTCGTAGGTGTCGGTGTGGGCATCCAGATGGAGCAAGGCCACCGGCTGATCGTTCGTGAGCTTAGAGCCAGGGCCCGCCAACCCCTGCAGCACGCCGCCGGTGATGCCATGGTCGCCGCCAATGGACACGGGCCGCACGCCGGCCGCGCTCACCTTCTTGAAATACTCGGTCATGCGCTCGATGCACATTTCGTTGTTGTTGAGCTCGGGCAGGGGCACGTCACCCAAATCGTTGATGCGGCAAGTCTCCCAGGGCGAGAGGCCAAAACCGTTATGGACCCGCCTGGCGTTGGGCGACACATTGCGCACCGCCCTTGGCCCTAAATGCTGGTCATGTTCGGTGGTGCCGTTGCCCGCGCTATGGGGAATGCCCACCAGGCCAATGTCGCAGTTGGTCAGATCAGGATCATGCGGACAGCGGAACAGGGTGGGCACGCCCCACCAGTATGTGGTCTCAAGGACTTGTTGCTCAGCATCGCCGGTTTTGAGGGTCATGGGGAACGCTCCAATCACTTGTGCAAGGCACGGGGGGTTACTCTGTGCGCATCGCCTTACAACGGATTGGACAATTTGGGGAGGTGAAAAAGGCTACGTGCCGGTGAATGGACTACGCCGGGGGCCGGCCGGTGGACTCGCGGATGATAAGATCGGTCTCCAGCGGTCTGGGCAGGGGAGGTTGAACACCTGAGAGGGTCGCGATCAGATATTTGGCAGCTTCCTCGCCGATTTCCATGTTGGGCGTGCGCACGGTGGTCAGCTTGGGCGAGATCTGGGCGGCCAGCCAGGTGTCGTCAAAGGCGGCGATGGAAACCTGTCCCGGCACCGCAATGTTCTGCGCGGCCGCCTCGAAAATGGCGCCATAGGCCAGCGGTTCGGCGCCGCAGAAGATTGCCGTTGGCGGCGCATCCTGGCTCATGATGAGGCGCAGCATCTCGCGGCCCTGCTCAACCCCGAAGGGGCGTTCGATCAGGTATTGATCCGCCAGTTTATGGCCATGCTTTGCATAGCTTTTGCGAACACCCGCCAAGCGATCCTGGGCCCGGTCGTTATCAGCAAGGATCCCAGAGAACACCGCGATGCGTTCATGGCCTAAACTGAATAGGTAGTCGGTCAAATGTTCAGCTGCAGCACAATTGTCAAACCCAACCGCCGGATGAGGTTGATGATCTGCTGAGCGCCAAACGGTGACATAGGGAATGCCGTGCGCGCGGATCAGCTCATAAATTTCGTCATCACGGGCAAGGCCCACAAGCATGAGCGCGTCGATGCCGCTTTGGAGCATGCGCCGCACATGCTGCTTCTCGCGGGCCGGATCATAGGTGGAGGAGGCAACAATGACCGTGTAATCTGCATCCGACATGGTGCGCTGGAAAGCATCCAACGAGGCGCCAAACAGTGTGTTGTCGATTGCCGGGAACACCGCGCCAACCATACGTGACTGGTTGGAGGCAAGTGCCCGGGCTGCGCCGTGGGGCACATAACCCAAAGCCTGGATGGCCTGTTTCACCCGTGTGCGCTTTTCCAGATTCACGCTTTCTGGCCGGTTGAGACAGCGCGAGACAGTGGCTGGAGAAACCTGGGCCAAATGCGCCACATCATCCAGGGTAACCCGGCCCGCAGGGGATGATTTGGAAGCGCTTTCAGACGAGATGGCCATGCGCCAAGTGTTTCCAACTTTGCGGATGAATGCAAGCTGTTTTCATTTACGCCAATTAATTTAGAGGGTTATGCGAGATGGTTTCATTTCTAGAATTTCCAACGCCTCAAACTTGACTCTCGTTAAGAACTTTGCGAAGTTTTGATTTGAAAGCGCTTTCAAATGATAAAACAAACAAAACAAGAAGCGCGTTGCTGGAAGGTTGAGGGAACGGTGTCATCACAACATCGTATGCAAAACGGCTGCAGGCGGACGATACTGTTCGCCGGCTGCATTTGTGCGCGTTGTTGATTGGAGAGCCCTTGGGGCGCTTGTCATTGGATGATTAGATAAGAAATTTTGGCCCTTACTTTCTAAGTTGGTGCGCATTAGGGTGCGCCCACCCTAGAGGGCCGAAAAGGCAGCAGATCAAAATCTGCAGGTTAAACAGGGTGTTGGGAGCAAAAGGAGTCATACCCAAATGAAATTCAACAAAACTTTGCTGGGCACAAGCCTGGCTGTTGCACTGATGGGCTCAACGGCAGCTCAGGCCGCTGACGTTGTCATCGGTGTGCCGAACTGGCCGTCCGTGCGCGTAACCGCACACGTTCTGAAGACCGTGTTGGAAGAAAACCTCGGTCTTGAAGTTGAGCTGCAAAACGGCACGAACCCGGTTGTGTTCGAAGCCATGGATTCCGGTGCCATGCATGTGCACCCGGAAGTATGGCTGCCAAACCAGGTCAACTTGAACAAAAAGTTCGTGATGGAAAAGAAGACTGTTCGCCAGACCGCTGCAGGTGTTGCAGGCGACCAGGCCATGTGCGTAACCAAGGGCACAGCAGAGCGGACAGGCATCAAAGAGCTGTCTGAACTGTCCAACCCTGACATGGCGAAGAACTTCGACACCGATGGTGACGGCAAAGGCGAAATCTGGATCGGCGCTGCCGGTTGGGCTTCCACCAACGTCGAGAAGATCCGTGCCAAGTCTTATGGTTATTCTGAAACCATGAAGCTGAAGGAAATGGACGAGACTTTGGCTCTGGCCGAGGTGGACAACGCTGTGTCCAAGAAGACCGACATCGTGTTCTTCTGCTACACACCGCACCACATGTTCGCTTTGCACGAGCTGGTGATCTTGAAAGAGCCAGCATACGACGAAGCCAAGTGGAAAGTGATCCAGCCGACAGACGATCCGGAATGGCTTGAAAAATCAAGCGCACCGGTTGCCTGGAACACGGCCTACCTGCACATCCACTATGCAGCAGCTCTAGAGAAGAGCCATCCTGCAGCAGCTAAGATGCTTGCTAGCGTCAAGCTCAACACAGACCAAGTTTCTGCAATGACCTACGCATTGGTCGTGAAGAAAGCAGACCCGGCAGAATATGCCAAGAAATGGGTCTCTGAAAACGGTGCTGTGGTTGACGCCTGGCTGAAGTAATACAC
The DNA here is from genome assembly GCA_024227565.1 of Alphaproteobacteria bacterium. Classification (GTDB taxonomy): domain Bacteria; phylum Pseudomonadota; class Alphaproteobacteria; order Rhizobiales; family CAJQND01; genus JAAEUE01. The sequence continues at coordinate 56,383 of JAAEUE010000155.1, forward strand.
CGATTTGGACGGGCGGCGTGACAGGATCACGCCGCCCGTCTATTCTTTATGGGGACGTTAGAGCAACCTCCGATCAGATGGTTACGTATGAGCGGAGATAAGTTGCTCGCCAGTAAAGATAATCTGGGGCATCTTCCGCTCAAAATTTGAGCGGAAGTTGCCCTAGTGACGAGGCGCGGCGAAATTCCTTCGCCGCATAGCGGGTGAGGTGGCAGCGTGGACGAAGAAGTCATTCGACTGGAAAACGTTTGGAAAATTTTTGGGGACCGGGCCGACGAAGCCATGGCCGCCATCAAAAAAGACAATCTTACAAAAGCAGAAGTTCTTTCACAATTTCAATGCGTTGTGGGCATCGCCGATTGTTCGTTCTCGGTGCCGCGCGGTGAAATTTTCTGCATCATGGGGCTATCGGGCTCGGGTAAATCCACCCTGGTGCGCCACCTGAACCGGCTTATCGAGCCAACCTCCGGCAAAATCCATGTTTTGGGCAAAGACATGATATCCCTACCCGCCGAGGAGCTCCGCGAGATGCGCGCCATGCACATCGGCATGGTGTTCCAGCACATGGCCCTGCTGCCGCACCGCACGGTGCGCGACAATGTGGGTTTCCCTCTTCAGGTGCGCGGCGAACCCAAATCCAAGCGCTGGGCAACCTCGCAACACTGCTTGAATCTGGTGAACCTGGACGGCTACGAGGACCGCTTCCCGCGGGAACTCTCCGGCGGCATGCAGCAGCGTGTGGGCCTGGCCAGGGCGTTGGCATCAGACCCTGAAGTCCTGCTCATGGACGAGCCGTTCTCGGCGCTCGATCCGTTGATCCGCCGCCAATTGCAGGACCAGTTCATGGCGCTTTCGGCGGAGCTGCAGAAGACCACGATCTTCATCACCCACGATTTGGATGAAGCCATCCGCATCGGCAACCGCATCGCCATCATGAAGGATGGCCGCATTGTGCAGATCGGCACGCCGGAAGACATCGTGACCAACCCCACCGATGATTACGTGAAGGATTTTGTGGAAGGCATCTCCAAGCTGAAGCTTGTGTTCGCCCACACCATCATGGAGAAGATCGGAAAATACAAACCGGCCCGCGGCGAAGCGCTTTCGAAATCGCCTCGTGTGCCGCATGACACCGATCTTGATCATCTCATCGATATCTCGACAGAAACGACCCAACCCATCGTGATCACGGATGATGACGGTAAGGATGTTGGCGTCATCAACAAATCGACCCTGCTCAAGGGCATTAAGGGAGGCAAGGCATGACCGATACAGGCCTCGAACTTGGCGCCAGCGATCTCGATCACTCAGTCGGTGGGTTCGCCAAGGAAAATAGAGACTATTACACTGGAGAGTTCGAGAAGATCCAAGGGACCACCGGTTTCCCCTGGTCTTGGAACACCATGGCGGCCGTTGTGGGCCCGCTCTGGGGAGCCTGGCGCGGTGCGTGGGGCTTCTTTTGGACATTCCTGGTTCTGGAACTGTTTGCCTTCGTTCAACTTGGCCGCGGCCTCTGGGGCGAATTGGGAGCAGATCAGCTTGCCAAGGTCGAACGGCTGACGGCAAACATTGCCAAGCGCGAGCAGCAAGCCAAAGAGGCGGTTGCCGCTGGCGATCAGGCTGCCGCGGACGGTGCGTTGAAGATTGCGGAAAACCTGAAAAAGGTGGTCGTCAGCGCGCAGGAGGCAGCCGACAAGGCCGCCGGCGAAGCCTCGACCATCTTGCTGATCGGCATTGCGCTTTTGATCGCCGTGAAGGTCATTGAAGGCTTCTATGCGAACATCGCCTATGAGAAGCAATATCTCGGCTGGCGCGCCAATCCTGACAAGGTGCAGGCCGGGCCCAACACGGGAAGCGCCATTTTCGGCGGCATATTATTGGTAGCCATCTGGCCGCTAACCTTGTTCCGCTTCACCGTTACCGATCCGGACAAGATCCTTTCCTCGCTCACCGGTGGTTTCCTGGGCGGCAGCGTGCCAATCACCGAGTTTCCGGTGAAGAAGGAATTCTACGCCTCATGGGCCAAGAAAGGCGATGCCGGATTTGACTTCCTGGCCAATGAGTTCGGCACGGTGTTCAACGGTGTGACCGCCACAATCCGTGCGGTTCTCGATTTCCTGGAGATCATCTTGATCCAAACCCCATGGCCCGTGGTCATGGTGGTGATCGTGGTCATGGCGTTCCGCCTTGCCGGCCCGCGCGTCGCCGTCTTCACAGCCGCCTCGCTCTTGTATTTGAGCTTCATGGGCCTGTGGGAGCTCTCCATGATCACCGTGGCGCTGATCGGCGCAGGTGCTGCCTTGTGCGTCATCTTCGGCATTCCGCTCGGCATTTGGTTCGGTAAATCCAAGCGGGCATACACATTCGCCGAGCCGGTTCTGGACTTTATGCAGACCATGCCGGCGTTCGTGTATCTGATCCCGATCATCGCGTTCTTCGGGACCGGCAAGCCTCCGGGCGTTCTGGCGACCATCATCTTCGCCATGCCGCCGGTGATCCGCCTTACCGCGCTTGGTATGCGCGGTGTGCCGGAAGCCACCAAGGAAGCGGCTGTGGCCTTCGGGTGCTCGCGCTGGCAATTGCTCATGAACGTGGAACTGCCATTGGCAATGCCCTCCATCATGACCGGCATCAACCAGACCATTTTGATGAGCCTGTCCATGGTGGTGATTGCATCGCTGATTGGCGCTGAGGGCCTGGGTGCGTTGATCCTGGAAGCTCTGCAGTACGCGGCCAAAGGCCAAGGCCTGCTCGGCGGTCTCGCCATCCTGTTCTGCGCCATGGTCATCGACCGTATCGCGCAAGGCATGTATCGCCGGAAGACCGAAGGGCAATAAGCCCCTTCGTTCAACGACACATCAAGCGCCCGGGCAAAGATTTTGCCCGGGCGTTTTCATTTGACTCGGCCAAACGCGCCGGAATGTTTCAGGATTGCTCCTGATTGCCGGAAAACAAGCGGGCATTGCGCTGGAACAAAGTGCTGAGGCGCTGGGCGACGAGCCGAACCGCCCGGTCGTGCCGGTCGTCATCATGGCTCACCAGCCATTGGTCGTGCGTCAGCGCCTCAATGCACCCTGAGGCGCGCGCAAGGCCCTGTTCAAGGTCACCGATAAAGCAGGGCAGAATACATAATCCTGCGCCGGCCTGGGCCGCATTGAGCACCGCTTGCGTGCTGGAACATTTCAGCTTTGGGTCTGCCTCCAGGCGTGCTGCCAGCCACACCGCCGAGGGCACCAGCGGGCCCGGCGGATGAAATCCAATCCAGGCAGAGCTTTGGTACCGCATCTCATCATCCCTGGTTTGGGGATGTTGCTGCACGAACGTCTTTGCGCCATAGACCGCGAACGCAACCGCACCGAGCCGCTTGCCGGCCAGGCCTTGTGTGTCGGGCCTGCGATTGCGTAGCCCGAGATTGGCCTGTCTGCGCAGCAGATCTGTAGCAGCCGAACCGGTTTTGATCTCAACGCTTAAGCTGTCGTTCTCTGCGACCAGGCCGGCGATGTTGCGGGCGAGATACGCTCCGGTCCACTCGCCGGCCGCGATGGTGACCAGCGCGTTCGGCGCAGCCGACGTGCGCCAGCGTTCGATGCCCAGCACCGCGCGCTCCATCTCCTCCGCATGGGCCAGCAGTTCAAGGCCATCGCTGGTTAGCTCATATCCCTGCTGATGTCGGGTGAAGAGACGCATCCCGAGCCCGCGCTCAAGCGCCAGTATCCGCCGGCCCAAGGTTGGCGCGCTGGCACGCACAGCCTTTGCGCCACCGGCCAGCCCGCCGCCGCGGGCAACGGCTAGGAACAGTCGGAGATCATTCCAATCAAGTATTTCATTCATGAAATAGATACTTCGTTATTTTTCATATGAAATTCAATGGGTTTAGGTGATCGTATGAATTCAACCATTCGATCATTCATAATTGAGCAATGCGAAAACCAACATGCATCCCACATTCAGAGAGCGGCGTTTAGGCAAAATCGGGCCGGTTGTCGGGCCCATAGGCATCGGAACCTGGGCTCTGGGAGGGCCGTTCTTCAGCGGCGAAGGCTGCGCCTACCCCACCGGTGCGCCTCTTGGTTATGGCGCGGTGGATGACAAGACTTCTGAACGCGCGATCCATTGTGCGCTTGATCTGGGCGCCAGGCTGTTCGATACGGCCGATGCCTATGGAACCGGCCACGCTGAGCGTCTGTTGGGCCGTGCCCTGGCGGACCGCCGCCACCAGGCCGTTATCGCCACAAAGTTCGGTAACACCTTTCACGCACCAACCCGCGAGCTCACCGGCACGGATGTCTCGCCCGGCTACATCCGCACAGCGTGTCAGGCTTCCCTGTCACGGCTGAAAACCGATTGGATTGATCTCTACCAGCTTCATGTGGGCGAACTGCCTGCGCAACAGGCGGCCGATGTTGCCGGCACCCTGGAGGATATGTGCGATGAAGGGTTGATCGGTGCCTATGCCTGGAGCACGGATGATCCGGCGTGCGCTGCTCTGTTTGCCGCAAAACCGCGCGGTGTGGCGATGCAGTTCGACATGAATGTGTTTGAAGACGCACCGGCCATGCTGGAGGTGTGTGACGAGCACGAGGTGGCGGGTCTCATACGCGCGCCATTGGCCATGGGTTTTTTAACTGGCAAGTTCTCGTCAAGCTCCGAACTCGCAGCAGATGACATTCGCAGCCGCCCACCGGCCTGGCTCAGGTATTTCCAGCAAGGCGGTGCCAGTGTGCCGGAGTGGAACCAGCGGCTTGACGCCATTCGCGGCGTCCTCACCAGCGCAGGCCGCACCCCGGCGCAAGGGGCCTTGGCCTGGATTTGGGCCCGCCACCGGCTTGCCATCCCGATCCCGGGCGCGCGCACCGCGGCGCAAGTGGAGGAAAACTTGGGTGCCGCCGAATTCGGTCCTCTGAGCTCCGATCAGATGTGTGAGATCGATGCGATCTTGAGACGGCGCTAATCGGCTCTGGAAACGGCGTTGGCCAGATCAACCGGGCTTCCGTGAGGGGTGGCGAGATAGGCCTGCTTCCAGGCCTCACGCCTTGCCTCCAGCGTAGCAAACGGCACCGCATCGCTCTGGGCGAGCAAACCCTCCAGCGCGCGTAGTGCGGCTTTGTAGTAGGTCTGCGCCGTGTCATCAGCGCCTGCAGCTTCCGCCGCCTTCAATTCGCGGCCCAGGGTCTTCGACCAGGCGGCGGCCTTAAAGGTTCCCGCGTTCACCATCGCATCTGCGATGGCGAGCACCTGGGCCTGCCACAGTTCTTCGAACACCGGCTCAGCGTCCATCTTCTTCAGCGGCTTCAGGGCGTCCGTTTCAGAGGGGCTCAAGGTAGCTCTCCCATAGGTCCAGATAGACCCGGTCGCGCTTGTCGCCCGCTTCAGGCCAAAGGTTTTTGGCGTCGAACACAACTGAGTAGAGATGTTGGCCCATCTCATGGCCTTTGGCACTTTCATCGGGAAAGATGTGGGCGCCGTGATGGGCGTGAATCAGGCCGGGCTTGCCGCGAGCGTAGCCGGGCAGGCGTGTGTGATGCTGTTGGGTGAACTCCAAGGTCCGCACGTGGTCGCCGACCTTGAGTGCAGGTGCTGCGTCTATGATCCGGGAAAAGTCCGTGCCTTGCGAAGCGTCCTGGGCAATCGCCTCGGCAACACTTTGAACCCTGGCTTCACGATCTTTCTGTGTGGCCGAATGTCCGCTTCTCACTTCGTCCAGAGTGATCACTCCGGCATTGATATATGTGGCCAGCTCGGTCTGGGCCCAACTGTCGAAGTAGGGCCGGGTGAGATAGTCTACCGGATCTATGAGTTCACGCACATGGCGCCACCAGTCGATGGTGACGCCTGGGGCGCCGGCGCCGCTGCGGGAAATGCCCCACATGCGCCCCTCCCAGTCATGGTGAAACGGGGTGTCCGCCTCATCGGTCACAACCGGGCCGAAACCTTCCTTGCCTCCAAGATCGTGAGGCCCATCCATCAGCTCGTCCCCGTGGCTGTTGCAGAAAACTTCCGGTCGGTGCCGATCATGGCGTTCCGCGTCACCAGGCCGGTCAAGGCCTCTTCGTCCAGGCCTTCAGTGCCTGCCGGCCTTTGCGGCACCACGAGATATCTGAGCTCAGCCGTGTTGTCCCACACCCGCACCTCAATGTCGTCGGCGATGTTCACCCCGAACTCCTGCAGAACCCCGCGCGGGTCCCGCACCGCCCGCGACCGGTAGGCGGCGGTCTTGTACCAGTTGGGCGCCACGCCGAGCAGCGCGAACGGGTAGCAGGAGCACAAGGTGCAAACCACGAGATTGTGCACGCTGCCGGTATTCTCCACCGCCTTCAGATGCGCCGTGGCGTTGCCAACAAAGTCGAGCTCGTCAATCGCTGCTGTTCCATCGTCCATGAGGCGTGCCTTGAAGGCCGGGTCCGTCCAGGCCTTTGCCACCACGCGCGCGCCGCGCTTGGGGCCGATCTCTTCGCTGTAAGCCTCCACCCAGGCATCGATGGTCTGACTGTTCACCAGGCCCTTTTCCACCAGCAGGCTCTCCAGCGCCTTCACGCGCAAGGCAGGTTCGCTGGGCAGATGGCTGTGCAGGTGGTGATGGATCTTGGCAACTTTGGCAGAATCGTAATTCGACATGGGGCGGCCTTTTCCAGGAGAAGCGAGCCTGAAGTATGACGCCCCGTTGGAGGCCGCACAATGGGCTGCTTGCAATTTGTCTAGTGGTGACGCACCTTTGGCGCAGGCTGGCTTTTCGGGGTCAGGCGGACTCGCATTTGAAAGACCGGCATGAATTCCACAGCACCTCCAATTCCCGTGTCGGGAACCCCAACCCTTGAGGCCTCAATTGGCGTTCAGGTGAAGAAACTGCGAAACGGTTTGGACATGACCATTGGCGATCTTGCCAAGGTCAGCGGGTTGTCGCCAGGCATGGTGTCCAAAATCGAAAATGGGCAAACTTCTGCATCGCTTTCAACTCTGCAAGCCTTGGCGAATGCCCTCAACACGCCGATTGCCACGTTCTTCCGCACCTTCGATGAAAAGCGCGACGCGACCTACGTCAATAGCGGGGAGGGCCTCACCATTGAACGCAGAGGCTCGCGGGCCGGCCATGTCTACCAGCTGCTGGGACATTCGGTGCGTAGCAAGGTGCGCATCGAGCCCTATCTCATAACTTTGGAAAAGGGCGCCGACAGCTACCCGGTGTTCCAGCATCCCGGCCATGAGTTCATCTACATGCTCAAAGGCGACGTCACCTACCGTCATGCAGACCAAACCTATCGGCTGAAGCCTGGCGACAGTCTGTTTTTCGACGCTGAAGCCGTTCACGGGCCTGAAGAGCTCAACAAACTGCCGGCGGTCTATCTCTCCATTATCGTCTCGCCACCTGAGGGAGACTAAGCGCACAGTCCCAATCTGATTGGTTGAGTTGAGAGTGCACCAAGCACCTAATGTTGCGTTGTGCCCCATTAATGCGCTATTCCGGGTTGTGAGGGACCGGGCGAACTGCAATAGACCGTTCGATCAAGGGGCTGACCAGACAAAAGTCATGAGCAATGATGAAGAGAGCGGGCGGCTTGACCCGTCCACGCGAGCAATTCTTACCCATTGGCGCGAAGCGGTGCCGAACGACAGGCTGGCCCATTTGGTGCGTGATGCGGCACGTGGGCTAACGCGCGCGCTGCAGTTTCGCTTGTCGGAACATTCGGTGTCTTTTGGGCATTGGGTGTTCCTGCGCATCCTGTGGGAGCGTGACGGTCTGACCCAACGTGAGTTGAGCGTTGAAGCCGGCTTGATGGAGCCCACCACTCACTCGGCCATCCTCAAAATGGAAAAGCTAGGCTATCTAACCCGGCGTCAGGAGAACGGTGACCGCAAACGCATGCAGGTCTATTTGACCGAACACGGCCGAACGTTGCGGGACGTTCTGGTGCCGCTGGCCGAAGAGGTCAACGCCAAGGCGGTGATTGATGTTCCTTCCGAGGACGTGGAGGTGACCCGGCGCACCTTGCTTGCCATGATCCACAACCTGGCGGCTGATGAGGCAGACGTGGTGGATGCTGGTTTGCGCATTACGCCAACCCGGGATCTGGCGGTGAAGACTGCCTAACGGTCGAGCACCGAACGGATCTCCACCAGGTTTGAGCGGGCCCGCAGGATGTAGAACCCGAGCGTCGTCAAATGGGTTGGCATCAGCCAGCCATCTTCAGTGCCATTCGAGATGATCAGAGGCTCTAGCTCGATGGCTCGGCGCAGGTGGTCATCCAGCCGGTCCCAGATGTCGGCAAGCGCCCTGATCTTGACCACATGTGGGAAATCCGCCCGGACCGCCTGAAGGATGCCGTAGTAGGCATAGAGCTGGCCTTTGGAGAACATGAAGATGTCATCGGCCCGGGTGTCAAACCAGCCTGAGTTATATTGCTCTGAGCGGTCCTTGATGGCCGCCGACGTGGAGCCGATGTCCTTGGCGATCCGGTCGAGGAACGCCATCAGGTTGTCGGCCCGGGCATCGAACGTGGCCTTGCAGTCAGCCAGGCGCTGATTGTACTGGGCCAGCGCCTTCAGCGATTGCCGGAAATAGGTTGGTGTCGGCGTGGTGGGGCCGAACGGTTGCCGGTCGAACACGTTGAAATACCAGGTGAACTGGTCGAACTGAATGTTGCCTTTGGCCACCTTCAAGTCCGCATCGATCTGTGAGGTGCCGCGCACCCGCCCGAGCTGGTCGGCGAGCTCGATGGCCGTGCGGGCTGCCGCCTGGTGAACCCCGCGCTGGAACGCGGCCTTGTTGTCGAAGAACCAGGTTTGGTCCCATTCAAGCATCCAGAACAGTCCGGCCTTGTAGAGCGGATGGCTGGAAATCCACTTGTTGCGGTTGACGTTGAAGTCGATCAGATCGGCCGTCACCAACACCACGTTGGAGCGCCCGCAGGTGCGCGTGGAATTGTCGCCGCCTTCAACCGCAACCTGCTCGCCGGCAGAGCGCATATGATCGGTCATATTGTACCGTGCGGGATAGTTGACGTCGTAGTCGCGGATCCACAGCGTGTGCCAGATGAACACCAGATAAGCCGCCACGAAGGGGATGATCAGGATGCCGAGCACCCCGCGAATGATCCAGCCGGAGCGTTGATAAAGGTTATAGATCGCGCGGAACGGAGAGGTCAGCATGCGCCACAGGCCGTAGAGTGCCGCAAGCAGCGCGCTCCACAGGCCGGCAAACCACTTAAACAGGGGATCAAGCATGCTTCAGCCTCCAGTTTGAGAAAAAGTCATCCCAGACCGTATCGCGGTCGGGGAAGAATTTGGACGTGATCACCTCAATCGCATGTTCCTTCTGCGCCTCAGACATCGCCGCATAGTCGAGATAGAAGGCAGGCTTGTTGACAATGAAGCGGGTGAGGAAGTCGAACGGAACATATTCGGCCAGAAACCGGTTCACCAGATCACAGTCTGGATGATGCGGGTTGCCTCTCACGGCCATGAGCTCCAGTTCCGGGTCAAACTCCATGTCGTCGCGGTCGTCGTCATCATCGTCATCCTCCCGGTTCAAGGTTGCACCGCGCAGTTCGCTGTACAGCCTGAATTCAGGCTTCTTGCGCAAGGAGCCGATATTGTCGTGCAGCCAGTTCTTGATGTCGGTGTCGGTGAGGTAGGCCAATGGGCGTTCTGGCTCCCGGGCCGCAATCTGGCCGCGAATGAACAGATCAAGGCGCAGCTCGAGCATGCCCGAACGTGCGAGCCATTTGAGATTGATCGGCTCAATCCGCTTGGTCTTGCGCAGAAAGTTGAACACGGTTCGCCGGTTCTTCATGGGGATGAAGCGGTCGCCGTCCCGCTTGCTTTGGTCCTGCTTCTGGCGCTGCAGATTGCCGATCACGACGGCGCGGTCGTCCTTGTCGTGGAACACATAGACCCCGCCGAAATGCTTGGTCCAGAACGAGTTCGCGGCAAAGCGCAATTGCCGGGGCACGATCTGGTTATAGCGCGTGTCACCGCATTCCTTGGCAAGCTCCAAGATGGCGTTCAGAAGGTCGTTGTCCTTCCAGCTTTCCTCTTCGGTGCGGAACCGTTCCATCAGGTCGGTGAGGCGTTGGGATTTTTCCAGCAGTTCACCGTGGGTGTTGAGCTTGAAGTTCACCCGCTTGATCGCGAGGATGTCGTCGATATCGTCGATCTTGTAGGTGGAGTTCTCGATCTCGCCGTAGATCACATCCTTCAAGGTGAGGATCTTCACTGCCTCAGAATTGTGCCGGTAGAACGAGCGCATGAAATCAATGGTGGCGGAAAAATTGATGTTCACCACCGGCACCTGCGCCTGTTCCGGCGTCACGATGATGAAGCGGCGGTTCACGCCTCTGGGGTCGAGATATTGCTCGTTCTTCAAATCCTCTGCGATCTCCGGCGAGAACCCGGTAGCGTCCAGCCGCAGGGATTTGCGTCTGGTCTTGGGAATGTCGAACGCCTCCAGCGCATGGTTGTAGCGCTTGATCAGATGGGGCTGATCGATCAGGGCCATGCTGCCATACATGAGGGCATGGCCGATCAGGCGCTCCATTGGCCCTTGTCCTTCAGTTCGGTGATTTCGCCGGCGGCCCGCTCACGAATGCGCTGATCGCGGATCAGATTGGTCACGGCCGCATCATCGGATTTATCGGTGTAGCGGAACTCTGAGTCAGCATAGCGGTGAACTTCCTGCACCACCATGTCCATGGAGATGGGTGAACGGAGCTCGCCGATCATGGCGAGCTTGTCGTCATAGGGCTTGTGCAGGAAGGGTTCAGGGGTCTCGAACCATTCGTCCGGCAGCTCAACATCCATGGCCCGCATTTTTACGGCATCGGTGATGTTCTTGATCGCCCGGCCCGTGAAGCGCGGTTCGGCCTCCTTGATGGCGTGCAGATAGGTGCCCACATCGGTGAGGTTGTTGAGCTTGCCGCCGTTCTTTTTGAAATGCTTCGCCACCTCAACCATGCCCGCCTCTTGCGGCTCGTCGAAATCAGCATAGGCGGTCTGCACCGCCTTCCGGATCTCCTGGGCCGCATAAAGCTTGTGCTTGCCAAGCTTGATGTCGTGGTTCTTGCCGAGCAGCAGCGCGAAGATATCGATATAGTCATCAACGGTCTGCGGCCCGTCCACCAGCCATCTGGCGCCGGCGCGCTGGCGCAGGGCGTCATCCACATTTTCGGGATAGTTGGAGAACATGCCGAACGAGCAATTGCCGCGGATAACCGTGTTTGCGCCCGACAGGCTTTCCATCAGAACGGCGGTGATCTCCTGCTGACCGGCCGAAGCTCTGTCGTCTGAGCGCTTGGCGGCCACCTGGTCGATATCATCCACCGTGCCGAACCCGATAACGCGAGCGTCCATCACATTGGTGACGAACTGGCGGCAATTCTGGCCAGACTTGCCCTGATAGGAGCTGATCTGGTCCACGCCGAAGTTCTCATAGTGGAAGGTGTAGCCGGCCATGGTGCAGTAGTCGTTGATTAGCCCGGCGATCATCTGGATGAGGGTGGTCTTACCCGTGCCTGGGTTGCCATCGCCAATGAAGCTGAACAAAAAGCCGCCCAGTTCAACGAACGGGTTGAGCTGGCGGTCGAAATCATAGGCCATCAGCATCTTGGCCAGCTTCATGGCCTGATATTTGGCAATGTGGTTGCCGATCAGCTCGTCGGGCTTCTTGAACGTCATCACCAGCGGCTTGGACTTGCCGCGCGCTGCTGTGTCTATGCCGTTCAGCTCAAAGTCATCGGCATCAAGCCGGATGTGCATGGCTTCGAAGGCAGCCAGCTCCGGAAACCGCCGTTGCCGGGTTAACAGGGCCTCTTGGGTCAGGCGGGCATATTCCCGTGCCCTGGCCAGCATCTCGCCGTCGTCCGGCGCGCCGTTGATGGTCTGGTCGAGGCCATAGATGAACATCTTGAAGGCTTCGTGCGGCGTGTCGAGATCCACATCTGGCTCTTCGGGCTTGGAGGCGCTGTCGCTGCCCGGCTCCAGGGTCTGGCTCAAGTAGCTGGCCGCTGTGAACAGGCAAACGAAGGCCTGGGCCGCCATCAGCTTGTGGAACAGAGTGGCCTTGTCGCCAGACAGCGGCGAGGAGCGGTTTTCGGAGGCGAGATTCTCAAGTTCGGTGTTCTTGGCGAACACATCGCCCACCGCCAGACCAACGGCCATGCCGCGGCGCATTCTGAAGGCAAGCGAATGCTGGCCCAAAGACAGCATGGTGTCCTCAGGGGTGATGGCCGAGATAGCATCGAGCAGGCGCACATCGGCCGTGCGTTGCCGCCCGCCCGACCCCACGGTGGAAACGAAGCGTCTGCGGGTTCCAGCCAAAGCCGTTTTGGACTTTGTGCCCTTCTCCGCCACCACAACGGCAGAGCGCTGCAACATAGCCTGGGCGGTTGGAATATGGGCGCTGATGTCTTCTTCGCGCAATGTGGTAAGGCCGACGTCCATAGGTTTGCTCACACGTGTCTGAGGATGTGTTCGCCGCTGGCAATGTAGCAGCGGTAGTCGTTGAAAATGTCTTCGGCCAGACCCTTGGCAAAGGCGGCCTGATAGGCGCCGTGGGGCACCAGGGCGTAGCGCTCGATGGAACTCACCCCTTGGGCGGCGCAGTCCACATCGTCGGTGTTCACATAGAAGATCTCTTTGGCTGGAGCTCCGCCCCAAAGCCCACGCTTTTCAGGGATCTCCTCTTTCGACTGGAGCTCCTGCATGGTCCAGGTCAAAAGCCAGTTTTCCGAATGGTCTTTGACCGTGTCCAGAACCGACTGCACCTTCTCGTTATGATCAGTCAGCCCACCGGCATAGAACGGGCCCAGTATGAACCGGCGCAGTTGTTTGGGATGCAGCGTGTCGAAGGCTTCATCCAGCGCCGTTGCGATGCTGGTCAGGTTCAGGCTGTAGCTGGAGTTGTTTTGCGTGAACTCCCGGAAATCAGCCCGCAGCATGAGATTTGGCAAGCCGTCATGGTGCAGGTTGGAGAGCCAGTCCTTGCGCCCGCGTCCTTTGGATTTTTGCCTCGGCCGCGCGCTGACCTCGTCTGAACTGTCCTCAACCACCAGGGTGTAGAGCATGGGCATGTTGACCACCCCGTCATACACCGACCAGGTGACAACGTAATAAGGGCGACCCGTCCGGTCGTTCATGGCGTGCACCAGGGTGCGGGGCGATGTGTAGGCCCCGAACACATCTTTTGCGGTCAGCTTGTCGAAATAGACCCGCTCGGCCATGGTGCGCTGCAAATCGCTGGGGAACTGTTTGAACTTGAGCAGAAGCTCAATCATCTCCTCGCGGATCTGGTTCTGATCAGGAAGGTCAAACCGGTTCTCTTCGCCGCGCACCGTATCGTTCTGCAGTTCCATCACCGATTTGAATGGCGGGAAACCGCTTTCGCTGCGGTCAATCTTGAAGCTGCCGCTGAAGTGGCATTTGAGCTGCCAGCAGGCGAAGGAATGCTCAAGCCGGGTCACCTGGCGGAGCAGCTCATGGTAGAGCGCACCGGTGCCCAGTTCCTTTTCGCTTTCGGTTTCCGCAACCGCCGTCAAGCCTCTGAAGGCATGGCCAAAGGCTGCAAAATACCCTTCAACTTCGGGAGCCAGATCAACCATTTGCTATGGCCTGCCAACGTGAGCGCTGACCAGATCAATTGGCGGCATACTTGGACGTTTCATGCTGCTCAAGCACCGTCGCGAAGCGCCGGGCGAACGCATCATCGGCAAGCTTCTTGCGGCGCTGAATCTCTTGGGTGGACACCATGTTCTTCTCGTGCAGCTCCAGAAGATCAGCAATGTGCGACTGGGCCGCCGCTCCGATGCCGGCCATGGTTTCCTCTGCGGCGGTGTCCACCTTTGTCCCAAGCGTGTTTATCGAGTGGGCAACCTTCTGTTGTGCCGCCGTCTTCAAGCTGTCTTCCAGGGACTTGTAGAGCACCACGCGCTGTTCGGTGTCGATGTTGAGCTTGTTGATCAGGGTCGACTGGGCGGCGATCTGGTTGTTCAGACTGTCCACGAAGGTCTGGAACATGGAGGTGTAGCGCTCCAGAGTTTGCGAAGCGGCCAGCAGTTCCTGCTCCTTGGCCTGGGCCTGGTTATACTCTGTGGCCATGGCCGAACGCTCAGATTCCAGCTTGGTGCGTTCAGACTGATCGGTCGAGGCCGCCATCTTGTTTTCCAGATCCAAGAGCGCCGGGTTAATCTCCTCAATGCGCTTCTGGGTGGCTTTCAGCTCCTCGGTCACACCCTGGCGCCGGTCGATCACCTTGCGCAGGCTGTCTTCGGAGGTCGAGTAGCGCTCTTCCAGAACCGCTTTCTGGTCGGTGAGCACGCGGACGATCTTGTTGGACTTCAAAAGCAGGTCCTGAAGGTTTTGCGCCAGAGAGGTGCTGCGGACACGTTCGTTCTGCATTGCCTCGGCCTTCTGCTTGGAGAAGAACCCCACGAACGATTCCGAGAACGTTAGTTCCTGCATGTTCTTGAATTCGGCGCCGAAGGAATTGGTCACATCCTCCAGGCTGATGATCATGTCGGCAATATTGGCCTCCATCACCTTCTGCTGCTTCAGCACGTCTTCAATGCGGGCATTTTGAATGTCGAAATCAAGATCTCCAATGGTCTCGTTTTCGGCCAGGGTGTCGAGAACCTCACTGGAAGCCTCAACTTGAGACTTCATCTCCTCCATCATGGCTTCAGTTTTTTCGATTTCAGCGTCAAAGCTCTTGGTTTCGTACATGGATTATCCGTCAAATGTTTCGGGTGCCGCGCTTAAGTACATAGGAAGGCATGCACGCCAATTAAACCATTGACAGCGCGTTTTACCCGCCTAGACCGCTCAAAGACCTCTAGATTCATACATATTCAAAGCAAATTTCAAATGACAGTATACAGACTGTAAACCACCAAGAGCAAAGCTTTGCAACGCTAACGATTTGGGCTTGATTCGCCCAATCTTCACAATGTCCTGTTCTAAGGCAACTTCCGCTCAATCTGAGCGGAAGATGCCTCAGATTTTCGTTACGGGCGAGCAACTTATCCCCGCTCAGACGTAACCGTCTGCTCGGGGGGTTGCTCTAGGCACTTCTTGTCATAATTTCGAGAAGATGTTTATATATCTAAATTAATGCTTGGCCGCTATGCGGCAGCGGGCAAGCCTGCTGATAAAAAGCAATTCTGCACCGACCAAAGGTGCAGCACCGGGAGTGTGGACGTTGCGGGGGTCACCCGCCGTAGAGACGAGTTCTCGCTACCAAAACGTTTGTTTTACGAAGCACGCCGCAATTTGTGTTTGCGATCGGGGAAGTGCGCTTTTTTGACCCTACAAGCCTTTCGCCGGTCGCCACCTCGCCGTGTTTGGGCGCCCCCAACACGGCCACAACAAGCAATAACGGAGGATGAAAATGGCGAAGATGAAAGTAAACGGCACAGATCAGACCTTTGAGGCAGAGGGCGACACGCCCTTGCTTTGGGCCTTGCGGGACTTAGCTGGCCTCACCGGCACCAAATATGGCTGCGGCACGGGCCTGTGCGGCGCCTGCACTGTGCATGTGAACGGCGAAGCGGTGCGCAGCTGCATCACGCCGCTTTCAGATGTGGAAGGCAAAGAGGTCACCACCATCGAAGGCCTGTCAGGCGACGGCAATCATCCGGTCCAGCAATCCTGGCGCGAGCTTAATGTGCCCCAGTGCGGCTTCTGCCAGGCGGGCCAGATCATGCAAGCTGCTGATCTGCTCAAGAAGAACCCCAAGCCGAGCGAAGCGGAAATTCTCGATGCCATGTCGGGCAATGTCTGCCGCTGCGGATGCTATCAACGCATCATCGCTGCTGTTCGCCACGCGTCTACAGGAGCCTGACCCATGCTGCATTATATGGAACAAGCCAAGCGCTCAGCGCCGTCCGACGATGGCAACGAGCTCACTTTCGCAAACGTTTCGCGCCGCAACCTGTTGCAGGCCGGTACCGCCGGTTTTGCCGTTGCGGCCTTCGCCAATCCGGCAGAGGCGTTCATCAAGTATCCGGTTGGCGGCACAGCCATGCCGAACGGCCTCAAGTACGATCCGAAGATCTTCGTCTCCATCGACCCGGACGGCACGGTGAACATCATCGCGCACCGCTCGGAGATGGGCACCGGCTCGCGCACCTCGCTGCCAATGGTTCTGGCCGACGAGATGGGCGCCGACTGGGCCAGGGTGAAGATCATCCAGGCTGAAGGCGATGAACCCAAATACGGCAACCAGGACACCGATGGCTCGCGCTCCATGCGCCACCATATCCAGTCCATGCGCCAGATGGGGGCCTCGGTACGTCACATGCTGGCCAGCGCGGCTGCCAAGAAGTGGGGTGTTGAGCCCAGCGCGGTGAAGGTTGGTGTGCATGAGGTGACGAGCGGCTCGAACAAGGCCGGCTTCGGCGATCTTGCCGCCGATGCCATGAGCCTTGAAGTGCCCAAGTTTGAAGACCTCAGCTTCAGGTCAGAAAAGGACTTCCGCTATATCGGCAAGGGCAATGTGCCGATGGTGGACCTGCACGACATCACCACCGGCAAGGCGATCTATGGCGCCGATGTGATGCTGCCTGGCATGAAGGTCGCGGTCATCGCCCGGCCTCCGGCCGTTGGCGAAGAGCCGGCCAAGGTGGACGACAGCGCCGCCAAGGCGGTGCCCGGTGTGATTTCGGTCGAAAGCCTGCCGATCACAGTGATGCCGGCCAAATTCTCGCCCCTGGGCGGGATCGCAGTGATTGCCGAGCACACGGCCGCGGCCATCAAGGGCCGTGACGCGTTGAAGATCGAGTGGAAGAAAGGGCCTCATTCAAACTACAACTCTGCGGCCTTCACCGCCGAGATGCGCAAGACGGCTGCCGAACCTGGCAAAGTGTTGCGCAAGGAAGGTGACATGGCCGGCGCCATGAAAGATGCTTCCAAAACCTTCGCGCGTGAATACAGCCAGGCCCACATGGCCCACGCCATGATGGAGCCTCCGGTTGCGGTTGCGGATGTGAAGGCCGACAGCGCTGAGATCTGGGCACCGGTTCAATCGCCCTTTGGCGCCCGGCAAGACATTGCCAAGGCCCTCAACATACCCATTGAGAAGGTGAAGGTGAACGTCACCCTTCTGGGCGGCGGCTTCGGGCGCAAGTCCAAGTGCGATTATGCCATCGAGGCAGCGCTTCTGAGCCAAAAGACCAAGCAACCGGTCAAGGTGCAATGGACCCGCGAAGACGACATCAAGCACAGCTTCTATCACACCACCTCGGTGGAGCGGATTGAGGTTGGCCTGGATGATGCCGGCAAGGTCAACGCCATGCGCTTCAACTCCGTGGCGCCATCGATCCTCACCACGTTTGCTCCCGATAGCGGCCATCAGTTCTTCATTGAGAACGGGATGGGCCACGTTGACATGCCGTTTCAGGTGCCGAATCTCAGCATCGAAAACGGCAAGGCCATGGCCCACACCCGCATTGGCTGGTTCCGGGCGGTGTCCAACATTCCGAGGGCCTGGGCCGTCCAGTCCTTTGCCTCCGAGCTTGCCCATGAGCTTGGCAAGGATGAAAAGGACATGCTGCTTGAGCTGATCGGGTCAGACCGCAAGCTCGAACCTGCCGCGCAAGGCTTCCCCAAGGACTTCTGGGATTATGGGGAGACCTATGCGGAGTATCCGATTGACACCGCGAGACTGAAGAATGTCCTGAACCTGGCCGCCGAAAAGGCCGGCTGGGGCAAGACCTTGCCGAAGGGCGAAGGACTTGGCCTCGCCGTCCACCGCTCGTTCGTCACCTATGTGGCCTCAGCCGTGCGGGTGAAGATCGTCGATGGCAAGATCCGCGTGCCAGAAGTGCACCAGGCCATCGACTGCGGCTATGCGGCCAATCCGGAACGGATCCGCAGCCAGATGGAAGGGGCCGCGGTGATGGGCATGACTTTGGCGCTCTATAGTGGCGTGACGTTTGAGAACGGTGCGGCCCAACAGGGCAACTTCGACACCTATGAGATGGTGCGCTCGGACAACTTCCCCGAGACTGTCCACACCCACATTGTCGAAAATCCGTTCTCGGTGCATGCCTCAGGCGTGGGAGAGCCCGGTGTGCCGCCAATCCCGCCGGCCATCGCCAATGCGGTCTTCAACGCAACGGGCAAACGGTTGCGCGATCTGCCGTTTGGCGACGAGATCTAGGCCTGACCGGCCAAGCATAAGCAACTGGAGGGGCCGGTCTGTGACCGGCCCTTTCTTTTTGCGTCCTGGCGGCCGGTGTTGCACAATCGAACGCGTTGGCGTTTCGGCAACATTGGGACCAAATGAGCATGACCTCACCTGATCTGGACTTCCGTCCGCTGACCCCTGCGCTGATGGACAGCTTGCAGATCATTTTCAAAGGCACCTGGGGCAGAAGCTGCTGGTGCATGCACCCGCGGATGACCGATGCGCAAATGCGCGCGCTGCCAGGGGAGGGGAGCGCCAAGGATCGCAAGCGCGCGGCCATGGAGAAACTCGCGCGCCGCCCGGTGGCCCCTGGCGTTCTTGCCTTTCAGGGCGATGAGCCCGTGGGCTGGATCGCGGTGGCCCCGCGCGGAGAATACGGCCGCGTCGATGCCTCCCGCGCCACACCCCGGGTGGACGAGGAGCCAGTCTGGGTTATTGCCTGCATCGCGGTGCGCAAGGAACATCGCGGCTCGGGCATTGCGGTTCGCCTGATCCAGGCCGCGGCGGCTTATGCATTGGAAAACGGCGCGCCGGCGGTCGAGGCTTATCCGCGCGCCGGCGAAACGCGAACGGGCGACGACAATGCCTATTTCGGCACGGAGCCGATGTTCAGGCAGGCTGGCTTTGAGATCGTACGTCCGCCACTGGAAAATTTGCCACGCAATTGGACACCGCGGGTGACCATGCGAACGAGAGCTCAGTAAACACATGTATCAGCTCAAAGACTTTGGCTCCTATATGGCCGGTGGACGGGTGCACATGGTCTCCGGCCGGCCCATCGAAACCATCCAATTCACACCCACAACGCCCTATCAGCATGACCCCAACGGGCATCATTTAGTCGAGCACGCCTATGTCCAATATTTTGTGCCCCAGGAACGCAATTCAGAACCGCCTGTGGTTTTGGTGCACGGCGGCGGCATGACGGGCAGCATGTGGGAGACCACTCCAGATGGCCGCCCTGGCTGGCTTCATCTGCTGCTGAAACAAGGCTTTGAGGTGCATGTGGTCGACAATGTGGAGCGCGGCCGCGCCGGTTGGCATCCTGGCATCTGGGCTGGCGAGCCAGTGGTCCGCACCATGGAGGAGGCCTGGAGCCTGTTCCGCATTGGCCCCAAAGTGGGATTTGCGTCGCGGACGCCATTTCCCGGGCAGCGCTTCCCGTTGAGCCATCTGGAGGGTCTATGCCGCCTGTTCGTGCCGCGGTGGACCTCGACGCTCGACTGCCAGGCTGCTGCGTTGGCCCAAGTTCTGTCCGACCTTGGTGGCGCACACGTCATCTGCCACAGTCAGGGCGCGCAGGTTGTGTTCAGCGCAGCTGAGCACTGCCGCGGGAGCATCCGGCAGATCACAGCGTTGGAGCCGTCAGGGCTGCCAGAGGACGATGCCAGCGCGATGGAGGTTCCAATCAAGATGGTTTTCGGAGACTTCACGAACACAACTCCGGTCTGGCGGGCCTTGATCGATCGGTGCGAAAGCTTTGCGCACAAATCTGGATCAGATGTTTCCTGGCTTGATCTGGCAGAGGCCGGTTTGCCTGGGCACTCCCACATGATGATGATGGATGAGGGCAACGAGCATGTGCTTTCTCAAGTGTCGAAATTTGACGATTGCGTTCCAGGATAAGGCGGATGCTAACATGTGAGGCCAAGGTTCACTGAGGGAGAGAATATCATGGGCACGGGAAATGCGGCGCTGGGCACACCGGAACAATTGAAAGACCCCAATTACACACCGCCCCTCTCTTTGGCGGTCCCCCTTGGCATCCAGCATGTGCTGGCGATGTTTGTCTCCAACGTAACTCCGGCGATCATCATTGCCGGGGCGGCGGGCTTCGGCTTTGGATCCAATTCGCCCGACTTTCCCAATCTGATTTACATGATCCAGATGGCGATCCTGTTTGCCGGCATCGCCACCCTGTTCCAAACCATCGGGTTCGGCCCTGTTGGTGCGCGCTTGCCGATTGTGCAGGGCACCAGCTTTGCCTTCATTCCCATCATGATCCCGCTGGTGGCCGGAAAAGGCGTGGACGCCATGGCCGCGGTTATGGGCGGCGTCATCGTCGGCGGTCTGTTTCACGCCTTTCTTGCCTTGTTTATCGGGCGCATCCGGTTTGCCCTGCCGCCGTTGGTGACCGGGCTTGTGGTGACGATGATCGGGCTGGCGCTGGTCAAGGTCGGCATCCAATATGCAGCCGGCGGTGTGCCGGCCATCGGCAAGCCGGAATATGGCAGCCTGCAAAGCTGGTCCGTGGCGCTTGTGGTTATTTTTGTGACGCTTGGCTTTAAGTTTTTCACCAGGGGCATGTGGTCGGTTGCCGCCGTCCTCATTGGTTTGGTGGCTGGCTACGTTTTTGCCTGGATGCTGGGCATGGTGAGTTTCGGCAATGTGGGCCGGGCCGCCCCGTTTGCCCTGCCGAGCCCATTTCACTTTGGCTTTGAGTTCAACCTGGCCGCCATCATCGGCTTCTGTCTGATGGCCTTCATCTCGGCCATCGAAACTGTCGGCGATGTTTCGGGCATTACCAAAGCTGGGGTGGGCCGTGAGGCAACGGGCGAAGAAATTGCCGGTGCAACCTGGGCCGATGGTCTTGGAACCGCGATAGCCGGTGTGTTCGGCTCCCTGCCCAATACGTCGTTCTCGCAAAATGTTGGATTGATCGCGATCACCGGTGTCATGAGCCGGATGGTGGTGACGATCGGCGCGATATTCCTGATCATCTGCGGCCTTATTCCGAAGATTGGGGCGCTGATCTCGACCATTCCGATCCAGGTGCTGGGCGGCGGTGTGATCGTCATGTTCGGAATGGTTGTGGCCGCCGGCGTGTCCATGCTTTCAGACGTCCACTGGAACCGCCGGAACATGGTGATTTTCGCGATCTCGATTTCGGTTGGGCTTGGCCTTCAACTGGAGCCAGGTGCACTTCAACATTTGCAGGGTACCGCCAAGGTTCTAATGACGTCCGGCCTATTGCCGGCGGCCTTCATCGCCATCTTCCTCAATTTGGCGCTGCCCGAAGAGCTAGCAGATGAACAGGTTGAGGAAATTGCAGGCGGCCTGGCCGGTCACGACGATGATCCGGTCTAATTTGCAGCAGATGCACGCCAGGAGGTGACCTTCTCTGACAGGAGCGAGAACCGGTGGCTCATGGTGTCGGCCCCCAGTGGGTCCTTGAACTTGCTGACCACATCCTCGATTTCACGCCAGTCCTTTGAGGTCAGTGTATTGGCGGCAACCGGCAGGAAGTGTTGTTCCTCGGCGCTCATGTGCGCGCGTTCGCCTGAGATGAAGTCGCGGGCGAGTGAAACGAATGTGTCCCGAGGCATTTCAGCTTCCATAAGAACATTCACAACCGCCCGAGTGAACTCGTGCAATCGCTCAGAAACCTCTTCATGCAGCTCCTCAAGTTCGCCGAAGGGTTCGACCGATTTTGCATCCCGGGCCTTCAGCTTTCTGAACACCAGATCTTCCTTGGGATGATGGTAGAGATCAGGGAAGGTCAGGAAATAATCGATGATCTCTCTGATCAAATCATAATCTGGTTGATCGGTTTTCTCAAACAGGTCGATCTGGCCTTCCAGGAGGTCCAGCAACCGAGCCATGGTCCGGTGTTCGTTTCTGATGGAATCGATTACTGCGGACATGGTCATTTCCTCCTGATCAATGCCCAAAACCTTGCCATCCGGCCGGCCGATTGGCTTTGACTTGGATCAAACAGAGGAAATGCCCGGCCAGAGTTTTAGTCAGTCCCCGCCAGGTAAAGCTTCAATTGATGCACATGGATATTCGCGCTTGCCATTGCCCCATCTGGCATGGAGTTGGAGGCGCTCATCTTCGGCAGTTCGTGGGAAATGCCCTTATGGCAATCAATGCAGGTCTTTTCACCGCTCACCAGAAAGCGCTCGTGGGCCTCCGCTGCGCGTTTGCTTTGCCGGGTAAAGTCCATGGCCTCCTCGGAATGGCAGTTGCGACACTCCAGACTGTCGTTCGATTTGTATCGGTGCCATTCGCGCTGCGCCAGCTCCAAGCGTTTGGCCTGAAATTTTTCACGGGTATTGATGGTTCCGAAAATCTTGCCCCAAACCTCCTTTGATGCCTGCATTTTGCGAGCCACCTTGTCGATCCAGTTATGCGGCACGTGGCAGTCAGAGCATTTGGCCCGCACCCCGGATCTGTTGGAAAAATGGATTGTACGTTTCAATTCCGCATACACATTGTTCCGCATCTCATGGCAGCCCGTACAGAACGCTTCTGTATTGGTGAACTCCATTGCGGTGTTGAAGCCGCCCCAGAAGATGATGCCGGCGATAAAGCCTCCCATGGTGAGGAACGCCAAGCTGAAATAGGTGCTGGGGCGCCAAAGTGTGTCCCAGAAGTTTTTGAGCCGGTTCATGCGCTTGCCCCTTACTGCTTTTTCTGGAGCAAAGTGTCTACGTCCACGAATGTGTTGCCCACCCATGGTTTGCTCTCATGTTGAGAGACGTGACACTGGTTGCAGAAATAGCGCCGCGGCGAAACGGAGGCCAAGAACTGCCCGTCGCGGTCCATGAAATGCGTAATTGACACCATGGGAGCCTGGCTCTCGCCAACCGCCTTGCGGCTGTGGCAGGTGAGGCACTTGTTGGATCTGAGGTCAACCTGATAGCCATCCGTCTTGTGAGGGATGAGCGGGGGTTGCTCTGGATAATTGCGCACTTGCCTCAGATCGTTGTTGGACTGCGGCATCATCGGCGGTGCCGACGGATTTTCTGCAAGAGGGGCCTTAGGCAATGCTGCGAGCGCCTTGGCTTGTTCCGCCGACAGGCTTGTGCTGTCTCCAGCTTCAACTGGCTCGGCATTTGATATTGAGCCTGTCACGAACGGGTCAATTTCATGCTGCCGGCTCCTTGAGTTGCGCGCTGTCTGCACGGGGGTCGCTGGCGTCGACGGGCTGGTCGAGCACTGCGCTATCTTCGATTTGGTGATAAACAAGGGTCGTGCTGACAACGCCGTCCATGACGTTGATCTGCTCAATCAGGTCGGTGACCCGGCCTAGGGATTGGGTTTCTACAACCAGCACAAGCTTGCCACCCGGATCTGTGGTGTGAACATCGACTTCTGCAATCGTGCGCAGGGTGCCCGCCAGTTCGTCAGCGCGGCCCGGATGTGCACGGACCAGAAGACTGGTGATGTGGGTGGTGGTGCTGCAATCCTGTAGCCCCTGCAGGTGATGACGTATGTTGACGTTCCTCGTGTTTTTGCAACGCCCCAACGGGACAGACCTCCAGGCAACGCAGGCAGCCGGTGCACATGTCGCTGGTGATTTCCGGGTGATATTGCCCGCCTAGCTGCGGCCGAAAACGAATGGCCCCGGGTGTGCAGATGTCGTCACAAAGCCGGCACGCGACCCCGTTTTGGGCGAGACAGTTTGCTGCCACGGTGACGCGTGTTGCCGGCAAGTTGTCAGGCGGATTGCCCGCGATGTGGCGTAAAAACCTGCGTCTGGAAACGCTGATCTTTTTGTTATGGCCAGGCCGGCATCCCATAGTCTATCCAATCGGCGGACCGAAGATGAGCTGAGACATCCACACTATGAATCCATAGCCGCCGACGCAGACAACCGCCGTTACCGGCGCAAGCACGATGGTAAGCAGTAAGAACGTCTTCAGTTCTGCAGCTCGTGACGGTGGGGCCTCTGCAGTGCCATCTGTGTTTGAACGCGTGCTGCTCAATGCCTTGCCTCCCAACTCATCTAATGAAATGGAGCCAGCGCAAGGCTAGCGGGAAGGAGTCGTTTAGTTCAACGGCGCCCGGATTGCCTCGATGTAGGTCAAAGAATTCTGCACTCAGTTGGCAGTTTGGAAATGAAAACAGATCATTCCGTTCAAAATGTGATCAAAAATTATGACTAATATCCACAGAAGACTCGGGTCATATTGGAACAGAGCTACCACTAAATTTTATATATTCAGGTATAATTGTGACATTATCGCCACAAAGTGGTGCTGACTGAATCCTGATCCGGTGTATCGCTTGTTGGGTTAGGTATTTCGCCATAAGGTGACTGCAAAACAACGTTTGGGACAATCAAATGTTGAGGGGCAGGCGGATATCGTGCGTAGTTTGTTTGTTTTGTTGGCTTTTATTGGGTCACTAGCAACAGTTTCTGGTGCTGGTGCCATGTCGCTGCGTGATGCGGTCCGACACACTGTAGAAACCAATCCAACCATAGCAGCAGCCAGGGCAAATCGCGCCGCGAGCGGCTATGTGCTTCGTCAATCGCAAGGGCGCTTGGTGCCCACGATTGATCTGAGCGGTGATCTTCTGGCTCAACGTGTTGATAAACCTCGTGGTCTCGCGCGGGCTGTCAATGACATCACAAATTACCGGCGCCAGGTTGGCGTCACGGTGCGTCAGATCATGTTCGATGGGTTTGAGCGCGCCAATTCGATTTATCGCGACGCAGCTCGTCTTGATGCGGCCGCCCTCACCGTATTGCAGAATTCTGAATCGGTGGGCCTGACCGCTGTGGAGGCTTATATCGACGTCCGGCGGCATTTGGTTCTGGTTGGCATTGCGCAACGCAATGTACGGCGCCATGCGCAGGTCCTGGGTTTAATCAGGGAGCGCGCCGAAGGCGGCAAGGCCCCGCAAAGTGACGTCAATCAGGCCCGTGAGCGCCTGTTGGTTGCGCGCGCGGTGACCGAGGACGTAAAGCGCGCGCTTGAAGAGGCCTACGCCAAGTTTCACGAAGTGGTTGGTTTGCAAGCCCGTGGTATTAAGCGGGTGAGAATTCCACGATCTTTGCCGATGACCAAGAGAGCGGCCGTTAAAATCGCTGTTGCCAATAACCCGGCCATTCGGTCCGCAGATGCGAACATTGATGGTGTGAAGTTCGATCGCGAACGGGCAAAAGGCGCTTATGCGCCGCAAGTTTTTGCCGAAGGCGGCGCCAGCTATGGCCGCAGACTTGACGGCACCCAAGGGCGCAGTGCTGATGTAAGGGGCGGGGTCACCTTCACCTGGAATCTGTTTAGCGGCCTCCAGCGCAGAAACCGGCTGAATGAAATGGATGCCCGTGTTAACGCGGCCCGCTATCAGCGCGATGCGCAGACGCGTGCAGCACGCGGTTTGGCGGAGCGGGCCTGGGCAGGCCTTATCCGAGGCCGCAAGCGGGTGTCGATCATTCGCCAGCAAGTGACGATCAACCAGGGTATCGTTAAGTCCTATCAGGAAGAATATGAGTTGGGGAAACGTAGCCTCCTCGATCTTCTCGACGGGGAGAGTGCCCTCTTCAACAGCCGCTTCCAGCTTTCAAGCGTGCAGGCCGTTTACACGTTCGCGGCCTATCAATTGATCGCAAGCACCGGCAGATTGCTCGAAGCATTGGGCGTTGCCGCCCCTGTTGAGGTCAAGGCTGATCACCGGCTGCAAAGCCAGAAGCCGCTCGGTATCTTCAACATAGAAATCGAGCCGCTGCGGCAATAACCAGTTCCGTAAGAGGCGGTTGGGGTCTTCTAGCCCGGCAGATTGCGCAATTTCTCAAGCAGGGCCGGCGTCACCTGGCCTGTGGGCTGGCTGCCGTGCTGAGTTTGGAATTGTTTTATGGCGTTCGCGGTTCTGGGGCCCATTTGCCCGTCCGGGGTGCCCGCGTCATATCCAATTGCGTTCAGCAAGCGTTGTGCTTCCTTGGTGGCCGCAGCCGGCAGAACGCCAACGTGCTCCTGTGTCGTGCCTCTGACCTTCACCATCTCAGGCTTTTGCCAGCCACCAATTGGTGGGGTGACAACATTGGCTGAGAACTTGGCCTTTACGGGACGCCACGTCTCCACCATCTGTTTGGCTTTGGCCAGGTCTGCAGGGATCATCTTGGTTTTGACTTTTGCCAAACGCTTGGCCGCATCCTTGTCTTTCTGTTTGGCTGCAAGGGTGTACCAGCGATTGGCTTCCAGGAGGTCTTTTTGAACGCCCAAGCCTTCTTCGTACAGAATGGCCAGATTGTATTGGCTGTCTTTCAGGCCCAAACTGGCCGCTTTTTTGAACCAATAGCCTGCTTGGTTGAACTTCGCCCTGCCGCCAGGGCTGTTGGCGTGTAGGACCGCAAGATTATGCATCGCTTTAATGTGGCCGCGATGGGCTGCATGCTCGTACCAAGCTTTGGCGCTGTTCACATCTTTTTTGACGCCGCGCCCGCGCTCATAGAGCGTGCCGAGGCGGTATTGCGCCGGGGCAAGACCTTTAGAAGCTGCCTTGTGATACCAAATTGCAGCCTGGTCGAAATTTTTGGAGACCGCCTTGCCGTCGCTATACCGGGTCGCCACCATGAATTGGGCGACTTTGTCACCTTTTACGGCAGACCACAGCATGGCTTCAGGGCCAAGGGCCTTAGGCAATGCTGCGAGCGCCTTGGCTTGTTCCGCCGACAGGCTTGTGCTGTCTCCAGCTTCAACTGGCTCGGCATTTGATATTGAGCCTGTCACGAACGGGTCTGTTGTTGCTGCAGGGCCGGCCTGGAGGCCTTGCGCCGGCGGGAGAAGGCCGCCGGGTGTGTTCTCAGCGCCCGAGCTTCCAATAGATGTCACATTGGGATCAAGAACAGGATTGCTCTTGAGGGTTGATGTTGGTGACATGGGAACGTTGGAGTTCAGCGATCCACTGCCAATACCTGGCCTGGGCGCGTCGGACTTGCTGGAGAAGTTGCTGATGGACGCCGTCTGGGTTGGATCAACCGGCGTTGGGAGTGCGTCACCCAGACTACCGTTTTTTTGCGGCGCCGTTGGGTCAAAAGGCACGCTCTCGGCCGGTTGCACGCCCGAACCACCCGCATCATTGCCCTGACCAGGCTGAATTGCCGCCGGTGCAGGCCGCGTTCCGTCTTGTGAAGCGGCCCCGCCGTTCAACCGCGGAGTTGACTGGGTCACCTGAGGCTTGGACTTGGTGGTTCCTGGACCTGAGTATCCGTTCAACAATCCGTAGGAGGCAACCGCACCGATGAGCAGGGCCATTGCGCCAGCGACCAGAAGTTGGCGTCGCTTGCCGCCGCCCTGTTCGTGCGCCGGTTGCGCCATTGCGTTCTGTCCGCCCAGATGGGGGGTGCCAGGCATGTCCGGGCGCGCAGTTGCGGCCATTGGGCCGGTCTTGTTGATACTATGTCCTGCTGCCCGGGCCGCCTCGCGTGCTGCGGCGATGAAATCTTCGCGGGGAGTGGCAGGTTCAAACGCAGGCTCGGGCGCTGGCGCCGCGAGCGTGACGGTCTCGGCGGGCTCGCGCTCAACAAAGACATCGGCCTCAGGGGTCGGGGCCGGCATTGGCTCAGGAGCCGGTGCAGGCGCTGCCGTGATGCTGTCGATTTGGGCCGCAACAGAACTCGCAAAAGGTTGAGGCGCCTCGAACGCCGGTGCCGCCGTTGATTCAGTAACAGACGGGGCGAACGGATCAACCTTTGCTGCTGGCGAAAGCGGGGCCAGAGGCAAGCCGGTGTCTGCAGCAATCGCAGCTTTGGCGGCTTCAATCTGGTTCATGCGTTCAATAACGCTGTCCAGCGTATCGTGAACTGCAATGAGGGTTTCGTGCGTCCGCCGATCAGAGGACTGGGAGTTGTTTTGAATTGCGTTTAGACCCTGCTGCAAAGCTTGTAGCTCGGCAGAGGCGTCGGGTATCGTTTGTTCGCTGACTTTGTGTTCAACTTCCACCCGCAGCTGTTCTGCCATTCTGGTGGCAGCCTGTTCTGCAGAGGCCGCAACTTCGTTCCGGGTGACCTGAAGGCGGCTGGTCAGTTGCGTGATCGAGGCTTCCAGCTCCGAAATGGTTTCAAGCCGGCGCTCGTGCTCGCCTAGCCGATCGCCGATTTGCTTGACCTGGGCTTCCAGCGCCTTAACGGCCACGCTGTTTTCCGGGTGTGCTTGAGCGGCGGACAGGCGCGCGTCAAGCTGCAGGATTTTGGCCTCCAGCTCGTTAGTTCTGGCAAACTCTGCGGTGTTGGGCAGGTTGCTCTCAAGCCGCTGCGCAAGCTCACTGATCCGCTGGTTGATCTGTTCAAAGCGTGACGGGTCTTCGTGCACATTCACCTGTTTGGTGAGTTGCTCAAAGGATGAACGCATTGATTGCAAGTCGCGGTTGGAGGCCGCGGAAGCTTTCAGTTGACGCACTTGTTCTGCGAGTGCGGACTGGTCCGTCCACAGCCTCGACACGTCTTCTTGCGACGGGTTTTGCCCAACCGTGCCGCGCACCTCGGCTGCAAGATTTTCCAACCGCTTCTCCAGAGCGTCCATCGCAGCCTGGGTAGCGGTCGACATATGATCACCAGAAGAGCTTTGTGCTCCATCGGCCGCGAAAAATGACCCGGCATCAACTGTGCCCGGTGCCGCCGGGGCCATGGCCTGAAATGCGCCGGCCTCAGGGAGTGATTCGGCCAAATCTGATATTTTTTTCTCAAGTGATTCGATTCGCGAGTCCTTGCGAGACGCTTTTTCTTGCTTATCGAGCTTCGCCGCCATGCCTGCCAGGCGCCGTTCCAGGTCCTCAATTGGTGCTGCTGTGTCCTGCACAACCTTGTTTGATGAGGACGCGGCACGCGCGCCGATTTCAGCAATCCGGTCCTGCAGCGCCTTCATGGTAGTGCGCGTTCTTGATTCAGACTGTTCGACGTGATCCATGACGTTTTTGATGGCTGAATCGAAGGTCGGTGCGTTGTCCCGTTGTGGCCTGTGCTCGGGCTCGGGTGCGGGGTCTTCGCGGTCAAGTTTATCGGCAAGATTTGCCAGCTGGCGGTTCAGGTCAGTCATTGAATTGCTTGAAGAAATCTCATTGTTTTCAATGCGATCAAGCAAAGAGTGCATGGACTGTTCTGGGCTGGACGCAGAATATCTACGGGGCTCAGATTGGGGCAGCCTGCGGCGGTGCGCTGCGTCGTCGGAAACCATCGCCGAGAGCTGGCTGCTCAATTCGTTCAGCTTTTGGTGAAGGGCCGAACTTTCAACCGGAGAACCGCGGCCCGACGGGCCTTCTGGATGGTCGTAAGCGCCGGCACGCTCGTAGTCAGATTGCCGGTCGCTCCAGGGTAAACGAGAATTCATGACTGCTTCCGCCACCTACAGATGTGATTTCATTCACACGCAAAGCTTATGGAACTGCTCATCTTCACGCATTTGAATCAGACAGCTCCCCAATGTCAAAAGTTAACGTTCTTGGTAAAGATTGGGTTAACCAAACGTTCAAAGTAGGCACACACCCGCCCTGAGACCCAAACCGGGGTATTGACTTTGACCGTGGGGGTGGCAAGACGAGAGCAGACCTGGGGCGGGTTGGCTGGATTGGATGATCCGGTCTTAAAGATGTGGGACGAACTATCGGCCGAGCAGGCGATGGTGCGAAGAGGCTGACGATCTGGTGGACAATATGAAGTGGGGTGTGGCCTGTGCTGATGGGCCCGATACTCCGCTGTTGCGATTTTGCGCAGCGCTTTGGTCTTCATAGGTACATTCTGACGCACTGCCGTTGACGTAAACGTAAGCTCTATTAAATGGAGCCTCGGTCATTAAGACAAGACCGGAGAAACAGTATGAGTGAACCGATGAAATCAGAACAGCCACAGCGCTACACGATTACCCAACTGTGCCGGGAGTTCGATGTGACGCCGCGCACTTTGCGGTTCTACGAACAAAAAGATCTGCTTCATCCTGCGCGAGAAGGCATGAACCGGATTTTCAGCCACCGCGACCGGGCGAGACTGAGCTTGATTCTGCGTGGAAAGAAGGTTGGCTTTTCACTCGATGATATCAAGGAAATGCTTGATCTTTATAATTTGAAAGACGGTCAGATCACCCAATTGCAGGTGGCCCATTCCAAGGGACTATCTCAACTGGACCATCTGAAAGAGCAAAAAGTTGCGCTTGATGACGCCATCGGTGACTTGCAGCGCGCCATTGAAATCATAGAAGGCATGCTCACAGAGCGTGGTGTGCGCCCGCAATTGGAATATCGCCAGGCCGAGTCCGCTTAGCCCAAATTCCTTCGCGCCACATCAATTGAGGAGTTGCAGTTGCGGCTCCTCTTTTTTGTTGCATACTGATGCAGCAAGTTGATCATCTAGGATGCTCCCGAAATGACCGTTTTAAACACACCCAAGCCAGATTGGATGACCGAGGACGTTGAGCTTTTGGCCGATGCGTCTGGCCGGCTGTTCGAGAGCGAATACGTGCCTCATTATGAGCGTTGGGAAGAGCAGGGTGCGTTCGACCGTTCTGCCTGGACCATGGCTGGGGAGGCAGGTCTGTTGTGTGCTGAGATTCCCGAGGAATACGGCGGTGCCGGGGGCTCGTTTGCCCATGATGCGATCATCACGCATCAAATCACCAACACGGGCATAGATGGCTTTGGATTGCCGTTGCACAATGCAATCGTGGCGCCCTACATTTTGCATTACGGTTCTGAAGAGCAGCGCAAACGCTGGCTGCCCAAGCTGGCAAGCGGCGAACTGATCGGCGCCATCGCCATGACCGAACCTGGTGCCGGCTCAGATCTGCAGGCGGTGCGCACCACCGCCAAGCGCGATGGCAACCATTACAAGATCAATGGCCAGAAGACCTTCATTACCAATGGCATTTTGGCTGATCTGATTATTGTCGTGACCAAGACCGACGTGAGCGCCGGCGCAAAGGGCACATCCCTCTTTGTGGTCGAGACCAACGAGGTCGAAGGTTTTGAGCGCGGACGCAACCTCGACAAGATCGGATTGAAATCGAACGACACCGCAGAACTGTTCTTCAATGATGTCCGGGTTCCGGCCGACGCCCTCCTGGGGCCTGAAGAGGGCCAGGGGTTCATCCATCTGATGGAACAATTGCCTCAGGAACGCCTGTTGATTGCGGTTCAAGCCATGGGCCGGATCGAACGGGCCTTGAAACTCACGTTGGAGTATGTGCGCGAGCGCGAGGTGTTCGGTTCCAAGGTGCTGGATTTTCAGAACACCCAGTTCACCCTGGCTGAATGCAAGACCGAGGCAACCATCGCCAAGGTCTTTGTCGACACCTGTATCGGCCAGCTCTTGCGCGGCGAGCTCGACGCCACCACCGCCTCGATGGCCAAATATTGGGTCACTGATCTTCAGTGCAAGATTATCGACCAATGTCTGCAGCTCCATGGCGGCAACGGCTATATGAATGAGTATCCGATTGCCAGAATGTACCGTGATGCCCGGGTGGAGCGGATCTATGGCGGGACGAACGAAATCATGAAAGTTCTGATTTCCAGATCTTTGTAAGCCCAAACAAAAAACAGCGAAGCGAGGCTCAAGAATGGCCGAAGTGGACTATTATTTTACTCTCCTCTCACCGTGGGCATACATCGGGCACGATGCCTTCCACGAGGCCATGGAGCGCACCGGCACAACCGTGAACTATCGGCCCATAAATCTGCCGCAGGCCTTTGAGGCCTCCAACACGCCGATGTTGGGCAACCGGCACAAAACCCGCCAAGACTATAGAACCCTCGAGCTGCAACGTTGGGGTGTGAAGCGCGGCCTGAACTTCAACTATTGGCCGGCCCATTGGCCGTTCGCTGCAGCTAACGCCGACAAGATGATCATATCTCTGGTTCAAAACGGAGAAAGCCCAGCGGCATTCATGCGCGAGGTCTTCACTGGGATCTGGGATCTGGGAGCGGGAGGCAAACTATGGAGACGAGAGTGCCCTTGTCTCCGCAGCGGATGCGGCAGGTCACAACGGAGCAGCTTTGCTGGAGCAAGCCAAGCAAGACGAGATTGAGCAAATCTACGCCCAGTCGACCAACACAGCTATTGAGATGGGCATATTTGGCGCTCCAGCCTATTTCTATGATGGCGAATATTTCTGGGGCCAGGATAGAATTGAGCTACTGGAAGATGCGCTGAAGTCTGGTCGCCCCGGGTTCAAGCATGTTTATCCCGGGTAACGCGGCCTAACTTCGCCCAACATTTTATGCCAGGCAGCTGCTCACGAAATGGAGAATCCGCAATGATGAGATTGGCAACACTAGGCCTTTTGGCAAGCTTGCTTACGGCAACGGGCGCTCTCGCCGATGATGGACGGTTTGCGATAAAGCCTGCCGGCGATGGCTTCATAAAACTTGACAAGAAAACTGGCGGCCTGACCCACTGCCGCCAGGTGGACACCGCTTGGACCTGCAAGGCACTGAACGATGAAAGCGGGGAGTTGAACGCGAGCGTTGAGCAGCTTCTGCAGGATGCCGCCAAGATCAAGCAGGAAAACAAGGCCCTGCGCACGAAAGTGGCCCGGCTGGAAGAGAAACTGGCCAAGCTTGAAGCGGGGCCGGACAAGCTGAAACTTCCGAGCGATCAGGACGTGGACAAGATCATGGGCTTTTTCGAAAAGCTGTTTGAGCGGTTCCTGGAATTTGCCAGGAAGGCTCAGGAAAAACCGGGTGAACAGACTTAAACGGCATGGGAAGCGCATGAGCCAAAGCACATTTGAGCTGAGCATAGAGGGCAAGGTTGCCGAGATCATCTTGAACCGGCCTGAGGCGCTCAACAGCTTCACCCAGGACTTCTGGACAGATTTTCGCGAGCAGGTCGAAGCCTTGGACGACCACGGAGACGTGCGGGCCCTGGTCATCTCGTCTACCGGCAAACACTTCACCGCCGGCATGGATCTGGGCGTGTTCCAAGCCATGCCTGATTTGAGCGGCCATGAACCGGGCCGTGCCCGGGCGGCGGTCATGAAAACGGTGCAAGCGTTTCAAGAAACCTTCACCTGCCTGGAGCGCGCGAGGTTCCCTGTGTTGGCCGCCATTCAAGGTGGCTGCATCGGCGGCGGTGTGGATCTGATCTCCGCATGCGACATGCGCTACTGCACGGAGGATGCGTTTTTCGTCATTCAAGAGATCAACATTGGAATGACGGCAGATGTGGGAACCTTCCCGCGCTTGCAAAAGGTTATGGCGGATGGCCTCGTGCGCGAGCTTGCCTATACCGGCCGGCGGCTCGGCGCGAAACGCGCTTTGTCCTCAGGGCTGGTGAACGCCATCCACGAAAACCAGGAGGATCTGTTGGCCTCGGTCCGTGCCACAGCACAGGAGATAGCCGAAAAATCTCCCCTAGCCATCTGGGGCTCCAAGGAGGTGCTCAACTATGGCCGGGATCATTCCACCGCGGACACCCTGAAACACATGGCAACCTGGCAGGCGGGCATGTGGCATATGCCGGACATGCACAAAGCCTTTGCGGCCAAAAAGGCAGATCGCAAGCCCGACTTTGAGGATCTTCTGCCAAACAAGCCGGTGCTCTGAATTGGGCTCATTGCACGCCCCGGGGAGGGACTTGCCGCATGCGACAGTGCATGACTGAACTTTCAATCAGAACGCCAGGGCGAAGCATGATTGACGTCTCAGCGGAGATTGGCGCCTGGCTGACCGAAGCTGGAACCGGCGACGGCCTTCTAACTGTCTTCATCCGCCACACGTCTGCCTCGCTGACCATTCAGGAAAACGCCGACCCGGATGTTCAGGCAGATTTGCTCGATGCGTTCGATGGGCTTGCGCCCGAAACCGCGCCGTATCGGCATGGCGCAGAGGGGCCTGACGATATGCCGGCGCATATCAAATCGGCGCTCACCTCAACCTCGCTGACAATCCCGGTGGGCGCTGGCCGCATGACCTTGGGCACATGGCAAGGAATTTACCTGATCGAACACCGCGCCCGCCCACATCAGAGGCAGATCGTTCTTCAATTTATGGGGGATTTGCGCCAATAAAAAAGGCGGGCTCTTAAAAAAGAGCCCGCCAAGTCAGGAAGGAGAGGGCCGACGCACAGGGAGGACGTGCGTGGCCTCTGGGAGGAATGTCGGGCCGAAACTCAAGAGGCCCGACGGGAAGAAGACACTGCTGAGAGATGAAATCGTCTCACCAGCGTTCCACCCCCATATGGGCTATGTTGCACTGCACCACAAGGCTAAAACCCGCATGGCAGCCATGCGTTTGATGCATGCAGGTCTGGAGCAGCCTCAGACTACCACTCGATGCGTTCCAGATCGGAGAAGGCGATGTCGTTAAACGTGTCGTTGCCAAAGTCGATGTCGCCCGCCGCATCTGCGCTGAACTGCAGGAAGTTGCCGCCAGCGCCGACCAAAGTTCCGCTTGTGAGCGTGTAGGACCAGTCGGTTCCCAGAACCCCTGGGTTGGTCAACTGGATCACATCGGTCCATCCGCCGCCGGCGCCGCCTTGGATGGTATCATCGCCGTGGCTGCCATCGCCGGTGATGAAGAACAAGTCGCTGCCGTCGCCGCCGCTGAGAACGTCGTCTCCTTCACCGCCCTCAATGACATCATCGCCGGCCAAACCGCTGATTGTGTCATTTCCGGCGCCGCCCCGCAGAATGTTGACCCCACCGTCTCCGGTCAACGTATCGGCTAGATCGGAACCGGTCAGGTTTTCAATGCTGATCAGCGTATCTGTTCCCTGGCCTGTTGCGATACCCGTGGTCAGGTTCGCAACAACGGCTGCCTGGTCCAGATTGAACGCTGCAATGTCATTGCCCGTGCCCCCGTCGAGACTATCGTTGCCCATGCCACCAAAGAGAATGTCGTCCTCTGTGCCGCCGGAAATCGTGTCATTACCTTCGCCGCCGAACAATCGGTCATAACCGGCATCGCCGCTTATGATGTCGTCGCCCTCCTCGCCGGCGATGTAGTCGTTGAAGCCACCGCCGCTCAATGTGTCGTTTCCACCTTCGCCCACAATGTGATCGGCACCTGATGTCCCCACGATCGTGTTCGCCGTGCCATCTCCATGAATAGCTGCGCCATCGTAAACGTGCACAGTGAGTGTAGCGGCCGAGCTTTCCGTGTCGCCGTTCGACTGTTCGGTCGCTGTGGCGGTCACTTGCAAATCGAAGTTGCCGACAAAATCGGTTGGGGGTGTGACCGTAAGTGAGCTCAAATCCCAGTTGTTGGCTGCAGGGCCAAAGGAATCGTAGAGATCAATCGAAGTGTTGCCTGCTGTGGCCGTAAAGGTGTTGCCAAGACCATCGGCAAGCACTGCCCCAACCGGGATGTTGTTGACGTTCAGGATATGTTGTTCTGATCCGTCTGTGTCCGGCCCAAAGGTAACATCAATGCTTGATATGTCGATTGCTGTATTCTCTGAACCCATGGCCTGCGCGTCGCCATCGGTCATGACGGAGATGTTGTCCAGGAAGATGCCTCTGCCGGCATTGGCCTCGGCATAGTCCGGCTCACGAATGGTCAACCGCTCAACGTCGCCCGTGCCAATCACGTTGATGGTGTAGTTCTGCCAATCGGGGTTCGCCAATCCTGATCCATCGCGCGAGACCACTGCAACCACCTGGCCATCCCAGACGATTTCAATCGTATTGATGGTCGCAGAGAAGCCGGGGCGCGGAGACCAATCAAAGCTCAAGGTATAGTTTGCACCGGCCGCAGTTTCGAACTCCTGGAAAATTTCGCCCGCATCGGCAAATGTGCCTGAAGGATCGTCGTCGATTTCAATATGCCAGTTGCCACCGACAGTGCTCGTCTCGAAATTTCTGATTTCGATCATTTTCCCAGCTGGCGCATCCCAACCTTCGAACGTCGGGAACGCAAACCCGTCTGCGTCGACAGTCGCGCTTGGGGCTGATTCACCGTCGGTGAAGGCCACTTGCGTGAAGTAATGTCCCGTCACGGAATTGATGTTCAGGCTGGTGATCGGGTCTGCCACAGCGGTGATGTCGAGCGTCGCCGTTGCGGTGTCGGACCTGGCCCCTTCGTCCTCAACGGTGAAGGTGATCGGCAGGTCGTCGGCATGAAGATCGGCCACCGGTGTGAATGTCCACGTGCCGTTCATATTGTCGACGATGGCGCCGAAGCTTGCAGAAACGGACACATTGCTGATGCTCAGATCGCCGCCGGAACTGTCCGGATCGGTGCTGTTGGCCAAAAGTTGGGCCTCGGTGATGATCAGCGAATTGTCTTCCAGAATGGCACCCAGGTCCACATCACCGGCGGTTGGAGCATCGCTCACGCCGTCAATGGTGACCGTAACCGTCGCCGTGTCGCTGCTGCCATTGCCGTCATCGACGGTGTAGGTGAAGCTGTCGGTGGCTGTCTCGCCCGTGTTCAGGCTCTCGAATTGACCGTTCGGGTCATAATCGAACGTGCCGTCGCTGTTCAGAGTGAGCAGGGCGCCCGAACCAAGCGCGATCTGGGTGCCAACGTTGGCTGAAGAACCGTTGATTTCGGTGATCGTGATCGTGTCGCCATCCTGATCGAAGTCCGCGCCGTTTCCATTGTCGAGCAGCACGTCGCCGTTAAAGGCGTTGTCTTCGTCGGTGGTAACCAGATCGTCCTGGGCGATGACCGGGTCGTTCACGTCGTTCAGGTTGATCGTGAAGGTTTCAACATAGGAGGCCCCGTCGCTGTCGGTGACCGTCACATCCACAGTGACCGCATGGGACGGATCTGCCTCATAGTCGAGCGCGGCGCCTGTTTTGAGCACCAGCTCGTTGCCGTTGACGATCTCAAAATTCGGATCGCTCACCGCAATGGTGAAGCTGTGGGTGTCTTCCGGGTTCTGGTCAGCCACATCAAGATAGGCCACCAGGGTTCCGGCGCTTGAGTTTTCATCCACGGTTCCCACAGTGATTTCGGTGGTTTTGCCCGCATCGTTGTAGAACACCACGTCGCCAGGCGCGAAGTTGGCATCGCTCACGTTGATTGTGAGCGTTTCCGTATAGGCCGGACCTACGCCGTCCGTGGTGGAGACAACCAGATCGATGGTCGGCTCGGTTTGATCCACGAACGGATCGATTTCGCCATTCGACATTTCATGGGTCAGGCCCCAGATGTCGAGCTGGCTGAGTGCAGTTTCGTCATAGTAGGCAAATTCACCGATAATCCCGCCGAAGTTCTCGGTTCCGGCCGGGTTAGTGAAATCATGGAACACCGAAGTGCCGTTGGTTGCGCCAATACCAATGCCGTCTGTGTGTGACAGGAGCGGCGCAGCAAAGGGCTGAGAGCCGATTTCGATGCCGTTCACATAGGCGGTCAAGGTTCCCGCCCCGCCATCGAAGACGAAGGTTGCAACATAGTCGGTATAGGGGTTGATCTCAGCGCTGACGAAGGCTGAAGCATCATCGGTTGTAACGCCGCCAATGTTGTTCCAGGTGCCGAAATATATACGTCCGCCGTCGATATAGAGGTTCAACCCGTTGGTGCCGCCGCCTTCTTCGTAAATGACCTGACGGGTCTCAATGTCCGCGCCAGATTGCAGGGTCATCACAAACGATTTGTCGTCGGCGGTTGAAGCGTTGATTTCGCTGGCGTTGGCCACGGTCAATACGTCGTCGACACCATCAAACTGGATGCCCTGGCGCCCGAACGGCCCATTGAGCGTAAGGGTTGGTTGCTGTCCGGCACCACCCTGGCTGGCATCGTTGCCATTCGCGCCAAGATCGCCCACGTTTGCGACCGGATCGCCTTCGCTTCCGGCAATCCCATCCGGGTCAAACCACATGGCAAGCGTGCCGCCGCTGCCCACGGTGGCGCTGTCGGCGTCAATATCGATGTCTTTGATCGTGATGTCGCCGCTGTTTGTATCAATCTCAAAGCGGCCTGAGCCATCATCAACCAGGCTGTACGTATGCGTGTCACCGGTATCGATGTCGACAGCCGTTGCGGTTGCCGCAACCGTGCCGGGCTCATCTGTTTCGACGATTGTTCCACCTGTGAAGGTAAGGTCGGAAACCGCGTCGTTGACCGGATTTACCGTGATGGAGACCGTTGCGGTATCTGTCGCGCCGTTGCCGTCAGAGATGGTGTAGGTGACCGTGTCGGTACCGTTGAAGTTGGCATTCGGCGTGTAATCAAGCGATCCATCCGGCCGGATAGAGACCGAACCGTTGCCGGCCGAGGCCGCGGTTACGCTGAGGGCGTCGCCATCCAAGTCGCTGTCGTTGGCCAGAACATTGATGGTAACTGCGCTGTCTTCGTCCACCGAAGCGGTGTCGTTCAGGGCATCTGGCCCGTCATTGACCGGGTTCACGGTGATCGTAACAGTTGCCGTGTCGGTGGCCCCATTGCCATCAGAGATGGTGTAGGTGACCGTGTCCGTGCCGTTGAAGTTGGTGTTGGGCGAATAATCGAGCGAGCCATCCGGGCGGATAGAGACCGATCCGTTCCCGGCAGAGGCCGCGGTCACGCTGAGCGCATCACCCTCAATGTCACTGTCGTTTGCCAGAACGTTGATGGTCACGGCACTGTCTTCATCAACAGAAGCGGTGTCGTTAACAGCATCCGGTCCGTCATTCACCGGGTTCACCGTGATGGAGACGGTGGCTGTGTCTGTCGCGCCATTGCCGTCAGAGATGGTGTAGGTGACCGTATCGGTGCCGTTGAAGTTGGCGTTCGGTGTGTAGTCCAACGAGCCATCCGGGCGGATCGAAACTGAGCCGTTGCCCGCAGATGCCGCGGTTACGCTGAGGGCGTCGCCATCCAGATCGCTGTCATTGGCCAGGACATTGATCGTCACAGCACTGTCTTCATCCACAGAAGCTGCATCATTGAGCGCAACTGGCCCGTCATTCACCGGGTTAACAGTGATGGAGA
>JAAEUE010000156.1 GCA_024227565.1 Alphaproteobacteria bacterium
CGAATGTCACCTTTACCGATCCGGTCGAGGCGGTGCAGGGCGAGGTCGACAAGCTGACCGAAATGGGCGTCAACAAGATCATCGTGCTCAGCCATTCAGGCTATGTGCTCGATCAGAGGGTGGCGGCTGAAACCATCGGTGTGGATGTGATCGTTGGCGGGCATTCCAACACCTTGCTGTCCAACACAAATGACCGCGCCAAGGGGCCTTATCCGACCATGGTGGGCAATACGGCAATCGTGCAGGCCTACGCCTATGGCAAGTTCCTGGGCGAGCTGAACGTTACTTTCAACGACGCGGGCGAGATTACCGAAGCCAACGGCGAGCCGGTCATCATAGATGCTTCGGTTACAGAAGATGAGGTGACAAAGGCCCGGATTGGCGAGATGGCAATCCCGCTTGAGGAAATCCGCCAGAAGGTCGTGGCCGATGCCGCCGAAGCGATTGAAGGCGACCGCTCGGTCTGCCGGGTGCAGGAATGTGCCATGGGCAATCTCGTGGCCGATGCCATGCTGGACCGGGTCAAGGATCAGGGCGTCAGCATTTCGATTGCCAATTCAGGCGGGCTGCGGGCCTCGATTGACGCAGGTGCCGTGACCATGGGCGAGGTGCTGACCGTGCTGCCGTTCCAGAACACCCTGTCGACCTTCCAGGTATCTGGTCAGACCGTGATCAATGCACTGGAAAATGGTGTCAGCCAGGTGGAAGAGGTCAAGGGCCGCTTCCCGCAGGTTGCAGGACTGAAGTTCACCTGGGATGCCTCGGTTGCGCCGAACGAAGGCCGCGTGAGCGACGTTCTGGTCATGGAAGGCGGCGCGTGGGTGCCGATTGACCCGGCCAAGACCTATGCGCTTGTGTCCAACAACTTTGTGCGCGGTGGCGGAGATGGCTATAAAATGTTCCGCGACGCAATGAACGCCTATGATTTCGGGCCTGATGTGGCAGACGTCATGGCCGAATACCTGGCAGCACAGGGGCCGTATACGCCTTATACGGACGGTCGGATTACGATGAAGTAATAGACCTGCGCTGTCCCGGCCTCTGAGCCGGGACCTCTCGCAGCACAGGCGGCCCCGGATCAGGTCCGGGGCAGCCAC
>JAAEUE010000157.1 GCA_024227565.1 Alphaproteobacteria bacterium
ACTATTTCCGCGTTGAAGACCCTTCGCACAAACTTCATCGAGCCCCTGATCGCAGCCCATCGGGGCCGAATCGTCAAACTCACCCTAGACAGTGGGAGCTATTGAAATGGCTTGAGTACTGAAGGGGCCCGAATGGTTAGATACTAATCGGTGTATCGATAGCACATTGAGAGAGCAAACTAACCTGGTCTGGGTTAATCTCATTGGGGAAGTCTGCTAACCTCCGGAAACAGCGTTGAAGATTGGGTCTGCAAAATAGTTGAAGGGCTTCAACATCTCGTCAAGGGCCAGTGAGTGAAGGAGCGGGGTGAGCGCACTTGAAGTTTGCCGTTCCTGATAGAACCGCTTCACGGGACGCTCACGTAGAATTTCTGAGTGTTCGAAGTGTGCTTTTTGATGCTCTAAAGGCGACAGATCGATGTCGCTTCACTTGGCTGCTATCAATCTCAGGGTGAATGTACAATGAACTAGTGGTTTAAAATCTATTCAATTTGCATCTGACCTACCGAAAAGTGCGAATTAGGGCTACATCAAATACCGAACTGTCATATAAATTAAGTCTACATCAATATGAATCGATCACTTAAGTCAATTCAAATCGAAATGAAAGTCCTCTAGTAAAATTACATCAATGGAACATCGTGATCTATGTTTTACAAACTCTCATATATATTTATCCTAATCTTGACCGGTCTCGCTTTAAATGTGGTGCCGGCTTTCGCTCAAAAAATAGAGTTCGAAATTCTCAAAAAGCTGCCAGCGCAAGTATCGCAGGTTGAATCAGGCGGGTTCTGGTCGAAGGGCGATGATGAAGGTTTCTTTAGGGTGGTAGTCACGAGCGGTGGAATCGAGCATGTCGAAAACAAACTGTTCGTCCAGATGATGAAGCTGGACAAGAGGACGCAAACCTATGACGCAGTGAAAACTCTGAGCATCAATGAAACCAATATGCGGCAAGGCAACGTGATCAAAATTGATACGGACTTCGGGGACGTGAATGCCTTCGAAGTCAATGTGGAGTCCAGCAGTCGTGGCAATGAAACAAAACGCTTCAAGTTAATTCTCAATGGCTCGGGTGGCTACAAGTTAAAGATGCAGAAGTAACTCCCATTGAAACCACATCGAGGTTGCCATGATTAAGGCCGCTGCAACAAAGTTCTACTGGTGTTCACTATTTTTGGTGATTGTCGGTGCTCAATGGAACTCACCGTTGGCGTTAGCAGCTACGGATGCAGATTTCGGAGCCTATTGCCGTGCGACTTTTTCAAATAGCGCGTATCAAAAGTTCGCACAAAACTGGGGGACGGAACATGTTTGTGTGCAAGGCGGCACTCGTCAAGCAATCGACTATTCTGCCGCTTGCCAAATCACCACCGGAAGTTCCGACTACGAGATCGATGGCGCACGCGTCCTGTGTTCTGGTTCTCCCACCGACCCGTCAAAGATGACGGAAAATGATTTGGGAAACCCCGACTACGCTGCATTGTGCAAAAAGCACTTCCAGAACAGCGTGTATGAACGGCACCCAGAAAGTGCTGGCACAATGCACAAATGTCGTCAACCAGGCGCAACGGGTGGGTTTACATTCCAAAACGTTGACGCTCGATTGGCATGTCAATTCACACATGCCACAGAGACGTATCGCATGTTGGACGGTCAGATAATTTGTTTGAAATCAGACAGCAAACAGGCCGCAAATGCAGACACCAACAACGGAGAACAGCGCAAAGCAGAACCCTTACCTACTCCATCACCCTCAAAT
Organism: Alphaproteobacteria bacterium; assembly: GCA_024227565.1. Lineage (GTDB taxonomy): Bacteria > Pseudomonadota > Alphaproteobacteria > Rhizobiales > CAJQND01 > JAAEUE01. Next base: position 1,763 of record JAAEUE010000157.1, read on the forward strand.
CCGCCCAAAACTCCCAATCCAGATCCCAATGTCTCAAATGAAGAAACTCTGAGCACAACGTCGAAAGCAGCCAATACCAAACAGGAAGCTGAAAAGGCCATTAAAGCTGCATGCCAGAACCCAGATATCGACAAACGGCTTATTGGATTGTCATCCAGAGATTTCGCGTTTTCACCTAAGCCAATACTCCTAGGCGGTGATTGGAAAGTGGCAACCGCAGAAACTGTTGCGCCGTTTTATCAATACTATTTGAAGACGATGCGTGAACGCAAAAATGGAAAAACCTGGAGATTTGGTCAAGTTTCCGGCGTGTATAAAGCAACTGCATACTGGGCCATTGTTGGAGTACTGAAGTGCAACATGGAGGTCGTTCGCAACGCTAAATATTTTAATTTGGCAGAGCTTAATCAGGCGAAGAGTGCAGCTTGCAAGATCCGTGAAATTCTCTCGCAAATTCTTGGCGAAAATGCAGTTCTAAGCTCTAGCTTGTGGACGGATTGGCATCCACTTCTCAATGAAGTTCGGTCAACAAAAAATCTATGTGGTCAGAGCAAACGGAAGGAGCAGCCTGCGCGCCCGCCTGAAAAATCGGAATGCCTCAGCCCAAGCGCCCTCAGCAAGGAAATCAGAACAAATAAGGCTGCAATCGATTCACTGAAAAAAGAGATGGCTGAGACCAGGGAAAACACGAGCTATAAAAGTGTCAATCTGGAACCCCTAAAGCAAGAAATTGAAAAAAAATACGCCGAAAAAAAGAAGGAAATTGAGGAAAAAAAACGTCAGCTGAATCTCGAAATGGGGAAGGAGCGGGACGGGAAGAGTATCCCGTCAGATTGTTCAAGCGTGGGATTAAGCTGCAGGCGAGAATTGCAGGAAAGGTACGGTAAACTGAAAAAGAAGTTGGACGATGAACTGGATGACTACAAGGATGACTTGGACGACGATTTGACAAAAAGACACGGTGATAAAAAGTCACGCGACCGCATCATAAAATTGAAAGCCAAGTTGGGAAAACTCAAGGCTCGGCAGGCAAAATTGGAGGCGGAACAAGATAAGAGGTTCGAGGAGGCTGACGAAAGGGCGAAAAAGATGGTGCCTGAGTCTCCCTCGTCTGATGACGAAGATGAGCCCCTGATCCCTGATGAGGACCTCGAAGAGGACGCTCCCCGCATGTCTGATGGAGCAAACGAAGAGCCGAAAGTTGACTGTCTGCCTGCACCGTAAGAGTATCAGCCAAGCTTCGGGGGCTGTTGCTAATGTTTGGCCAAAGGGGGCGCTAGCGGCGTAATCGGTTGGGGGGGGCTTCGGTACAAACGTCAATAATCACGGCACCGTCGCGTTGTTATTTTGGCTAGCGTGGACTTCATTCGCACGGATCGGTCTGGACGATTTGGCCACCATCAAAGAAATCTATTCGCTTTTTTCCGTCTAGATAGGCCGCGAAATCCGGTCCAGCATTCACAGTCTTGCCTCGAACGACCAAACCGACCTCACCACGCTCAATGACATCAACCTGATAGAAGGTCTTTGAGGCAGCAGTTTCCATACGAAAACTGCGGGCTGTTTCGTCAAAGGTTACGACGTAGCTCCGTCGCGGATTTCTGCAAGTCATCTGCTTTGGCGTCGAAAGTGGCCCTCCAGTGGCCAACTCAATAGAAACACCTGGGATAGCATTCAGATCGTCAGCACCTAGCGATGCGGCAGAAGAAACCACTGCAGCGAAAAAGAAACCGGTGGCCTGCAGATTGATATGTTTGGCCATCATATCGTCTCCCTTTTCCTACATTCTCTGCAGATAGTCTTTACCTGCCAAGGCCAGATGTGGACGTCGGAGCGATGATGCGTCCGGATGTAGTGCACCATCACAATGCGCGATTGGCAGGCGAATGTCTTGCTGGGATTATTAACGGATGCCTAAGACCGTTGTCGACCGTGGCAGCATTGTTCCCATAACCAAGCTTCCATGCAATCGCTCTCAGATTATGCTCCTGAACGTAAAAGTACGCAGATACAGTCGAATAGGGCAAGGTCATGCACTAACTTTCAATCTGGACCACTTCAAGGGGGGCATTCCAACACTCCATCTTTCCATCAAAGATTAATGTGTTGCGTCGATCGGTTGAGGTGGCAACCTGAAAGCGGACTCTCTATCCGGGCGACTAAAGAGTCTGGAAAGTGCCAAAAGGCGACATCCTCGTATGTCGGTTCACGGCATTTGAGAAGTCTGCCCAGACCGAGCGGGTCGGTGCCGCAAATAGGCCACGCGCAATGTATTGTGCTAGCGTGGCTTGATGTCCGCTGCTAGGAACAGATACCGTTGACCACAAAAAGAGGCCTTGTCGTGAAGGGAAAAGGCGGAACGAGCACTCCTATTGGCCGATCGAAGCTCAATCAAAGTCCGCTTTCTCCAATCGGATGCACCGTTCTGTGATTCTGCGATATGGGATCCGGGTCCGCGCCGTCATAGGTCAGATAGTATTCGTAAGTGCCTTGTGGTGCGGGAATATTATCAACAAACGGAAGCGTTGTTTCTTCACCCTTGCGAAGTGCTCCAGCACGAAGCGTCATCAAGAGATTGCCGGGCATGTCTTCCCTCAACCTTCTGCTCAATCTTACTCTGAATGCTGAACAGTCAGCATCACCGATGTTTTGAAAGGTAACGAGAACGTTGCCGGGAGCCCGACCCACAGGTGGTTGCGCATCCGGATAACTTTCCAACTTCAGCGATCGTGTTGCGATGTCGCATACGTTGCGCCTGCGAGCCGTGAATCTCATAGTGCGGCAATTGTCTTCCAAATTGGTTTCCATTACGCCTCCGACAGTGTCGCTGGGTGCGGCACGACCGACACAGAATTTCAATGTTGTTTCGTAGGAGGAGACGATCGACCCCTGAGCATCACGAAGGACCGGCACGTGTAGAACCGCCTCCGGCCATCGGACAGTGGTCGAATTCAATGGGTTCAGAGCACCTATCTCTCTTTTGAAAAGTAGCCGGATTTCTCTCCCATTGTTGCCGTTCCTACGCGTAAAACGGAGGGGCGTCTTGGTGCTCCTGATCCCTCCATTTCGTACGTTCGCCACCACACTATTCGTCATGAGGATCTCGTCATCATAGAATACGTTGCTGAAAGTTTCCCGGTCCACGGACTGAATCGACAGCGATAGATCAGGGCTCTTTCCAGCCACTCCAAGCACTTTGACTTGGGAACAAAAAACGCTTCGCTTGGTTGTATTGTAAGTCTCAAAAACCGCACCGCCGGACAATCCACGGACGCGCGATGGACACGCCACCACTCGATACGTACCCCAGTGCCTTGGGGCTTTCAGCTGATGCGTAAAACTCTTGGTTTTGCCATGCCTTATCTTCGTGCCGATAGGGATACTGGCGAGCAGCATCGTGTCGGTGCTGTCAATCGCGCTCTGAAGGTTCTTGTTGTGGAGACGATTGATAGGGCCAACAGGAATTGCATGATACTGGACATGCCAGCCTGCGGTAAGATCACGGCCCAGGCAGTTGTTGATCTCGATTGACATCGGGAAAAATTGTCCAACCAAACGGCCGACATTTCTCACGTCGTTGCTATGACGTTTGACAGTCACTGATTTTACATACGCACTAGCGATGAGCGTGCTGTCTGTGCATCTAACTACAGCCGAAGCATGAGTTGTGGAGAGGGCGAAAACTCCAAGACAAAAGCATATCGCTAGACGGTTCATGTAAATTCCTCCATAGGAAGCAATCGTTGGATTGTTCCATCTACCATGACCGATCGATTGATGCGACGACTGACTACACTCAACTCGATCACGTAGACACGGGTTACCGGCGCTGCTCGAACCACCAGAACTCGATTTGAATGTGTTTACTTTGCATCTGAAGATCAAAACACATCACGGTCGAACTTATTTACCGAGACGAAACAGAAATGTTTGGCCGGGCAAGTCCGGAACACTCAAACCAAAAAGTGTCAGCTAAAGAAAAATTAGGCCCGGACGCCGGGCGTCGAACCGCCCGATTGGGTTTTTCAACCAGCTAACTTATGCATCAGTCGGAGACCTGTTACTTCCGAAAGGGGTCATTACTCCCCTTTTTCTCGCTGCTAAATTGACGGCGAACTTACATCCGAAACCGGACCTTTGACTGGCTCATGGTCAAGCTCCAAATAGCAACGTATCGACACATAGGAGCCGATCGCTCTGAATGCGATCGCTGCATCAATGAATTCCTAGTTTCTCAAGAACGCGGAATTTCCAATCATTAGGCTTGCGAAAGTAGGAAACCAGGGCGGCATGGTTCCAATCGTGCAGCCCGGGACGACCGATCTGGGGCCCTTCCCTACCCCAACACCACCCGCCCCTCACGCTTGGCACCAGCCACATACTCCTTCAACTCATCATCAATCCCAGCATCGATCACCGGCTGCTCATAATCCCTCAGCAACTGCTTCCAGATCTGATTGGCCCGCTGCTCAGCCGTCACACTCCCCCGCTCCACCCAGGTCTCATAGTTGTCCCAGTTGGAAATAAGCGGCGCGTTGAAGGCATTCTCATAGCGCTCCATGGTGTGGGCCGTGCCGAAGAAATGGCCGGCGGGGCCAACATCGCGCACCGCCTCCAGGGCCAGGTCTCCCGTCTCCACCTGGAACGGCTCCATGTAGGCGGCCATCATCTGCAGCATTTCCGCATCGATGATCAGCTTCTCAAACGAGGCCACCAGGCCGCCGCCCAGCCAGCCGGCCGCATGGTTGATCATGTTCGCCTGGCCCATCATGGCGCCCCATAGCGACATCATGCTCTCATAGGCCGCCTGGGCATCGTTGGTGTTGGCCGAAGTGACGTTGGAGGAGCGGAACGGCACGCCGATGTGGCGCGCCAATTGGCCCGAGGCTTGGGCTGCTTGCGCATATTCCGGCGTGCCGAACGCCGGTGAGCCGGTTTTCATGTCCACGTTTGACGTGAAGCCGCCATACATAACCGGCGCGCCGGGGCGCACAAGCTGGGTCAACGCAATGCCCACCATCGCCTCAGCATGCTGCTGGGCCAGTGCGCCGGCCAAGGTGACCGGAGACATGGCGCCCGCCAGTGTGAACGGTGTGATGACGGCGGCCTGGCCATATTCGGCCATGGTCATCAGGCCTTCAGCCATGGGGATGTCGAGCTGCAGGGGCGAGTTGGTGTTGATGATGCAGGCGAACACCGGGATCTCTTTCAGCTCCTCAACGGTTCTGCCCAGCGAGATGGCGACCATGTTGAGGGCATCCATGGCCTGGGCCTGGCCCATGCCCCAGGGCTGCCAGTTTTTGTCGGTCAGGGTGATCTCCGCATAGAACAGGTCGAGGTGCCGGGTTTCCGCCGGCAGGTCCAGCGCCTCAAAGCCGCCACCGCCTTCCTGGTGGATGATGTTGAGGCTCTGCATCACGCGCATGAAGTCACACATTTCCGCATAGGTTCCAGCCCGCCGGCCCTTGTCCAGGTCCATGCAGTAAGCCGGGCCGCCAACACCGGTGAAGACCGCGTGCGGGCCGCCGATCTTGAGGCTGTGGGCGGGGTTTCGGGCGGTGAGTTCGAACTGAGCCGGCGCCTTGGCCACCTCAGCCTCCAGGCCCCGTTGGTCGAAGCGCACCAGGGTGCTGCCCTCGTTCACCTGAAAACCAGCCTGGCCAAACACCTGGCGGGCCGCCGGTGACAGGATCTTCATGCCCACCTCTTCCAGGATGGTCAGCGCGGTGGCGTGAATGTGGCCGATCTGATCGGCGCTCAACAGGGCCATGGGCGGATATTGATAGGTGATCTGCCGGAACGGACGCTGGGCAATGGTTGCCGCTTTGCGCTCTTCACGGGCGCCGGAGCGGCGTCCTCGGCGGGATACTTTCGTCGTCATCACAACACCTCCGCTTCAAGTTCTGGGATGGGCCGTTCGCGCCTGACCATTCTGTTGGAGGCCGGAACCTCCAGCTCGCGGGCATAGCGATGGCCGCGGTGCACCGCGTCTGCAATGGTCGAGGGCACAAGACAGTCTCCAATGCAGGCGACCGACTTGATGCCGGCATCCGCCCATTCGCCGCCGCGTGCTTCAAGCGCGTCATGGAGCGCCCGGTTGGGGCTTCTGCCGGTCACGAGAACCAGTTGATTGGCTGCGGTCTCGAATTCCTGGCCGGAGTAAGTGCATCGCCAAACAAGCTTGCCTGGCCCAGCCTTGATCAAGGCGTGTGAGAAGATGAACTCCACACCAAGCCCGCTAAGTTTCTGTTGAATGAAGATCTGCTCGTTGGTCATCTCGGTCCAGGCCGAGACCAGAGTGTGGGGCGTCACCAGGGTCACCTTATGACCGGCCAGGACAAATTTCTCCGCAAGCGCGCCGGCCATGAAGTAGTGCTCGTCGTCATAAATGGTGACGTCTCCGGAAAGCTCTGCACCAGCGAACACATCGTTTGGCGTGAGCGCACCCAGCGCCGGATCAATCTCCGCTGCTGGGGCCGACAGTGTGCCAGCACCATCTCTCCGCCAGGATGATCCGGTTGCCAGGGCCACATGATCAGGGGCCACATCAAACATATCGTCTGGGGTGAGCGCGCTTTCGCGGAAGATCTCAACGTGGGCAAGCTTCTCCAGCATATGAACCCGGTGATCGCGCACCCGCATCCAATTTCCCAGCCCCGGCAACGCAGCTTCATGCACCAAGCGCCCGCCAAGCTCGCGTCCGGCTTCCGCCAACATCACCTGATACCCGCGGCGTCCCAAGGCGAGGCTCGCCTCCAGACCCGCAGGTCCCGCCCCCACAACCAGGACTTTGGCCTCTGAGCTTTGTGGCACGATGATCTCCGGATGCCAGCCCCGGCGCCATTCTTCGCCCATGGTGGGGTTTTGAGTGCAGCGCAGGGGCACACCCTCATTGTTGGAGGCCCGGCAGATGTTGCAGCCGATGCATTCACGGACTTCGTCTTCTCGGCCTTCATTGATTTTGCGCGGCAAGAACGGGTCGGCAATCGACGGGCGGGCCGCGCCGATAAAATCCTGAACCCCGCGCTTAATCTGGCTCACCATGGTGTCTGGCGAGGTGAAGCGGCCCACGCTCACCACCGGCTTGCTGGTGACCGATTTGACGAAGGACACATAGTCCTCCTGATAGCCTTCAGGAGAGAACCGCGAACTGCGGGAATCGTAGCCCAGATCGCCCGCCAGGTTCACATCCCAGAGATCGGGCAGTTCTGCCAGCATCTCCACAATCTCGCGGCCCTCGCCGTCAGAGGTGATGCCGCCGGGCCCGTGCATCTCATCCACCGCCAGCCGGACGGCCACCGCGCAGGTGTCGCCCACCGCTTCGCGCGTGTCTTCGATCATCTCGCGCAGCAACCTCACCCGGTTTTCAAGGGAGCCGCCATATTCGTCGCTGCGCTGATTGGTGAGCGGGGAGAGAAACTGAAACGGCAAATAGCCATGCCCCGCATAGACGTAGACGATATCGAACCCGGCCCGCTCGGCCCGCCGGGCTGCGTTGATCTGCCATTGGCGGAACTGGGCAATGTCCTGCTTGTCCATGGCCCGCACCTGTTGCGGTTGCACGAAGTGGCTTGAGCTTTCGCTGGGCGCCAGGGCGGGTTCGCGCATCAGCTTGTTGATGGCATGCATGCCGCCGTGCCAGAGCTCAATGCCTGCCAGGCTCCCGTGGGCATGGATGGCGTCTGTGGTGACGGCCAGGGCGCGCACGTCCTCCTCGTCCCACAGGGTGAGGAACCCATAGGGCGCATCCTCAGACGAGGGGTGGATCGAGCAATACTCGGTGCACACCACGCCCCATCCCCCTTCAGCCTTGATGCCCCGCAAGGTGGCGGATGCCTTGGGTTTGGCATAGCCCATGCCGGTTGCATGAGGCGTTTGGTAGAAGCGATTGGGCGCCGTGACGGGCCCGATGGGCACCGGCTCGAACAGCACGTCATATCTAGGGTTGCGCTGAGCCATGGGAAATATCCGTTACTGAACGATTGTTCAACAAAGGTGTACAGATTTTTTGGCGAAATTGCAATCGGCGCAATATGCGTTAGAACACATCAAAACAGATAACCGTGGAGGCCGGGCCGCAATGGCGGAGACTGCAGCAGAGCTTGTGAAAACTGAGACCCGGGGCAATGTCCGGCTCATCACCCTGGACAATCCCCCTGTGAACGCCATGAGCATCGGTGTGCCGGGCGGTGCCATTGACGCCCTTGAAGCGGCAAATGCCGACGAAGGCATTGGCGCCATTGTGCTGGCCGGCGGCGGGCGCGGAATTTTCGGCGGGGCGGATATCCGTATCCAGGGCAAAGCCTGGCCGGAGGGCGAGCCGAACCTGCGCGATCTCATTGCCAGGCTCACCCAAAGCCCCAAGCCGGTGGTGGCGCTTTTGCGCTCGCATGCTTTAGGCGGCGGCTTGGAACTGGCGCTTGGGTGCCACTACAGGGTGAGCACGCCAACCTGCCAAATGGGACAAACCGAAGTGAACCTGGGAATTCCCCCCGGCGCCGGCGGCACACAGCGGCTTCCGCGGGTGGTGGGCCTTGCCGCAGCTGCCGAGATGGTGGTGTTCGGCAAGCCCATCAGCGGAACGAAGGCCCTTGAAAACGGGCTGGTGGACCGCCTGGTGGGGGACGATTTTATCGCCGATGCAGCCGCATTCGCCGCGGAGGTGGCCGGGAACGACAGTCATCCGGTTGCCGATGCCAAATCGGTGGAGCTTCCCGCGCCGGACTTCTTTGAAACATTGCGCAAGAACTGGGGCCGCAGAAGCCGCGGCGCCCGGGCACCGCAGGCCTGCATCGATTGCCTTGAGGCTGCGGTGGCCTTGCCCATCGATCAGGGGCTCAAGCGCGAACGCGAGATCTTTCAGGAGTGCGTGACCTCGCCGGAAGCTGCCGCCATGCGCGCCATCTTCTTTGCCGAGCGCCAGGCGGCGCGCCTCAAGGGCGATGATGCCAAGGTTGAAGCACGCGTCGTGGAAACCGTCTCCGTGCTGGGGTCAGGCACCATGGGCACAGGCATCACCATTGCCTTCCTCGACGGCGGATTGCCCGTCACCCTGCTCGACACCAACCAGGAGGCGCTCACCCGCGCGAGAGACCGCATCGCCAAGACCTACGATGGCTCCGTCGCCAAAGGCCGTATCAGCGAAGCGCAGAAAGAGGCTCGCTTGGGCGCACTCTCCCTGGCCACCTCGCTTGAAGAGGCAGCAGATGCGGACATGATCGTGGAGGCCGTGTTTGAGGAAATGGACGTGAAGAAATCCATCTTCACTGATCTGGGCAAAATGACCTCGCCGGGCACCATTCTGGCCTCCAACACCTCCTATCTGAGCATTGACGAGATCGCTTCTGTCACCGGCGGGCGCGAGGCGGATGTGCTCGGCATGCATTTCTTCAGCCCGGCAAACATCATGAAGCTGTTGGAGGTGGTGCGGGCTGACAAGACCGATCCTGCCGTTCTGCAGGCCGCGTTGGCCATCGGCAAGAAGCTTGGCAAGGTTTCCGTGGTGGCCGGGGTGTGCCACGGCTTCATCGCCAACCGCACGCTTGAAGGCTATATGCGCGAAGCCCAGTTCCTGCTGGAAGAAGGCGCAACCCCGTCGCAGGTGGACGGCGCTCTCACCAAGTTCGGCATGGCCATGGGCCCGCTGGCGGTGGCAGACCTTGCCGGGCTCGACATCAGCTGGGCCAAGCGCAAAGCAGCCGAAGCAACCCGCGATCCTAAAATCCGCTATTCCGGCGTCTCAGACCGGCTGTGTGAAAACGGCTGGTTCGGCCAGAAAACAGGCCGCGGATACTATGTCTACGACCCGGAAACGCGCCGTCCGTCGCCCAACCCTGAGGTTGATGAGATCATCGCATCTGAGGCCAAAGCGTCCGGCATTGAACGGCGCGAGATATCCGATGCGGAAATCGTTGAGCGCTGTTTCTTCACCGTCATCAACGAGGGCGCCCGGGTTCTGGAAGAGGGCATCGCCCAACGCGCCAGCGACATCGACGTGGCCTGGGTCAACGGCTATGGCTACCCGCGCCATCGCGGTGGACCCATGCACTGGGCCGACACCCTGGGGGCAGCCAGGATTTTGACGCGCATTGAGGCGTTCAATGGAACCCATGATTTCTGGGAGCCGGCCCCCCTGCTGCGCCAGCTTGCTGAACAAGACAAAACCTTTGCCAGCCTCTCAGAAGGCTAACATCAAACATCACCGGAGAAATCAACATGCGTGAAGCCGTCGTCGTATCCACTGCCAGAACCCCCATTGCCAAGGCTTTCCGGGGCGCCTTCAACAACACCCATGCGGTGACCCTTGGGGCCCACGCTGCCAAGCACGCAGTGGAGCGCGCCGGAATTGACCCTGGCGAGATCGACGATGTGATCTACGGCTGCGGCCTGCATGAAGGGGTCACCGGCTCCAACATTGCCCGCGCCTCAGCCATCAAGGCCGGTGTGCCCGTGACGGCGGGCGGCTTCGTCGTGTCGCGCTATTGCGCATCGGGCTTGCAGGCGGTTGCCTCTGCCGCACACCACATCATGGTGGATGGGGCGGACATCTGCCTGGCCGGCGGCATTGAGCATGTCACCCTGACCCAGCCGAACCGCAACGTGGAGTTTATGGAAGACTGGATCCTGGAGCACAAAGGCGAACTCTACATGCCCATGATAGGCACGGCTGACACGGTGGCCAAGCGCTACAACGTCTCCCGCGAAGCACAGGACGAGTATGGCCTGCAAAGCCAGCAGCGCACGGCCGCCGCGCAGGAAGCCGGCCTGTTTGCCGACGAGATCGTGCCTCTGGAGACGGTCAAGAAGATCGTCAACAAGGAGACCGGCGATGAGCTTCTCGAGACGGTCACGTTGGCAAAGGATGAAGGCAACCGGCCGGGGACCAACATAGACGGCTTGGCCAATCTTGAACCGGTGCAAGGTCCCGGCAACTTCGTCACGGCGGGCAATGCGTCCCAGCTCTCAGACGGGGCTTCGGCTTGTGTGGTGATGGATTCCAAATTGGCCGAGCAAAAGGGCATTGAGCCCCTGGGCACCTTCCGCGGCTTTGCCGTTGCCGGCTGCGAGCCTGATGAAATGGGCATCGGACCGGTGTTCGCAGTACCGAAGCTTTTGAAACAGCATGGCCTCAGCGTCGATGACATCGACCTTTGGGAGCTCAACGAGGCATTCGCCGTTCAGGTGCTCTATTGCCGCGACAAGCTGGGCATTCCCAACGACAAGCTGAACGTCAACGGCGGCTCCATCGCCATCGGCCATCCCTATGGCATGACCGGCGCCCGGCTTGTTGGCCACGCGTTGCTGGAAGGCAAACGGCGCGGGGCAAAACGCGTTGTGGTCACCATGTGCATCGGCGGCGGCCAGGGGGCGGCCGGGTTGTTTGAGGTGAACTGAGGCGTTTGGCATTTGCTGCGGCCTGTCCCCCTTCCAGCGCGCAGGCTCATAACGCCAAGGCCTGCTCCAGCTGGAAATCTGCCGCCGTCTCAAATTTCCAGTGCCGAACGGCTCGGGGCAAGACGAAGCACGTTCGCCACTGTCTGCAGGCCCCGTTCGAGCCGTGTCTCGTCAGCTTCATGGCTCAGACAGACCCGAACCGCTTCGGGCGCGTCACTTGCCTGGGCCGCAAAGCCGCGTCCCTCGCTCACCAGCACACCATGGCGGGCGCACTGCGCCCGAAAGATATCCGCCCTCCAATCATCCGAAAGCGGCATCCAGAGATGGAAGCCGTGATCGTCCGCAGTGAAATCCATATGACCAAGAATGGACCGGGCCAATGATTGACGGTGTTCAGCCGCTTTGCTCTGTCGGGTTGCCAACTCTGCCGCTGTGCCGTCGAGGATCAACCGCGCCGCGACCTCCAAAGTCATTGGAGGCGTCATCCAGACGCTGAGATTGGTTGCGTGACGCAGTGCAGGGACCAAAGATGCGGGCGCGTGCAAAAAACCAACCCGCAATCCCGGCGCAACCGATTTTGAGAGGCTCGTGACATAGACAGTATGTTCGGGCGCTGATATTGCGACCGGGGCCGGGCGATCAGCCTTGAGCGGGCCGAAGACATCGTCTTCGATGAGGATCACGCCATTGCGCTCCGCAATTTCGGCGATCGAGCGGCGCCGCGCGCTTGAAAGTGTCAAGGTGGTTGGCGCTTGCAGGGTTGGCGTCAGATAGAAAGCTTTGGGTTTTGCGCGCGCGCAAAGCTCTTCAAAGGCCGCGGGAACAACACCTCCTGCATCCATGGCAACGGCCGCGGTATGCAGCCCCAGCCGTTCCGCCATCGCGCGGACCGGCATGTACGTGAGGGCTTCGGTCAAGAGAAGATCGCCGCGGCGCAGGAGTGCCATCAAGGTGCAGAGCAGGCCATGTTGTCCGCCCATTGTTGCAACAATCTGATCCGGCCGCGCCTCCACGCCGCAACCGCTGAGCCAGTTCATTCCCGCTTCGCTGTGGTGTACGAGATCGTCATCTGTCTGATAGTCAAGCAGCGCCGGAAGCCCCTCTCCGCCTGCCATGTCGCCAAGGACGCGCCGGATATGCGGTTCGGCAAACCCCGGCAGCGGAAGGTTTCGGGACAGATCGATCGGCCCCGTTCTTACGCGGCGCAGATTGCTTTGCTCGCCTGCCTGCAAGATCGCACCGGGAGATCGGACGAAGGTGCCCCGGCCAACCTCCCCCCGCAACAGCGCCCGCTTCACCGCCTCCGCATAAGCCCGGCTGGTCGTGTTCGCCGAGATGCCAAGCTGGTAGGCCAGCTCGCGATGCGGCGGGAGCTGTGTGCCGACGGCCAGACGCTCCGAGGCGATGTCCTCGGCCATCGCTTCCACGATTTGAAGATATTTGGGGCCGCGCCGCCCGCCGAGGTCAGGTAACCAAATTGCCATCAGATCAATGTTTCAATTGCATCTATGCAATATTGAGGTCAATTCTTGTGTCCGTCAATGCAATTTCCATCGGACTGCTCCCATGGCGCTCACATCCCCCTCGGCCCGCAAAGGCATCTTGCTCTCGCTGGTCAGCCTCACCCTTCTCGGGGTGATGCCGGTCATCTCCAACCTCCGTCCTTCCGAGGTGGGAGCCCTGTCGTTCGCCTTCGCCCTTTCCGTCTGGCAGGTGGTTTTTGCGTTGCCGGTTTTTGCCTTTGAACTGAAAAGCGGCACGAGAGGCATTTTTGGTATCGACCTCGCGCTGGCGGAACGCCGGCGCATGGTATTCGTCACGCTCTTCACCGGAACATTGTTCGGTTTGTCCACGTATCTTTATGTCTTGGGGGTTGAGAAGGCGGGCGCCGCCAATGCGGCCATAGCCATTCAAGCCTATCCGTTATTTGCCATTCTGTGGGAGGGCCTGTTCCTCAAGAAGAGAAAAACGGCCGTCGAGCTCGCCCTGACGGCCGGTTTGATCGCCTCGCTTTATTACCTTGGGACGGGAGGCACGTTCCAGATGTCTGGTCTGTCGCGTTGGTTTCTGGTTTCTCTGGGCGTGCCGCTGCTCTGGAGCATCGCGCATGTGATAATCAAGCAGGAGCTGGGCCGCACACCCATTACACCTGCGCAGGTGACGTTCTTTCGTGTGGCAATATCGACCCTGTTTCTGTTTGCGGTTCTTGCCGTGGCCGTGCCGTCGGGAATTGCCAGCGGCGTGAGCGCGATCTTCCAGACCATGTCGGCGGTCATGGGCCTGGTTTACTTCCTCGAACTGATCGTCTGGTTTTATGCCGTCCGGCACATTGACGTGTCATTGGCCAGCTCGATAACGACACCATGGCCCGCCCTGACCATGATGCTCGCCGTTGCCTTTCTGGGTGACACTATCGAAACTTATCAGGTGGTTGCATTGCTTGTCGTTGTCGCCTGCATCTACGGGCTGACGGCCCGAAGTTGGAGCGCAAGAAACATCCAGAGCAAGATCCCACAACCCGACACACGTAAAAATACATGAAAATAGTCCTTGACATGGATGGTTGTGTTCTCTATATGTTCCCCACTGCCGTGTACCGGGGGCGTGTCTAGACCGTCATTCACGTGACATGTGCAGATGATGATTGGGATGGAACTGCCTGGACGTGGCAGGAAAGCCTCAAGGGTCACCGTTGAGGCCCCGCGGGGTGTAGGTTCGGGCAACCGTCCCGCGCGCCTTAAGTGGCAAGTGGTCACTCACATGCTGCCTCTGCGGTAAAGATGGA
>JAAEUE010000158.1 GCA_024227565.1 Alphaproteobacteria bacterium
CAGCCGCGGTGATTTTCCCGCAACTTAAGCTCTGTCGTGCAGACGTGATTTCGTCCTGGGCCGGTGTCCGACCGGTGATCGGCACGGAGCGATCCAAAGACCCGTCGAAAGAGCGCCGCGACCACGCGGTGTGGTCTGACCGCGGGCTGATAAGCGTCAGTGGCGGCAAGCTCACCACATTCCGACTGATAGCCCTGGATGCGCTCGAGGCGGCCAGGCCGCGCTTGCCAGCGCCACGCCGTGATGCGGATGACCGCGTCTTCGCCGCGACCGAGCTGACAGCCGAACGCGTCGCACCGGGAGACCCGGCATGGGGATATCGTTTGCTCGGTCGCTACGGCGATGCGGCACGGAACCTGCTGGCAGACTCGCCGCCGGAAGAGCGACAACGGATCGACGGCACGCTCTTTTGCCTGGCGGAATGCCGCTGGGCGGCTCGCCACGAAGCGGTGCAACACCTCGATGACTTGCTGCTACGGCGCACCCGTCTCGGACTTCTTCTCAAGGACGGTGGGGAAGAGCTATTCGATGCCCTGCGGAAAATCTGTTTCGAAGAGCTGGGCTGGGACGAATTGCGTTGGGAGCGTGAACTCGACCGGTATCGTGAGCTCGTGCGGCGCCATTACGCGCTGCCCGAAGGCGGCTGACGGACATGAGCACCGGTCAGGCCGAGTATTTGCTGGCCATCGACAACGGTACCCAGAGCATCCGCGCCATGGTATTCGACCCGGACGGCGAGTTGATCGCCAAGAGCAAGGTCGAGATCGAGCCGTATGTTTCGCCGCAACCGGGCTGGGCCGAACAGGACGCCGGCTATTTCTGGACCTCGCTCTGCGATGCGTGCCAGCAGCTCTGGCCGCTGCTGGATCTTCCGAAGTCTGCCATCAAGGCCGTGGCGCTGACGACGCAACGAGCAACGGTCATCAACCTGGACACGGACGGCAAGCCACTGAGACCGGCGATCATCTGGCTGGACCAGCGCCGGTTGGATGAGCTGCCTTCTATGGGGCCGCTCGAGCTGCTGTTTCGAGTATTGGGAAAGAAGGACGCCATCGATAACTATCGTGCGGAGGCGGAAGCCAACTGGATCGAGAGCCAGCAGCCGGAGATCTGGCAGAGAACGGACAAGTTCCTGATGCTCTCGGGTTTCCACACTTTTAAATTGACGGGCCGCTTTGTGGATGCGGTTGCCAGTCAGGTCGGTTACTTGCCATTTGATTTCAAGCGCCTCGAGTGGGCCGGCAAGCGGGACTGGAAGTGGCGGGCGTTGCCTATTCGCCCCAATATGCTTCCCGACCTCGTGCCGGCGGGTGGCACACTGGGACAGATCACCGGGGAGGCCGAGCGCGAAACGGGTATCCCCGCCGGGCTGCCGTTGATCGCGTCGGGTTCGGACAAGGCCTGTGAGGTCCTCGGCAGCGGTTGTGTTGCGCCTAACATCGGTAGTCTGAGTTATGGAACCACGGCCACCTTCAATATCACTACCGACAAATATCTGGAGGCGACGCCGCCCTACCCCGCCTACCCGGCTGTGTTGCCCGGCAAGTTCAATGCAGAAACGATTGTGCAACGCGGCTACTGGATGGTGAGTTGGTTCAAGCGAGAATTTGGCCTGAGGGAGCAGCATTTGGCGGCCGAGCGTGGCACGACCCCTGAGAACCTGTTTGATGATTTGCTGACGTCAGTGCCGCCGGGCTCCATGGGTCTGATGCTGCAGCCGTACTGGTCTGCCGGGGTCGGCGCGCCGGGACCGGAGGCCAAGGGCGCGATTATCGGATTCGGTGATGTGCATACCAGGGCCCATGTCTACCGAGCGATGATTGAAGGGCTCACCTACGCCCTGCGCGAAGGCAAGGAACTGGTGGAGAAGCGCACGGGTGTGCCACTCGAACGGCTCAGGGTCTCGGGGGGTGGTTCACAAAGTGACCAGATCATGCAAATCACCGCCGATATTTTCGGCATGACCGCGGAGCGGCCACATACATACGAGAGCTCGGGGTTGGGTGCGGCAATGGCGGCGGCAGTGGGAGTCGGGCTGCACGCGGATTTCCCTACCGCCGTGGCCCGTATGAGTCGCGCCGGCGCGTATTTTACGCCGGTCGAAGCGCACTGCAATATCTACAACCGTCTCTATGACAGCGTCTATCGCAAGCTCTATGAGCGTTTGCGGCCGAGCTATCGCGCACTTCAAGAAATCACCGGATATCCCGAATGACTTGCAATTTCCAATCCCACAGGCCTGCGCCAGAGTAGCGAGAGGTGAGAATCAACTTTGTTACTATTGGCCGAGCGGTACGGAGGAGAACGACAATGAAACCCATTTGCAACGCCGCCACGCTACTAGCGGGCCTCCTTATTGCCTGGTCGTCGAGCCAGGCCGCTTCGCTGCCCACGCTGGGCGAGAGCCCAACCGACGAGGTGATCGCCGCCCTTACGCTGGAGGAGAAGGTCAGCCTGGTCATGGGCACCGGCATGGACCTGCCCGGCCTGCCCGGCCTGCCGGAGGGCATGCAGAGCCCCGTGGTCGGGGAGACCAATAGCCGCGTGCCGGGCGCCGCGGGCACCACCTTTGCCGTTCCGCGCCTGGGCATTCCTTCCATGGTACTGGCGGACGGCCCGGCGGGGCTGCGCATCCACGCCCGGCGCGAGGCGGACGAGAACACCTACTATTGTACTGCCTTCCCCATCGCCACCTTGCTGGCCTCTTCCTGGGATACCGAGCTGGTTGAGCGCGTTGGCAAGGCCATGGGCAGTGAGGCGAAGGAGTATGGCGTCGATATCCTGCTGGCCCCGGCCCTGAATATCCACCGCTTCCCCTTGGGTGGGCGCAACTACGAGTATTACTCCGAAGATCCGCTGTTGTCGGGCAAGATGGCCGCAGCCGTGGTACGGGGCGTGCAGTCCCAGGGTGTTGGCACATCTGTCAAACA
>JAAEUE010000159.1 GCA_024227565.1 Alphaproteobacteria bacterium
TGACGGCGCACCGCATCTTTCATGCTGCCAAACAGACCGCCGGGATCGACAAACAGGGCGGCATACATTCGTTACGTCATGCCTTTGCCACCCATCTGCTGGAAAGCGGCTGTGACCTGCACACCATTCAGCGGCTGCTCGGCCACAGCAATATTCGCAGCACCCTGCGTTACTTCCATCTGTCCGAACGCCGGTTGCTGCAGGCACGCTCCCCTCTGGACGAACTGGAGCTGACGCAGATGTAAGCGGTCTCGTGTGCACTCGCGCAACGGCGGAACACCCACTCGCCGGACAGCGTCTTGAACTGGCGCAGATCATTGAGCGTCATGGTGAGACTTATCATGCCCGCTACAAACCAACCGCGAACCAGGAACGCGTTCTGCGGGCCATTGTAGCTTGCCGGACACCAGCCCTGGGCGGCCATGTCCAAGCCTGTGATCGTTGCGGTGTTGCCGTTCATCATTATCATTCATGCCGCAATCGCCATTGCCCGAAGTGCCAGACCCTGGCGAAGGAACGGTGGGTGGAAGCCCGGCGCGACGAACTGTTGAACACGCGTTACGATCACGTGGTCTTCACCCTGCCGCATGATCTGAACGGCCTGATCCAGGCCAATCGGCGCGGGATGTATGATCTGTTGTTCAAGGCGGTTGCCGGTACCCTTATGACCTTCGGGCGCGATCCAAAATGGATTGGCGGCGAGGTCGGCCTGACTTTGGTGCTGCACACCTGGAGCCAGAACCTTGGCCAGCATGTTCACCTGCACGGGCTCATCACGGCTGGCGGACTGGCGAGCGATGGCAAGAGCTGGCGCAAGGCAAAAAAGCGCTTCCTGTTTCCAGTCCACGCCCTGTCGAAAGTCTTCCGCGGCAAATATCTTGACGGAATGGTCCGGGCGCACCGGCGCGGAGCCCTCAGCTTCGGCGGATCAACCGCGGGCCTGAGTGACGCTCTAGCGTTCGGCGGTTTTATCGAAGCCCTCAAACAACAAGACTGGGTGGTCTATGCCAAGCAGCCCTTTGGCGGACCCGATCAGGTCATCTCCTATCTCGGCCGCTACACACA
>JAAEUE010000160.1 GCA_024227565.1 Alphaproteobacteria bacterium
CCGATCTTATCGTTCACCGAAGGAGCCGGTATGAAAATCAAAGGTTACGGCCCCAATGCGGTTATCGCCTCGATCCGGGTTGTGCAGCAGCATCTCCGCGATGAGTGGATTTCAGATGGGTGCCGCGAGCATCAGTGTTTCGGTTGCCCGTCATGCAACGCGCTGGACATGGAACGCCGTCTTGAGGGGTTGGTGAACTCAATCAAGGATTTCCCAGACACTGAACCATCCAAGGAGGCTCTGTAGACGGGCGATTTTGTGTAGGTTTCTCGGACGCCTGTGAGGCGGAGCTGTCGGCACGTTGGGGTGTCAGGCGTCGGAGAAGCGCCAATGCACGAAATCGCGGGGTGTGGTGGGCTCTATGGGGTTTTGAGACTTGGGGTCATCGCGGGACAATGTTCGGCCGTGGAGTTGCCGGCCTTTTTGACTGGGCCTGGAGCACATTTGGCGGCGATGATGTGAATGCGATGGCAATCTGATTTCGGGCTGACGGGCGGTTTGGCTGGGAATCGGGGAGCCGGAGACGAGCGCTATGGTGGCCGGTTGTTGAGCGGCGATATTTGCAGATACGGCTGTAGTGTGCGGACATCGTCATGGAGCTCTGTCCGCCGGTTGAGGCGGTGCACGTTGGGGCGTGCGTCTCGGTTTGCAGCCCGGCTGAAAAGTCTCGATGACGATCATTTGCCCGCCGCAGCATGGGCATGGATGGGCGGATATCTCCGGCCCGTCCGGGTTTGGGGCCCTTTCCGTCTCGGGCTCGGGCGGGCACGATGATGAGCCCAGCAGTTCGCGAGCCCTTGCGATGTTGGCGGTGCGGCTGCCATTGGCGAGCAATCCGTAGTGCCGGATACGGTGAAAGCCCTTCGGCAGGACGTGGCAGAGGAAACGGCGGATGAACTCATGCGTTGGAAGGGTCATGGTCTTGTACCGGCTGGGACCGTCGATGCGGTAGTCTTTGTATTTGAAGGTGACGGCTGTCTCGTCTGCCGAGATCAGCCTGGCGTTTGAGATTGCCACTCTGTGGGTGTAGCGCGACAGATAGGCCAGTACGGCCTCAGGTCCGCCGAAGGGCTCTTTGGCATAGACCACCCATTCTGACTTGCGCAGGGGCTTGAGGAAGCGATTGAACCTGGCCCTGTCTGCAAGCTCTGTGTGAGGTCCGAAGAACTTCAGTTCACCGGCCTCATGTGCTGCAACCAGCCTCTTGCAGAAGAGCCTTCGAAACAGCCGGGACAGCACCCGCACGGGCAGGAAGAAGCCCGGCCGGCAGGAGACCCATCGCTGGCCATCGGGTGATATGCCCCCGCCCGGTACGATCATGTGGATATGGGGGTGATGTGTCATCGCCGACCCCCAGGTGTGGAGCACCGAGGTGATGGCGACCTTTGCGCCGAGATGCTTGGGATCAGCGGCGATGGTGAGCACGGCTTCCGCAGACGCCTTGAACAACAGGCCATAGATCACCCGCTTGTTCTGATAGGCGATATCGGCAATCTGAGCCGGCAGAGTGAAGACGAGGTGGAAGTAGCCGGCAGGCAGCAGCTCGGCCTGCCGGTCTTCCAGCCAATCGCGTGCTGCTGCGCCCTGACACTTGGGACAGTGCCGGTTGCGGCAGGAGTTGTAGGCGATGCGGCTATGGCGGCAATCCGCGCACTGCTCCACATGGCCGCCGAGCGCCGCAGTGCGGCAGCGCTCGATCGCGCTCATGACCTTCAGCTGCTCAAGGCTGATGTGGCCGGCATTGGCTTTGCGCCACGCCGCGCCGTGGCTGCGGAAGATGTCCGCAACCTCCAGAGCCGGACGGCTCATGGTGCAGGGCTGTTACTTCGGCCTGGTCTTCCTGCGCTTGCGTACCGGTCCGGACAATTGATCCAGCGGGCTTTCGATGGCCGCGATCGTACCTGTGGCCACCCGCGTGTAGCGCGCCGTCGTATCGAGTTTGCTGTGGCCCAACAAAGCCTGGATGTGACGGATGTCGGTGCCTCCCTCCAGAAGGTGGGTGGCGAAGCTGTGGCGCAGGGAGTGTACGGTCACCGGTTTGGTGATGCCCGCCGCATCGGCCGATTGATGGAACAGGCGGGAGAACTGGCGGGCCGTCAGGTGCCGGCCCTTGTTGCGTCCGGGAAACAACCAGTGCTCCTCAGGCGCGACGCCCCCATCATCGCGCCTGGAGCGCACTTTCCACCATTGGCGCAAGAGACACAGCACCTCATCGGACAGCATGACGTTGCGATCCTTGCGCCCTTTGGCCTGAACCACGCGGATGATGTTCTGGCTTGAGTCAATGTGGCCGGCCTTGAGGGTGATGATCTCACCGATGCGAAGCCCGCAGCCATAGGCCAGGCTCATCAGCACCCGGGCCTGCTGGCTCACGGCCATGAGCAGAAGACGTTTGACCTCGTCGCGACTCATCACCAGCGGGATCTTCTTGGGTTCGCGGACATGGAAGATCTCCGCGACAAGCTCCGGCCGGCGCAAGGTCACGCGAAAGAGGAACTTGACCCCCGTCATGATCCGGTTGCGGCTGATGATGCTCAATCCGCTCCTGGACAGGTGATGCTGGAACCGGCGGATGTCCTCCGGCGATGCCGTAGACGGGCAGGCCTTCAGGAACGCCGCAAACCGCTTGCAGCTGCGCACGTGCCCGGCCTGTGTTGCGGTCCCGAGCTGGCGGGCCTGAATATCCTCGATCAGCCGTTGGCGCAGCGTGCTGGATTTGCTCGTACTCATGGGAAAACTCCTTCGTGTTGATTGAGACAAACGCCTCAATCTTCACGCCGGAGCACTCCAACGTTAATGGGCACCGAACGCAGCGACGGCACTCAGAACTCAGAACAAAAGGAAAGTCTCAGCTACTATCGCGGCAGCGATTTAGTGCGTTGGCGAACAATCCGACGCAACGATCCTTGTGAAACACCGGGGTCGCAATGGTGATGTCGTGCAACTGGCTGACCGTAATCCAGGGGTCATTGGTGATGATCACATCACCTGGTTCCAGCGTATCGACCGGGAATGTCCGGACAATATGGGCCATGCCGGTGGCCATAGAGTTGATATGGCCGGGCGACCCGGTGACCGCCTGAGCGACCATCCTTCCTCGGCGGTCAAAGACACAGGCCGAGAGATCGCCCGCATCCCGCACGATCGAGGTGAATGAGGAC
>JAAEUE010000161.1 GCA_024227565.1 Alphaproteobacteria bacterium
CGGTGTCGAGCACCACGAGGCCCGCGAGTTGCTCCGGTCGCTTGGCCGCCAACTCCAACCCCACTGCACCGCCCATGCTGTGCCCGACGACTACGGCCTGCTCCAGGGCAAGAGCGTGCAAACCCCAGGCGAGATCTTCGGCAAAAGCAGGAATTGTATAAGCTTGCTGCGGTTTGTCGCTGCTCCCGTGCCCGCGCAGGTCAATTGTTACGATCCGGTGGTTGCCGGCGAAGGCCTCGAACTGCGGCGCCATAAAGCTGTGATCGCAGCCCAAGCCGTGTACAAGCACAATTGGCGGCGCCCCGCCGGGTGCCTCCTCGTAAAACAACGATACACTTTCGCGCTCTAGCTGCGGCATACGTGTGCCTCAAGAGAAGTTACTCAATCTGAGAACCTCTGGGGCCAAGATTCAGTTAACCTACCATTCACAGTCTCGTGGCTCAAGTGAAGTTGCCAAAGCACGAAGAGGGCCTTGTCAGGGGGAATCTGCTTGAGGCGGGCAGGGCGGTTTCGTAGCGTCCGACGATGACAAATGCCAACGGTATTGTCAGATTAAACTTGTGAGGCCGCCTCTCCCCCTCCAATCTTTTAACAGATTGGGCAAATCTCCATATTTGAGGCTTTGATGATGTGACCGCGAGATATGCGCGAAAGTTGGTGATGCCCTGAGGGGCGGCATATCATGGCGGTGTTGAGACGCCGTCAATTCTCTGCCGAGAAAGGGATATGCCACATGCAAGAGAATACCATTACCGAACTGCCTGATCCATCCGGATTTGCCCCGGATGCGCTGACTGATGTCATCCGCGATGGCGCGCGCAAGTTGATTGAACAGGCGATCCAGGCAGAATTGGCTGCGCTCCTGGCTGCATTCTCTGAGGAAAGACTTGAGGACGGTCGGGCGCGGCTGGTGCGTCATGGGTCTTTGCCGGAACGCGAGGTTCTCACCGGTATTGGGCCGGTGCCAGTGAAGGTGCCGCGCGTACGGGATCGAGGAGCGAACGAAGACAAGATCACCTTCACGCCCAGCATCTTGCCGCGCTACCTGCGCAAGGCGAAATCGGTCGAGGATCTGCTGCCGTGGCTTTACCTGAAGGGCGTTTCCACGGGCGACTTCACCGAAGCGCTGGCGGCGCTGCTTGGCGCCAACGCCAAGGGGCTGTCCGCCAAGACGATCACACGCCTGAAGGCCGATTGGTGGAAAGATTACGAGGCTTGGGAGAAGCGCGACCTCAGCACGCGACGGTTTCTCTACATCTGGGCCGACGGGGTTTATTTCAAGCCGCGAATGGCTGAGGAAAAACAATGCGTTCTGGTGATTGTCGGTGCTGATGAATATGGCCGCAAAGAACTTTTGGCCATGACCGACGGCTTCCGAGAAAGCACCGAGAGCTGGCGCGAGGTGTTGCTCGATCTCAAACGGCGCGGCCTGAAACAGGACCCGAAACTGGCC
>JAAEUE010000162.1 GCA_024227565.1 Alphaproteobacteria bacterium
AGTGGGCGGTTCCGAGCTTTCCCCGACGCGCATGGCTGCGGCAATCGCTTTGAGTTCGTCAACCTGTTGATCAGTTACCCGCGTCAGGGACGTGCACTCTTGAGGGCAAGTTCGTTTTGGCCCAACGTCCGCTTCCAAGACATTGCGGACCAACATCACCAGCGTTCGCAGGAACACAGTTCGTACAAAATGCACATCGTTCCCATTTTGTTCTTGACACCTTTCACCCCCTGTGCTTGCATACTAACACCTTTGCCACCATGGGTATCCTGGTCATGACCTATTCAGGAGAGGCAAAGGGACGGCACCTGAAATGGGTTTGGCACAAGCCGGAACTCCGAAGATCAGCCGTTCAGCTCAAGGCCCCCGGCCCCAGGATCAGTGCCATGATCGGACCTGATCTCAATCCCGCCGGGCACCTGGCTGATGCCAAGCGGCCGGAGTTTCATCTGGCGAGTGCTGGTCTCGCCCTAACCAGGCGCCCTAGCTCCACCAGCCCCCTGACGGCGGGCTGGGCTCACACCGCGGCCGGTGGCTGCGGGCGTGAAGAGCCATGGGTGTGTAATCTCGGGGTTCTTTAAATAACGCGGCCCCTTGAACGATGCCGGCGCGGGCGCCAGAGCGGTGCTTTAAATACGACAAACGTGAGACGCATCAATCTGGCGTCCGCCCCCCACCCACTAGTGGGATTCTTGTTGGAAAAATCCGGAGAGCGGGTGAGCTCGTCCGGCCCTTAGCCGCGCCCGGCCGGCGCCCCTCCCCCGCGCCCCCTTTCCCCGTCATGCCTGCGAAGGCAGGCATCCAGGGGCCGCAGACCTCAGAGCGGGCGGCCCTGGATCCCTGCCTGCGCAGGGATGACGAAAGGGGGGAAGCCCACCCACCCGCAATTAACCGCGGCTTCACAATCACCCACTACTAATGGGCCCAAGCAGCTAAGAGACAATCTCCATGCATGATGCAGCGCTGCTTCGCCGCTTCCGCGGCAGGTGTTCCCCCGGTAAAACAAAATGGCCAGGCCATGCGCCGGCAAGGGTTGCGTGCGTGCGAGAGACGTCAGAATTGCAGACCGTGGATCCAAATTCAGCCCTGCACAAGGTTGCAGTCCAGCACCTGGACGAGCTGAACACCGCCCTGTGGGTGTTCGACATCGACCACTCCAAAGTGACCTGGGCCAACAAGGCCGCCTTGTCGGTGTGGAACGCAGACAGCCTGGCCGAGCTTGCCAGCCGCGACATGTCCACCGACATGTCCGTGTCGGTCGCCCAGCGGCTGAAGCAATATCAGGAAGACTTCATCGCCTCAGACGCCGCCTTCACCGAAGTGTGGACCATCTACCCCCAAAACGTGCCCACAACCCTGGACGTGGCCTACAAGGGCTTCCGCTTTGACGACGGCCGCATGGGCATGCTGTGCGAGGCCAGGGCCCAGCGCACCGACACGCCCGAAGGCCTGCGCAGCTCAGAAGCCCTGCTCCACACCTCGGTGATGATCTCGCTCTATGACGCCGGCGGCACCCCGCTCTACCGCAACCCCGCCGCCCGCGCCCTGCAGCCCGAACGCGGCCTGCAGCTGAAAGACCGCTTCGTCAACGAAAGCGACCACGACAAGCTGATCAGCCAGGTGGACCTGCACGGCGGCTGCCGCCAGTCGGCCCGCATTCAAACCTCCAAAGGCATACGCTGGCACGAGATCACGGCGCGCGAATGCACCGATGCGGTGACCGGAAAAAGCGCGCTTTTGTTGAGCGAGACAGACATCACAGACCTGAAAGAGGCAGAGCACCGGGCCCGCTATCTGGCCGACCACGACACGCTCACCGGCCTGCCCAACCGCAACTACGTGCAATCGAAGATCCCCAAGAAGCTTGAGGTGGCCGGGTCGATCGGCGAGAAGCTGGCCTTCCTCATCATCGATCTCGACCGCTTCAAGGCCATCAACGACGCCCTGGGCCACGCCGCCGGAGACGAGCTTCTGATCCAGGTGGCCACGCGCCTTCCGGCCATCACCGGCGATGCCGGGATGGTGGCCCGGCTGGGCGGGGATGAGTTTCTCATCTGCCTTCAGGACGTGCGCAGCCGCGAGCAGATCGACGCGTTCTGCGAAAAGCTGGTGGAGGAGTTTCGCACCCGCTTCACGGTGGACGGGCGCGAGTTCGTGTCCACGCTGAGCATTGGCGTGAGCCAGTTTCCCGAAGACGGCGAGGACCTGCACACCCTGTTGAAATATGCCGATGTCGCGCTCTATGAGGCCAAGGAGGATGGGCGCAACACCCATTGCTGTTTCAACATTTCCCTGCGCAACAAGATCGAGGAACAGCTCACCTTGGAGCGCGATTTGCGCGCGGCCCTGGAACAAGAGCAGTTTGAGCTGTTCTACCAGCCCCGGGTCGACACTTTCACCAACCAGATCCTGGGCGGCGAGGCCCTGCTCAGGTGGAACCATCCCACCCGCGGCCTGCTGGCGCCGGGCTGCTTCATAGAGGCGGCCGAGCAGATCGGCCTGATCATCGAGATCGGCGACTGGGTTCTCACCCAGGCGGCCATCGAGCAGCACGCGTTGGAGCGCGAAGGGTTTCCGATAACGGTTTCTGTGAACATTTCACCCAAGCAGTTTGAATCCTCAACCCTGTTCACCAGCGTGCTCTCCCTGGCAGACCGCACCGGCTGCAACCCCAAAAGAATAGAGCTTGAGATCACCGAAACCACGCTGATGAGCAGCGACAGCAGCATCATTGAAACCCTGTCCACCTTCAAGGAACGGGGATTTGGCATTGCGATCGACGATTTCGGCACCGGCTATTCAAACCTGGCCTACATCCAGCACTACCCGGTCACCAGCCTGAAGATCGACCGCTCGTTCATCGCCAATGTGGGCACCAACCATGCGGTAATGAAACTGATCATGTCCCTGTGCCGGCTTTTGAAGGTGAAACCAGTGGCCGAGGGCGTGGAGACCGAAGAGCAGCTCGCCTGGCTGCAGCAGCATGGCTGCAGAGAGTTTCAGGGCTTTCTCTATTCGCCTGCCGTTCACAGGAACCAGTTCAGGGACCTGCTCAAGCGCCAGCACGAAAAAGCCCCTTCAGAGGCCATGCACTATCCCATGTTCTCAACCGGCTGATGGATGACGGCCGGGGCGCTGGAAAATCATGCCCCTTTGGCCGCTGCGATATTGTGCACGGCCCCAAGCGCGGGTATCAACAAAGCCTCACGTTCCTCCAACCCTCAGGACCCAGGCCCATGAAGCAGCACTTCGGCACATCCGTCCTGGCCCTTGCCGTTCTGGCATCTGCACCCCTTGCCGTGCTGGCCGGCGGCACCACCCAACAGTCGGGGCAAACCGGCAGCGGGTCGGTGCTTGTGGAAGGCACGCCGGCAAAACGCGCCGGAGACATCCCGGGCGCGGTCACCTCTCCCGACGTGATCATCGGCGGCCAGGCGGCGGTCACCGGCTGCACCGAGGGAACCCCCATCTTGAGCAAAAGCGTCTTCATCAACGGCAAGCCAAAAGTGCTTGGCTGCCAGAAGTAGCAAAACGCCACACGGCGGCCACAGGGGAATCACTCACATCTCCTATAATGGCTGATCCGGGGTGGTTGCTGAGCGACAGGGCCAAACATGTTCGACATGGCCGAGAAGGTGATCTGGCTGGCGGTTTGTTTGCTGGCCTACATGCTGTTCTGCTTGGCATGCGGCTATCGCGGCGCCCGCGCCGGCAAGCGTTCGGGCAGCTTTTTCATCATCGATGGCGGCCTCTCGGCCTGGACCAGCGCCAGCGCCCTCACAGCGGCCTGCCTTGGGGCGTGGGTCTTCCTGGCGCACCCCGGCCTGATTTATGTCGGCGGTCTGCCCGCCGCCAGCCTGTCATCTGTCGCCATCGCCCTTCCCTTGTGCGCACTTCTGGTCTTCAGCCGCCTGTCTGCCCTTGGCCTGCGCTCGGGCAAGGCCAGCATTGCAAACCTTCTGGGCGAGTATTTTCAGAACACCCAGGTGCGCAATCTTGTGATCTTGGCCGGGCTGGGGTTTGCCCTTCCCCTGTTGGCCTTGCAGTTTCGTGCCGCCGGCGTTCTGGTGAACATGTTGAGCGACGACACGGTGTCCATAAACGCTGCCATGCTGGTGCTCGCCGGCCTTGTCACCGTATATGTGGCCTGGGGCGGCATCCGGTCGGTGGTCGCCGGCGCTGCGGCGCAATTCGTGCTCATGTCCCTCGGCATCGCGCTCATCGGCATCGTGGCCCTCTACTATATGGGCGGCGTGGCAAAGTTCAGCGCCGGGCTTGCCGCCCTTGCAGAGATCGACAGCAACCGGAGCGCTGACAATTTCAGCCACTATCTGGCCGTGCCCGGCGTCATTCAGTTGATCAGTTCGGCCCGCGAGGCACTCGGCTCGCCCTGGACCGGCACCATGATCGCCACGTCCCTGCTTGCGTTCACGGGCATCATCGTTTCCCCCGTCTTCTCCAATTGGGCCCTCTGCGTGCGCAGCGACAAACCAGCCCCACCGCAGATGATCTGGACGTCTGCCGCCCTTTTGGGCCTGGTGTTGCTCGTCTTCACCCTGGCACAAGGCCTCGGCGGTCATTTGTTGGGCGGCAATATGGCCATGACGGATGGGCGCGGCGACTTCGTCTACAACGTCATGGGCGCCAATCTGTCCGGCATGGACCTGATGGAAACAGAAGGCCAGGAGAACGAACTGGTGCCGGTTCTGATTTACCTGTTGGGCGACACCCTGCCCTGGCTGTTCGGCTTGCTCACCGTCTGCGCCCTGGCGGCCCTCAACGCCACTTCAGCTGCCCTGCTGGTGGGGTCGAGCACGCTGTTGACCCGCGCCGGGTTTGGCAAGAATGACGACCCCACAACCTCAAGGCTGCAAGCCGCCACGGTCATCTGCATCCTCTCAGCGGCCGCATTGGCTTTGGCCTGGGCGCAAGAGGCGCCTCAGTTCGATCTGGCTCACCTGGCCCTTTCCATCGGCGCCCAAATGTGGCCTGCGCTGCTGGGCCTGTGCTGGTTGCCCCGCATCAACGGCCGGGCGGTTGCCGCAGGCATGGTGTTCGGCATCATCGCCGCATTTGCCACCGAACCGTTCGGCGTGGATGCCCTGAACATCCAGGCTTGGGGCGCCTGGCCTCTCACCGTGCATTCTGCCTTTTGGGGACTTCTGGTGAACATGGTCACAGTGCTTGTGATATCGGCCATCAGCCCATCGCCCGAGGGCATCGCCCACCGCGAGGCCTACCATCAGGACCGGCGCGAGGCCGCCCGGGACGCGGCCCCACAGAACGGTGGGTCAAAGAGCGCCGCGGCGTTGGCTTTGGTTTGGGTGGTTTTCGCAGCTGGGCCGGGCACAGTTGTCGGCAACACGGCATTCGGGTCTCCGAACACTCCTGCAGACTGGCTGTTTGGCATACCGTCCCTGTGGGCCTGGCAAGCGCTGTGGTGGGCCCTTGGGGTGGCGATGCTGCTCTATGTTTCCAAAAGCCTCAAACCCAGTGCCTGAGATGAGGCCGGCATTATATCCCCAGCCGGTCCAGCACCCGCAGAACGGGCGGCACATAGGATCTGCCGAACAGAGCTGCGTGCACAAGATTTGGATATAGATTGTAGAGATCTTTGCGCAGCGTGAAGAACTCTTGGTCCAGCGGGCAGAGCGCACCATAAGCGTCAAAAAACGCATCACCAAAAGTCCCGAACAGGGTGGTGAACGCCAGTTCGACCTCGCGATGCCCGAAATAAACTGCCGGATCGATCATGCCGGCAATCTGCTCGCCCTTCACCAGAATGTTGCCTTGCCACAGATCCCCATGCAGAAGCGACGGCTTATCCGGCTCCTCAAGATAGCGCTCAAGCCGGCCGGCCAGTGTTTCCAAGCGGCTGAACTCGCTGGCGACAAGAGCCCCCTCGCCCAAGGCGATACGCGCCATATACAAAAGCCGCTTGTGGGTGAAGAACTCAACCCAGCTCTCGCTTTCTCCATTGGGTTGGAACAGGCCGCCAATCACCGTGTTGCGGCCGTAACCAAACATCGGTGACGAATGGCTGTGCAGCTCTGCAAGCAGTTCTGCAGCGTGAGTTTCATGGGCACGGCTTTTCGGCGGGCCGTCATTGTCGACCCATTCAATGGCCAACAGCTCTGCCTCGCAGTGCAGCACGCCAGGCACCGGCAAATCACTGCGCACCTTCAGCTCACGCAACATGAAGGCTTCAACCTCAAGGTGGCCCGGCAGATCGGGTGCTCCAGCCTTGGCCAACACCGGCGGACCTTCGGGGAAATCGACCTTGAGCACCTGCAAACCCCAGGTTTGGCCCAAGATGCGGCAGCCGCTGACGGGTTGTTCAAACACCACCTCAAGGCGCGCAATATGGGAAGGTTCATCCATGGCGCCGTTTACCCCCTTACGGGCCGCAGCGCGACCGCGAACTCGCACTTAGTGGCCGCCAGCACACATCTCAAATTCTCCAAACCCCCTTTGTTATGCTGTTTCGGCACTGTTCAACGCCCTGAAGGGGCCCAGTTTTCCACATCATTGCCGCTGACCAAAAGTGATTATACTCACTGTGTATACCTAAAAATGAGAGTATAAATGGGTTGAACGTAGGAAAGAGGAATGGATTTGGGTGCGTATTTGAACGTAAACTGATGTTGACCATGATAAAAAAGATTTTGGAATCAATGGTTCACATTGTTTTTTGTTCATGGCACTATTCTGAAACCTCACCGGGAGAGCAACTAGGACCAGCAAGATGATTCGGCACATCATTGCGATCTTCACACTATTTTGCTGCCTTCTCGCCAATTCATCAGGCGCGAACGCTGAGCGCCGTCTGGCGTTGCTCATTGGCATCAACGATTATGAGCACCTCCCCCGGCTGGAAAAAGCGGTGGGCGACGTCAATGCCATGGAGCGCAAGCTGAAGTCTTTGAACTTTGACGTCACCTCCGTGATCAACCCAGACCGGCGCACGCTGAACATCGCGCTGGGACGGTTCGCCGCCCGGCTTGGTCCAAACGACTTGGCGTTCCTGCATTTTTCCGGCCATGGTGTGGAGATTGACGGCGACAACTTCTTGCTGCCCCGTGACATTCCCAAGCCCGTTAACGGCCAGCGCGACACGGTCAAATACGAAGCGATCGGCCTTCGCCGCCTGATCAGCCAGTTCAACAGCACCGGCGCGCGTGCCCGCGTGTTTGTGATCGACGCCTGCCGTGACAACCCGTTTGAGCAAAGCGGTGTCCGCTCGATCGGCTCGTCACGCGGCTTGGCCCGGGTCGAGGCACCCGCCGGCAACTTCATCATGTATTCGGCAGGTTACCGCCAGTTAGCGCTCGATAAGCTTGGCCCGGAAGACAATGCAGAAACGTCCGTGTACACACGCGTTCTGCTCAGCAAGCTCGACCAGCCTGGATTGGCTCTCGCCAAGATCGCCCGCGAGGTTCGCTCTGAGGTGCAGACAATTGCTCAAGGCATTGGCCACGTTCAACGTCCGGCCTACTACGACGAACTGAGTTCGTCTCTGGTTCTTGTGCCCGAAGGCGCAAAGAAAATTGCCCCCGAGCAGACGGGGCCGGTTGTTGCCAACATCTCACCAGTTCCTGCTGCCAGCGACAAACAAATCGAGCTGTTGTACTGGAACGAGGTGCGCACTTCCAAAAACCCTGCCGTTCTGCAATCTTACCTCGCGCAATATCCAAACGGCAGCTTTGCCCCCTTGGCCAAGCTCCGGATTATGGCTCTGAAAAGCAGCAAGCTTAAAGATGAGGCCGCTGCCAAAGCGGCTGCGGAGAAGAAGAGGCTGGCATCCCTGACGGACACGGCAACGGACGCAACCGCCGTCGACGACAACAATCAGCGCGCCATTCAGCCGGTCCCCATCTTGAGCCGGCGCGATCTGGTCATCGGGGTTCAACGCAATCTTCAAAGGCTCGGCTGCACGGCCGCCAGCCCGGATGGTTCATGGGGTCCAAAGAGCCGGCGGGCTTTGCGGAACTACGCACGGCACGGCAAAGTGCGCTTGGCAGCGCTGGAACCAACCCAGGATTTGCTCAACGAGCTGGATGTCATAAATAAGCGGGTCTGCCCAATTTCTTGCGGGCCGCGCCATAAACTCTCCAATGGCCGTTGTGTTGCGAAAAGCTGCCGCCGGGGCGAAGTGTTGACCTCGTCTGGGGTTTGTGTCGACCGGTCTGAACGGACCAAAAACCGTAAACGCAAAGCAAAGGTAGCGCCCCAAGAGCGCAGGCACTTGAAGAAGCGCAGCAGAGCCGAGAGACGCAAGAAGAAAACGAAGAAGCGCCGCGCGGAAACTAGAGTTCGGGTTCTGAGAAAAGACCGGAACGGCGCCAGAAAAGTTGACACGAATGCCAGAGGCCCATCGCGCAAGAAGAAGGTCTGCGCCGACCGCGAGCGCGCACTTTGCC
Source organism: Alphaproteobacteria bacterium (assembly GCA_024227565.1). Classification (GTDB taxonomy): domain Bacteria; phylum Pseudomonadota; class Alphaproteobacteria; order Rhizobiales; family CAJQND01; genus JAAEUE01. The sequence goes on from JAAEUE010000162.1 coordinate 8,421, forward strand.
AGTGGGATAACTAGGGCAAGTTCGGCTCACGTTGAGCAGAACATGCCCCAGATTACCGTTACGGGCGAGCAACCACGAGCTTGGTCTAGGATCGTCTGCCATAAAGAAAGCCCGGCTCAAGGCCAGGCTTTTTTCGTTTGCTCTGCAGATCGTGTGTATGGGGGAGGCTTAGGCTGCCTCAGCCTGCGCCGGCTTGCTCCGCTCAGCCATAAATCTCTCAAATTCTTCCCTGTCACGGCTGCGCCGCAGATGTTCGACAAACTCGGCAAATGCCGCTTGTTCCTTCTCCAACCGGTCTATGGTTTCCTTCTTGTAGTCATCGAAGGCCGCATTGCCGCTTCAAGCGCTGCGAAACTGGTCACCTGTGTGGTTTACGGGTGTGGCTACATGCCGACGCCC
>JAAEUE010000163.1 GCA_024227565.1 Alphaproteobacteria bacterium
AAGGGCGGCATCCTGGAGATCTTCCGCAACAGCGCCATCGTACCCACCGGCATTGAGGTGCGAGCAGGGGATGGGCTGGCCTTCTGCGACAAGGAGGCTTTCCCCGTGCGCCGTTTCGATGCGGCGAGCGGTGTGCGTTTGGTCCCCGGCGGATCCTCGGTAAGACGTGGGGCACACCTTGGCAAAGGTGTCGTCTGCATGCCGCCGATGTATGTGAACGTGGGCGCTTTTGTGGGCGCTAGCAGCATGATCGACAGTCATGCGTTGGTGGGATCCTGCGCGCAGATCGGCGAGGGCGTGCACCTGTCCGCCGCGGCCCAAATCGGCGGGGGTCTCGAACCCGTGGGCGCGCGCCCCGTGATCGTGGAGGACGGCGCTTTCATCGGGGGGGGAGTCGGTATCTATGAGGGGGTCCTGATCGGATCAAATGCGGTCATTGCCGCCGGTGTGGTGCTGACCGCTAGCACCCCGGTCTTCGATCTGGTGAATGAAACCGAGTTGCGGGGGTCCAGCGAGGCTCCCTTGAGCATTCCCCCTGGCGCGGTCGTGATTTCCGGCACGCGCCCCGCTTCCGGCGCCTTCGCCCAATCCAGGGGCCTCAATCTGGCCTGCGCCCTGATCGTCAAGTACCGGGACGCGGGTACGGATGCGGCGGTGACCTTGGAGCAGGCCTTGCGGTCGTGATGCAAACACGGTGTCAGCCACGGGCCTCAAGCATTTGGGGAATCCTGCCGAATGGACGATAGAAGTGGACTCGTCCGCACTCCAAGCTCCCATGAATCCGCATCCTGAACCGACAACCCCCAACGGTAGCCCGACAGCCCCATTCCCAACCGAAATCGACACCCTCCTGGTGTTGGGCGGTGGCGGCATGCGCGGCATGGCCCACGTGGGAGTCCTGCGCGCCATGCGCGATCTGGGCGTGAAATTCGATGCGGTGGTCGGCACCAGTATCGGGTCCTTGATCGGAGCTATGGTCGCCACCGGCCAGGAGCTTGACGACATCGAGGATTTCGTCTGCAGCCTGAAGAAGGACAACTACTTCCGCCTCAACAAGATCAAATTCCTTCTCAAAGGAATCCGCACACCCAGCGTTTATCAGGGCGATACCTTCCGGGCCAGTTTGGAAGAGATCCTGGCGGATGGTCAGTTCAAGGACCTGAAGATGCCGTTCTGGTGCAACTCGGTTTGCCTGGAGACTGGAGGCAACCTCTTCTGGGGGGCGCCCGGCTACGACGACCTGTCACTTGTGGACGCCGTTTATGCCTCCTGCGCCCTGCCCGGCGTCTTCGAACCCTTCGAGCGCGATGAGCGGCACTACATGGATGGGGGCATCGTCGACCCCCTACCCCTGCGCTGGGCGCGCATGCTCAAACCCAAGCGCATCATCGCGGTGGACCTTTCGATCAAGGGCACCTTCTCCGCTCCCAA
>JAAEUE010000164.1 GCA_024227565.1 Alphaproteobacteria bacterium
AAGTCCGGCGAATAGGCCGGCAGGAACAGGAGCGTTGCCCCTGCAGCTTCGATGGTCTGTCTGGCGCCGACAACCTTGTGGGCCGGCAGGTTGTCCATGATGACGATGTCTCCGGGCAACAGGCAGGGCGCCAGCAGGGTAGCCTGACCGTCTAAAGCAAGCTGCAGAGCCAGCGCCCCGTCGCGCACGATTGTGGTGGTTCTCGGGGCGAGCGGCTCGAACCCTTGATCCTTGAACCAATCGTCCCAAAGGGTGCCCAGCTCTTCCACCAGCTTATGGGACGCCAGATCCCGTGGAGCGGACGGATGGCCGATCGTTGCCAGATAGCGCGGGCTTGCAACAGGAACCAGATGGGGCCGGAGTATCGGCAAAATGTCTACACCCGGCCACTCTCCGTTGCCCCAGGCCACTACCGCATCGACCTCCAGATCGTCCGGCCGGGACAGATCAGGCGTGTGAATCAGGCGGAGGGCGACCTCAGGACAGGCCTGCCAGAATTTGCTGAGCCGGGGCGATAGCCAGCGTGAGGCGAACAGGGTTCCAACGCCCACTGTCAGAACGTTCTCCCGGCGGGCACCGCCCGCTTCGGTTACGCCTTTTGACAGTTCGGCAAAGGCCCGATTGCAGGTGTTCTGCAGGCGCAAGGCTGCCGCGGTCGGCATGATCTTCCGATGCTCGCGGACGAACAGTCCTTGGCCCAGCCATTCCTCCAAAACCTGCACCTGCGCGCCCACCGCGGCGGGGGTCACGCCAAGCTCATCTGCGGCAGCCTTGAGGCTGCTCAATCTCGCTGCGGCCTCAAACGCGCGCAGTCCGGTGAGTGACGGCAGATCACGAAACATTTTGATATAATTTTTCTATGTCTATTCGACAAAGAAATTGAGTTGAAGCCTGATACGTGACTTCGATAGTGTGATGCAAGTATTCCCCACTATCCGGGCGATAAAACCAAGATGCAACCTCTCAGCGCCGCCCATTATGTGGAACCGGATCAGTTTCGCATCGACAAAGAAAAAATATTCTATCGCACTTGGCAATGCGTCTGCCACGTTTCAGAGGTCGCCGTACCCGGCCAGTTCGTCACGCACACGGTGGTGGACGAAGAGATATTCGTCATTCGTGACAAGGCGGGATCGCTTCACGGCTTTTACAATGTCTGCCGGCACCGGGGGCACCCGCTGGTTGAGGGCAAGGGACGGGTCAAGAACCTTCTGGTCTGCCCCTATCATGCCTGGGCTTACGAGCTTGCCGGCGCTTTGCGCAGGGCGCCGGCGGCAACTGAGGCTGACGGTCTGAGTTGCGACCAGTTGCACTTGCGCCAGGTTCGGGTCGAGACATTTTGCGGCTTTGTCTTCGTCAATCTGGATGCCGGTGCCATGCCACTTCATCAGCAGATCGCCGATCTGGAGGAGGTGATCTGCACCTACCATCCGGACCCGGCACGGTTGCGATTTGTCTGCGAGACCACCATCGACCATGACTGCAACTGGAAACTGTCGGTGGAGAACTACAACGAATGCTATCACTGCCCCACTGTCCATGGCTCCTCCCTGACCAAAGGTGTCTTGTCCCTGGATGGCTACACGACCTTGCCCCACGGGCAGATGATATGGCATGAGGGCAAAGCGCAGACTGAGAATGAAAAACAGTACGACTATGACGTTAGCCGAAGTCCACGGGCCGGGGATTACGGGGCCTACTGGATCTTTCCCAATGTTTCGTTTTGTTGCTATCCCGGCGGCTATTTCACCATCCGGCAGTTCCTGCCGGTCAGTTGGAGAAAAACCGTCTACCGCTACCGCTGGTTCTCCGACGGCACCATTGCAGACGAGGATGTGGAGGCGCTGATGATCACACACCTTCAGACAACAGGCGCCGAAGATGAGGCCGTGGTCTCGAAAATACAGAAGGGCATGGAGAGCCGAGCCTTCGAACCCGGGCCCTATGTGATCGGAGATGGCTGCGGTGCCATGAGTGAAGTTGGACTGCGCCACTTTCATCAGCTCTATCGCCATGCGCTGGAGGCTTGCGCATGATCAAGCCGCACGATTGCAGCGAGAGCGAATGGTCCGCCCGCCAGGATTTGGCCGCCCTCTACCGGCTGGCCGTGCATTTCGGCTGGACCGATCTGACCAGCACGCACATCTCGGCCCGCCTGCCGGACAACTCTGAGTGCTATTTGCTAAACTCCTACGACCTCATGTTCGACGAGATCACCGCTTCCAACCTCACGGCCATGCGCTTTGACGGCAAGCAGGAAGCAGGCGGGCGGCTCGTGAACCTTGCAGGCCACATCATTCATTCCGGCATCCTGAATGCGCGGGCTGACGTAAACTTCGTCATTCACAGCCACACCCGCGCAGGCGTTGCGGTGTCGGCCATGCCGGAAGGGCTGATGCCTCTGTCGCAACACGCAGGCTTCGTGCTCGGCACCCTGGCCACGCACCCCTATCAGGATTCGACCGCCGTGGCGGATGAAGGCGCACTTTTGGCGGCCGATCTGAAACAGAACTTCGCCATGTTGCTGCAGAACCACGGACTGCTGGTGGTCGGCCGGACCGCGGCAGAGGCCTTCTTGTACCACTACTATCTGGAGATGGCCTGCAAGATCCAAGTCGACATTCTGGCCGGCACGGGCTCACCCGTACGCATCACCGAGGAGGCGATGGAAGCTCTCCACGCATGGGGCGGTCCCACCAACGGGCCCCACGGCAATGCGCAATGGCGGGCACTGCTGCGCATGCTGGACCGCACCTTTCCTGAGTATCGGAGCTGAGACATGAAGAACATCCGTGTTGTTGATCTGACCAGCGTTTTGTCCGGCCCGTTCTGCACCTGGCTGCTGTCGACCCTGGGGGCCGATGTGATCAAGGTGGAAAATCCCAATGGCGACATTGCACGCGGCACGCCGCCGTTCGAAGACGGCATCAGCCTCTATTTTGCCTCCCTTAACCGCAACAAGCGTTCCGTTGTGCTCGACCTGAAGAGCGAAGAGGGCAGGAAGGCCCTGCATAAGTTGCTGGCAACGGCCGACGTGTTCGTGGAGAACATGCGGCCTGGGGTGCGGAGCCATCTGGGCTGCAGCGATGCGGATCTGGAGCGGATCAATCCGCGGCTGATCCGGGCATCGGTCAGCGGTTTTGGCCAGACCGGATCGCTTTCGCAGCGCCCGGCCTACGACATTGTCGTCCAGGCCATGAGCGGCATGATGAGCATAAACGGACCGCTCGGCGGCCCGGCAACGCGGGTTGGCTTTTCTGTCGGTGACATTTCCGCCGCGCTGTTTGCCACCATCGGTATCCTGGAGCGCCTCTACCGGCGCGACGCGCAAGGCGGTGGCCCCGGTCCGGCCCTCGATGTATCCATGCTGGCTTGCCAGTGGGTCTGCCTGGAAAATGCCTTTGCCCGCTATTTGAACGCCGGCATTGTCGCCGGCCCGATCGGCTCGCGCCATCCGTCCATGACGCCGTTCGAACCCTATCCCACAGCCGATCGGGATATCGTGATTGGACTGGGCAGCAGCAAGGACTGGCCCCATTTCTGCGAGACGATCGGCCAGCCGGAATTGATCGATGATCCGCGGTTTGCCGGCGATGAGGCTCGGCTGGAGCACCGCGACGTGCTGGACGAAATACTTGGCGGTCACCTGAAGCAGAAGCCGTCTTCCCACTGGCTCGCTCTGATGGTCGACAATGGCATTCCCTGCTCGGCGATCGAGAACGTCGCGAGCATTGCCGAAAGTCCGCTCAGCGCGGAGTCTGCTGCGTTCTCGGAGGTCGAGGCGCCGCCGGGCCGCACCATGCGGTTCGCTCGTAATCCGATCGCCGATCTGGGGCAATCGGAGCTTGCAGCACCTGAACTGGGCCAGCACAGCGGCGAGATTTTGGCCGAGCTCGGGTACAGTGAAGCGGAAATTGAAGCACTCTACGGTTAGCCGGGAGCAGCACGCTTCAACCGCATCCGATTGCGGGGGGCTATCGATCTTGCTGGGAAAAATGAAAAAGTGTCAATCTAAGTGACGCCGGGTTTCATTCTAAGTGACGCGCTACAATTCTAAGTGACGCGCTACAACAACATGTTGTCGAACGTCACTTAGTTTGATGCCGACGTAAGGCGGGATTTGCCGGGAACAGGCGGGATCAACTGGGCTGGAATTGGCTGAAATGTGCTGGCGTCCGTCCACTCGCGATGGACGATTGCTTGGGATCAGGCAAAGTTGAAATGCGTCACGGAGCGGACTTTAGCATCACTTTGGATGAAGTCGTTGGGTCGTTCCGGCCGGACACCGCTTCCTGACAAAACAGTGCCTAATCGCTGTGGATTTCGAATCTCTATCTGGGAACAACTGGGAAATTGATTTCCCAGATCAATCCTGCTTCCCAGATTTGCCGGTATGCACCTATTGCGTCTGATCCTCTTGCCGATCTTGCAGGCAAGTAGGGTCGTTGTTGATTTCATTATGCAGCCATTCGCAGAACGTTTTGGTTCTAGGCTCCGTTGCAATTTGCTTTCGAACATACAGGTACCACTTTCCAGGTTCCGGGGCCGCCTCTTCGAATGGTCTGATCAAGCGTCCGCACTGAATGTCGGCTGCTGCGAAGGGGTGCCGAGCCATTGCCATCCCCATCCCTTTGAGAGCAGCGTCACGAGCGAGCGGATATGTGTCGAAGGTCGCGTGAATCTTCATCGAATTCTCAGAGACCTTGGCTGTGTCCATCCAGAGATCCCAATCATTCGGCTCTGCTTCATTTGCTGGAACATTCAACAGTCTGTGGTTCTTGAGTATTCCCAGATCAGCGGGCAGCTCCGTCCCCTCGAGCGTGTCGGCGCTGCAGACTGGAAAGATCTCCGTTCGAAACAGCTCCTGACGGATGAAACGACCATCATCTTGCAATGACTTGAACACGCCAACGTCAAATCCGCCGGCGCCGAAATCTTCAAATGAACTGATCAATCGAATCCGAAGGCGGGGATGTTGATTCTGAAACTCGGACAGTCTCGGTGTCAGCCACATGGTGATGAAGGATCCATAAGAGCGAACATGCAAGACATCATGCTCTGTCTGTTTCCTGACACGAAGCGTGACTTGTTCGAGCGCGCTAAGACTGTTCTCAACGACGGGGAAGTAAATTTTTGCGGCTTTGGTCAGGCGAACCGATCGACTGGTCCGATCGAACAATGACACACCAAGTTCGGCTTCAAGAGCCTTGATCTGATGACTGACGGCGGCATGTGTGACGTTTAGTTCAGCGGCCGCCTTTCTGAAATTCAGATGGCGTGCGACCGCATCAAAGGCGCGAAGCGCTGTCATTGACGGAATTCGCGTCACCTTAGTCATGTCACCGCATCTTTCTTCCACCACACTGCAATCTGCTTCAGTTGGCGCCGCCCCGGACGGTTCATCCCCAAGCTGAACTAGTTAGAATACCTTACCAATAACGCAAGAGATTTCAATTATTTCAACAACCGTGAAATGGCATGCTGCCTACAACAGCGCCCGATTGGATCAAAAAAGCGCGGCGCCTGGACCCAACCCGACAATAACATGGGCGAGGAAATGATGAGCAAGCTTGGATCATTGAAAGACAATTATGCGCAAGGCCGTTTGAACCGACGCCAATTCATGGAGGGTGCCCTTGCGCTCGGAATGAGTGTGACGGCGGCCGTGTCGATGACGGATGCAGTGCGGGCAGCAACGCCAAAAAAGGGAGGGCGATTGCGGCAGGGCTTTTCGGCCGGCTCGACCACGGAATCGCTCGATGCGTTGAAGAATACTGGTGCCGTTGTGGAAATTTCCAACAACTGGTGCTGGGGCAGCAATCTGACCGAGGTCATGCCAGATGGTTCGATTGCGCCTGAACTGGCGGAGAGCATCGAATCCAGTGCTGATGCCAGGACCTGGATGTTCAAACTGCGCAAAGGGGTCGAGTTCCACAACGGCAAGTCACTGACCCAAGACGATGTCATCAACTCGATCAACCGGCATCGCGGCAAGGACACCGTTTCTGCGGCCAAGTCGCTATTCAAACCCGTCAAGGACATCCGCAAGGATGGCGCCGATACTGTGGTGATCGAGCTTGAGGGAGCGAACGCGGACTTTCCGTTCGTGCTTGCGGACTACCGGCTGGTCATCATGGCATCTGGCGCCGACGGGAAAGTGGACACAAGCAGCGGCAATGGCACCGGTCCATATTCGGTTGCCAAGTTTGAACCAGGCGTGCGGGCGCTCTTCAAGAAAAACCCGAACTACTTCAAATCGAACAGGGCTCATTTCGAGGAGGTAGAGAACCTGGTGCTGGTCGACCCTGCAGCCCGGCAAAGCGCACTTCGGACCAACGCTGTCGACGTGATCGACAATGTAGAGGCGAAGACGGCTCACCTTCTGGCCCGGTCTTCAGGAGTGCGGGTCCAGGAAGTTACAGGCACGCAACATCGCACCATGGTGATGCGGCTCGACACTGAACCGTTTGGCAATTTCGATTTGCGCATGGCGCTCAAGCTTTCAGTGAAACGCCAGGAAATGATCGATAAAATCGAGAGTGGCCACGGCGTCGTCGGCAATGACCATCACATCTCACCGTCCCAGCAATATTTCAACACCGAGCTGCCGCAACGCGAGTATGATCCGGACAAAGCCAAGTTCCATCTCAAGAAGGCCGGGATGGAAGGGGTCAAGCTTGAGTTGATTGCGTCTCCGGCCGCGCTGGATGGCGCGACGGACGCGGCATTGCTGCTCAAAGAATCGGCGAGGCCAGTGGGCATCAACGTCAACGTCAAGCGTGTGCCATCCGACGGTTTCTGGTCCAACGTCTGGAACAAGCCGGGCAATGGCTGGACCACATCCTATTGGGGTGGCCGGCCAACCAACGACTGGATGTTCACCACCTGTTGCGTGGCTGATTCAGCCTGGAACGACACCGCTTGGAAGGATACCGAGGCGTCGAACCGATTTAACAAGTTGGTGCTTGCCGCCCGGGCAGAGCTGGACACGGCCAAGCGCAAGGACATGTACTGGGAGTGCCAGCGGCTGCTGCATGAAGATGGCGGTATAATCGTATGGGGCTTTACCAATTATCTGCACGGGCTGCGCGACAACGTCATGCATCCTGAAAAAGTGGCAGGCAACTGGACACTTGACGGCTGCAAGAGCGCAGAGCGTTGGTGGTTTGCCTGACGCGGGTGGCGTTGCCCCAATGAAGTTTGTAACCATCGAAAAGAAGGGTCGCATTTCAGTTGTCCGTTTCGACAGGGGCAATCCCGCCAATGCGCTTTCGCTCGCTCTCATGCGCGAGCTGACCCAGGCGGCGCGCTCGTTTGATGACGATGTCGAAACATCGGCAATTATCCTCACCGGCCGGGCTGACAATTTCTCTCTAGGTGCCGACCTCAAGGATCCCGAGCATGCAGCACTCAAGGGTGAAGGGCTCGCCAGGCGGCGCGTGGGCCTTATGACCGGCACCCGCATGTGCCGCGCCTGGGAGGAGGTGCAGCCCTTGACCATCTCCGCCAGCGAGGGCTGGTGCGTGGGGGGCGGGGTCGCGCTTACGGTGTCCACCGACCTAAGGATCATCGGGCGGGGTTCGGGCATGTATGTGCCGGAGATTGAACGCGGCATGAACATGAGCTGGGGGTCGGTTCCTCGCATCACCAATCTTGTCGGTCCGGCGCGGGCCAAACGTATTGTAATTTTGGCCGAAAAGATTATGGGCGAAAGGGCCGTGAACTGGGGTCTTGCGGACGAAGCCGTGGCCGATGGTGGAACGGTCGATGCGGCCATGCAGATGGCGGAGCGGGCGGCATCACTGCCCGTTGCGCATGTGCAAGCAGGATATCAACGCCTATGCCAACGCCCTGGCGCACACCGCAAGCCACAGTGACAATGATCAGTTTGCTCTGGCACAGGACGGTGAAGACTTTGCCGAAGGAGTGCAGGCTTTCCTTGAGAAAAGATCCGCAAGCTACACCGGAAACTGAATAACTTAAGGCGGCAGGTGAGCCCGAAACCGACATGGACTACAATCTTGGAGATTTGCTCAGGCGCCGGGCGGCCATCAGCCCCGGCCATGAAGCTCTGGTTGATCTTGCAGCGGACAGCCGCTTCAGCTTCGCTGAACTGAATGAGCGGGTGAATGCGTGTTGCCACGCACTGCAGGGTCCCGGAGTGCACAAGGGTGATCGTGTCGCACTGCTGATGTTGAACAGTGTCGAGTTTGTCGATTGCTTCTACGCTGCGGCAAAACTGGGGGCCATTACCGTGCCCTTGAACTGGCGCCTGGTGGCGGATGAGCTGGCATTCATCCTGAAAGACTGTGGCGCGCAAACACTGGTCTTTGGGTCCGAGTTCGCGGAAATTGTTGAAGACATTCATGATCGCGAAGCCGAAGGATCCGAGATCTCGAACTGGATAGAAGTCGGAGAGCGTGCCCAGCGTCAGGCTTGGGCAGCGTCGTATGACGACCTTCTGGCGGGTGCGGACAGATCTGAGCCGGAGATCACAGCGCGAGGCGATGATCTGGTGTTCATCATGTACACCTCCGGTACCACCGGCCTGCCCAAGGGCGCCATGCACAGCCATGCCACCGTGAACGCAGCGTTGTTGACGGTACTCTCGACCATCGATTTTCGCGAGCGTGACCGCAATCTCATTGTATTACCGCTGTTTCACGTCGGTGCGTTGATGCCGATCATCTCCACGCTTTACGCTGGTGCCACGGCCGTGGTGATGCGGCAATTCAATCCCGCGCAGATGTGGCAGGTGATCGAAAGCGAGTCCATCACCGGAACACTCGCAGTACCAGCCATGCTGAATGTCATGCTGACGGTTCCGAAGTTTCAATCCCGTGATATTTCCACATTGCGCTCGGTGATCAGCGGTGCCACACCCGTTCCCGTTGCGCTGATTGAAAAATATCAGAACATCGGCATCGAAATTCATCAGGTCTATGGGCTGACCGAATCCGGCGGGCCAGGGTGTTATCTCGGACCGGCGGATGCCGTCGCCCATGTCGGTTCGACCGGACGCGGCTACATGCTGACGGATATCCGCCTCATCGACGAGCAGGGCAACGACGTGCCGCCGGGCGAACCCGGCCAGGTGATCATGCGCGGCCACCACAATATGGTTGGCTATTGGAACCGCCCGGATGCAACCGCGGAAACCCTGCGCGACGGCTGGCTTTATACCGGAGACGTGGCAATCCGCGACGAGGACGGTTTCATCACCATCCATGACCGCATCAAAGACATGATCATTTCAGGCGGCGAGAACGTCTATCCAGCGGAAGTGGAGAACGTCTTGTTGCAGCATCCCGACGTCGCAGATGTTGCGGTGATCGGTCAACCGAGCGAACGCTGGGGCGAGAGTGCATTCGCCTGCGTCGTGCGCAAATCCGATGCGCTCCAGGAAGCCGCTCTCATGACGCATTGCGATGGCAAACTTGCCCGCTTCAAGCTTCCCAAGGGCGTCACCTTCATCGACGAGATCCCGCGCAACCCCACCGGAAAACCCTTGAAACGCGTGCTGCGTGAGCAGTACCCGGGTCCGGCGGCTGAATAAACGTGAGAGAAGCAGCCTTGTTTGCCAGAAGTGATTACCTGGGCGATGAAGGCCTAATCCGATCCTTGCTCCATATTGGCGATGGCGAGGTTACCGGCGAAAGGAAGCGGCATGCAGGCAGTTCGCGCCTTGCTCCACGAGATCATCGGCACGCTCCGCGATCTCTCCGACGGACACCAGCACGCGGCTGAAGTGCTGTCGATCCTGGGCCGGATGGATTTGTCGGCAGCAAACCAACATCACTGGACGCCCAGCGAGCCGGTCCACGCCTGCGAACTTCAGCGCGCCATCGGCGAAATGCCCCAAAACCTTTCGCGTCTTGCGGATGGCTTGCAAATCGCGTTGCCCCAACTTCAATGGCGTGTGGATCGCGGAGTTTACTACGACGTGACCGAGGATATCGGTAATGACTACCGCACCGGCAACATGCACTGCGAACTGATTGGTCCCAACGGATCTACTTTCCATCACGATGACTTCACGCTCGGTCTTTTTCTGTTGACCCCGAACATCCTGTACAGGGATCACGTGCACCAGGCTCCAGAGTTCTATTTGACTCTCATGGAGCCGACCGGCTGGCGTTTCGGCGACCGGGATTGGCAGGACGTTCCGTCGGGTACGGTCATTTGGAATGCGCCGGAAACCAGCCACGCCATCCGAGTCTACGATACCCCTTTCCTGTCGATTTACTCCTGGACGCGCGATATCCACACGAAATGCCGCGTTGTGCCAAGGGGCGACTGGCGTGAGATTGAAACCGAGCTCAGCGCGAACTGAACTCGCACGCTGCTGGTAGCTTGCCAGAAAGTGTCAATCTAAGTGATGCAGGGTTTCATTCTAAATGACGCGCTACAACATGTATGTTGTTGATCTGTTCTGATGATTACGCTGGGTCACCGACAACGTTGCCACCTTGAAGATTACCTGTCACGTTCAACCGGAACGGCACAAGAACACGTTCCGTTTATGATATGTAAATCAAAGATTTAAAAAAACTCTTGCCAACCAGAACAAAACCGGTACAAATCAACATCAGAACGGCAGCGGGCAGTTTCGAGGCGCATCTGTTTATGTCCACGACGCCCAGAACGGAATCATGTAGATAGGGATAAAATTTATGGGACAAGCAAATCTTAGGGTGGTGGAAAGCGACAATATGGATAAGCAAAAAGCCTTGGAAGCTGCTCTTGGTCAAATAGAGCGGGCATTCGGCAAAGGCTCGGTTATGAAACTGGGCGCGGGGCAGGTGGTGGAAATCGAAGCGATCTCCACAGGCTCTCTTGGGCTGGATATCGGCCTCGGTATTGGTGGATTGCCGCGCGGCCGGATTGTCGAAATTTATGGTCCGGAATCGTCGGGTAAAACCACACTGGCCCTGCACACTGTTGCTGAGGCTCAAAAACTGGGTGGAATTTGCGCCTTCGTTGATGCGGAGCATGCGCTCGATCCCGGTTATGCCCGTAAGCTTGGAGTTGACTTGGATGAATTGTTGATCTCTCAACCCGATACCGGTGAACAAGCGCTTGAGATTGCAGACACCCTAGTGCGCTCAGGTGCAGTGGAAGTGTTGGTGATCGATTCGGTTGCAGCACTGACCCCACGTGCCGAACTTGAAGGCGAAATGGGTGACAGTCTGCCGGGTCTGCAAGCACGGCTTATGAGTCAGGCCATGCGCAAGCTGACGGCATCGATTTCCAAATCCAATTGCATGGTGGTCTTCATCAACCAGATCCGCATGAAAATCGGTGTGATGTTCGGCTCGCCGGAAACCACCACAGGCGGCAATGCGTTGAAGTTCTATGCCTCGGTGCGGTTGGATATCAGACGTATCGGCGCGATCAAGGACCGCGACGAAGTGGTTGGCAACCAGACCCGGGTGAAAGTGGTCAAGAACAAGGTTGCACCGCCCTTCCGCCAGGTTGAGTTTGACATCATGTATGGCGAAGGCATTTCGAAGACGGGTGAATTACTTGATCTCGGCGTTGCAGCCAACATCGTTGAAAAAGCCGGATCCTGGTACTCCTTTGACGGTGACCGGGTTGGTCAGGGCAGGGAGAATGCAAAAAACTTCCTGAAAGAAAACCCCGACATCGCCGCCACCATAGAAACGCGGATCCGGGAAAATGCCGGCCTGCTGGTGGAGAAGCTGGAAGGCGGTCTCACCCCAGAGAGCGAAGAAGAAGTGGATCCTGAAACCGGCGAACTGAAAGACGTTGCTGGTTAGTTTGAAATAGGGCGGTTGGCAGAGCCCCCATAAAACTGGTTTCTGCCACCGCCGACAGTTTCAGCGCGATGCGTCTTCCCACCCCGGCTGTTTACTCCCGTTCCCCAAAACCAAAAATGGGGGGTAATCAGCTTAACGCATAAATGCCCAGAGAATGGCCCCGTCCCTCGGCCCGCCCTTAATTGGCATCTGCGGCATTTCTTTTGCGCTGAATTGACACCTCCCCGTTGCCCGCGGGGAGGTGTCTTCATTTTTGCCAACTCAATGTAAATGGCAGCTCATCGCGCGGTGTCCTGTGGACACGAACCTGGGCCAAGGTTAAAAGGCGGGCCAACCAGGCTGCACTCCTCCTTGATCCCCACGGACGACATGCAGCACATGCTCAAACAGGCGGAGTGCCGATGTCCGGCGTCAATGAAATCAGATCCACGTTTCTGGACTATTTTGCAAAGAATGGTCACGAGATTGTCTCGTCCAGCCCACTGGTGCCACGCAATGACCCCACGTTGATGTTCGTCAATGCGGGCATGGTGCAGTTCAAGAATGTGTTCACAGGAGTGGAAAGCCGGGATTATTCGCGCGCGGTTACTTCTCAGAAGTGCGTGCGTGCCGGCGGTAAGCACAACGATTTGGACAATGTGGGCTATACCGCCCGCCATCACACCTTTTTTGAGATGTTGGGCAACTTCTCCTTTGGGGATTATTTCAAAGACGTTGCCATTGAGCTCGCCTGGAACCTGGTGACTGGCGAATATGGTTTGCCGAAGGACAAACTTCTGGTGACCGTTTTCTCTGAGGATGATGAAGCCTACGACCTGTGGCGCAAAATTGCCGGTTTGGGTGAAGACAAGATCATCCGGATACCAACCAGTGATAATTTCTGGGCCATGGGAGATACAGGTCCTTGTGGGCCGTGTTCGGAGATCTTCTTTGATCATGGCGACCATATTCCAGGAGGTCCTCCTGGCAGTCCGGATGAAGATGGCGATCGTTTCATCGAAATTTGGAACCTGGTGTTCATGCAGTTTGAACAATTGACGCTTGATGAACGCGTGAGCCTTCCAAAGCCTTCCATTGATACCGGCATGGGACTTGAGCGCATCTCTGCGGTTATGCAGGGCACACATGATAATTATGAAACCGATATGTTCAGGGCGCTGATTGGGGCTGCTGAAGATCAAATTGGTCGGAAGGCGGAAGGTGATCAAGCAGCTTCATTCAAAGTCATTGCCGATCATCTGCGCGCTTCAAGTTTCTTGATTGCAGACGGGGTTCTCCCTTCCAACGAAGGGCGCGGATATGTGCTGCGCAGGATCATGCGGCGTGCAATGCGCCACGCTGAATTGCTTGGCGTTGATGAACCATTGATGTGGAAGCTTGTACCGGCGTTGGTGCGGGAAATGGGGCAGGCCTATCCCGAGCTGGTTCGCGGCGAGGCGATGATTTCCGAGACGTTGAATTTGGAGGAAAAACGGTTCCGGAAAACCCTGGAACGTGGACTTAAAATACTGGATGAAGAATCCGGCGAGTTGGGTGAGGGCGACACATTCTCTGGTGAAGTTGCGTTCAAGCTCTACGATACTTTCGGTTTTCCGCTCGATCTCACTCAGGATGCGCTGCGCTCGCGCGGCATTGGCGTCGACCTTGAGGCCTTCAATGCGTCTATGGAGCGTCAACGTGCGGAGGCGCGTAAAGCTTGGGCTGGTTCTGGTGAGGCAGCAACCGAGACACTT
This sequence comes from Alphaproteobacteria bacterium, assembly GCA_024227565.1. Classification (GTDB taxonomy): domain Bacteria; phylum Pseudomonadota; class Alphaproteobacteria; order Rhizobiales; family CAJQND01; genus JAAEUE01. Next base: position 13,514 of record JAAEUE010000164.1, read on the forward strand.
TGGTTCGAGCTGAAGGAGAAGCTCGGCGCTACCGAGTTCTTGGGATACGACACGGAAAAAGCAGAGGGCGTTGTTACGGCCATCGTGCATGATGGCAACAGTGTTGAGGCATTAAAAGCTGGAGATGCGGCGATCCTAATTTGCAATCAGACCCCGTTCTACGGCGAATCTGGTGGACAGGTTGGTGATCGCGGCGTGATCCTCACCAGCGAAGGGGCGCAGTTCACGGTAACGGACACGCAGAAAAAGCTTGGTGATTTGTTTGTACACTCTGGAACGTTGGAAGAAGGAACCCTCATTTTGGGTGAGGCAGTGGAGCTCGAGGTGGATCACAGTTTCCGCCAAGGCTCGCGCATCCATCACTCCGCAACACACTTGTTGCATGAGGCTCTGCGCCAGACTTTGGGCGATCATGTTGCCCAAAAAGGTTCTTTGGTGGAGCCCGGACGCCTGCGGTTTGACTTTTCCCACACCAAGGCTGTTGGGGCTGATGAGATGGTCAAAATCGAAACCCTGGCAAACGGCGCAATCGCTCACAATGAAGAGGTGACAACCCGCCTGATGAATGTGGACGAGGCGATCGAGCATGGCGCCATGGCACTCTTCGGAGAAAAATATGGTGATGAGGTAAGGGTTGTGTCAATGGGCCGCGGCGAAGAAGGCTCCAACAAGCCTTGGTCGTTAGAGCTCTGTGGCGGCACGCATGTGGCGCGGACCGGTGATATCGGGCTGCTTAGAGTTGTCTCAGAATCTGCCGTCGCCTCGGGCGTGCGCCGCATCGAGGCCTTGGCAGGCGAACCGGCACGCGCGTATTTGGAACAGCAAGATGAAAGGCTGCAAACAGTGGCCGACATCTTGAAAGTCACGCCCGCAGACACTGCGGCGCGGGTCACTCAGCTGTTGGAGGAACGCAAGCAGCTGGAGCGTCAGCTTGCAGAGGCCAAAAAACAACTGGCTCTGGGCGGTGGTTCGGCCGGCGATAAAGGTGATGACGGGATCTTGGAAGTGGGCAGCGTTAAGCTTCTGGCCCGCGTGCTTCATGGCATCTCAGCCAAGGATCTGCGTAGTTTGATTGACGATGGAAAACAAAAACTGGGCTCTGGAATTGCTGCTGTGGTTGGTGTGGGCGAAGATGGCAAAGCCGCAATTGCGGTTGGGGTTACTGAGGATCTGACCGGCACGGTCAGCGCTGTGGATCTGGTGCGGGCAGGATCAGCTGCCCTTGGCGGCAAGGGCGGCGGAGGGCGAGCCGATATGGCCCAAGCAGGCGGCCCGGATGGCGCAAAAGCCGATAGTGCTATCGAAGCGATCAAGTCCGAGCTGGCCTCCCTCTGAAGTGGTGATCACAGGTATCCGAGCGGAAGTTGGGTTGTGTCTTTGATCTCTTCCATCACAAAGCTGGACGAGACGTCGGTCAGTTCAACCTTTGAGATAAGTCTCTGATACAGGGCGTCATAGGCGGCCATGTTGGGCACTGATGCGCGCAGCAGGTAGTCCGTTTCACCGCTCATGCGAAACACGCCGGTGACTTCCGAAAGAACTCGGGTGGCCTCTTTAAACTGGTCCAGCCATTGCGCTGAATGCGATCTGGTTCTGACCGCAATAAACACCGTCAAGCCAAGGTTGAGTTTTTGACGGTCCAGCAGTGCCACGCGCCCGGTGATCAGGCCTTGATCTTCAAGCCGCTTGATGCGGCGCCAGCAGGCGTTCCGCGAAAGGCCGATTTTTTCTCCAATTGCCTCAGCCGGGAGAGATGCGTCAGATTGGAGATGATGCAAAATCTTGCGATCGAATTCATCAATTGTCATGGTAAACCTCCATTGTATGGGATGTTATTGCGAGATTACATCAACTATGTGGAAATTTTGAGCAATAATTTCCCTCACTCGCTGTTATTGTTGCGTCACATTCTGAAATTCAAGGAGATCCTCTCATGTTCGGCGCAATCGCAAAATCTTTCACCAGCCATCCCGCAACTGTCGATGAGAGCTATTTGGAACATGCAATGTTTGCATCGCGGTTTTCAGGCAGGTTGCTATTGGCTGGGTTTGCGGCTCTGGTGCACGCAATTCTGCCGTTTTGCTTTGAAAAGACTGCCAGCAATATTATTCGCGAGCTCTATGGTGAGGTTGCCAACCGAGGGTGAACGGCTTTGCGGAGATCTGATTGATCGGCTATAATCCGGTCATGTCTCTTGCTCTTAAAACTTTGGCACAATTTGCCATCAAAAAACTTGCCTCCAGCCCAGAAGCGCGGCAGAAAGCCGCCAAAATTGCACGCACGGTGGCGCAGGAAGCAAAGCAAATCAATGACCAAGACGACCGGGCCCGTGCAGCGGGCAAAGCGTTCAGCAAAGCTCTGAGAATGTTCAAGGATGATTCTGAACCCCCACCAGCCAGATAGCTCGGTGTGGCAGTGCAGGTAACATTCATCTGTCGTAAATGTGAGCAAATCTTAAGTGATATTTTCCCTGCTTCGACATATGTCGTGTACGGACGTTCGCATGCACGGAAGTTTGTGCACTAAGGAGATTTGTATCATGAACAGGCGTAATTTCTTACTCGGCGGAACAGCAGTGATCGGTGGCGCCTTCGCGTTCGGACCTAATCTCACCAGCGACGGGGCCAAGGCCGCTGCGGATGAGACGTTTGAAATCACCAAAACCGAGGCGCAGTGGCAACAGATCCTCGCGCCGCAACAATATCGCATACTGCGCGAGGAGGGCACTGAATATGCCCACAGTAGCCCCTTGCTGCAGGAAAAGCGTGCAGGGACGTTTAACTGCGCCGGTTGTGAACTTCCGCTTTATTCCTCCAAAGATAAATATGATAGCGGCACGGGGTGGCCCAGCTTTACCAAAGCCTTGTCAAAGGCGGTTGGAACCAGGAAAGACACAAAGTTCTTCATGGTGCGCACGGAAGTTCATTGCATGCGCTGCGGCGGTCACCTCGGCCATGTGTTCGATGATGGCCCAGCCCCAACCGGAAAGCGCCACTGTATCAATGGATTGTCGCTGAAGTTTGCGGAAACCTGATTTTCTGCAAAAACGCAGTTTCCACCGGCGAAAATGTGGCCCTTCAAATAAACACACTGTCCGTATATCTTATTTCCTGCTGACGCGATTCTGGTGCTGTGGGAGGAAATGCTTGTGATCTTTAAAACCTTTCGGGGTCTAACTCTGTGTTCGTTTCTGGTTCTCTTGGTAGGTCTTCCTGGAACGGCGTATTCTCAAAATTTGATTGAAGCGCTACGACAGCAGGGCTACAGCCAAATCAAGATCACCAAGCAATCGTTCAGCAAAATCAATTTTGAAGCCTGCCAGGATGGCGTGCGCTACTTGGTGAAACTAAAAGCCATTGGCGGCAGAGTGCGAAGCAAAGAGAAGATCGGCGAATGCCGCCGGGCAATCTCCGAACAGCAGGCGGCCAAGATCCTCAGGCAGGAAGGTTTCAAGCGCATTGATATTCGTGCTGCAAATCGCGGATTTTCTGGCAAAGCCTGCCGCAGGGGGGAACGCTACGAGGTATTTGTGAACCGATTTGGCGATATGCGCCAACCTCGCGCAATCGGTCCTTGCCGGCGCCAGGCATTGTCGCCGGAACAGGTTCGCAAGAAACTCCGCGATGAGGGGTTCAACCGGATCAAGTTCATTGATCGTGAACTGCCGCGCTATGTTGTGGAGGCTTGCCGCCGCGACAGACGCGTAGAACTGGTAATCTCCAGGCGTGGTGAGATTAGAGATCAAAACAGGATCGGACGATGCCAGCGTCCGATTGACCCTTCTAACATTGCAAAAGTGTTGCGCGACAAGGGCTACAACCGGATTCAAGTGGTCGACAATAAGCTGCCGCGCTACATCGCTGAAGCTTGTAAAGGTAATGACCGGATGGAAGTGACCCTCAACCGATTTGGCGGGGTCGTCGACGAAGTGCGCCTTGAAAGCTGCAGACGGGCGCTGAACGCCAAGCAATTCATCAAGGTTCTTCGCGACCGCGGCTATTCCCGCATTCGATACAGAGGCCAGGACGGTTCTGATTTTCTGGTTCGCGCTTGCTTTAAGAAAAAGCGCTACCGGGCCCGGTTCTCCGAATATGGTGAGGTGATTATGCGGCGGGAGGCAGGTTCCTGTGTGACACCTTCGCTCGACAGGCTGGCTGAACGTTTCCGCCGGCGCGGCATGGAACGGGTGTCATTCTATGTGGAAGGGTGCCGAAAAGGTGTGCGGTATCGCACCCGGGTAGATGCATTTGGTGATCCGATCGACCGCGAACGCCTTGGAAAGTGCAATTGAGAATCAGTGCAAAAAGGCGATACTGTTCTTTTTTGAACCAAAAAGTTTGAAATTTTAGCCTTCTGTTAACGAGGCTTGGGCCTTGATAGCATCTCCATGTAATGAGGTGCTGTTATGGGAAATTCTGCATGTTCGCTTTTGTCTCGCAAAGAGGACATTACTGTCCCAGCGGAAATTATTGAGGAAGTCACCAGTTCAGGTCCAGCCAACGCTGTCTCGGTAGCGGCGAGCCTACCTGAGGCTCAGCGCGCCCTCCTTGCGCAGTTTTGCTATGGGCGCCGTCATCTGCGCCATCTGGGGCTGCTGATCGCTGGGACTTTGAGCCAGCAAACACTGATGCAGACATTTGGCGGGGCCTGGGAGGTCATCCAAAAGCAGGCTCAAGATCCCGACAAAACATTGGCTTCAGAGAAACGCCCAGCCAGCGAACAGGGTAAGCGCACAATCAGCTTGGCCACGGTGGGACAAGCGCCTATTCAATCTCGCGAAGAAGATGACGACTTGGATGCCGACGAAGATTTCGAGCAGATAGACGAAGCCTAAATTGTTGTCTAGTCCAATTGGTTGAAATGCGTTCGGCTCGTTTGAACGGATTGAACGCCCTCTGGCATACGAGATACTCAGCCAAGGATCGCATAGTCAAAAGCTTAGATTTGGCATTGCGTTTACCCCGTCACCCGACAATTTGATAATGGCACTCGACGGTTGAGCCCGCATTCACCGGAAGAATGTCTTGCGGGCAACACGACATGGCAACAAGGCAGTCCATTTCAGCCCGCAGCACCACATAGTCTTTCGCCTTGGACACAGGTTCGCCCCAACTGGTCGCACCATCATCACCAACCGGAATATTCATCCACAAGTTTAGAGGGCTCGGGGTTTCCAGGCCGTCAAGCCCAAGTTCGGCCATGGCATCACGGAGGTTGTCGGTGCAGTTATCATGATATCCTTCGACACCGAGCAGATGGTAGCGGTGCGTGTCGCAGGCGGCCATCAGGGTATCGTGGATGCCTGGCGAGGTATCTTCAAGAAAATGCAGAATGGGCCGGCGGAAATTCGTGTGCAAATCGTGCCCGGCCTTGGGAAAGATCGTCGTGAGTGTTGCCCGCAGATGTTCCATTGATAAGAATTCGGAGAGGTCCTCAGCGTTGAAGGCCCAGAAATCCACCACCTGATGGCCATGGGTGTTGATGATCTTGATAGATTGACCCTTATCTAAGCGCGCTGCTGTGCCTTTGCGGGCTGGAATCTCGATCAGGTCTTTGGTGCTGCCCATTTGTTAAACCCTCCGTTGTGCGGTGTTGAGCGAAGACTAAGGGTTCGGTGCCCGTGTGGGCAAGTTGTTCCATTGGTCCGATTATTTCGCGTGCGCCAACCTGGCCAAACGGCTACAGGTTTAAGCCAAATCCGCACCTCAAAAGTCAGCGCCTATATGAGCCAAGCTCCCGCATCCGGCACGCGTCCTCAACCGCTTCCAGCGGCAGGTTTCTTTTTGCTGGCTGGGGTCACGCTGTTCTGGGGGGCCAACTGGCCGGGCATGAAGATTGCCCTATCTGAACTGCCTGTCTGGTGGTTCAGAACCATGAGCGTGGGATTTGGGGCGGCCGGCCTTTTGATCATCGCCAGAGTCACTCACGGCACGATTAGAATTCCTGCCAGAGAGATCGGACCTCTGGTTTTGTGCGCAATGTTTGCATTTTTAGGCTGGCACATTTTTGCGGCCTACGGTGTCTCGCAAATGCCTGCGGGCAGGGCTTCGATTATCGCCTTCACCATGCCGGTTTGGGCGTCGATCTTCGGTAGTTTCTTGATTGGGGAGCCGTTTACGAAGCCAAAAGTTATCGGGTTGTTGCTGGGCTTGGCCGGCCTTGCGGTTTTGATGGGAGAAGATCTGTTGGTCTTTGGTTCAGCGCCGGTAGGGGCCATGTTCATGCTGCTGGCGGCTATTTCCTGGGGGTTCGGCACGGTGCTCTTCAAGCGGTTCACTTGGACCGCGCCTGTAGCCACAGTGGTGGGGTGGCAGTTGTTTGCAGCCGTCGTACCGATTGCAGTTGTTGCACTTGTCACCGAGCCAATGCCCGATCTGACCCAGCTCAGTTTGAAAGCTATTCTTGCCTTGGCCTATTTGTTTGCGTTGCCAATGGTTTTTTGCCAATGGGCGTACTTCAAGGTGGTTTCGATATTCCCGGCCGCCATCGCGGCGATGGGCACTTTGGCGGTGCCAATTGTAGGGGTTTACTCAAGCGCTTTGATTTTGGGTGAGCCGGTGGGGTGGCAGGAACTCACCGCGCTGGTTCTGATTTGCTCAGCCTTGGCCAGCGTGCTCGTTGTGCCGGCGCTCTTGAACGGCCGGGGTCGGACCTAGCGCTGCCTGTTCACCGCCCGAAGGGAGGCCTGCTACTGCAGCTTGAACTGCTGCCGAAGCGCGTCTTCACCCTTGCTGGTAAATTGAACGATGCGGGTGCCTTCCACACGCTTGGCCCAATTGAGCGCGTAGAAGCGGCTGAGCAGCTCAGCGCCCACACTTCCAGCCAAGTGCGACCGGCGCACACTCCAATCCAGGCATGAGCGACAAAGCGGGCGGCGTTTCTTACGCATGTTTACCAGATCGATCCCAAACGCCGCCAATTCGATCTCGCCCTTCTCTGTGAGATGAGGAGCATCTCCTTGTCCGATTAGCCAACCCTCCCGGTCAAGACTTTCAAAAAGCTGCACGCCAAGATCGCCGGCAAGATGGTCGTAGCAGACCCGTGCCTTTCTCAAGGCAGGCTCCTTGGGCCCGGTGCGGATGCGGGTAGGTTTTCGCTTGGCGGCCAAGCCCATGAGATTTTCAAGGACTTCTGCAATCTGATGGTTTGCGAGCCTGAAGTAACGGTGCCGGCCTTGCTTTTCCAGTGCGATGAACTCTGCTTCGGTGAGTTTTGCCAAATGAGCGCTGGCGGTCTGTTTCGTCACACCCGCTTCGCTTGCCAGCTCAGTTGCCGTGAGGGCACTTCCGCCCATGAGTGCTGTGAGGATGTTTGCGCGCGCCGGATCGCCGATCAGGGCGGCGATGCCGGCAATGTCTGGTCCGTATTTCATAGTTCGATGGTAAACGAACCATGCCTCGAAGGCAATCTGCTAGATCCATCGTTGCAACCAATCAGGAGAATGCAATGATCACCTGCTTCATCAAATATGAGATCGATCCGTTCAAACGCAATGACTTTGAACAATATGCAGCGGTGTGGGGTGAGGCGATCCCCAGATGTGGCGCGGATTTGATTGGCTACTTCGCCCCGCACGAAGGATCAGCCACCACGGCTTATGGCGTATACAATGTTGCGAGCTTGGCAGAGTATGAGGCCTATCGCGCGCGTCTTGCAGCTGACCCGGCCGGGCAAGCGAACTATGAGTTTGCGTGCAAACAACGGTTCATCCGCTCTGAAGAGCGTGTTTTTCTAAAGCTCGCGTCGGCCCCTCATAGTGCATTCAAGGCGGAGCAATAGTGCCGGTTAGCGATCTTGCGGCGGCACGTCTTTCAAGCGTTCGCTTAGTGCGCGCTGTTCATCGGGGCTGCGCTTCATGTGAACCCGGTCGAGCGAGGGCGCCTGATTTGCGCGGCTGACCCCAGGGCGCCATTCATTTGCAGGCCTTATGGGCCTGGAGACCAAGCCGCCCCCGCAGTTTGGGCAAACATTCTTGAGCTCTGTTTCCACGCAAGGAGCACAGAACGTGCATTCGTAGCTACAGATCATTGCATCGGTTGCGTCAGCCGGAAGGTCTTTGTCGCATAGCTCGCAGTTCGGTCTCATAGCCAGCATGTGTGTGTCCTTCGATAAGGGGTTCAAAGCACCTTGCCAGGGTTCATGATGCCCGCAGGGTCAAAGAGCTGTTTGATGGACCGCATAAGGTCCAATTGGTGAGCCGGCACGTTTTCGCGCAAAGATTTGCGCTTTTCTATTCCGATCCCGTGTTCGGCCGAAAACGAACCTCCAACCTCTGCCAGGCCCACATTTACCGCGCGCCTGATCTGATCGTGCAAGTCAGGGACGGGCCGCCCGCAGCTGATTGTGAGATGCATGTTGCCATCGGCCAGATGTCCGATCGTGAAGACCTTCAAATCTGGCAATATGTTCCCGGTACGTTGTGCAAACGCGGTCGCATAATCGGGTAGGGCGCTGACTGGCAAGGAAATATCAAAGCTGATGCTGTCGGGGTACTGCCGGTCTGTGAGGAACACGTCTTCGCGGATAGCCCAGAACTTGGCGCGGTCGGTCTCTGATTTGGCAAAGATAGCGTTCGATAATTCCTCATGTTCGGAACACGTTAGGAGGGTTTCTGACAAGATTGATTCATCTTGAAGGGGCGTGTCGAGCAGCAGAAAAACCGCATTCTGATCGGGCTCAAAAGCCAAGGTTGCCTCTTCGCCGCGTTCGGCGGCAGTGATTCGGGCATATCCCGGCGACATAAACTCAACCGCCAACAGTTCCAGTCCGGGCTGTGCCCTTAGCCGTTGAAAGGTTTTTACAGCCGCTGCCTCATCGCGGCAGCTGACAAGTGCTGTTGCCTTGTCCCCGTCAACCGGCAGAAGTGCCAGGGAGATTTTAGTGAGAACGCCCAAGGTTCCCTCAGAGCCGATCAAAAGATGGCGCAAGGCATAGCCTTCATTGGATTTGGAGACTTTTTTTAGATCGGCAAACAGATTGCCATTTCCCAAGACAGCCTCAAGCCCTAGAACGCGGTGGCGCATGACCCCGTTCCGAAAACTTTGCTGGCCTCCGGCATTCGTCGAGACCATGCCCCCAATTGTGGCGTTATCGCGAGCGCCCAGATCAATGCCTGGAGACAGGCCAATCTCCGCCGATGCCAGTTGAAGCTCACGAAGTGTTACGCCCGGTTCTATGAGGGCGGTTCCTGAGGCTTCGTCCAACTCGATAATTTTGTTCAGCCGGCTTGTGCTGAGCACAAGTTGGCCTCGCTGCGACGTGGCGGCACCTGCCAGACTGGTGCGGCCGCCATGGGGTACCAGCGCAACGCTTTCTGTGGCGCACCAGGACACCAGGGCACGAACCTCGTCAACCGATGAGGGGGCCACGATGAGCCCTGCATCCAGGTTATGGTCGTCGAGGCCCGGATCCAGCAGTTTGACCCTGTCTGGCAGAATGATACTGGAAGCGTCCACAACCTGGCTCAGGCCGCTTAATATCTCATCTGTCCCATGAGCTGCGGTCAGCATCCTAATTGTCCTTTGTTTGCCGTAGAGCCTAAACTCCGAAACTGCGTCGAACAGTGGGAGCAGTCAAGCAGGCGTTAGATGGACTTGAGGAAGGCAATGAGTTGGTCGCGCTCCGTGCGTGTCATGCCGGCCACCGCTTCTTGCGCTTTCTTTGCTTCCCCGCCGTGCCACATGATGGCTTCCAGCAGAGTTCGGGCTCGGCCGTCATGCAGATAATAACCGTTTCCGTTAATTTCGGTGTTTCGTCCGATGCCCCAAAGGGGCGGTGTGCGCCACTCCCAATAATCGGCATCGCCTTCCAAAAACTTGTCGGCAAGACCGTCTCCCATGTCGTGCAGCAAGAGGTCCGTGTAGGGTGATATGTTCTGCCCACGAAGATGTTTCGGGATGGCTGGGCTGGACACGGTTGTAAAACTCGGTGTGTGGCATCCAGGACAGCCAGCCCTTTGGAAGAGAGCCTGGCCAGTTGCGTTGCTCGGCGTTGATTTTTCGCCTGGTGTGGGCACCGCAAGACCGCCAATGTAGGCCGTGAGCGCGTCAAGGAGCGTGTCATTGACCTCGGGACCAGACGTGCCAGTTGCAGTCACGCAATGGGATTGCCGTGTTGTGCAATCTCCTGAAGGCTTTGGAAACAGGGATGTGGATAAGCCAATATCCAGAGCAAACGCTGCTGCGTTTTGTTGACGTACGCTTGGCTGGCCAGCCTTCCAGCCAAACCGCCCCAATTTGACTTTCAGGGTGGAAGCATCACGGATCATGTTCGGTTTTCCGGATATGCCATCACCGTCACGATCTTGGACATCCGCTTTGGCTAGGATGTCTTCGTCCGCAATAACTTCCAGCAAGCCCAGCCCGAACAATGAGTTGGCAATCCGCGGCGAGGCGAGGGCGCCGGGTGCAAGTTTGACCTGGCCCGCCGTTTTGAGCGAGATAACCGGTTCACGCAAGGTGAGCGTGCCGTCGCTTAGCTGCATTTTAACAGCGCGGTAGACGGTGGTGAATGTGCCCTCCGAAGCTTGTCCCCCAACACTGCGTGTTTGGAGTTGGTGGCCATAGTTGGGTTCGGGGAAACTGCTGATGATCCTTGTCAACAAATTGCTTGCTTCGGCTTCGGATGCAGGCAGCACGCCGAGCTTTATTGTCATGCTGTCCGATTGCCCGGAAGGGCCGGAGGGCGGGGCTCCGCGCCCGGCGTTCAGATGACAAGATATGCAGGATCTGGTGTTAAAAAGGGGCCCCAATCCTTCGGTGGGGCCCCATATTTTCTCGAAAACTCTCCGGCCCGCATCACGCTGGGCCTTCAGCGCGCCTGACTGAGGTTTGCCTGCGTGAGATTGCGTGCCCCCCAGGGGCAGCAGTGCTCCGCAGAGGATGGCTATCCAGGCTCGGCTGGCCATGCCGTGACGTTCGAGCCTGTGTTTATTCGGCTTCGTTTGCCGCTGTGGCTTGCAGTTGGCCGTAGTTCTGGATGCCGATTTTTTCCATGAGCTCCAGCTCGGTTTCGATGAAATCGATATGGCCTTCCTCATCGCTCAACAGCCCTTCGAATAGTTGCATGGTGACATAGTCACCGGCATCTCGGCAGGCTTCACGGGCTTCTTTGTAAAGCGCACGCGCACTGTATTCCGCTTCCAAATCGCTCTTGAGAATTTCTTCGATGTTCTCGCCAATCTTGAGCGGATCGAGGGTTTGAAGGTTGGGGTGGCCCTCAAGGAAAATGATGCGTTCGACTAATTTGTCGGCATGCTGCATTTCCTCGATCGATTCCTCACGCTCCTTCTGCGCAAGTTTCCGGAAGCCCCAATCGTCGAGCAGCCGGTAGTGCAACCAATATTGGTTCACTGCAGTCAATTCATGCCGCAATGACTTGTTGAGATACTCAATGACGTTTGCGTCGCCCTTCATGGGTGGGTGCTCCTGGGTGGGGTGTTTTGGTTATAGTTTAGAATTATTCCAAACTGTATTGTCTGTCAAATGCTCCTCAATCAACTTATGGATATGAGGCATGCAATACCCGCAACGTGGGCGTTTGTCATTTTCCTTGAACACCACCCCAGGGGTAACAAGGGTAAGGCCGTCTCGCCCGCTGGCTGCGTCAACGGCCTCTCGGACGTGCCTGCACGTTAACACGTTGCAATGGCAAACGATCATTGTTCCTTCCAAATCCCAGGCTGGCGGTGCTGCATCTTAGCCTGCACCCCGCCCATTGGTCAGCTCAACGTTTCGGGACAGCGCGGCGCCCGGTCGAGATGACGTGGTTCAAGAGCATCAATGGTATCAGGCCAATGATAACAATTGCCAAAGCTGCAGGCGCAGCCTCTTCGAACAAGTCCAGACTGGCGAGCGTATAGACCTGCGTGGCGAGCGTATCGAAATTAAAGGGGCGCAGAAGTAGCGTTGCCGGCAGTTCTTTCATGGAGTCAACAAACACCAACAACACGCCCACACCCAATGCGGGGCGCAAGAGCGGCAGGTGGACGTCTTTCAGGACCCCAGACGGTGTGCGGCCCAAGGAGCGGGCGGCGTCATCGAGATGCGGGGACAGTTTTGCCATACCGGCATCAAGGGTGCCTTGGGATATCGTGAAGAAGCGAACCACATAGGCAAATACAATCGCGGCACTGGTCCCGCTGACCAACAGTCCAGTGGTTATGCCAAACATCGTTTCGGTCAGACCACCAACGACGCGCTCAACGGCAGCCAGCGTTATTAGAACACCAATCGCCAATACTGTTCCGGGCACCGCGTATCCGATCGAGGCACCTATGGCCATCGCATTCATGAGTGTGGAATTTCTGAGCCGGCGCGTGAACACCATGAGCAAGCCAAGGAACATCGCAATGCCGGCAGCGAACGATGCAAGCATGAAACTGTTGAACGCGTTGGTCCAGAAGGAACCTTGCAGCGCATCTGAAGCGTGGCTCAAGCTGGCGTCTACAAGGAAAAGCCCGGGCACCCCAAATCCGAGCAAAAACGGCATGAAGCACGCAATGAAAGCAAGAGCTGCCTTCCAGCTGGTTAGGCGAGCCGTCGGCAGCTTGGTCTGCTTGCCGGACAACTGGTAAAACTGCTGCTGCCGCCGGCTCCATCTCTCGAGCGCGAACAAGAAGATCACCGCAATCAGCATTGCACACGCGATCTGAGCTGCTCCACCAAGCGAGCCGCGTTCCAACCAAGTGTCATACACGGTGATTGTCAGGGTGTTTACGCCGAAATGTTCAACAGCGCCTATGTCGTTTAGGCATTCCATCATCACCAACGCTGTTCCAGCCGCTATGGCTGGGCGGGCAAGCGGGAGGCCAACCTTCCAGAAGGATAACCAAGGACTGCACCCCAATGTGCGGCTGGCTTCCAGCACGTTCGCAGATTGCGCCAGAAAACTTGCCCGTGCTGTCAGATAGACGTACGGAAACAGCACTGATGACATGACAAACACGGCGCCGCCCAACGATCTGATGTCGGGAAACCAATAGTCCCGGGCATTGGTGAAGCCGAATGTTGAGCGTAGGGCGGTTTGAACCCAGCCGGAATAGTCCCAAACTTCCACGTAACAAAACGCGGCCAAATACGTGGGCATGGCGAGCGGCACCACAAGAAGCCACTTAAAGATGCGTCGGCCTGGAAAACGGTAGAGCGTGATGAGCCAGGCTGTGCCTGCGCCCGCCAATATGCTGAGCGCGCTAACGCCGATCATTAGAAGAGCAGTGTCCCGAAGGGCCTTGGGAAGGATGGTGTGCACCAAATGGGGCCAGGACTCTGCGCTTGAGGTCAGGGCGGTGAGCACCAGCCCGACAATGGGCGAGATAATCAGCAGGAAGATTGCCGCGGATAAAGCGGTCCAATAGGGCGGAGCTGCACGCCTGACCCATTGCGAGGATAGACTTTGCTGCGGATTGACCATATCGGGCACTGACATTAACGCGGACTTTCAAACGGCAAAATTGGCCTGGCGATAATTCGCCAGACCAAATTCTAATTCAACGCATGTGCCTAGGCACTAGGAACTGGGGCCGTCATCAAATGCGACTTCGTCCACCATTTCGGTGGCCCGTTTTCGCAAGGTGGCGATGTCTTCCAGTGACGTTGGGTCAGATTTGAATTTCCCCCAGCTTTGGACCAGCTCTGAAGCGGCAACACCAGCCTTTACGGGATACTCATGGTTGACCTCGGCGTAGATTTTTTGTGCTTTTTCGCCGGCCAGAAATTCAATTAGCTTCACACCATTCGCCTTATGGGGGGCAAACTTTGCCAATGACGCCCCGGAAATGTTCACATGAGTGCCCCGCTCGGCGGAGTTGGGGAACAGCATTTTTACCGAAGCTGCCCACTCTTTTTGCTCGGGCTTTTTCTCATTCAGTTGCATCTTGGCCATGTAGTAGGTGTTGCCGATGGCCAAGTCGCACTGTCCTGAAAAGACACCCTTGACCTGGGCCCGGTCGTTACCCGCAGGCTTGCGGGCAAGATTGGCCTTGAAGCCCTGTAGCCATTCTTTGGTCTTGGCCTCACCGTGATGCTTGATCATGGAGGCGATCATCGCGACGTTGTAAACGTGCTTGCCAGAGCGCACACAGATCTTGCCACGCCACTTGGGATCGGCGAGTTCTTCATAGGTGATGCTGTTCTGTGCAACCCGTTCCTTCGAGGCATAGGCAACTCTGGCACGCGTGGTCAGGCCAAACCAGTGACCTTCCGGGTCACGGTAGTTTGCTGGAATGTTTGCGTTGACTGGCCCTGAGTTCAAGGTCTGGGTAACGCCCTTTGCCTTAGCGCCAGTCAGGCGGCCAATGTCCACAGTCAGCAACACGTCGGCCGGGCTCTTGTTGCCTTCTTGGGCCATCCGCTCAATCAGGCCCTTTTTTGCAAAGATCACGTTGACTTTGATGCCGGTGGCCGCGGTGAAGCCGTCGAACAGAGGTTTCACCAGATAAGGCTGGCGGTAGGAATAGACATTTACTTCGTCTGCACCGAGTGCCGAAACTGACATGGTGGCGGTTGCTGCTATGAGCAAGGCTGATTTGGACAAAAACCTGCGAACAAAAACTGTGTTCATTGCGCGTTACCTTTCTCGCGTCAAAATCTGACGTTCCCTGACATTGTCCTTAATGGGATCAGAAGCATCCTGTCAACATAAAACCAACTATTTTAGTCAAGTTTAGAATTGTTCAAAACTGTAATGGTTTCAATTGTTTAGAACTTATCTAAACTAAAAAGCCTGAAGTGGCGCGGCCCCGCGGCCTAAGGCCGAAAACTGCCACTAATCCGTTGCCGATCCGCTAAGTTCGCTTTGCCATCAGAGAAAAGGAAAGGGAGGGGCCAATCATGGAATCTGGCAATTTGAACATCCTTCCAGCCGCGGGCACCATTGAAGGGACTGCCTTCCATGGCAGAGTGTCGTGTTCGCGCAGAAATTCCAGCGTTAAACCGGCGCTGAGCAGGCTTGCCAGCACATGGCTGAACGAGTGGATCCATTCGAAAGTCTTCTTGTTTTCCAAGGGTCGTCCATCACCGGCGTAAGACTCATCTTCTGAGAACTCCAGCGCGCCGCTTGCTCCTGTGCCACCGACAGGGTAGGTGGCCACAAGCTTGCCGTTTTCTTCTTCCAGCTGTGCCATGGCCGGATGCATGTCGTACAAATACAGTTTGCCTCCAGGCTTCAACAAGGTTGCAACGACGTTCGCCCAAGGCCCCAGATCAGGCAACCAACAGATCACTCCACACGTCGAAAACACCATATCGAATGCGCCAGCGGGAAGATGATCGAGGGCATCATAGACGTCAGCACAAACGAACTTGGCTGATTGTCCGGCTTGCTTGGCGAGCTCCTGAGCCTTGGCCACAGCGGCAGGAGTATAGTCCAAACCGGTAACATCGGCGCCGCGGCGCGCAAGGCTTAGCGTGTCGAGACCGAAATGGCATTGAAGATGCGCGATCTTCAGACCGGAGACGTGTCCAATCTCGGCGTTTTCAATGGGCGACAGGGTGTCCTGGCCGTTCAGGAAGCTCGCAACGTCGTATAGCCCCGTTTGATCATCGGCGTGAATTGGAACGCGTTCATCCCAGCTCCGCTTGGTGAGTTCCATCATCTGGGTGAGTTTTTCAGAGTGATCATTCATGGCTTTACCGGACTTGTCGTGCATATCCATTTGATTTTACAGCGCCGCTCGCCTATGCCCCGCTGCTATGGGTCATATCAAGAAAAATCTTGCTCCAACAGATGCGCCTTGTGTCATTTTGGTGGAGCCACAGTTGGGGCAGAACATCGGCACGGCTGCGCGCGCCATGGCGAACTTTGGGCTGACGGAACTAAGGCTTGTGGCGCCCACCAACGGTTGGCCTAATGAGCACGCGATCAAGGCGGCGTCCGGGGCAGACATTGTAATTGAACAGGCGGCCCTGTTTGAAACGCTCGAAGAGGCCGTGGCGGATTTGAGTTTTGTGGTGGCCACCACGGCGCGCAAGCGCGACATGGTCAAACCCATTCTGACACCTGAGACCGCGGCTGAGGAGATGCATAAGCGCAGCTCAACTGGTGAAGGTACGGGCATATTGTTTGGGCGGGAGCGCTATGGCCTGACCAATGATCATGTGGTGCTTGCCGATGCGTTGGTCATCGCGCCGGTCAATCCAGATTTTGCCTCGCTCAATCTTGCCCAGGCAGTGTTGCTGATCGGTTACGAGTGGTTCAAACGCAAAAGCGACGGCGGACTGGGCCGCGAAACTGATATGGAAAAGGCAGCGCGTGAAGGTTTAGGCGTGCGCGACAGCCGGCCAGCTACGCGCGAAGAACTGGTGGGTTTCTTTGACCGTCTCGATGAAGAGCTCGACAAGGGAGGCTTCCTGCGTCCGCCCGAGAAACGTCCAGCAATGCTGCGCAACATCCATAATATGTTCACCCGGGCGAACCTCACCGAACAGGAGGTACGCACGTTGCACGGGATGGTGTCGTCGCTCATCCGCAAGCACGAGCAAAAATGATGCCTCACGGGCAGTCAACATCCGACAGGAAGCGGCGGCTGGCCCAGCCGATGGTGGTGCCTGAGTCCACATAATGAGTAACCTTGCACCATTGTTTGGACTTGGATGCCGCCTGAGGGGTGCAACTCCCCGACAATGCGATGATGCCGTGCCGTTTAGGTTGCATTGTGCCGGTGAGGGGCGCGCCTGAGTTTGGACCACTCCTGAGGTTCAACACATCATTGCTCGCCACGCCGACAATTCGAAAACACCCTGGACCTGAAGTGGCGTTCGCGGGTGGCGCCCCCAAACTGAGCGCTACAACAATAACAAGCGATAGGGTGGCGGCTAGCTTGTGGACAATGGGTTTGATCATGTGCTGCATTTCCTCACAAATTCTCAGTTCAAGTAATGATTTGGCCATATTTTGGTGACCAATCTTCAGTATCGCCTAGATTATAGATAACCGTAATAACGCAACGATGTCACATCGCATCTTGATCTTCGATTCCGGCTTGGGAGGGCTTTCCGTTGCGCGGGCGGTTATGCACCGCATGCCTGGGGCCCAAGCCATCTATGCTGCCGACAATGACGGTTTCCCCTACGGCGACTGGCCTCAAGATAAGTTGGTGGAACGGATCGTGGAGGTGCTTGGTCGGCTTATTTCGTTGACGGTCCCCAGCGTGGTCGTGATCGCCTGCAATACGGCAAGCACGCTTGCGTTGGAGGCTTTGAGGCAGCGCTTTGAATTGCCTTTTGTGGGCACTGTTCCTGCCATCAAGCCTGCCGCGGAAGCCTCTAAGAGCGGCATCATCGGTGTTTTGGCGACACCTGGAACCGTTGACCGTGCGTATACCCAAGCTCTGGTGGATACATTTGCCTCGCACCGCACCGTGGTGCTTCATGGTTGCAAGAACCTGGCGGAGATGGCTGAGCATTGCTTGCGCGGACTTCCAGTGGATGATGAAGCGCTCGCCGCGGAGATTGCACCGGTGTTCGTGCAACAAGGTGAGCGGCAGACCGATGCCGTTGTGTTGGGCTGCACACATTACCCTCTGATAGCGGACCGCATTGCCGAAGTGTCGCCTTGGCGTGTGGATTTGATTGACCCGTCTGACGCCATTGCGCGTCAGGTTGCCCGGGTGGCCGACAGTGGGGGCGCCGTGCCCCAGGGGAGCGCCGATCCTCCGACTGCAGTGCTCACGAAATCCAGTCGCGATTTCGTTCGTGTCTTGGCCCAAGAGGGTTTTCGCCGAAATGATCTCATTGTGCTTTAAACGTCGCATTTTCGTTGACTTTATGGCTTTGCGCGCTTAGAGCATGCACCGCGTCGTCCGTGGCATTACCGCGGACGGTTTTTTGCTTGCCCGTGGCTGATCTGAACAAGCGCATTGTCAGTTTAGCCTGTTGGCCGGGAAACCGGCAGAGGAGGGCGAGCTTTTTATTCTTACCGGCAACAGTTTTTTGTGGCCGGTCATTAACATGACGACTTTGGAGACCTAACGAATGTCTAAGCGCATCTCTGCGAAATACAAGATCGATCGCCGTATGGGCGAAAATATCTGGGGCCGCCCCAAGAGCCCAGTGAACAAACGTGAATATGGCCCAGGCGAGCACGGCCAGCGCCGCCGCAGCAAACTGTCGGACTTCGGCATCCAGCTGCGCGCCAAACAGAAGCTCAAAGGCTACTATGGCTGCGTGACCGAGAAGCAGTTCAAGCGGGTGTACAAAGAAGCGCTGCGCTTGAAGGGCGACACTTCGGAAAACCTTATCGGCCTTCTGGAACGGCGCCTTGATGCGATTGTGTATCGTGCCAAGTTCGTGCCCACCGTATTTGCTGCACGCCAATTCGTGAACCACGGCCACGTGAGAGTGAACGGCCAGCGCGTCAACATCCCGTCTTTCCGCGTGAAAGTAGGTGACGTGGTTGAAATTCGCGAGAAGTCCCGCGAACTGCCGATGGTGCTTGAAGCCATCCAGAGCGCAGAACGGGACACTCCGGATTATGTTGAAGTAGATCATAAGAAAATGAGCGCAAGCCTCACCCGGATCCCAGTTTTGGGCGATGTGCCTTATCCGGTTCAGATGGAACCGAACCTGGTGGTGGAATTCTATTCGCGCTAATCGCGACCACCGCTTTTTCGATTTGATAAGGCCGCCCGCGTCAAGCGAGGCGGCCTTTTTCTTTGGCGAATGGATTTGGGAAGCGTGCCCGGCGGGACTGACATAATCTTGCTTCTGGCCGGGGCCTTCCTGGCCGGGATCGTTACAGGGCTTACCGGTTTTGGCACGGCACTGACCGCCATGGCGTTGTGGCTCTACGCGATCACGCCCGTGTTGGCGGCACCATTGGTGGCATTCTGCTCTCTTGCCTCTCATTTTTTCACGGTTAGAAGAATCTGGCCTGATATGGATTTCCGCGCGGCCGCCCCATTTGTGCTTGGTGGATTGGCGGGTATTCCAGGTGGTGTCTGGCTGCTTACCCGATTGTCGCCGGATAATTTCAAACTGGCTGTGGGCGCCGTTTTGATCATCTATCCGGTCTTCATGCTCGCCACTCGAAAGCCTCCCTCAGTGGGGCTGGCGACCCGGCCGGCTGAATTGGTCATTGGGGTGGTCAGCGGCATCTGTGGGGGCTTTGCGGGGCTCTCAGGGCCCATTCTGGTGATTTGGAGCCAGCTCTGCCAGTGGTCCAAGCAACGGGCCCGCAGCGTCCTGCAACTCATCAATATGATGATCCTCATGATCGCCATTGTTGCCTATGCCATCCGCGGGCTTGTGAGCACTGAACTGCTGACGTTGGTGGCGTTATGCGTTCCGGCAACGCTTTGCGGATCGTGGATTGGTTTGCGGCTCTATGAGAGGATCGACCAGGAGAGTTTCAAGCGGGTGGTGCTTGCTTTGCTGATTGCTTCCGGGCTGGGCCTGATGTTGCCCAGACTGCTATGAGGCTTGTGTGCCTGGAACAAAGCTTGGGGCTTTTGTTTCCCTGATCGGCACATGCACCAGCGAAGCCACCACGGCCAGTGCCACCCCGGCCCACCACATCATGTCGTAGCTGCCGGTGAAATCGTAGATCTTGCCGCCCAGCCAGACACCGATAAACGCGCCAACCTGATGGGAGAAGAACACCACCCCGAAGAGGAAACCCATATAGCGCATGCCGAACATGACGGAGACGAGGCCTGCGGTTAGGGGCACCGTGGAGAACCAGAACAGACCGATGAAGCCAGAGAACAACAAAGCCGAGACCACCGTAACCGGCGTGAGCAGGAACAAGGTTATGGCGACGGCGCGGCCAAAATATAAGCCGCAGAGCAAAAGCTGCTTTGGGAACTTGCCGCCAAGAACTCCGGCAAAATAAGCGCCGAACACATTCAGAAACCCGACCAGAGCCAAACACCACGCGCCAATGCTGGGGTCCAGGCCCTTGTCCACAAGGTCTGCCGGCAGATGGACTGCGATAAAGGCCACATGAAAACCGCACACGAAGAAGCCGAAGATCAGCAGGATGTAGCTGTGATGACCAAATGCCTTGCCCAATGCTTGTGTGAACGACAGATCCGTTTCCGGCGCGTCGCCGCCAACCGCGCCGTCAGTCTTGCCGCGCAAGGGCCACGCCAGCGGCACCACAAACACCAGAAAGAAGGCCAGATAAATGATTGCCGCCTGCCAGCCAAAGGCATTCATGAAGCCTTGGCCAACGGGAACAAAAACGAACTGGCCGAGTGATCCGGCAGCAGTCGCCACGCCCATGACCCACGAGCGCTTATTCTCTGGAACCGACCGTGCAAATGCGGTCATGACCAGAGCGAATGAGGTGGTTGCAACGCCGATCCCCACAAGGAGGCCTGCGGTGAGATAGAGCTCCAACGGAGTGTCCGCCAAGGGGATCAGCAGCATCCCGGTGATGTAGACCACCGTACCCAGCACCAGGACCCGCGCTGTGCCGAATTTGTCGGCGATCCCGCCTGCGATCGGCTGGAACGCACCCCAGACGAGGTTCTGCAGCGCAATCGCCAGGCTGTAGACCTCGCGGCCCCAGCCTAGTTCATCGGAAATCGGTTTTGTGAACAGCCCAAAATCTGCCCTCAGCCCGAACCCGATCATGGAGATCAAGCAGCCGGCGATGATGATCAGCTCAATCCGAGGCCTCCGACGGGGACGCGGCCCCGGAGGGGGGATACGGCGGGTTCCGCCTTCGGCTGCTGCAATGCTCATGAGGGTCGATCCAGATGCATAGACATGTATCTAACCGAAAACGCTGCCCGCCAACAAACGCTTTTGGTTGATTGGTCCCATCAGCTTTGTTGAAGTGATGGCGATCTCAAATCGTTGCGTCGCCCAGTGCAAGAACGCAGAATGCCGCGTAACACGCCAAAAGCACCAGTGCCACGCGCTTGCCGATCCTGATGTGCCAGATCAAGAATGGCGCCAGCATTAGCGTAATGATCATCATCAGAGGAATGTCGACGGTGAGAAAGCTCCGCGAGACCACCAGTGGACTGATGGAGGCCGTTGCGCCGATCACCAGCAGAAGATTCAGCATGTTTGAACCAATCACATTGCCGAGGACAATTTCCGTGCGCCCGCGCCATGCTGCTGCGACACTCGCTGCCAATTCAGGCAGGGACGTTCCAAGAGCCACAATGGTGAGCCCGATGGCTGCCTCCGAGAGGCCAAAATGGAGCGCAACGCCACGCGCGCCTTCGATCAGACAATGGGCGCCGATGGGCAAGGCGACAATGCCGAACACAAGCAAGCCGGCAATTTTCCAACCACTTAACGGGGCGCCAGCTTCCAGGGTCTCGCCGCCTTCTTCTGTAGATTTGCGGTAGCTGTAGAACAGCGCCGCGACCAGGCAAGTCAGCAAGACGTAACCTGCCAACCTGCTGATGTAACCGGTAAGAGCAAAGGCTGAGAAAATGATTGTGGCGGCCAACATCAGACCGTAGTTGCGCCGTAGCTCTTTTCCACCGGTGTCCAGGGAGATGATGAGGGCCGGTATGCCAACGATCAGCAAGGTGTTCGCAATGTTGCTTCCAACAACATTACCCAATGCGATGTCTGGCGAGCCTGAAAGAGCTGCTTCAAGACTAATGACGAGTTCAGGGGCAGATGTGCCGAACGCGACAACGGTCATGCTGATGAGCGTGGCGGACAACCCAATCTTTAAGCTGAGCGTAATTGCACCGCGCACAAGGGCATCGCCGCCAACCATTAACAGTATGACGCCGGCCAGTGTGTAAAGAGCTGTCATTTATTGCCTTGATGCATCTTGATCTGAGTTTTTCACCATAGCTCCGACTTTGCCACCATGAGCCAGAAGATGATTAGCGCGCTGCTAAACGCAGGAAGGGCGGTCCACAGCCACAAACGCATGTACCGGTGATAGTCGCCTGGAAGGGCATCCCAACTCGATGCTGCCCGCGCCATGTTGCGACATTTAATTTGCAACCACGCCACAACAAACCAAAGCAAACTGACGATCGCGTAGAGCGCATAGGCAACAATCAGCCAAGGTTCGAGAAAACTGTATCCCTTGGCCTGCAGCAGAAGAAATCCAGAAGCCGGTTGAAGGAAGCCGGTTGTGGTGACAACCCACCAATCAACCGCCACCACGGTCCGCATCACTGCCGCAACGGTTCTGACTTCTTGGGTGGAATGCGCACGCCAGCAATGAATTGAACTGCCGAGGGCGGCACCAAACAGAAGGGTCGATGAGACGATGTGAACCCATTTGAGGAGGAACGGGTCCATTTGGCCAACAGGCGTGGGCTAACGATCAAGCGCTGGCAGGTGCCGCGACCTCAATACCGTTCTCGCCCATGTGGGATTGCAACTCGCCGTTCTGGAACATCTCAGTGAGAATATCACAGCCACCGACGAATTCGCCCTTCACATAGAGCTGAGGAATGGTGGGCCAGTCGGAGAATTCCTTGATGCCGTTTCTTAAAGCATCTGATTCCAGGACGTTCACACCGGCGTATTCAACACCCATGTAATCGAGAATTTGGGTCACACGCCCGGAAAATCCGCACTGGGGAAACTGCGGTGTGCCTTTCATGAAAAGCACAACGTCGTTGGCCTTCACTGTGTCATTAATCCACTTGTTCACATCGGTCATATGAATTCCCTCTCGGTCAATCCGAATTTATAAACGTGCGTGCGCGCCTACAGACGCCCGAACGACCGGCGCACTCTTTGTGGCGTTCATTTAGTGCCTTGCACACGATTATTCCAGTCTATCAGGCAGGTTTTGTTGAATTGATGCGTGCCTTCAACTCTCAGGCGCTGAAGTTTGCAAGGCGAGGGCGTGAAGTTCACCGCCCATCTTGCCCTTCAAAGCTTTGTAAACAAGCTGATGCTGCTGCACACGGCTCTTGCCTGTAAAGGCCGAGGAGACGATGTTCGCCGCATAATGGTCGCCATCATCGGCCAGTGCCCTAATCTCGATCGTGGCGTCGGGAAACGCCTCCTTCATCATGGCTTCAATGTCAGTGGCGCTCATGGGCATAGGTGTTGTCTCCCTTGGGGTTGCGCCTAAATGGCAAGCTCTCCGGCCATATAGGTCGGCAGCCAGTGCTGGTGGCGTTCCTGCATGTCTGCAACAGATATGGCGGCGCTGCCTTCAATCGTCAAATCGGACCCGCCGGTTATGCCGAGCCGGGTGGCAAAAAGAGCACTGTTGTGGGCCTTTGCGATAATTTGATCAGAAATCGAATCAGCACAGACCATCACGTAGAAGCCCTGATCCTCGCCAAACAAACTGGCGTGTTCGGGGATATCTGCAAAAGCCAGTGACACAGATGCACCCGTGCCGGACGCCATGGCCATTTCCGCCAAACAAATGGCCAACCCGCCATCGGAAACATCATGCACCGCTGAAAGTTGATCATCAACGATGAGGCCGCGGACAAAATCTCCCACCTTGCGCTCATTCTCGAGAGCCACATGGGGCGGCGGGCCGTCTTCGCGGCCCAAGACTTCGCGCAGGTAGAGCGACTGCCCGAGGTGGCCGGCGGGGGCTTCTGCGCCAATCAGAAGGATTGCATCGCCGTCTTGCTTGAATTTCATCGTGGTCATCTTGGACAAATCAGGCAACAGCCCTACACCCGCAATGGCCGGAGTTGGCAGGATCGCCTCACCATTGGTCTCGTTGTAGAGCGAGACATTTCCTGAAACCACCGGGAACTCGAGGATCCGGCAAGCTTCGCCAATGCCTTCGATTGCGCGCACCAGAGTGCCCATGATCTCTGGGCGTTCCGGATTGCCGAAATTCAGATTGTCTGTGATCGCAATCGGTTCTGCACCAACACACGTAAGATTGCGCCAAACTTCTGCGACAGCTTGCTTGCCGCCTTCAAACGGATCGGCCTCCACGTAGCGCGGCGTGACGTCCGCGCAGACCGCAAGGCCTTTGTGTGGCGCCCCTTCAACCCGCAGCACGGCGGCGTCGCCGCCTGGAATTTGCGCCGTGTTGGATTGGATCAAATGATCATACTGCTCCCATACCCAACGTCTCGAACACAGGTCCGGCGACCCGATGAGGGTGAGCAGTGCATCTGCCACGTCGTTCGGTGGGGGGACATCCTGGTGACCGAGGGCAGGGCGCAGGGTGGGTGCAACCCAAGGCCTGTCATATTCAGGAGCCTCGTCGCCCAGATCCTTGATGGGAAGGTCGGCAACCTGTTCGCCCTCGTGGAAGATGCGGAATCTCAAGGTGTCGGTGGTCTTGCCCACTATGGCAAAATCCAATCCCCACTTGGTGAAGATTGCTTGCGCCTCGTTCTCTAGTTCCGGCTTCAGCACCATGAGCATGCGCTCCTGGCTTTCCGAGAGCATCATCTCATAGGCGCTCATCCGTTCCTCGCGGCAGGGCACCTTGTCGAGATCCAGATCGATGCCCAGAGAACCCTTTGCGCCCATCTCGACGGCAGAGCAGGTGAGGCCGGCAGCCCCCATGTCCTGAATCGCGATCACCGCGCCAGATGCCATCAGCTCAAGGCAGGCTTCCAAAAGGCACTTCTCGGTGAACGGGTCGCCTACCTGAACAGTGGGACGCTTTTCTTCTGAATCATCGGCAAATTCCTGGCTGGCCATTGAGGCGCCGTGAATGCCATCCCGTCCGGTCTTGGCGCCAAGATAGACTACCGGCAGTCCGACGCCCTTGGCCTCAGACAGAAAGATTTTGTCGGCATCCGCCAAGCCCAACGCGAAGGCGTTGACCAGGATATTGCCGTTGTAGCGCGGGTGAAAGTTCACCTCTCCGCCCACCGTCGGCACGCCGAACGAGTTGCCGTAGCCACCAACGCCCGCCACCACGCCGGAGACCAGATGGCGGGTCTTGGGGTGGTCAGGCGATCCAAAGCGCAGAGCGTTCATGGCTGCTATGGGCCTTGCACCCATGGTGAACACATCGCGCAGAATGCCGCCAACACCGGTTGCAGCGCCCTGGTAGGGTTCAATGAAAGAGGGGTGGTTGTGGCTCTCCATCTTGAAAATCGCGGCCTGGCCGTCGCCAATATCGATGACGCCGGCGTTTTCGCCCGGACCCAGGATCACCCGGTCGCCGGTGGTCGGCAATGTGCGGAGCCACTTTTTGGAAGATTTATAGGAACAATGCTCGTTCCACATGGCCGAAAAGATGCCCAGCTCGGTTAGGGTGGGCGTGCGCCCGATCAGCTCAAGGATGCGCTCATACTCGTCCGGTTTCAGACCGTGTTCGGCCACCAGTTCGGGTGTGATCTCAATATCGTTGGGAATGGACATAGGCAGCCGTTGAGCAGACTTTGTGTGGGAGGGACCAAGCGCGGCCAAACTGCACTGAGTCCGCCCCTATCACAAGCGCTTGCGTGTCATCTTGTGTTGAAAAGCCTGCCGTAAACGCGTTGAATGGCGCCACAAAAAGGCGGAAGGGAACGGCCATGCCAACAGCACGCGAATTTGCAGTGCAATTGATCGATCGTGCACGCGCGATTCTGGCCCTTTGGGTGGTGTGTGCGGTTGCCGGTTTTTGCCTGCAAGGCGCCGGACCGGCCTATGGACAAACCGAGGCTGCGCCTGCGGTTAAGGCGCTGGAGCCGTTTCTTGAAAAGGCCAGGAAGTCCGGTGCCACGGTCATCGTGGTTGACCCAAAGTCTGCCACGCAGGTCGCCAAAGAAAAGGCGGCTGAAAAGTTTGACCCTCTTGCCATGCTCAACCGGGCTCAGTTCCGCTTCCGGCTTGTGCTGCAGAGCGCCGGGCGGTTTATCCACAACATTGGCAATGCGCTGGCGAAAGTCAGCACAGATGGCAATCTTTACTGGCTGCTCTGGGCCTTGGGCGTCAGCATCCTGTCGCTGGTGGTGGGGCGGTTTTTGGGGGCGAGGCTGAACATTTGGGCGCGCGACACGTTCGCCGACAGCTTTGTGAGTGAGCCAAAAGAGCGCTCAACGAAAATCAAATACCTCCTGTTCCGTTCTATCGTAATGATCCTCACTGCCACGGTTGCGAGTGCCTTCGCAGCGTTTGTGGTTTGGGTCATTGCCTACAATTACCGTGAAACCCTTGTGACGGGCTTCACTGTTGTGGGTGTGTTCTTTGCGGTTCGTGTCACCCGCGCCGTCATGTTCAACATCATTGTGCCGGACGTTCCGAATTACCGGCTTTTCAATTTCGAGGATGAAACGGCACAATCCTTCTATCGGGCGCTCATCGGCATCATGTCCGTGGCGGCGGCCATGCTTGGCATCTGTCTGTGGATGGAGGCGCTTGGCCTGGATCTCAATTCCCACAAGCTGGCGCTCATCATTGCCGGTGCGCTCATCATCATCATGTTCATCGGCCTGTATGTGCGTTACCGCACGGCACTAACCCAAGTAATTCTGGGGCCCGGTGTGCATGGCTATTACCCCTTGTGGCGCAGGGCCATCTCGAAGATCTGGCTCCCCGGCACGATCATCTATCTGGTGAGCGCCTATTGCGTGGCCGTCATCCGGCTGCTGCTTGATCTGCCGAGTGCCAACGGACTTGTGTTCGGCCCTCTGCTGGTGGCGGTCGTTGTGCTTGCTCTCTTTGGGGTAGGATTGATCATCATCGACTGGTACTTCGATCCGCGCCCGGCTCAGGAACAAAAGAGCGGCGAGCAGGCGGCGGAGATCGAATTGGTTGAAGGGGAGATTGTTGCAGCCGACGAAGAGGCGGCTGAAGCCCATCTGGAGGAAGATTATAATTTAGGTCTGCGTCCCATCTTCAAGCGACTGGTGGAACGTGGTTACGCCATTCTGCTGACCTTCGCTGGGATTGGCGTCATCATGGAGCTTTGGGGCTTTGACTTTGAGAACCAGGCCAATCCGGCTCTGAATTTCCTTGATATCATTCTGGTGAGTTTTGCAGGTTACATGGCCTATCAGGCGGTGAAAATCTGGACCGACTACCAGATTGCCATGGAAGAACCTGTGCCCGCCCATGGCGGAGACGGCGGCGAAGCGGAGATGGGCGTGGGCCAATCGCGTTTGGCGACGCTTCTGCCGATCTTCCGGAACTTCCTGTTGATCACCATTGTGACCATTGCAGGCATGATTGTGTTGGCTGAAATGGGGGTCGATATCGCTCCGCTGTTTGCGGGCGCCGGTGTTATCGGCCTGGCCGTTGGTTTTGGGGCTCAAACACTCATTCGGGATGTCTTCTCCGGAGCCTTCTTCCTCATGGATGACGCGTTCCGCAAGGGCGAGTACATCGATCTTGGTGAGGTGAAGGGCACCGTGGAGAAGATCTCGATCCGCTCGTTCCAATTGCGCCACCACAATGGGCCGTTGAACACGGTGCCGTTTGGCGAAATCCGCTTCCTCAAAAACTTCTCCCGCGATTGGGTGATGATGAAGCTGAAGCTTCGCGTGACCTACGACACGGATGTGGAAAAGGTTCGCAAACTGGTCAAGAAGCTCGGTCAGGAACTTTTGGAGCACCCGGAAATCGGTCCCATGTTTTTGCAACCACTGAAATCTCAAGGGGTCTATGCCATGGAAGACAGTGCGATGATCATCCGGGTGAAGTTCATGACGAAGCCGGGCGATCAATTCATGACCCGCAAGTTCGTCTATGCGCGCATCCAGGAATTGTTTGAACAGAACGGCATCAAGTTTGCCCATCGCCAGGTGACGGTCCGGATCGCTGAAGAAGACCAAGACCGGCCCGAGGACGAAAAGCGAAAGGCCGCAACCGGTGCGGCGCAAGCGGCTTTGGACGACGGACAGCAGCCGGCGCCAACCTGAGGTTAGGCGCGGGCAGGAGCGGGTCGAGACGCGGCGCGGCGTTCACATTCCCGTCCGTCAATCAGGCTGCTGCCAGCCCCTCAAACAGCGGCCAGCAGTCTGTCCGGCCATGCATCGCTTCGATCATGTTTTCCGGATGTGGCATGAGACCGATGACATTGCCCTGGCGGTTGACCACGCCTGCAATATCGTTCACCGCGCCATTGGGATTGGTGCCCTCCACATAGCGGAACACCACACGGCCCTCATCTTCGAGCTGCTTGAGTTTATCGTCGCTGGCAAAATAGTTGCCGTCGCCATGGGCGACAGGGCAGGAGACGACATCGCCCTTGTTCAATGACGATGTGAAAAAGGTGGTGTTGTTCTCAATCCGCAGCCGCACTTCGCGGCAGACGAATTTCAAATGAGCGTTGCGCATGAGCGCGCCGGGCAACAGTTCGGTTTCCACGAGAATCTGAAAGCCGTTGCACACGCCCAGAACCTTCACGCCACGCTTGGCCGCGCGGATGATCTCGGCCATGACCGGCGAGCGGCCTGCAATGGCGCCGCAGCGCAGATAGTCACCGTAGGAAAAGCCGCCGGGGATGACGATCAGATCCACATCCGGCAGCTCTGTCTCTGTGTGCCAGATGGACAGCGGCACGATGCCCGTTCCAGCCTCGAGAGCCATCATCATGTCGCGTTGGCGATTGATGCCGGGGAAGAGGACGACGGCCGACTTCATTCAGCTGACCTCGATTTCATAGTTCTCGATCACCGTATTGGCGAGCAGCTTGTCGCACATGGCGGTCACGGAAGTCTCTGCGGCGGCTTTGTCGCCTGCATCCACGTCCAGCTCGAAATACCGGCCTTGCCGAACGCCGCTCACTCCGTCAAAGCCCAGGCTGTCGAGAGCGTGTTCAATGGCCTTGCCCTGGGGATCCAGAACACCATTCTTGAGGGTTACTTTCACCCTGGCCTTCATTGTCGGCATTTTTAGAGACCCTATTTCTTCTCGCCCGAATTGGCGGCTTCTGCCCGGTCTGACTTCACCAGAACCGGCTTGCCGCCCTTCTGGGGCTCGCTCTTGTTGAGAATGCCGAGGCGGCTGGCGACTTCCTGATAGGCTTCCACGAGCCCGCCCAAATCGCGGCGGAAACGGTCTTTGTCCAGCTTGTCGTCGGTTTTCATGTCCCACAACCGGCAGGTGTCGGGGCTCACTTCATCAGCCAGCACGGTGCGCACCATATCGTTTTCGTAATGGCGGCCGAACTCCAGCTTGAAATCAACCAACCTGATGCCGACGGCGGCAAACAGTCCGGAGAGGAAATCGTTGGTGCGAAGAGCCATGGCCATGATGTCGTCCATCTCCTGGGGACCGGCCCAGTTGAACGCTGCAATATGCTCCTCGGTGATCAGCGGATCGCCCAGTTCATCTGATTTGTAGCAGAATTCGACGATGGCGCGGGGCAACTGCGTGCCTTCATCAATGCCAAGACGCTTGGCCATGGTGCCTGCGGCGATGTTGCGAACAATAACTTCTACCGGGATGATCTCGACCTGGCGCACCAACTGTTCGCGCATATTGAGACGCTTGATGAAGTGGGTTGGAATGCCGATCCCACCGAGACGCTCAAAGATGAACTCTGAAATTCGGTTGTTCAGAACGCCTTTGCCATCAATGACTTCGCGTTTTTGCGCGTTAAACGCGGTCGCGTCATCCTTGAAGTACTGAATGATCGTGCCCGGTTCGGGGCCTTCATAGAGAATTTTGGCTTTGCCTTCGTAGATCTGGCGGCGTCTTCGGGACATTGTAATGCCTTTTCCTGTAACGGGAGGCTGGTGTAGGGAAATTTCGTCTTGTGGGGAATGCGGCCTCAGGCCACCGCCTGCAGCCGATTCGTGTCCAGCCTTAATGCGAACCCTACTTTAAAGCCAGATCGCATACAATCAAAGCACGCTGAATGTGTGTAACTATCAACAAAACCTTCGCGAAAATGATGTTTCAACTTCTCAGGTTGCACCCGCATACACCCAAACTGGTAGGTCGCCCGCTGAAACCGTGATTCCTGTGTGGGTGCAAGGAGTTGTAAGGGATTTTGCTGTAGTTTTTGACATAGCCGTACGCCACCGGGGCGGCGAATCTTGTTGGAGTTCATTGTGATTGATCGGATCTTCCAGAATGGCCCAGTCTGCGTCTTTATGTGGGAGGATACCGATGATCGCCCCATCCTTCGTGCGACACCCAATTTTGCCGATCTGACCGGCCTTTGCGCCGAAGACGCCGCTCAAGCGAAGAGTTGCTACACAAACTTCGTTCATCCTGAAGATCTGGAGACCCTCAAAGGCGCATGGCAGCGCTGGAGCGCTGGTGGGCGGACCGACGGTTTCAGCATGAGCTACCGCTTGCTCGATCAGGCAGGCGAAGAGCGCTGGGTGTCTGAGTACACCCACGCGGGAACGTCGGAAACTGGCGCTACGCCTTACAACGTCGGCTATGTGGTTGATATCAGTGCCCATAAGGCCCAAAGCGAGGCGGCGGAAGCAGCAGAGCATGCTGTACGGGCCAAGAGCGAGTTTGTGGCCAACATGAGCCACGAGATCCGTACGCCCCTGAACGGAATTCTGGGAATGGCGGAATTGTTGAGCAAAACCCAGCTTGATGACCGCCAGATGTCCTACGCCAGCACAATTGCCAATTCCGGAATGGCGCTCCTCACGATCATCAACGATATTCTGGACATTGCGAAGATTGACAGCGGCAAGCTGGAACTCGATTTGGCGCCGTTTGGCTTGCGTGATGCAATCGAAGACATTGCCGTACTATTGTCTGGCGCGGCGGCTGACAAGGAACTGGAGCTGGCCGTTCGGATACAGCCGGACCTGCCCGAGGTTCTTGTGGGTGATGTTGGCAGAATTCGTCAAATAGTGACCAATTTGGTGGCGAACGGCATCAAGTTTACCGAAAGTGGCCATGTGTTGGCCAATCTCTCCGGCGTTCGGGATAATGGTACGGTCCGTTTGCGGCTTGAGGTTGTCGACACAGGAATTGGCATACCTGCTGATAAGCATGACACCATCTTTGACAAGTTCTCGCAGGTGGATGGCAGCAACACGCGCCAGCATGAGGGAACCGGGCTCGGCTTATCCATCACAAAGCTTCTGGTGGAGCAGATGGGCGGTGATATCGGCTTCAACAGCGAGATGGGTGAGGGATCGACATTCTGGTGTGAAATCCCGCTCGCCGTGCACGAACAGGGCCTGACGGCCCGTCAGGCGCCGGTTGATGTGTCCGGTGCCCGGATTCTGGTTGTCGACGATAACAAGGTCAACCGCTCGATCCTTGAAGAACAGCTATCATCCTGGAGTTTCGAGCCTCATTCGTGTGCCAACGGCTGGGATGCGCTGAGCGCAGCCACGCAGGCCGTCGCTGAGGGTCGAAAGTTTGATCTGATCATCCTGGATCACCAGATGCCGAATATGTCTGGTGAGGACGTGCTCAAGATCATGCGGAACCAGCATGGCATAATGGACACTCCTGTCGTGGTCTTGACGTCAGTCGGCCAGCAGGGTGATGGCAAAGCCTGGCGAGACTTGGGGGCGAGTGGATACCTCTTGAAACCGGCACGCTCGTCCGTTCTGCTCGAGATGGTGGTCAATTGTCTTGAGAAGGCTAAGGAAGAAGGTCCATTGCATGAGTGCGCAGATCTCTCCGCTGATGGGCCCGCAAGGACTACCGACACTGTCGCTGAGCCTCCGGCGGAGGAGTTGTCTGTTCCACCGTTCCGGGTGGAGACGCCAGAGGCCACCGACCCGTCTTCCTGGCCAGTGGCAAATGTTTCGCAAGGCGCACCGCTTCAGGCTCCCGGTATGGCCTTTACTGAGCTGGAAGCAGGGGATGAGGGTCCGGAGATTCTTTTGGCAGAGGACAATAAGATCAACCAGACCTACTTTGAGTTTGTACTGCTTGATCTAGGGCATGATTTTGAAATCTGTTTTGATGGCCTCGAGGTGGTTAAGGCCTACAAACGAAGCCCCCCCAAGCTGATCTTGATGGACATCTCAATGCCAAATCTGGGCGGCGTTGAAGCCAGCTTGGAAATTAGAAAGTACGAAGACGAAAACAATTTGCCCAAGGTTCCCATCGTGGCGCTGACGGCCCATGCCTTGCGCGGAGACCGCGAGAGTTTGCTGCGCCAGGGCCTGGATGACTATTTGGCCAAGCCCGCTTCGCCCGAACAGCTGAACGCCATGATCGACAAGTGGTTGAAGAATGGCGGAGTGGCAGATTCAGAAGAGGATGTGGCCTAGTCAGAGGGTCCTGCTGGATTGACGGTGCGCTGCATCTGCCATTTTGAATGGTTGATTTAGAGGTGCGTCAAAGCTAAGGCTTGCCCCGAACGGCCGCCCGCCCCATATCTTACTCATGAAATAAGCCTGCGAGAGCGCCTCCGCGCCGCCAATTGGAGAACAGTTGCCAAATGAACACTTTTGACAATCGCAAAGACGGATTTGAAAAGAAGTTTGCTCACGACGAAGAGCTGCAATTCAAGGCGACTGCGCGCCGTAACAAGCTGCTCGGTCTTTGGGCCGCAGAGTTGATGGGCCTTGCAGGCGACGACGCCAAGGCCTATTCCATGGAAGTCGTTAAATCAGACTTTGAAGAAGCGGGCGACGAGGACGTGTTCAGAAAAGTGCGCGGTGACCTTGACGCAAAGAGTATCGACCAATCCGATCATCAACTTAGACGCACCATGGAAGAGCTGTTGGTGACCGCGATGGAGCAAATCCAGAGCGAGGCCTGATCGCCCGGCTGGCGCCTATAGATGGCCACTTTCAACGAACTTATGAGCAGGCCTGAGCCTGTGTTCATGTCCTGGTCGCTGATGCCTGGCGCTCTGGCGACAGAGGCGTTCGCTCATGGCAGCTGGGACGCTTGTTGCATCGATATGCAGCACGGGTTCGTGGATTACCCAGATGTGTTGGCCATGACCACGCCGGTTCATGCTTGTGGGAAGCCAGTGGTGCTTCGCGCGGCATTGAACGATTATTCGACCATGGCCAAGGCGCTTGATCTGGGGGTGGATGCCATCGTCTGCCCCATGGTCAATTCCGCAGCCGATGCCCGTGCGTTTGTTGAGGCGACCAAATATCCGCCGGTCGGCCAACGCAGTTACGGCTCATACCGCGATGGCCGCAAGCAAGATACCGGCGCAAAAGGGGCCCTGGCAGAGGTCAACGCGCGGAAGTTCAATTTTGCTATGGTGGAAACCCAGAGCGCATTGGACAGTTTGGACGCGATTTGCGGCACAGACGGCATAGATGGTGTGTTTGTCGGACCCAACGATCTGAGCACATCACTGACGGGTGGTGCTGGTCCGGTTGATCCGGTGAGCTCTCAGGTTCTGGCTGCGCTTGATCTTATTGTCGCAAAATGTAGCGAGCACGGGATTGTGCCGGGGATCTATGCCGGTTCGGCGCAATTTGCCAAAACTTACGTGGAGCGGGGTTTTCACCTGTTGGCCCTGGGCAGCGACATCGGCTTTCTGGAAAGTGCCTCAGAGGCTATCCTGGCTGACGCCAGACCGTAATCACCATTTGACGTGAAACTCACCACGCGCGACACTCGTTCAGGTCGCTGCATCACGCAACAGAAATCCCGGGAGAAGTGCTGTGGATCAAACCGTTTCGCCCAAAATGAGTTTTGATGCCGCAATTGATCGGCTCATCGATTTGACTTTGTCAGCCGGTCCGCGTGAGGCGCTCACGGATAAATATTTCAGCCACACCAAACGCATTGCCGAAGCAAATGGCGACTGCGAGGTCACCTATGCGGTGTTCATGCGCCGCCGCGTGATTGCCGCCCTCAGTCCAGCCTGCCGCATCATTGAACGGCTTGCGCCAGATGCAAGGATCAAGCGGTTTTTTGCCGACGGCGAGGTGGTGCTGACCGAGCAAAAGCTGATGGAGGTCACAGGGCCCTTCTCCCAACTTTCTGAGCTGGAGACTTTGTTGCTGCAAAAGGTGGGCCTGCCGTGCGTGGCGGCAAACAATGCCTATGAGATGTGCCGGGCCATGCCGTCTGCATCGTTCATGGACATGCATGCCCGGCATGGTTCCGGTCCGGAAATGAATCTGTTGGCAGCCTACGGGGCCGCGGTTGGCTCCAACGCAGCCCGTGCTGAAGACACAGAGATCGTGGGCTTCACAGGTTCATCACAGGACCTTACCGCCCCCATGTTCGGTGCTGAGCGCGGCATGGGCACGATGCCCCATGCGTTGATTGGATTTACTGGCGGCGATGTGGTGGAGGCCACCAAACTGTTTGTGGAGGCGTTGCCGGACAACCCGGTGGCCTTTGCACTCGTGGATTATTCCGGGCGGGAAATCACCGACAGCTTGGCCTGTGCCAAATGGTTTTACGACGAGGCCGAATTGGACAAGCAGGGCAAGACGTTCGGTGTGCGCCTCGACACCCACGGCGGCCGGTTTGCTGAGGGGCTCGATTATGAGCGATCGGTGAAGACCGTCGGGGATTGGATGGGGGTATCTGGCGAATATACCATCGTTGAGAATGTCCTCGGACTGCGGGCCTTCCAGCTCGATGCAAGCAATATTCTTGTCGACCGGGTGCGCCGCATTCTATTCGGTGCAGGAGTGTCGGTTGCCGCCGTCATACACACCCGCGAAGCCCTTGATCAGGCTGGGTATAAGGATGCAAAGGTCGTGGCGTCTTCCGGCTTTGGCGTTCAAAAGTGCCAAGTCATGGGGGCGGCAAACGCGCCAGTTGATATGGTAGGCACTGGCTCTTTCTTGCCGGCCACGCTTGCAGAGACTTACGCCACTGCCGACGTCATCTCTTATGACGGGCACAAGCGGGTGAAGGTTGGCCGTGAGTTTCTGTTTGATTGATCACGCCGCACTTTTATGAGCACGATAGCCAACAGGTTGCTGCTGTGCGCACTGATTGCCGTGGCCGGGGTGTTGGCTTGGCAACATCAAAGCAAGCTTTTCGAAAACAAGGGACGATTGGAAGTTGCCGTTCAGGGGCAGACGGCGGTTTTAGCCTGGAACAGTCGGGTGGAACTGCCTATGGCCCGCCGGATCAGGGAAGCGTTTGAGAAGACGAGAGGGGAGGTCAAACGCTTTGTTCTTGTGCTCAACTCCCCTGGAGGCTCATTGCATGAAGGCGGCGAAGTGATCAAAGTGCTCGACAGGATCAAACGGCGCCATGAATTGCGGACGTTCGTGGGGACGGGCCAGAGCTGCCTATCCATGTGCGTGCCGATCTACCTGCAAGGCCAAGTGCGCCTCGCAGCAGCTGATTCAAGATGGATGTTCCACGAACCGATTTATGTGGAGGCTCATACTGGCGAAAAGGTCAACAAGCCGAAGTTTGAGCGAGATTTCTTTGCCCGCAGGTTTTTCAACCGGTACTTCACGAACTCAGAAATGAACCCCGCATGGCGCAAACGCCTGGAAGCGGAGTGGAAAGGCAAAGAGGTTTGGAAAACAGGCAGGCAGCTGCATGACGAGAAGGCCAACATTGTCACCAAGGTCGTCTCGCTAAAAGGGGTAAACCTTTAAATCAACCTATAGGCGCGCAAGGTTGCAGTTTGAGGTGTGCAGAAAAACTGCCAAACGAACCCAACTCAATGTAACCTACGGATATTAAATAGAAAAACGTTTCAACCTCATATTGCAAAGAGATCTGACCGGCTATCTGGATAACTCAGACAAGTCGTCTGATCCGGACCGTACGCGGCGGGACGGTGCTTTTGCGCTGGCGCTGTTGATCACCGGTTTGAAAAGCTTCTCCAGAAAGTTTCTGCGGTCAGGTGCGGCCACCAGGCGTTTCGCACGCTTGCCGCTGCCTGACCACCTTGAGCTACTTCTGTGAGTGAGGAACTTACCCTTGGCTGAAATGCGGCCCAGCAGCTTATCATCAGCGCGCCGGGCAGGGCGCACAGCTGCTGTTGTGACGGTGTCCGTTTCCTGAGCGGTGGTGTCAGGAGTGGGCGCTGGCAGGGCAACCACGGTTTCGTCGATGGAGCCAGCTAGCGAGGGCGCTTTTTTCTCAGATGAGATCACATCTGGTGTTGAGGGGAAGTGAACTGACCGGGCGCTGGCGACCTGCTTGCTCCGGGCGGCTGGAGGAAGCGACACTTTCTCAATGCTCGTGGATCGAACACGTGAGACGATGGGCTTCTGTTGGACGCCCACCTGCTGGGGCGGCGTTGCGGCGAAGGCTGTGATGGACAAACGTGCACCCTCCACCGCCAACACGGATATGAGGGCGCAGATAATGGCTGCCATGCCCAGACGGGGCGCCGAGGCATGGAGCAAATCGATGAACTGTTTGGTGTTGAAGAGCTTCAAGGCTGCAACGGCAAGTCCGCTGGTCACTGCGAACCAGGCGCAAATGAACATGATGGCGTAGGGGAGCGGAACGTTGCTGCCGGACATGGCAACCCCGGCAAAGACCGCTGTAATGGTGCTGGGGGCAACCACTGACCATAGGGCGATAAGATCGAAGTTCTGCCGCACCGGGTGCCGGATTGACTTGGGTGCCTTGGATTTGGCGGCGATAGGAGCACTTGCTTCAATCGGGGCTGCTTTTTTGCTCTCGCGGGGCTCGGCTCTGAGCGGCTTTGGCTCGTCGCTGGAGGCACTGTGTGCGTCGCTTGAGAGCTTTGGGGCTTCCGCTGCCCGTTGCATCCGCCGTCTGTGCTGCGCCGCCCTCTCGCTTCCTTCCTCGCGAAGGGCTGCAAATTTTTTCTCTAACTGACCCGGCGTAATCCTGCCGGCGTTATTGTCAGTTATATCAATAGAATCAACGTTTTCCATGCCGCTATCAAACCTGAATCAGGAATGTCCCAGTGTGTGCCAATAATGGCCAAGGCTCCGCCTGCTGGGGCGGCCAGGACCATTTTGGGTGGAAACACGCAAAGGACGTGCCAGGCCGCGGGTCACCCAAAACGGAATGAACGGGCCAAGCTGGCACGGCGCTTGCTTCACTGTGAGCACATCCATGCCAATCCCTCAAACACGAGGCTGGTTCGGCGTCTGGGATCTTTAAAAACGCTTAACGGCCAGTCAGGAGCAAAGACAATGGCAAGAATTTCTCTCGAAACCGCTCAAGCTTTGGTTGAAACCATTGCCCATGAGCATCAGCAAGACCGGAAGATCCTGCAGACGATGCTGGATCACAGCACGGAAATGGTGGGAGCGCTCAACGAGATGCTGGCTCAAGAACAGGACAAGCTCGAAATTGAGTTCCGCGATCGCAAGAATTCTGTACGCGCAATGTTTGAACAACTGATCACAAACGAGCAGGACCGTTCAGAGCGCTTGGCACAGCAGCTGACGGATCTGTCAGGAGATGTTGCTGCTCGCCCACGCGTAACCGAAGTGAAGCAAGGCGATTATGAGTTGCTGGATCTGGAAGCAGAACTGGCGACGCGCAAGCGCAGCGGCGCGGCGAAATCAGCCAATGGCACGAAAGCCCACTAGCATCAGTTAGGCGGCCGATTTTTTAGGTGTTTTGCGGGGCGCCCGATTTATCGGTGTGCCCCGCAACTGATTTTGCTTAGCTGAACACTCTGGCGAAGATGGTGTCCACATGTTTGGTGTGGTAGCCCAGATCGAACAGGGCCTCCAATTCGGCCTCATTGAGGGCGGCGTTCACATCTTCGTCCGCCTTCAATAACTCCAAAAAATTGCCTTCACCGCGCCAAACCGGCATGGCGTTGCGTTGAACGATGGAATAGGCGTCCTCGCGTGACGTGCCCGCCTGGGTGAGGGCCAGCAACACGCGCTGGGAGTGCACCAGGCCGCCAAGCTGATCAAGATTGCGCTGCATGTTTTCAGGATAGACCACGAGCTTCTCAATTACGCCGGCAAGGCGATGGAGTGCGAAATCCAGATGCACCGTTGCATCCGGCCCAATTCCCCGTTCAACAGAAGAGTGGGAGATGTCGCGCTCGTGCCACAAGCTCACATTCTCAAGCGCGGGCATCACGGCCGAACGCACCAAACGGGCCAGTCCGGTGAGGTTTTCAGTCAGCACCGGATTGCGCTTGTGAGGCATGGCGGAGGAACCTTTCTGCCCGGGAGAGAAATACTCCTCAGCTTCCAGCACCTCGGTGCGCTGGAGGTGGCGGATCTCGGTTGCCAGGCGTTCGAATGACGAGGCAATGACCCCAAGAACTGAAAAATACATGGCATGCCGGTCGCGGGGAATCACTTGAGTTGAAACAGGTTCAGCCTTCAGCCCGAGCACGGCTGCCACATGGCTTTCGACGCGCGGATCTATGTTTGCGAACGTGCCGACGGCACCCGAAATGGCACAGGTTGCCACTTCTTCGCGCGCAAGCTCCAGCCGCTGACGTCCCCGTTGAAACTCAACATAGGCCTGGGCAAGCTTCAGGCCGAATGTTGTGGGTTCAGCGTGGATCCCGTGGCTGCGGCCGATGCACATGGTGTCTTTATGCTCGATCGCGCGGGTTTTCAGCGCGGCGAGCAGCCGGTCCATGCCGGCCAGAAGAATATCTGTGGCCCTGACAAGCTGTACATTGAAGCACGTGTCAAGCACGTCCGAGGAGGTCATGCCTTGATGTACAAAGCGGGCATCCTCGCCCACATGTTCGGCAAGGTGGGTTAGAAAGGCGATCACGTCATGCTTAACTTCGGCCTCGATTTCGTCGATCTTGGCCACATCAAACTCTGCAGCATCGCCGCGGGTTCGGATGGTTTTTGCAGCTTCAGCCGGAATGACGCCGATATCAGCCAACGCCTCGCAGGCACTTGCTTCAATCTCAAACCAAATTCTGAATTTTGTTGCCGGCTCCCAAATGGAAGCCATTTCGGGGCGCGTGTAGCGGGGGATCATGCGTTGGAACTCTTCCACTCTAGAGCAACTTCCGAGCAGGCGGTTAGGACTGATCGGTGATTAGTTACTCGGTCATAATGATAGTCCGGAGCATATTCTGCTCAAGCCGGGCGGAATATGTTCTAGTGGCTTAAGCCGATGCAATACCAAAACCCGCCGCGTCGGACAATGCCAGCCGGCGATTATGCGCAAAATGCTGTTGATGGCGGGCCTGGTTGAGCTTATGGTCTGGCGTCAATTGCTCAAACGGGGTGCCCGGCGGTTTTCAAAGCCGGGCTGAGAGACCTGAGAGTCAACTCGTGGAACCTGAACCGGATAATGCCGGCGGAGGGATTTGGGTGCAGCGGATGCTCCAATAAAGCATCACAACCCTCCCCAAAACCGCTTTTTCTCCAGGACCGCCTTAGAAAGGTATTGGCTGTGAATGGGATTGAAGAAACTGCAGGTGAGCTCCTCTCCATCATCCGGCGTGATTGTCCGAAGGTGCATTGCATTACGAACACCGTGGCGGAGACCTTTACCGCCAATGTGTTGTTGGCGCTTGGTGCGGTTCCCTCAATGACTGCCCATCCCGATGAGGTGGGGGCGTTTGTGACGAGCGCCCATGGTGTGTTGATCAATCTGGGCACGCCCGATGAACAACGCAACACGGCCAATGCGGTGGCGATCGATGTTGCAGAGGCAGAAGGGCTCCCGTGGGTGCTGGATCCTGTGTTCGTAGACCGTTCTCCTGTTAGGCTTGAGCGGACAAGGGAACTGCTTATGAGAGCACCGGCCGTCGTGCGCGGTAATGCAGGAGAGCTTAACGCTCTTAAGCATGAGAGTGCAGATGGCTTTGCCAAGTTCTGTTCTGACTATAATACGGTGACTGCATCAACCGGTGAAGTTGACTGGATTGAGAGTGCAGGGCGTGCGGGACTGGTCAACAACGGCCATCCGGTGATGACCCGGGTAACGGCCATGGGCTGTGCCATGTCGGCTGTTGTGGCCGCCTTTTGTGCCGTCCATGAAGATATGTTTGAAGCAGCGGTTTGCGGACTGCTGACCATCGGGGTGTGTGGAGAGCTGGCAGCCGCACAACACTCTGGGCCGGGGCGTTTTGTTCCGGCGTTTCTGGACAGGCTTGCCGAGATTGAGGATGCAGAACTGAAGGCGGCGGCGCGCTATTCAGAATTGGTTATGGCATGAGAACACCTAGGTTTGATGTCTCAGTTTATGGGGTGCTCGATCCGGCCCGCACACACGGCCGGTCCTTGGGTGAGCTCGCGGATGCGGCCATTCGCGGCGGCGTCACGTTTCTGCAGTTCCGAAGCAAAACCCAAAACACGCGGCGGTTCTTGGATGCGGCCTTTGAGGTCGTCAAGGTTACGCGTGCACGTAACGTTCCACTGGTGATCAATGACCGGGTGGACATCGCCTATGCGGTTGACGCCGATGGAGTTCATCTTGGCGATGAAGACATGCCAGCAGCCCAGGCCCGGCGCCTGTTGGGCAAGGATGCGATTATCGGCCAAACCGTTCACTCAGTGGATGAAGCGCAGGCCTTTCCGATTGAGGATGCGGACTATTTTGGCGTCGGCGCGGTTTATGCAACCTCAAGCAAGCAACGTGATGTGCCGCCCATCGGGCCGGAAGGCTTTGCGAAGATCCGCCGGTCACTGGCAACACTGGCACCGGGCAAGCCGGTGGTTGGAATTGCCGGCATCACCTGGGAAAATTGCGGGTCGGTTATGGCCGCAAAGGCTGACGGTGTTGCGGTGATCTCGGACATTTTCATGGCTGATGATGTTGAGGCGGCCGCCAGACGGCTTGCCTCTGCAGTGCGCGGCAATGGAGAGGTGGCAGCATGAGTCATCCAACCGCACTCACCATCGCCGGATCTGACTCAGGCGGTGGCGCAGGGATTCAGGCTGATTTGAAAACCTTTTCAGCTCTTGGTGTCTATGGTTGCTCTGTGATCGCGGCCTTAACTGCCCAGAACACCCAAGCCGTGACCGGTGTCATGGATATTCCACCGGATTTCATCACCAAGCAGATTGACGCGGTGTTTTCAGATATCGACGTGCATGCTGTGAAAATCGGCATGTTGTCTGTTCCTGAGACTATCGAAGCGGTGGCTGATGGCCTGAAGCGACACAACGCGCACAACATTGTGTTAGATCCGGTCATGGTGGCAAAATCTGGAGATGCGCTGCTTCAGCCCTACGCGGTGGCTGCGGTACGCGACATGCTTTTGCCCATGGCAGATCTCATTACCCCCAATTTGCCCGAAGCTGAAACTTTGCTCGGCCGGGAGCCGATCACAGATGCAAGTGAGATGCAGTCCGTGGGCGGGGCGCTGTTGGCGCTTGGTCCCAAAGCCGTGCTGTTAAAAGGTGGCCACCTGAAAGGCGATCAAAGCCCGGATTTGCTGATTGATGCGGATGGAGCAGAAGTTCTCCACAGCAGGCGTATTGACACGCGCAACACCCATGGTACCGGATGTACATTGTCTTCGGCGATTGCAGCCGGCTTGGCGCAGGGGTTGCAAACGCATAGGGCTGTGGGAGATGCAAAAGACTATATCCAGGCTGCTATCGGCGCTGCCGACAGCCTGGATATTGGCCGGGGGCATGGACCGGTACATCACTTCCACCGGGTGTGGAATTGAGGCGTGAGGATAGAGTAATGAGTACAGACCGGCGGAAATTTCTGGTTGGCAGTGCAACGGCAGCGGGTGCAACGCTTGCAGCTCCATCAATTGCACGGGCTCAAACCCGCACCTGGCGCATGGTCACGTCTTGGCCAAAGAATTTGCCGGGTCCGGGTACTACAGCACAGTTTCTCGCTGATCAAATCACCACCATGTCTCAGGGGCGTCTGATGGTGACTGTTTACCCTGCGGGCGAACTGGTGTCTGGCCTCGGTGTTCTCGATGCAGTGGCTGGCAAGGTTGCGCAAATGGGGCACACGGCCTCGTTCTTCTGGACTGGCAAGATGCGCGCCTCAGCCTTCTTCACCGCAGTGCCGTTCGGTCTGACGCCCCTGGAGCACATTTCTTGGATCGAACATGGTGGTGGGCAAGATTTGTGGGACCAACTCTATGAGCCCTTCCGGGTGAAGCCGTTCATGGCGGGTAACTCCGGCATGCAAATGGGCGGGTGGTTGAAAAAAGAGGTGAACGGCCTCGATGATCTGAAAGGATTGCGTTTTCGCATCCCCGGGTTGGGGGGTGCAATGATGCAAAAGCTTGGGGTGGTGCCGGTGCTCATGGCACCGTCTGAGATTTTGCCGGCTCTGCAGTCTGGTGCCATTGACGGCACAGAGTTCCTGGGCCCGTGGAGCGATCGCGCGGCCGGTTTCTACAAAGCGGCTAAAAACTATTATTGGCCAGGGTTCCACGAGCCGAACGGAACAGGCGAGGCGTTGGTTAACCTGAAATCCTGGAACAATCTCCCTGATGATCTCAAACAGATCGTGGAAAACGCCTGCCGCGCAGCCAATATTGTAGCCCTGTCAGAAACTGAGTGGCGCAATGCAGAAGCGTTGCAAGCCCTGAAAGCAGATGGCGTGACAACAAGGCGCTGGCCGGACGACATCGTGCGCGCGGCCCGTGATGCCGCCGCTGAGGTGATCTTGGAATTCGGCCAGGGCAGCGACATTGAACAACGGATCTATCTGTCCTACGAGACCATGCGCGCCCGTGCGCGCAACTGGTCGCGGGTCGGCGCCGAGGCCTTTCTGACCTCTCGAAACGGCTGATGCCGCCTCAGGTTTGGGCAACGCTCACATTCTAACTTGTTGAGCTCTTGCGACCTGCGCGCGCTGGTTATGTGATCACATAATTGTGCGCTGCAAGATGACTTCCAATTTCTGCCGCAATGCAACATGATGATCCCATAGCTATGGGAGGACGATTTGGAGCAGTCAATTTTCACTTCGCAAGGAGAACGTGATGGTTGCAGGGATTGCCTCAAAAAGTCCTGTTATCAGGCGTTTGTGGCCCACTGATCAGGACCAAATATCAAATCACTTCAGCCGGCTGAATGAGCAGGTGCGCCGTTTGCGATTCGGTGGGGCCGTCAGCGATGAGTTCGTTGAACAATATGCCGGCCGGCTCATTGAGCTCGGGTCGCTCCTGTACGGCGCGTTTCCAGATGGCGAACTGCGGGCTCTGGGTGAGTTGCGCGGATTGTTGGATGATTGGCCGGTCACCGCCGAAGCGGCCTTTTCGGTTCAGGAGCCCTGGCAGGACCAAGGGTTGGGCGCGGCCCTTATGGACCGTGTGGTGGCGGCTGCGCAAAATCGCGGCGTAAAAAGCTTGCATATGATTTGTCTGCGGGAAAATGAGAAGATGCGGCATCTGGCTCTGAAGCATGATGCGATCTTGCATTTCAATCGCTATGAGGTTGATGCGGAGTTGGAGAGGCCCTGGCCAACACCATTCTCACTGGCCGAGGAAATTGCGGGCGATGCCAAGGGTTTTGTGCAGGCGATACTGCGTTGGCCAGGCGCATCCGCCCAAGGGGCCTAACCACTCCCGATCAGCGCAACCCACCAAAACGATCCCAATAATCGGTGGACAGGGCAGGGGGTTGTTCTTCGCCGTCGGCCATTTGACCGCCGACATAATCGTCGGACGCAGGGGCAATTTTCCGATAGATCCTGGCGCTCAGGCTTAAGGCCTGCGACCCGTTCCAATGTTCCGGCAACAAAGCGAGCGGGAGATGGGGGTCTTTCAGAAGGATCCGGCGATACTCATGAACAAGCAAGGCCCGTAAAGCAAATGTGTCGCCGGCAGAAAGAGTGCGGATTATCGTGTCGTCCACATCGCGGAACATGCTGAGAAATTTTGCGTACTCCTGGTTCAGCTCATCCAGTGGCCATGCCGAGGCCGCAGCCGCGTTCATATTCTTCGGATTGGAGATGTCTTCCAATCTGGAGGTGAATACCAAGACCTTCTTGTCCAGACCTTCTGATCTGAGCTCGTTTGACAGTGCGCTGGGAACCGGGCCGGGACAAGCCATCAGGGTTGTGCTGAACTGGCCAAAGCCATGCCATTTGAGGCGCCGCCGCAAGATTTGGCGTTCTGCCTGGGTGATCTCGGGCACGCCTTGCACCAACGTCCAAACGTCACTGGAGGGCGTGGGTTTGCTGGCATAGATGCGTCTGCCGGCGGCGGCAAACTGGTTCAGCCCGGTTTCCGTCAGGCTGTATTGGGCGCGCCTGCCCACGCTCAAGGAGGTTAGCCAGCCTTCTTGCGACAACCGATATACGCCGGTGCGAACAAGGCGCTCAGACAGACCGAGGGTGCCCATGAGCTGTACCAGATCGCTTAGCCAGATCGTTCCGCCGCGGGGCATAATGGTATCGCCGAAAACGGTAACGATGAGCGAGTTTGCCCGCGGGCGCAAGCGTTGCAACAGCCCCTCGATCTGGCTCCCAACAGCGCCGTTTGATTCGGCAAGGCTCACCGGCTATCGACCACGCGTTGGGCCTTGCCTTCCGATCGGGCCACACCGCCGGGCTCATGCACCAGCGCCTTCACGCTGATGCCAATGAAGTCTTTCACCACCTTCTCCAGGACGGCTGCGGCGGCTGTGCGCTCCGGCTCGCTGGCATTTGAGGGATTGGCTTCGCAATGCACGCACAAGCCCTCCATATTCCCCTTTTTGACGCGCTCGATCTGCCAGTGAGGCGAAAGTGCATTGATCTTGACGATCTGTTCTTCAATTTGCGTCGGAAACACGTTTACACCCCGCACGATCAGCATGTCGTCAGAGCGTCCTGTGACCTTTTCCATCCTGCGCATGGAACGGGCGGTTCCAGGCAGAAGGCGTGTGAGATCCCGCGTGCGGTACCGGATGATTGGAAAGGCTTCCTTAGTAAGCGAGGTAAAGACCAACTCGCCAAATTCCCCATCGGGTAGGACCTCGCCCGTCTCTGGGTCAATCACTTCTGGATAGAAGTGATCCTCCCAAACATGCAGGCCGTCTTTGGTTTCAATACATTCGTTGGCCACGCCAGGACCGATAACTTCCGAGAGCCCGTAAATGTCCACTGCGTGGAAATGGGCGCGACTTTCGATCTGCGTGCGCATGTCGTTTGTCCACGGCTCAGCGCCGAAGATGCCGATTTCCAGTGACGTGTCCTCTGGTCTGACCCCTTGCGCTTCCATCTCATCGAGAATGTTGAGCAGATAGGACGGCGTTACCATGATCACCCGTGGTTTGAAATCCACGATCAGCTGTACTTGCCGTGGTGTCATACCGCCGGAAACGGGGATCACCGTGCAGCCAAGCCTTTCTGCACCATAGTG
This sequence comes from Alphaproteobacteria bacterium, assembly GCA_024227565.1. Classification (GTDB taxonomy): domain Bacteria; phylum Pseudomonadota; class Alphaproteobacteria; order Rhizobiales; family CAJQND01; genus JAAEUE01. Next base: position 58,400 of record JAAEUE010000164.1, read on the forward strand.
GGCGCCCAGACCACCGGTGAACAGGCCATAGCCGTAGGCCACGTGGATCATGTCACCGGGGCGTGCTCCAGACGCCCGCATGGAGCGGGCCACGCACTCTGCCCACATATCAACGTCGTTCTGCGTGTAACCCACAACTGTGGGTTTGCCGGTGGTCCCCGAAGAGGCATGAATGCGGGTCAGTTGTTCGCGCGGTACGGCAAACATGCCGAACGGGTAGTTCTGCCGCAGGTCCTCCTTCACGGTGAACGGGACCTTTGCGAGATCCTCCAGCGAGGCGACGTCGCTCGGGTGAACGCCGGCCGTGTCAAATGCAGCTTTGTAGTGGGGGACGTTCTCGTAAGTGCGGGTGAGGGTGGATTTGAGCCGCTCCAGCTGCAGTTCTCCAATTTCGTCACGGCTGGCGATTTCGATCGGATCGAGGCTGGCGCGGTCGGCGGCATAATCTTCCATTGGTTTGAGGCTCATGGGGTGTTCTCCTCGTTTTCCAAGACCGCGCCTTGGATGGTTCGTGATTTTCCCCGGAACTCGGCGATGACCACACCATCGCCATTGGCAACGGAGATATCGTAAATGCCATTGCGCCCTTCACGCCAGCGTTCGCGTGCATCGGCGGTCAGGATTTCGCCTTCAAACGCCGATTTTAAGAAGGAAACCTCGGCGCTGGCTGCCACCGTGCACAAATTGTAGCTATTGCAGGCAATGGCAAAGGCACTGTCGGCGAGCGTGAAGATGACTCCACCATGGCAGAGTTTGTGCCCGTTCACCATGTCGGGGCGGACCTTCATGGTCAATCGCGCAAAGCCGGCGCCGACTTTCTCAATTTGCATCCCCAAACTCTGGCTTGCCTGATCTGCCGCATACATGTGCTCCGCGCAGGCGCGCGCCTGCTGATCGTCTTCTGTCATTTAACCTAGGTTCCCTCTAGATCGTCATATCGCAGCGATACCGCCTGGCGACGGCCCTCGCAACTAACAACATTATGATACAATTAAATTTTGAAATCAAAAAATTCTGTGTCATATTCACGGTATGAGCTGACTGGAGGAAACGACTATGGTGCATGAAGCCAGCGCGCCTGACGAACGCGCAGAACAGTTTGATGCTTGGGTTGCGGACGAGAACAAGGTCGAGCCGCAAGACTGGATGCCAGAAGGGTATGCCAAGACCTTGGTGCGGCAGATTTCTCAGCATGCGCATTCAGAAATCATTGGCATGCAGCCAGAGGGCAACTGGATCACCCGGGCGCCGTCTTTGCGGCGGAAGGCGATTTTGCTGGCTAAGGTGCAGGACGAGGCTGGCCATGGGCTCTATCTTTATTCAGCAGCTGAAACGCTAAACGTGAGCCGCGATCAGATGGAAGCTGATTTGATGAGCGGTAAGGCAAAATACTCTTCCATCTTCAACTATCCCACGCTGACCTGGGCCGATGTGGGGGCGATCGGTTGGCTTGTTGATGGTGCGGCGATTGTCAATCAGATCCCGCTTTGCCGCTGTTCTTATGGGCCGTATGCACGGGCCATGATCAGGGTTTGTAAAGAAGAAAGCTTCCACCAGCGCCAAGGGTTTGAGCTGATGATGGCGTTGTCTCAAGGCACGCCCGAGCAGAAGGCCATGGCACAGGATGCGCTGAACCGCTGGTGGTGGCCCGCCGTGCAGATGTTTGGTCCGCCGGATCATGACAGTCCGCATTCGGCGCAAAGTATGGCTTGGAAGATCAAGCGCTTTTCAAATGATGATTTGCGCCAGAAATTTATTGATATGGCGGTGAAGCAGGCCCAGGCGCTGCATATTGAGATTCCCGATCCTGATCTGAAGTTCAATGAGGAAACGGGCCATTGGGATACCGGTGAAATTAATTGGGATGAGTTTTGGGCGGTTGTGAAAGGGCATGGCCCCTGCAGCCGTGAGCGCATGGCCAACCGCCGCAAAGCCCATAACGATGGTGCGTGGGTGCGCGAGGCGGCAACGGCGTTTGCCGCAAAAGAACGGGCACGAGCTGAAAAGGTGGCGGCATAAGATGACTAATGACGCAAAAGGCAAGGGCGGCTGGCCGCTGTTTGAGGTGTTCATCCGCTCCAAGCAGGGATTATCCCACGTTCATGCGGGCAGCTTGCATGCAGCTGACGCCAAGATGGCGATTGAAAACGCCCGCGACGTGTACACCCGACGGAATGAGGGCACCTCAATTTGGGTGGTGCCGTCCGATGCAATCAGCGCCTCAGCTCCTGAAGACAAAGGTACATTGTTCGACCCTGCCGATTCCAAGATCTACCGGCATCCGACCTTTTACACGGTGCCGGATGATGTGGAGTGCTTGTGAGCCATGAGTAAGGTTGATCCTCTGTTCGAAACGTGTCTGCGTCTTGGCGATACCGCGTTGGTGCTCGGTCAACGTTTGGCTGAATGGTCCTCCAAAGCGCCCACGGTTGAGCTGGATATTGCGCTCTCCAACCATGCACTTGATATGATCGGGCAGGCCCAATTGTTCCTGGAGTATGCGGGCCGGGTGGAGGGCAAAGGGCGCGATGAGGATGCCTTGGCTTATCACCGGCAGGATTTTGAGTTCCGCAACGCAATGATTGCCGAACTGCCCAAAGGCGATTTCGCCTGCACAATGGTGCGCCAGCTGTTGTTCGCGACCTATGCCAGCATGTTTTATGAACGCATGACTGCAAGCACTGATGCCGATCTCGCCGCCATCGCCGGCAAGGCGGAAAAGGAAATGGCTTATCATGCACGACATGCCGGCGAGTGGGTGGTACGGCTTGGGGATGGCACCGAGGAAAGCCACCAGCGGGCGCAAGATGCAGTGAACCTGCTTTGGCCCTATGCGCACGAACTGTTTCAGACCGATGTCGTGGATCAGGCTATGATCGAAACCGGCGTTCTGCCCGATGCCGCGGCCTTCAAGGGGGAGTGGCTAGGCGAGATTGAGGCGGTGTTGAAACGCGCCACATTGAGCCTGCCGGAGGACGACTGGATGCCCAGTGGCGGGCGCAGCGGGCAACATACGGAGCATCTTGCTTATCTGCTTGCCGAAATGCAGGTGCTGCCCCGCGCATACCCGGATGCAAAATGGTAATACAAACGGCCTCCCATAGGACTGAGCGCGCGCGTGCTGTGTGGGACGTGTTGCATCAGGTCATGGACCCGGAAATTCCAGTGATTTCTGTGGTGGATCTGGGCATTGTGCGCGAGGTTCATGACGAAGCCGGCGCCTTGGAGGTCATTGTCACCCCAACATACACAGGCTGTCCTGCAACCAAACAGATCGAATTTGATATCCGCCAGGCTCTCGATAAAGCCGGATTTGAAGATGCGGATATGCAAATTTCGCTGTCGCCGGCATGGACCACCGATTGGATCACGCAGCAAGGCCGCGAGCAGCTCAAAGCCTTTGGGATCGCACCGCCGGAAGGCAAAACGGGAAAGCGGGCCTTGTTTGCGGGCGATGCCAATGTGGCTTGCCCGCGGTGTGCCTCGCGCGACACTGAACAGATCTCCGAGTTCGGCTCAACGGCCTGCAAGTCGCTTTGGCGCTGCCGCACATGTCGTGAGCCGTTTGATTATTTCAAATGCATCTGAGGATGAATAATGGCACGTCCTGAATTTCATGAGCTGGTGGTCGCCGATGTGCGCAAAGAAACCGACGATGCCACATCAGTGGCGTTTCATGTGCCTGAGGAATTGGCAGAGAGTTACCGCTTCGTGCAGGGGCAATACCTAACCCTTCGCGGGGAGGTGGACGGGGAAGATTTACGGCGTCCTTATTCGGTATGTGTCAGTCCCGATAAGGGCGAGCTCAGGGTGTGCGTGAAGAAAATGCCCCTCGGGCGCTTTTCGAGCTTTGTGAACGACAATCTGAAAGCTGGTGACCGCCTTGCGGTGCTGCCGCCGATGGGGCGGTTTCATGCGCCCATAGAGGAAACGGGCCGCAAGACCTACGTTCTGTTCGCTGGCGGTTCGGGCATCACGCCTGTAATTTCCATCATCGAGACCGTCTTGGAACGTGAGCCTCTCGCGACGGTTACGTTGTTCTATGGCAACCGGTCTACCGGTGACATCATCTTCCGTGAACGTCTTTCAGATCTCAAGGACACCTATCTTGGAAGGTTGCGTGTGTTTCATGTGTTGTCCGATCAGGTTCCCGAAGTGCCCTTGTTTGGCGGCATGATGACAGAAGACAAGGTGCGTGATCTGGTGAATTCCTTAACCGACCCCTCCGAGGTTGACTGGTTCTTTATTTGCGGGCCGGGCCCGATGATGGATGGCGCCAAGGCGGCATTGGAGGGCATCGGAGTTGAGCCTAGCCGCATCAAGATTGAAAGTTTTGGGGCGCGGCCTATTCCCAGTGACATGAAGAAGCCCGCAGAGGTTGATATGCCTGGTGATGACACTCCCGCAGCGGATGTGGACGTTATCTACCAGGGGATGCGCAAGAAAATCCGCGTGCCGTTCAAGGGTGCCCCAATTCTCGATATGGCCCATGACGCCAAAATCGATGTGCCTTACGCGTGCAAGGGAGGTGTGTGCTGCACCTGCAGAGCCAAGCTTGTGGAAGGTGAGGTGGAGATGGACATCGTCTATGGTCTGGAGCCGGACGAAATTGAAGCGGGCTATATTCTTACCTGCCAGTCTCATCCAGTGACCGATAAGATTGTGGTCGATTATGACGGTTAAGGCGGGCGATCATAGTCCACAATGAGGCCTTCAGAACGGTATTGACCGTTTCTCCTTTGAGCTAGAAAAATCCCCGTTTGTTACCACTTAATAGATGAAACAGTTGACACAAGCTGCGTGATCCAGATCGCCTGATGAAGCGCTTGGAGCAATTCTCTCCGTCTTAATATCCACCCAATTCAGCCGAATTATTGTCAAGCGCTGTACATAATTCAGCCCTGAATTCGCCCTGAATATACGTTTTCTTAACCATATCGAGACGGCGGCCTCATCGGTAGAAAATGCAAATCCGGCAGACATTCGGTTGAACAAACCGTGCTGCCATAATAACGGGAGACTTCTAAAATGAAGAAAGTTCTTATGCTTGCTGCTGCTGCTGGTTTGGCCTTTGCTGTACCAGCTTCCGCCTACACCAACGCAGTTGTCTACGGACAAGAAGATTGCAAAGAAGGCGAAAAATGGAATGAAGAAACCCAAAAATGTGAAGCTTCTCAATAAGCGCACAGGGTTCTACAATCCTATGACTGAGGAGGGGCCGGAAACGGTCTCTCCTTTTCTTGTTAATTAGCGCTTTGATGTGCGTTAAATTTGGGCGGGCAGCAGTCGATCGTACAGCGGTTTTAGGATCGCAGGCAGGCAATAGATCGGAAACTGCAGGACTGCGAAGAACAGCCAGGTGTCGTCAGGTATGCTCGCGCCTAAAGCACCGATAACCAAAGCGATGTTGCGTCCACCGGCTGAAAAGCCCAACGTCGATGCCACCGTTCGCCCAGCTCGCCAGAACAGTGCGGTGGTTACAGCGATGCTAATGAGACTAAGCGCCATCACGAAGGCGATAAAGCCCAGTGCATATACCGGGTCTGCCAACAGGCGCGTGCCGATGCCATCCATCAACGCGATTGCAAAGATCGCCATCGCGATGACGTTTAATCCGTCAAAACTCGCACTGGCTCGATGAATGTTTTCCACCCCGACAACCTTTCGCACGACCACAGCAATAAGTGCGGCTCCCCCCACAAGCATGCCCAACCTTTGGGCAAGTTCTGTTGGAGATACGGTCGCTGTTCCGTCTGTGAAAAGTGCGGTGAAGAATGGTGTGACCAGTGGATGGGCTGCTACGGCGACCAGAAGGAAGCCCAACGCAAGCGCAGGGTCGAGGCGCAACAGATAGGCAAGCGCCGGTGTGGAGAAGAGTGGGGGCGCTGAAGCCCAAAAGATGAGGGCCAGCACCAGTCCTGCCGACAGGAGCGAGCCCCCCAGCCAGATTGCTCCCGCGAACAAGATGGGCATGACGCCAATTGTCCAGATCAATCCAAGGACGGGCACCATTGGAGAGGCCAGATGTTTGCGGGCGGCCACCATGTCGACCCGGATCATCAGCATGGCAAGCATCAGGAACACGATGGGTGCCAGGGCAGGGCGCAGCAAGGCCGCAAGGTCGGCCCAGGCCAATCCCACGAACAAGCTGATGGGCAGTATCAGTGTTCCCTTGGCGCCGAGCCAGGTCAGGAGTTTTGCCATCACATTTGCGATGGGAGCCATGTGGCAAGGCCGGGGAAGACCGACAAGACGAGTACGGCCAGCAGCATGATCAAGAACATGGGGGCGGCTGCCTTTGCGATGAAGTCCATGTCTCGGCCTGTCATGCCTTGAAGCACGAACAGATTGAATCCGATCGGGGGTGTGATCTGAGCGATCTCCACGACGATCATCAGAAACACCCCGAACCAGATCATGTCGAACCCCGCCTGACGCACAATCGGTTCCACAACGGCCATTGTGAGCACGATGGAGGAGATGCCGTCCAGGAAGCAACCTAGAACCACATAAAACAAAGTGAGCATGACGATGAGTTGCCAGGGGGTAAGCCCCAATTCGGCGATCCAGCCGGCAAGCGCGCGCGGAATGCCTGTGAAGCCCATAGTGAGCGTCAAGAACGCCGAGCCGGCCAGGATGAATGCGATCATCGAGGAGGTGCGGGTCGCGCCGAGAAGGCTTTCCTTGAAGCTGTCCCAGCTTAGCGATTTTTGGGCTACACTCATGATCAAAGCGCCAACGACGCCCAACACGGCGGCCTCTGTGGCAGTGGCAAAACCGGTGTAGATCGCGCCCATGACCGCGCCGATCAGCGAAATGACAGGCAGTAACTGGAACAACGCCCTGAAACGATCAGGCCACGTTGTTGTGCTGTCGGCCGTCTCGCTGGTGCCCCCTTTGAGCCATGACCAGAACATCACGAACGCCATGAACATCAGGGCGAGAACGATGCCTGGAATTATGCCGGCGATGAACAACTTGGCGATGCTCTCGTTCACCGTGACGCCGTAGATGATCAGCGTGATGGAAGGTGGGATGAGAAGGCCCAGCGTGCCGGCGCCTGCAAGAGTGCCGATGATCATGTTCTCCGGATACTTCCGGCGGCGCAGCTCGGGGATCGACATTTTGCCGACCGTGGCCACCGTTGCCGCTGACGACCCGGAGATGGCTGCAAACAGCGCGGAGCCGGCGATGTTGACGTGAAGCAGACCTCCGGGAAGATGCTGCATCCAGGGCTGTAGGCCTTTGAAGAGGTTTTCGGACAAGCGCGTTCGGAACAATATCTCCCCCATCCAAATGAACAGAGGCAGCGCGGCCAATGTCCATCCGGATGATGCCGACCAGAGTGTTGTGGCCATGGCGTCGCCAACCGGGCGCGATGTAAACAGGACCATTCCAATGGTCGCCACCCCGATAAGCGAGAGGGCAATCCAGATTCCGGTGCCCAAGAAGAGAAAAAGAATGGTGAGAAAGATGGCGATGAGGCCGAGATATTCCATAGCCTATTCCACCTGCGCACTTTCGGTGAGATCAGGCGTGCCCGTCACCAATGTTTTAACCAGAGCATGCACCACGGTGAGCGCCATTACCGTTGCACCGAATGCCATCAAGCTTTGAGGGATCCACAATAGAGTTGCATCTGCCCCTTCGCTTTTCTCTTCAAAATCGTAGGAGAACCATGTCATGCGGACGAGGAACCACGCCATGTAGCAAGCGAAGAAACTCGCAATAGACAGGCACCAGACCTCAAGCGCAAAACGGGGGCGCCCGCTCATTGCATTGCGCAGCATCACGACCCGGATGTGGCCACCTTCACGAAATGTATATGCAAGGGCAAAATAGGAAGACGCGGCCATGGCATAGCCAGAGTAGGCATTGAGACCGGGTACGTAGATACCCAACCAGCGGCTGAAGATGGAAAGCAAAATCAGAACGGCGAGCAGCACCAGGAAGCAGGCGGCGATGACACCACAGACAACATAGAACTTGTTCAGGCCTCTGTCCAAAGCGCAAAAGAAGGAAGACATTAGGCGGCTTGCGCCTCCTGAGGAGGGGAATGGAAGTGCGCCGGGGCTCAAGCCCCGGCGCTAGTTCAATAGTAAGACCGACTACATTTTCTTGTAGGAATCGATAACGCCTTGACCTTTGGCACCGGCCCGCTCCAGCCATTCCTTCATCATAACATCGCCAATCTTGCGGAAATCAGCCGAAAGCGCATCGCCTGCAGGCCCCACTTCCATCCCGTTCTCAGCCAGTTTGCCCTTGTACCAATCGGCAAGACTGGAAGCTTTCTCCCAGCCGCGGTCTTCGGCGGCCTTGGCTTTCTCCATGATGATGCCGCGCGTGGCGTCATCCAATGCGTCCCAGGACTTAAGGTTCACGATCACCATGTTCTTCGGCAGCCAGGCTTGAGTGTCGTACCAGTATTTCACGTGTTCCCAGATCTTGCGGTCATAGCCGGTTGAGCCAGATGAAATCATGCTTTCAGCAACACCTGTTGCGAATGCCTGGCTGAGTTCGGCTGCTTCAATTTTGGTTGGCACCGCACCCATCAGCTGAGCAAGCCGCGAGGTCGCGGCGTTGTAAGCCCGGAATTTCAGGCCTTTCATGTCGGCCGCCGAATTTACCGGCTTGTTGGTGTAGAGCCCTTGCGGCGGCCATGGCACTGCGTAGAGCAGCTTTACGCCTTTCACTTTGAGAACCTCGTCCATGGCGGGCTTAGAGGCTGTGTAGAGCTTCTTGGCATCGCCGAAAGATGTTGCCAGGAAGGGCAGGGCATCGATTTCAAAGATCGGATCCTCGTTGCCAAGGGCTGAGATCAGCCGCTCGCCAATTGGGGCCTGGCCCGTGCGTACGGCCCGGAATATCTCTCCGCCTTTGAACAGCGAGCCGCTGGCGTGCGTGACGATTTCCAGTTTTCCGCCGGTCGCGTCGGTCACGTCCTTGGCGAACTGGGCAGCGTTCTCAGAATGATAGTTGGTGGCCGAGTATGCCAGAGGCATATCCCACTTTTCAGCAAGAGCAGCAAAGCTGGTGCCTAGCCCGACAACGGCGACGGCTCCGAGCAGTCGTGCGGTCTTAAACAGCGTGTTCATTTTTGTCCTCCCATTGGTGTTGCTGTGCTGAGCTTATTCAATTCACAGTCGGGCGCCAAACTTTATCTTTTCTTGTTAGAAGGCGCGGTAGGTGATGATTGTGTGAGTGTTCTTGATCCCTTTTATGGGATGAACCTTCTCGTTGATGAAGTGGCCGATGTCTTCGCCGTCCTTCAGGTAGAACTTCACCAGCAGGTCCCAGTCGCCAGCTGTTGAATGGATTTCCGAAGCAATCTCTGAATCAGCCAACACGGTTGCAACTTCATAGGCCTTCCCGAGTTCGGTTTTGATCTGAACGAAAAATGGTTTCATCGCGCTGATTGGTCCCTCTGATCTTGCTTGCAGACATGGTTCTCAGGGAATGCCCGGCTGGTCAAGGAAAACGATAGCGCCAGCCACAATATGAGGCCACCGGAACGGCGAACTGGCAATCGTCCATTAACCGTCTTTGTTTCCGGGTTCTAAACGCACACTAGGTATCATATTTGCACAATGCAAAGAATCGAGGGGAGTTGAAATCATGATGAAGTGCGCAATTTTTGCAGCCATCGCATTAATGATGACATTTGTGCTGCCGAGTGATGCAGACGCCAAACGGCGGATCCGGGTTTTCGGCGGCTCCTCCGGCAGCAGTGCGACCATTGTGAAAGTTCTGGATTTGCCAGACACCGCAGCGTTGAAGCACCGGTCAGGGGCCTATATTGACCTTGGATACATGTGGAAGCGCGGATCTGAGGGCGCCTGGATTGGCTATGTGGGCAGTGTTCTAAATACCTGTCATTGAGCCCGCAAGGCCTTGAAGGCCTTCTCGCGGTCGCTGGGGTGGCGGAGCTGCCCCCAGTGCCGGAGAAACCTAAGAGCTACTTTTGGGCCTTCTTGCTGATCCTGGGTGTTGTGGGTGTCTCCAGCTGGGCGCTGAAATGGCTCAAGTCAGCTGCCAATACTCGGGCGGAACGTCGTCCTCAAGGTGCGGTAGCTCCGCAGCCAGCCACCGGCCCTTCAGGAGGTGACTGGACGCAAAACGCAGAACGGGCTTTCGCCGAACGGCTCGCTCAAAACCAAGCTGCTGCACAGGCTGCGCAAGCTGCTCAATCGGCAGCCCCGCAAAGACCTAGCTTCCGTACCCGCAATGCAGGAATGCCGGCGCAAGCCATGCCTGGTGGCCAAAGTTTCGGGCGCCGTTGAACACTGACTTGAACCTGGTTTGGTTCTAGATTGGATCGCCTTCCTCTGCGCCGCCGGCTTGACGAATGATGTTGGCCGCGCCGCGCAGGTAGGGGTGGATTTCCAAGGCGTGTTTAATAGCCTTCAAGGCGGCGCGTTTTTTACCCTTGCGCAGAAGAATGAGGGCTGAGCCGGAAAGTGCGCCGAAGTGCCGGGGCTCCAAGGTCAATACCTTGGCCACATCGCGCATGGACGCTTCCAGCCGGTTATCAATGAACAGCGCCGTGGCCCGGAAATTCCAGCCTTCTGAGTAATCCGGTGCGCGCTTGACCACCTCGTCGGCCACCTCAAGCGCTTCCTTCATCCGGCGCTCACCCAGGGCAATGCGGGCCTGCCGCATGAGGCGGTCAATATCCGGATCACCGGACTGATACCAGGCAAGCCAGATCCGTTGCTCAAGCTCCAGCGCACTGCGCGAATTCTTCACCACCTTGAGCTCTGCGAAGAGGTTGTTGAGGAGCGGTGCCGTTTTAGAGTTCTCAGCCTTCGTTGCGCCAGCTGCGCCCAGTGCAAGCACGATGCTGGCAACCGCAACGAATATCAATGTTCTCAGTGTTCTCATTGTCCGGCCTCCAATTTGCGCAGAAATGATAGGCGGCAAATGCGTTAGGGTCAAAACACCGATCTGTTAGCTTGGTAATTTCGTCTTGGGTCAAAATTTTGTCGCGTTCAAAGATTTGGCAGTTGATTCAACACCCATAACCCAAGTTGCTGAACCAAATCATCGCGGCCAGAGAGCGGTCCCGGCCGGTACAATACTGAGCCCAGTGCCGATTGTTGGCGCTCCAATATCCCGATGTCTTCGCGAGCGACCATTTCCCAACGGTCGTAATAGGCTGCCGCTTTTGCCGCAAAGTCTGGCTTTGAGACCATTGCTTCGGGAAAACACCCACCCACCTCCAGAACCGAGCGATCTGCTGCCAACGGCAGAACATTCAGCCACCACATACAGTCCTGTGCCACGGCGAACTGGCAGGTGGGATGGACTACGGTGAAGTATGTCCCTTGCCTGGCGTCATCGTCCAGGCCTTCGATTGTCGGAAACGCCGGTGTGATGCCGGGCAAAGTGGCGATGGAGCGTGCGCTGATCACCTGCAGGCAAAGCCATTGGCCTTGGGTGTCCAGAGTGCGTGAGATCTGTGCGCCAACGCTGTCTCTATGGACGGTGCCGGTGTGATAGGTCTCCATGGCATTTTCCAGCAAGAGCTTCCAGTTGCAGACGCTCTCTAGCCGAATTTTCCAAGTGCACCGTATTTCCTCGAGCCGGTGGGAGGCCATGCGTTGGGGAAAATCGCCCAAATGCTCCAGAAGGCTCGGGGCATCGTCGTTGTAGTTGAGGAAGACAAATCCCGCCCAGGTTTCCATGCGAATTGGGATGAGACCGTTTTCCACCCGGTCGAAGCCTTCCGCGTCCTCCATATCCGGGCAGCCGTAGAGGCGGCCGTCGCTAAAATAGCTCCAGGCATGGTAGGGGCACACTATTCGTCTGCAGTTGCCGGCGCCCTCTAGCAGGATGGAGCCTCGGTGGCGGCAGACATTTGCAAATGCGCCAAGTTTGCCATCATCCGCTCGAATGAGAAGGGCCGGACCGCCGGGCGTTTCAAGAGCCCTGTAATCGCCTGGATCGGGCAACTCATCTTCACGTCCGGCAAAGAACCAGTGCTTCAGAAGAACATGCTCGCGCTCGGCGGCGAAAATCTCATCGGATGTATAAAATCCGGCCGGCATTGATTTGGCCGTTTGTAAGGGGGCGCGGGCTGCGGCCAGGTTTTCGGAGGTCAAATCTGCCATGGGTCAACTGTCCTACAAAAACAGAGAGAATATGACCGAGATGACCAGCAACACCGAGAAACCCAAGTTGACGATGCGGCTTGCCGAAGGGGAGCGAAATACTTGAGCAAGCGAGGCGCCGACCCCGAGCCAGACCGAATTGATCATGAAAATCATGAAGGTGAGCACAGCGACCTTGAAAACCGCATCGTTTGCAGGCTGGCTTTCAATCAAAGTGAAGCCGGAGAACACGGCCCCAATTGCAGCATAGGCCTTTGGATTGGCGAGCGCCAACAACAAGCCGTTCCATAATCGTGGCGCAGAGCCGGTGCCGCTTTGTGCAGACAGGGCAGGCGCGGTGGCGATCTTATAGGCGAGATAAAGGATGTAGAGCGCCGCCAGGGTGACCAGTACGGGTGTTACGCCAGGGATGGCAAGCACGAGGCCCGTGACGCCCAGAGCAATTGTCATCAGCACGCACGTGGTGCCTACGTTGATGCCCAGCAGATAGGGCACACCGCGCGCAAAGCCAAAAGCAGCCCCGGTGGCGGCCAGGCTGATCGTGGCAGGCCCAGGGCTGCCCATGAGCGCCAGGGAGGCGAGTATTAGACCGGTTATGGGTTCCATTGGATGTTCAATGTGACGGAGGCGGAGGGCGGTGGCAAGCGGCGGTATGACCGTTAACCCATCCGTGCCGCGCGACTCGACTCATCTCCTCCTGGCGTGCGATGTTAAAAGTTCATGTCGAGGAGGCCGCGCCCGACAGGAGTTTTTGGGGATGAAGACCTATCGCTTAACAGCTGCCGCGGCAGCCCTTTGCTTTGGAATTGGACTTTTCGGTGTAGGTGCATCGCCTGCCGACGCGGGGCCGCGTATTTGGACGGCAAATACGAACCACAATCCGAATAAAGGTTCAATTCACGTCTTTTCGCCGCCAAGATTGGCGCAAAGCAGCGACTACGTCGAGGCTGTTCCGCCCGAGGCGGATGAGGATAAGGATACCGTCACCTCATTCACCGTGACGACGGTTCGCCCATCTCGCCGCTGGTTCCGCCGCAACAGAGCGCTGGGACAACGCTATCTGGGCTTTAAGAGGCAATATACCGGGCGCCGCTACACGGGCTTCCGCAAGATCTACAAGATCAAACGGAACGTGGTGGAAGTTTCACGCGGAACGATCACAAAGGGCAAAGATTCTGTTGTGCTCACCAAGAGCTTGCTCTTTCCGCGGGCCCGCGGTCTCAGGGACTTCAAACCGAGCCCCGTGGTCACCATCATCCGTTACGATTGATCAATCTGCCTTCGCTTGGGCAGAATGGTTCAAGAATTTCAGGCCGGTTCGCCGCGCCCGCTCGACTGCGCGCCAAGCGCAAGAAGAATAAATCTGGACCGCGAGCAACGCGCTGATAGGGTGTGGGGACCACATTTGCCCCTGCCTTTGAGTATGTCTTCAGCATGTCCATCAGGCCTCCAGTCTGGACCACACGCCTCACCACGCCCGGTGCGAACGCCTTTGCGATCCTGAGCGGGTTTGAGGCGTTGACCCGGGCGTTCGTTGCCGCCGCGCTGCCGATCCAGACGCAAGCGCTGTTCGGCAATGACGAGAGCGTCAGCGCACTCATCCTGACCGGCTCGGTTGCATCACTGGCGGTGGCGCTGTTCATTCCCAAAGTCTCCTTGATGATTGGCCGGTCCCGGCTTTGCTTTTCCGGTTTGGCACTGCTTGCGCTCTCAGCGGTTTTGTTCATGCTGCAGATTGTGCCCGCCCAGGTTCTGGGGTTCGTGGTCCGCGCCATGGGCACGGCGATCTTCTTTGCAGTTTTGTCCATGTACATCATGGATCACGTGCGGCGTGAGCAAATCGGCCGATCAGAGCCGTTGCGTCTCTTGTTCATCGGATTGTCTTGGACCTTTGGGCCGCTCATAGGTGTGAAGCTTGAGGAGTTTTGGGGGCCCTGGGCACCGTTCGCGGCGAGCGGGGCTGCTGCGCTCGTGCTGATCGGCTATTTCTGGACCCTGCGTATGGGCAATTCGCCGGTGATCGGCTCGGAGAGCAGGCGTGTCAGCAGTGCGTCGTGGGAGAACTTGCGACAGTACATGGCGCAGCCAAGGCTGGTGCTATCGTGGATGCACGGCATTGGACGTGGGTTCTTCTGGGGCGTGTTCAACATCTACACCCCGCTGTTCGCGGTGCAGACCGGCCTCGGGGCTGCGGTGGGAGGCACGCTTGTGGGAATTGGCTCTGCCTTCCTGTTGGCGATGCCCGCCTGGGGGTGGTGCGCACGGCGATTTGGCATCAGGGCCGTGTCGCTGGTCTGTTTTCCGTTGGCGGCACTTGGGATGTTTGCGGCCGGGTTCCTCTCAGCATCAACGCCTTGGATCGCGACAGGGTTCTTGCTGCTGGCCACACTCTCCATGGCAATCGTGGATGGTTATGGCAACGCGCTGTTCCTGCGGGCCTGCAAACCGTCGCAGCGAACGGCGATGACCCCGATTTTCTCCACCCAACGTGATATCGCGGAAATCAGCCATGCCGGAGCGTTTGCAATCTTGCTGATCTTTTTCCCGATTCAGGTTGTTTTCATCACTGTGGGGGTCGTGATGCTGGGGATGCTGGTTCTAGCCTTTAACATCAACCGACGCTTGTGAGGCCAACCAGTCGCGGACCCGACTAGCCTCAGAGCTGAGGGCGACGGCTTGCGGCCACACAACGAAGAACCGCTTGTCCGAGCGAAAGCTGGCCTCCAGCGCCTTCACCAGAACCCCCTGCGCAATCAACAGCTCCACAACATGCCGCCAGCCAAAGGCGATCCCTTCGCCGGCAATGGCGGCTTGGATGACCAGGGCGTAGTCGTTGAGCCGCAGACCCTCGCCGGCGTCCCGGTATGCAACCCCGTTCTGGGCAAACCAGTCGGCCCAGGTTGCGCGGGGCCGGAAGGGTTCCTCAAGGTGGATCAAACTGTGGGTGAGGAGATCAGCCGGCATGACGGGTGGGGTATGGGTGTTCAGATAGGATGGGCTGCACACTGCGAAAATCTCTTCACGCGCGAGCGGGACGGCCTGAAAGCCGGCCCAGTCACCATCACCCAGACGCACGGCCAGGGAGATGGATTCTGAGGCAATGTCCACGTCCTTGTTTGTGGTCTGCACCCTGAGGTCGACATCCGGATTGTTTTCGCGAAAGACGCCAAGGCGCGGCACCATCCAATAGTTGGCAAACGCAGTGGTCACCGAAAGGGTCACATGCCGGTCTTGGCGTTGGGTGGATATACGCTCAACAGAACGGCGGATATGGATCAATCCATATGATACATCATCACCAGAAAAATGAGTAATAACTTAAATATTACAATAGCTTAGTGGTTTATGCGACAAAAGGTAACAGTGTGGGGTAACAGACAGCAGGCGTTGCAACAAATGAAGGCGCGGCCGGCCGTCAGGGGCAAGCTGGAGGTATTGCGGGAGCTCCCTTCTGTCTCGTTCAAGTTGGACGAAAACTCACTTCGGTTTGTTAATCTGCATGGAAATTCTAGGGCCGGTCAGCACCGGATCAGCCCAACTAAATATAATGCGGGATGATCGTTTTGGTCCCACAAGATCAAGTATCAATGGTCGATAGGCCGCATCCTGTTCGCTATAACTGGTCAGATCCATTCCCGCGCTATCTGCAATAAAGTCTAAATTTACACCGCGCCACCTGGTTCGAAGCCCACACATAACGTTATCGTCCTTTGCGCTCAGCGACTGAATATTGATGTCATTGAAAATTTGCTCGGGCCTTCCGGGAAAAAAATACATGCCCAGCGGTGGCTTGGGGCTTTCACCTGAAAGAGACCTGCTTACTGCGTCGAGATCAAGCTCATGATCTTTAATCATGGCCTCGCCATTGCTGCTCGCAATCTTCCCTACAAACATCGCGGCAAGAGTTTTTATTCCCCAAAACTCCAGGCCATCGCCGCTGACGAGAAAGTGCTTCGGGCGTCGGGCCAATGAATTTTTCTTCACGTAATCCATTGCTTCATGAAATTGGCGGAATGCTTGACCAGCTGCATAATCAAGCGGCGAAAGTGCGTTGTTGTGGCGAGTGCAAAGCACTCTCGCGGTTAAAGCGTTTTTGCCGTAAACCTTTGCTTCGCCTTCTTCCATCCAAGGCGCACCTTCGACGAGCATTTCGTCTAGCTGGGATATAATGCTCCTGGATATATAATGCTCTCTCGACAACTCGGCCGAGCAATCGGCCGCGCTTTTCATGAAACACCTTTCGTTTGATAGACCGGTAACTGGCCCAGGTGGAATGAGATTTCCAACATCCCAGATGGGGAGCGCATTTGGGCGGTAGCAACAGTCTCGGAATTTCCTGCCGCGAAGGCATGGGCATGGATCGTCGGGTTTCCAAGGGATATTGACAGCATCGAGATCTAAGCGTGGCATGAGAATCTTTATACGTTGTTTCGCCGTTTACTGAAACGGAATCTATGCATTGATGTAATGCCAGCCATGCTGCTCGCCATTGCGGTTACCGCAACCTGAGCAACGGAACACGCCTTGCAGTTTTGGAAAGGGGTAGTCGTCAGCTTGGGGAGGATCAACACAGTCGATGATGCGGCCCCGGCCGCACTTGATGCAGCGGACTTCTAAGCACTCACCAGCTTCGCGGAGCGAGCCGAGCGTGACTGGTTGGTGAGGGACGGACATTGGGCCAGGATAAGACTGCAAGCTACGTGGTCAAGTAGATGCTGGCAGGTTAGGATTTCGGCCGGAGAGAGATTCATGCAATTCGTTTTCATCGACGAGCAATACGATACCGGAGAAAGAGGCAGTTACACAGCAATTGTTGCTGCGATATTTTCTGAGAATGTCATCAACGAGTTTCGCCGCGAGTTCGTTGCCGAGTATGCAAAGATACTTCACCCGACTGCCCAAGAAAACAATACTATACATGTTTCGTTACCGGTGTTGCATGGGTCAGATTTCTTGCCCGATTACGATGATGATGTGAAAATTGCAGTATTTGAACTAATTTCCAATCTGTCGGTAAAGTATAATGTAAAATTTATAAGGACTGGGTATTATGATAAATCATTGTTTTTCTTAAAATCAAAACCTAATGCCAAAAGGGTTGGTTTTTGTATACATAATTTAGATTACTGTTTAACAGATTATTTTAATGAGAATTATATATATTTGTATGAGCTTGATAGAGAAAATTTGGACAAAACAGATTACAATGATAATTATATTATAAATCGATATGGTCAAG
Source organism: Alphaproteobacteria bacterium (assembly GCA_024227565.1). Classification (GTDB taxonomy): domain Bacteria; phylum Pseudomonadota; class Alphaproteobacteria; order Rhizobiales; family CAJQND01; genus JAAEUE01. The sequence continues at coordinate 75,749 of JAAEUE010000164.1, forward strand.
AACCTAATTTATCATTTTCTATAGATATAGAGCAGAGATTGGGGAGATTTTATTGCAATAAAGAGAATTATTGCATGTATATGGCGGATGTGGTTGGTCACTGGCTCTTAAAGTCGGATAACGGCAGGTTGCGTGACGTTGAGTTCGTTTGCGGCGCGGGTGAATGAGAGGTGCCGCGCTGCAACCTCGAAGGCGAATAAAGCGGTGGGTGAGTGAATGTGTCTGATCAGTCTTTGCATAATTTCACCTTATGCATAACGGCAGAATTTTCAATCGTTACAAACAGGCCACATCGCCGTACATTTGCGGGGATGATACGTTTCTGAACTCCAGCCATGAGCCAAGGCCATGCGGCAATCCTCTACAAGACGCGCCCGCCGAGAGCGGCGAACAGCCGGCACCTCTACTGCGGCGGCCCCAGCCTATGTGACGCGCAATATTCCTTACTACGACTTCCTAGACGAAGACGCCTTGGTGCGGATCGAGCAGCAGGCCGATTGGTTGCTGCAGGAGAATGGCATCGAGTTCCGGGACGACCCCAAAGCATTGGAGCTTTGGAAGGGGGCCGGGGCGGATGTGCAGGGCACGCGAGTTCGGCTTCCCAATGGGTTGGCCCGCGAGTTGCTCAAAACCGCGCCAAAGGAATTCACCCAGCATGCGCGCAACCCTGCGCGGAGCGTGCAGATTGGGGGCAAGCACTCGGTCTTTGCTCCGGCCTATGGGGCGCCCTTTGTGCGCTGTCTGGACGAGGGCAGGCGCTATGGCACGCTGGATGATCTGAAAAATCTGGTGAAGCTCACCTACATGCTGCCGTCGCTCCATCACAGCGGGCATGTCACCTGTGAGCCGTGTGACACCCCGGTCAACAAACGCCACATGGACATGCTGCTGGCGCACTTCACCCTCAGCGACAAACCGGTCCTGGGCGCGATCACCGAACAGTCGCGGGCGGAAGATTGCGTGGCCATGGCGCGTATCGTGTTCGGGACTGAGTTCATGCAGGACAAGTGCGTGATCATGGGCAACGTGAACACCAACTCGCCCTTGCTGGTGGACAAGGTTGTGACCCAGGCCATCCAAACCTATTGCGGAAACGGGCAGGGGATTGTGGTCGTGCCCTTCATCCTGGGCGGGGCCATGGGCCCGGTCACCACGGCTGCCTCGGTGGCGCAGGCTTTGGCGGAGGGCATGGCGTGTGGCGCCTTCAGCCAGATCGTTCGGCCCGGTGCGCCGTTTGTGCTGGGCAACTTTCTGTCCTCCATGAGCCTCAAAAGCGGGGCGCCGACCTTCGGCATGCCGGAGCCGGTCATGTCGAACTATGCCATCGGGCAACTGACCCGCCGCCTGGGCGTTCCTTTGCGCTGTGGTGGCAGCCTTACAGCTTCCAAGATGCCCGATGCTCAAGGCGCCTTTGAGAGTGCAGACAGCATGCATTCAACAGTGATGGCGGGCGCGCATTTCATCCTCCATTCAGCGGGCTGGCTAGAGAGCGGTCTTGTGACGGGTTATGAAAAGCTGGTGCAGGATGCAGACCGGCTTGGAGCCTATCAGGTGATGGTCGCCGGCATGGCCACCGACGAGAACGCGCTGGCGCGTGACGCGTACCTGGAAGTTGAACCCGCCGGGCACTTCTTGGGCTGCGCCCATACCCTTGCGAACTATGAGACCGCATTCTACGAGGCGGCACTGTCCAACTCGGAAAGCTTTGAGCAATGGAGCGATGAAGGGGCCAAGGACAGCGCCGCGCGCGCGAACGAGCGCTGGAAGCAGATGCTGAACGAGTATCAGGCCCCCGCCATGGACGAAGCAAAGCGCGAAGAGCTGGAGGCCTACGTGAACCAACGCAAGGGCAGTATGGAAGACGCCTGGTACTGAAAATCACGTGAAATGAGCGCTTTAGGCGCATTCGTGAACAAATCGAATCAAGCCCTACGTCGCTTCGCCCCTATCTCCGACTGCCCCCTTGGGGCGCATGACTTTGATGAGGATGGGGCAGATAATGCCAATGAGGGCCATTTGCCCCAAAGCAATCGTCCAGGCCATGGCTGACATGGCGCCGCCGAACTGATCAAGCATAACCCCGACGATGAACGGGCCCACTGCACCGCCCGCAAAGCCGAGCGTTGAGTGGAGCGCCATGGTGGCGCCGCGCAAGCCCGGCGCAGAGTTGCTCAAGGCGCCGGCAGTGATGGATGAGCTGTCCGCCATGATGGCCGCATTGTAGAGAACGATGCAAATGGCAGCAGCACCATAGGTCATCTGGCTGGAAGCGCCGGTGGCGAGCGCCAGCAAGGCTGTGACGATCATCACCAGAATGACTATAAGCCGGCGCCCAAAGCGGATGCAAAGCTCATTGCCGAAGATGGTCATGGGCAGGCCGAGGATTGTGGCGATTGCAGCCACGGTGACCGGTGTGAGCCAAGCTGCAAGACCCGTCTCCGCGCTGCCGCTTTGATGGGTGGCGAAGACCAGGAAGGCCACGATCCACGAGCGGATGGCAAACAGTTCACCGGAATGAAGCGCGTAACACACCGACCAAGTTACCGCCGTGCGGTTGGAAAAGACCTGGCTGATGGACGACAGGGGCACCGAGGTTGCGCCGGGATTTGAGGGGGGGATGGAAAAGAAAATGATGAACCCCGAGGCTACCGCGCAAGCTGCCCCGAACATGAACACGGCCGGCCAGCCCGACACCATGAATATGCCGTCAGCCACCAGATAAGACATTGCGGCACCGAAGCCGAACATGCCGGTGTAAAAGCCCGTTGCTCTGACGAACAGCCGGCCGTCAATGTGGTCGCCCAGGGCCTTGAGCCCCGGCATGTAGGTTCCGCCCACACCGGCGCCGATCAGGCCGTTGTAAAGTGAGGCGCTGGCGGGCCCGTCGGCGAGAAAGGCAAACCCTAGGGCACCCGCTGCGCTCAAGAAGGACGAGAACAGATAAATCCGGCGCGGGTCGATCCGGTCGCTCAGGATGGTCAAAACCGGGACCGACAGGGTGTAGCCGATGAAGAACGCGGCGCTGACCGATCCGCCTTCCGTACTGTTCATGGACCAGATTTCAGTAAACTCGGGCAACAGCGCCGGGTAGGCGGCAAAACAGATCATCGATAGGCTGTGCGCAATGCAAGCTGCGGCGATCATGCCAGTGGCGGAGAGACGAAGCCCCATGGCCTACTCTGCGCCCTGCCGGGCCATGGCCCGGCGCTTGGGCGAGGGCAATTGTGCCAACACGGCCCCGGCGATCACCAGAGCGGCGCCCAGCACGTGGCCCGGCAAAACCTCTGCCCCGAATGCAGCACTCATCAGCACCACATAGAACGGCACCATGTTGTGGTGCATGCCGGCAACGGTCACGCCGAGTTCGCGCGAGGCCCAAAACCAGAGGGCCATTGATAGCGCCAATGACCCGATGCAAATCCATGCCAGCAACAAAAGACCATTGGGCGTCAGGTCCAGCCTGATCTCTGCCAGCCCGGCAGGCAGGCAGAGGGCGAAAACAACGAAGCACACATAACCAGCTGCCAGGCTGGTGATGCCGGCCTGGGTTGTTGGGGCGAGATGAGCGAACCGCCGCAGGCTTGCGCGGGTGTACCAGGCAAACAGAAAGACGCCGGCCAGGATAAACAGCTCGCCGCCGTTAAACTCCAGATTTTCGCTCTTGCCCGCCAACGCGCATACCGCGCCGCCAACCAGGGCCAGAGCAATTGCCGCTGAAAGTTTGAGGGTGATCTTCTCTTCACCCGTGGCAAAGCCGATGACGGCCGAACACAGAGGCAGAGTGGAGACGATGACTGATGCGGTGATGGGATGGGTCGAGCTTTGACCAACGACGAAGAGGACCGTGGCTGCGCCCAAGCCCGCGCCGCCGACAATCATAACGTCGAAGCTGAGATGCAAGGACAGACCGCGCAGCGCGCCCATCAGGCCCGCGACCAGCAGCAAGACCACTCCCGGAATCAGCGTACGCGCGGCCGCCATCAGGACGGGATCCCAAGTTTCCAGCAGTTTTGCGAGCAGAGGAAATTGGGTTGCCCAGGCCGCCATGGCCACGAACCCGATCAAATTTCCCACCAAACGTCCCGACATGCCGAGATCACTTCTCCGCCGAACAAGGGCGGCAATCTAGAGGCTATTGGAAAGCTTGCACAGAGCGAAAGTATTGCGCGGTACTGGTCCTAACCAGCTCACGGCGCCTCATCATAGAGTTTGACTGTGCTTGGAAATTCGACCCAGTGGTGCTTGTTCTTGGCCCAGACGTTGCGTTCTGGTGCCGGAAACTGAGGGTCGGCAAAACAGCCCACTGCCACAACGACCCTGCCGGGATACTCATCCAGGCTCCAGAACACAGTGGTGCCGCACTCAGGGCAAAACTTCATGGAAAGCGTGCGGCCGGCATCAGAGCCACGCTTGAATGTCTTCGGTTCGCCTGACACCAGCTGCACCTGGTCTGCATTGAAAAATGCGGTGACGCCGAACGCGCTGCCGGTGCGCTTTTGGCAATCGGTGCAACTGCAGGAACTGACCCGTTCTGGTTCGCCGGATGTGGAGAGCTGCAGGTTCCCGCAGGCACAGCTTGCGGTGCGCTGTTTCGGTGTCGCCATTGCCTGATCCTTCTCAGATGTTCACACGATCATTTTTGCCAATTCATTGGGGTGGTGGGTCAACTGTTCAAAGCCGTCTTCTGTGACAATGAAGCTGTCGCCGACCTGCGCTCTGAACGCTTCAGCTTGAGTGACGGAGCCGTCCACAGCCAATACCATGCCGGGCTGCAGGACCGTCTTGTCACCGAACACCAGTTGCGGCTTTTCCAGAAAGCTGAAGCCGGTTGCGCGTCCGCAGCGGAATGGATAGTCGTAGCCTGCGGTTTGGATCACTTCAGCATAGGCGGCGTGGAGTTCTTCCGCGCGAACACCAGGACGCAACATCTTCAAGGCTTCAGCCTGGCTGTCCAGGGCAACTTGATAAACCGCTTCCTGGCTCTTGTCGCCAACCTCGCCAATCCAGAATGTGCGGTCGAAACCGAGTTTGAAGCGGTGAAAGTTGGTCATGCCGCAAAAACACAAGAACACGGGCTCTCCGCGCTTCATCACCCGTGTTGAGGCCCTGTGGTGGGGCATGGTGATTTCGTGGCCCGACGCCATGATCTGCAGGAAGTGGGTGTTGGGGGACATGCGCGTGCCCGGATAATGCTCTTGCAGAATGCGGGCTGCCTCGCGTGTGCCGGCGTTTGAGGTGGCCAGGGCAACCTCAAACTCGTGCACATCATGGCCAATGGCCTGGCGGCCGGCACTCATCATGGCGGTGGCGACCTGGCCGGCATGGCGGGCCAGATCAAGCTCCTGCGCTGACTTGATCATGCGCATCTCCGCAATCAGAGGCGCCAGATCTTCAAGCGGCCCGGCCGCCGCCAAACTCTCCACATAGGTTCTGACCACCGGCGGCATCTGCTGCAGTTCAACGGCAATGCGCGGTCTGCCCTTGAGCAATCCGGGCAACGCTTCACGCCACTCTTCCCCCAATCCATCGTTCCATGGCTCAACCTTGTCCACATGCGCTGTGGCGGCCATTTCCAGTTCCATGGTGGGGGTGATCAGCACGCTTTCAGTGTCACACGGCACGGCCAACACCGTGGGGCGGCCGAAGTCCATGTGGAGGTAGTCGTAGTAGCCGCTGAAATAGTAGACGCTGTCTTCGTCGGTAATGAGCGCAATGTCTATACCGGAATCTTTTAGCCGCGCCCTCAACGATGCCATGCGTTCTTCAAACATCTAGGTCATGTTGACAAACTCCTGACCCACAATCTTGCCGATACGATGTGTATGAAGCCGAGATAGCTGAGTGCGGTTTTGTCGTAGCGGGTTGCGAGCCGTCTTGCGCATTTAAGTTTGTTGAA